>NZ_JARJBE010000001.1:0-1004240 GCF_029269915.1 Rhodococcus sp. C3V
ATGAGAACCCCCCGTTCCACCTCCCATCATACTCGAACATACTTTCGAGTCAAGGGCTTTTTCGAGAAGGTGAGGTGGGCCCGGCCGTCGTGATTCTGTTGTTCGAGAACAGGTTCCGTCATTACTCGACTCGTTGGAGGAAGGGGTGAGGCCAGGCGCCGAGTGCGAGAACGGCGAGGATCGTCTGGACTAGTCCGGTGGTGAAGAAGATGCCCTGCAGCGGCGACCAGGCGAGAACGATGGCGATCTCGACGAAGATCCAGATCATCATGGTCAGGCCGGCGGCCGCGTGCAGGCCCCACGTCAGACGGAACCTGTTGTGCTGAGCGAAGAGCGCGGCGGCCTGGATGCCTCCGACGACAACGCCGAGGAGGATTCCGGGCCAGAAATATGAAGGGAAGACGGTTCCCTCGATCCACTCAGGAGGCAGGCCCATCCCGCCGCCGATCGTCAGGCCCGCCATTCCTGCGAGCGCAGAGAGCAGGTTTAGCCACGCGATGGCGGACAGGCCGATCCGGAGACCCCGTGGAGGGAGCGATGTGGACGTCATGCCTGACAACGATAGAGAGGGTCAGTCGAGCCCGTCCATGTTCCTGCGCGTTGCCGCGCTGGCAGCGTCGGCATCACCCGCGACGATGGCTTCCACTAGATCTCGGTGGGCAGCGGCTTCGTCGTCGATCGATTCGGGGTCTCGCGCCGCGACGTCGGTGATCACGTCGAGGGCCGAGTTGCGGAGCGTTTCGATGAATGAATCGAACACCATCGACAACACGCTGTTGTGCGCAGCATTCACCACGGCGCGATGTAGTTCCATGTCAGCGTCGACAAATTCTGTTGGTGTCGAAGCATTTTCACGGGCTTCGAGTGCTGCCTGTAACAGATCGACGTCGGCGGAAGTCCGGCGCATGGCAGCCAGGCGGCCCGCTTCCACTTCCAGAAGTCTGCGTACTTCGTAGACTTCGCGGCGGTCCGAGCGTTTGAGTTCTCGCTCGAGTTCTGTGACCGGTGTCGAGGACATGACGTAGGTGCCGGACCCTTGATGCGAGTAGAGCTGGCCTGACGCAATCAGTGCGCGAACGGCCTCTCTGCCGGTCGAACGCCCGACTCCGAGGAGTGTGCTCAGATCCTGTTCGTTCGGGATTTTGGTCCCGACCGGCCACTCGCCGTCGCCGATGAGGCGCGCAAGTTCGTCCGCGGCTTTCTGTACCAGCGACTGCTGCTTGATCTGGCGCACTGCCATGTGACTGCTCCTGACTGACTCGGTGAACCGCAATGGAGCGGCTCACCGAGTAATACTTCATGTCCTCCGATGAATCTTCAGACTACGGGGCCGTCTTTCGGTTTATCGAAGGGCGATGACGTCCAGTTCGCGCTCCGTCTCGTCTTCCGGGTCGAGGCGTCGATCGCGCAAGGTGAATGCGATGACGGCGCCGACGAACAGCACTGCAGTTGTCGCCCCGATCGCCATGCGCGGTCCGAAGTGATCTGCCAGGTAGCCGAACAGCGGAGATGCGATGCCTCCCACGGACATCGCGAGTCCGAGCGTCACCCCACTTGCTGTGCCGGGGCGATTCGGTAGGTAGTCCTGCGCCAATGTCACCTGTGGCGCGAAGGGCAGGAACATAGCAAATCCGAGACAGACGATTCCCAATTCGGCAACTGCAACGTTCGGAGCGGCAGCGAGCAGCGCCAGTGAAGGTACCGCAAGCAGGTAGCCGAGTCGGATGGATGCGCGTCGACCACGACGGTCCGCGAGGACTCCTCCCAGTAGCGTTCCGGCCGCTCCTGCCAATGTGAAGGAGGACAACACGATTGCAGCGCTCGAGGACGATCCGTTCAGTGCGTTGAGCACGAACGGTGAGACCAACGACAGAGTGGTCACGTACGGAATTGACCAACAGACCGTTACCAGCACGAGTCGTGTGAACGAGCGCCAATCGTCTGACACGGGACCGTTCGCTGCCAGTTGCGCACTCAACGACTGGGCTGACTCGGCCGCACCCGTGTTGGCCGATCGCGACTGGGCGACCATCCACCAAATAGCCGCCACCACTGCAGGAACTGCGAGTAGATAGCCGCCGGACAAACCGAGTGAGCCAACCACGAGCGTGACAAACGGTGGCGCCAGCGAGGCGCCCAACGTACCGCCCACGGAGAACACGCTCATGGCTTTCTGTGAATGACCTCCAGTCGCGCGTGCCAAATTTGTGGCGGGAGGATGGTATGCGGCGATGCCGATGCCGGCCACGGCAATTGCCAGCCAAGTGACGATGTAGGTGGTGCTCATCGCTGCCACGACAATGCCTGCTGCGGCCGTCACAAAACCTGTGGGTACCAGCCAGTTTCGGCTCTTTCGATCGACCAGCATGCCGAATGCAGGTTGCACGACACTGGATAGTCCGGTCGCGGCGAGCGTGATTCCGGCGACCGCGGAATAGGAATATCCGCGTTCGAGCATCATGAACGGCAACAGCGCAGGCACAGCCCCCTGGTACAGATCGTTCACGACGTGTGTGCCGGTGAGAAATGCAACTTGCCCCTTCTTCATCTCCTTGGGCATCCCTTCGTTCAGGTCTTCAAGTCCTCAGGTCCTCTGAGGACTTGAAAGCTATCACGAACCCGCGGGCGCTCGGTTGCGTTGGAGACCTGGATCTCATTCGAGACGACTGACTAACTCTCAGCAGTCGCGGCGTTGCGGGCGGCGAGTTGCGCGAAAGCGTGGGTAAGTTCTGGCGGGCCGACGACATCGATGTCGGTGTCGAATCGGTTGAAGGAGGCTGCCAGCGCCGTCCAAGACCATGATCCGGCTTCGAGACTGCACTGCTCGGGGCCAAGATCTTCGACGATGCCGTCCCCGACAAAGGGAAGAACATAACTGGCTGGTCGATGGAGAACGACCTTGCCGTGGCACGGCCAATTGTTGATATGTTCCGATCCTTTGAAGCGCGCGGACACGTATTCGCTGACGTCGCCGCCGGGGATTTCCTTCGGCGTGAACCGGGGACCGTTCGGGGTGCGTGGGGTGATGCGATCGGCGCGGAAGATTCGCCAGTCGTCTCGCGCGAGATCCCACGCGACGAGGTACCAGCGACGCTTGGAGGTCACCAGATGATGCGGCTCCACTCGGCGCGGGGGTGTTATTTCGCTGTTGTCGGTTGAGTGGTCGTTCGAGTAATCGAAGCGGAACACCTCGCGACCGCGGACTGCAGCGGAAATCGCTACGAGCACCTCAGGGGACACGGAGTCTGCGTCGCCGGAACCGGCCGAAATCGTGGTGAAACTGAGCGCGTCGAGGCGATGGCGCAGACGCGACGGCATCACTTGCCGCACAGTGGTCAACGCTCGAACCGCATCCTCTTCGATACCGACGCCGGTCAGCGTCGCCGCCTGCAGCGCAACTGCCAGTGCGATGACCTGATCGTCGTCGAACAGCAGGGGTGGCAGCTCGCTGCCGGCGTCGAGTCGGTATCCGCCGTCCGGGCCCATGGTCGCCGCAATGCGGTAACCCATCTCCCTGAGCCGGTCGATATCGCGGCGGACCGTGCGATGGCTGATGTCGAGCCGCTCGGCGAGTAGAGCGCCCGGCCAGTCGCGTCTCGTCTGCAAGAGGGACAGCAGATTCAAGAGTCGAGTGGTGGTCGCCATGCGGTGAGACTACGACGAGTCTAGGACGAAAACAGTCCTATACGGCTGTGAGAGTCGACGTTGTCAGGGAAAACCCGAGCGACGTTCGTACCAGGAGCAGACATGAGCATCAAGACAACGACCCACCTCAACTTCCGCGGAGACGCCCGCGCGGCTCTGGAGTTCTACCAGTCCGTCTTCGGTGGCCAGGTCACGATCGCAACCTACGGCGACTTCGGGATGCCCAAGGAGGTGCCCGGCGCTGAGAACGTCGTGTTCGGCCAGGTGGAGACAGAGGACGGCTTCTGTGTGATGGCATACGACATCCCTGGACAGTCGGGCGGCTCGGCCGGCAACGCAGGCTCGACACACCGCGAGAACGGCACCACGATCACCGACCAACCGTTCTTCGTCTCGGTTCGCGGTGAAACCCTCGAAGAGGTGCAGAACTACTGGGCCGAACTCTCTGCTGGTGCATCGATCATCGAGGGTCTTGCCGCCGCGGCGTGGAGCCCCGGTTTCGGCATGCTCACCGATGCGTTCGGGGTGACGTGGATCCTCGACGTCGCTGCCGGCGAAAACCCGGCCTGATCATTCAGACGACAAAGCCGCTGGCACCAAAAGGTGTCCAGCGGCTCCAGCGCGTCGGTGCCCGTCTTGCGCCTCTCGGCAAGTGGCTACTCGAAGTGGCAATTCTGGGGTGGTACCCGGGGCAAAGAACCGAACACCGACACCATCTCCAACGAACCTCCACACGGAGTTATTCCATGCTGACTTGTGCCGCGGTCAATCGTGGTCCTGCTCATCGCTCGGCTCCAGCAGAGCTGGCGACAACGGCTTCGATTCTCTGAGGTGCGCGTCGTAGCACCTCGGGGATTGCCTGGGTATGAGATTCCCTGGTCAGTAGGCGAAGCACGGGAACGGCTCAGGCCCTCATCTCGGTGTGAGATGGGGGCCTGAGGTGAGGATCTGAATCAGCCGGTGACACCGGTCAATTCGTTGGGGGCGTGATCGAGAGTGGTCTCGGTCAGGATGCTGCCGTCCTCGAGGTCGACTGCGATCAACTTCTTCGACGCTGGGTCGGTGACGTAAGCGGTGTGATCTTCTACGAAGAGCGCGGGCCTGGGCTCTTGCCATTTGGTGGGCTCGGTCCATGCGTCTATGACGGCGATCTTCTTGGTGACGACGCCGGTGTTCGGGTCGATGACGTGGATGGCGCCGTCGGTGCCGAGCACCAGTGCCTCTCCGTGTGGTCCGCGGCCGAGTGAGCGGAAGGTGTAGCTGGTGCCGAGGTCGACGAGCTTGAGTTCGGACGTCGTCGTGTTGGTCAGCGAGACCCGTTGCGGACGTTCGAGTTCGGCGTCCTTGTCGGTCTTGTAATCACCCAGCACGATGTCCGACTCCTCTGAGCCTGCCTGATTTCCGATGCGGCCGTATGCATCCGGACTCTGGACCTTGGTGATCGCTCCGTTCTTGTACACGAGCAACCCGTCCTGGCAGCCCAGCACGATGGCTTCGCCGGCAGCGACTGCTTCGCCGTGGACACCGGGGCACTGTTCGTTGCGCAGGATTTCCTTGCGGTCGGCATCGAGGATGGCAATGCCGTTGCGGGACTCCGAATTTCCGATGGTCGTCAACAGGCTGCCGTCGGCAAGTGCGACCGCAACGCCGTGATGGGGTTCTGGCGTGGTGTACGTCTCGACGCGGGGTTGGCGTTTTGCCAACTGCGCCGGATCGAAGATCTCGACGAGTCCCGAGCCGTCGTTGAAGAGAACGGTTTTTCCGGCATGGCGTACGACGTGTCCGGGCTCGTTGGCTGCGAACTCGACCTCGGACATCGCGGGATCGGCTGTGTAGTAATGAGAATGATCACCGTGAGCCGAAGACCACGTGCCGGTGTCGAGCACCTTGAATGCTTCGCCGGCAGAGATCATGACGTGGCGACCGTCGCCGGCCGGGTTGAGTCGGGTGAAGCCGTCGATCTCGGTCTCGCCGACCACGTCGAGGGAAGTTGCATCCAGCACCAGGACGCCGCCGTCGTACGACACGGCGAGACGTGGTGTTGCCGAGGCCTGTTCGGTTGGTGCGGCCGACGTCGTGGTCGTGGTTTCGGACTGGGCGGAGTCCTTGTTGTCGGACGAGCAACCCGTAACGAGGGCGAGTGAGAGGCCTACTGATGTGGCAAGGGTGAGGCGCCGCGACATGCGGGTGTTGAGGTGCATGGGTATAGATCTACTGCTTAATGTAAATGATTGTCAAAGTCGAGTATGCGAATATTCGCATGTCAGGTGTAGTCGGCTCGTTCGAGCATGCGCGAGGCGATGACCCCGAAGACGAGTCCCCAGAAAGCGGCTCCGATATTGAGTAGTTCGATGTCGGAGATCGTCACGAGGAACGCGATCAAAGCGCCGAAGGTGAATTTCCCGCCGAATGCGGTCACGAAGGCTCCCTGTAAGGCCTTGAGCATGGCCAGACCACCCAGAGTGACGATGAATGCCGTCGGAGTTCCCAACATCATCGCGACGAAAGTCGGGGCGAACAGTCCGAAGACGACGGCGAGTAAGCCGCAGAAGATTCCGGCGGTGTATTGGCGTGTCCGCTCTCCCGACGCCGTGAGCAATGCGTTCGTCGGCCCGGTAAGGCACGTCGAGACACAACCCACCGCCGCGTTCACGAGAGAGAACACACCGCAGGCAACCGTTGCTGCCCCGATCGGCGGTTGATGACCCGCTGCGCGGAGGACTGCGATTCCTTGGCCGTTCTGCACGACGACGACTGTGATCGCCAGCGGTACAACCAGTTCGATCATCGCCTGCCAAGACCAGGTTGGCGTGGTCAGCATCGGATGCGCCAGCCACTCGTGCGCGTCGCCGGCGGAGTTGAATCTTCCGGCCGCGAGTATCACGACCACGCCGACAATCAACGCGCCGAGAACGGGCGGAACGAATCTTCCCAGCTTGGCGAACACGCTCAGAGCGACAAAGGTGGCGATCATCGGCAGGGCAATCACCGCGTCGTGGGCAGGCGCTTCGACCAAATCCGTTCCGAAATGAAGGAAAACGCCTGCCACCATTGCCATTACGATGGGCAAGGGTAATGCGGCCATGATCGGTGTGACCCACCCTGTCAATCCCAACATCAAGATCAGGGCGCCGGTCGCGAAGAACGCTCCGAGCACTTGCTCCCACGGCAGATGCTCCAACGACGCTCCGACGACAACGGTTCCGGGAATCGTCCAGAAGAAGGCCAGCGGCTGCCGGTACAGCCAGGAAGCCGTGATGGTGAGAATGCCGTTGACGAAGAAGGCACCGAAAAGCCAAGAGGCCAATTGGGCTTGACTCAGTCCACCCGCCAACCCCGCAGCGAGAATGACCGCCACCGGCCCGGTGGCCGAGAAGACGATGCCGATGATTCCGTTGGCAATGGACGTTCCGCCGAAGTCGCGCAAGACCCGCTTCGGGCCGTAGAGCGGTTGGGGGAGTGGCTCGGTGACGACGCGAACGGGCGCGGTCGTCGTAGTGTCCGGCATGTTCTCAGTTCTCCTGATGCGGATCCGAAAGCCCTCGGTCGCGGAACAAAGCCGCGAGTTCGCTCCGTGATCGCAGTCCGAGTTTCGCGTACGCGCGCGTGAGATGATATTGAATGGTCTTGACGGAGAGGAACAATTCGCCGGCAGCTTCCTTGTTGGACTTGCCCGCTGCGACAAGGTCGGCGACGGCTCGTTCTTGCGGGGTCAGGTCGGTGATTCCCTTCTCCGTCCGCGAGAGGTTCAACCCGCCCGCGCGGAGTTCGCGCTCGCAGCGCTCGACGTAAGTAGCGGCGCCCAACGAGTGATACAGCTCGCGGGCGGCGCGGAGGACGACGTCGGCCTCCGCGCGTTTCCCGGCCCGGCGGAGAGTTTGGCCGTAGGCAAAATTGATTCGGGCTCGGTCGTAGGGGAGCGGCAGCGTCTCGATGCCGAGTAGTGCAGCATCGAAACTTTCTCTTGCCAAGTCGAGTTCGCCCCGTGCGCCGTGGATCCGGCCGCGAACGTAGCCGAGACGTGCCGCAGCTGAGCGGTGCTCCCGACGTCGTGCGGTCTGCTCGTGTGGTTGCAGAAAGGCGTCGGCATCATCAGCTCGCCCGACCATGACCAATGCATTGGCGTAGAGATCGACCCACGGCCAGAAGCCCGGCTCGTCGAGCCATTGTTGCGCCTTGCTCGAGGTGAGCGGAGCCAGCGCCACCAGAACTTCGGCGTAGTCGGCGGCGGCCTCGGCAACCTGGGCCCTGGCGAGAAGTGCAGGAACATACATGATTTCGTAGGCGTGAATGCCGGCGTACGCACGTCGCACATGGTCACGGGCCAGTTCCCAGTTGCCGCGCAGAGCGTGAATCTGTGCTCCCGACCAGTGGACCAACGGCCGGATGATCTCGATCTCGAACCGATCCACCTCGGCACCGGCGCCCTCGACGGTCGAGAGCGCTTCGTCCCAGGCGCCGAGAGCGAATTGAGTGCGGGCGAGCCAGGCCTGTGCCCACAGTGAGATTCTTGCCGAACCACTGGAAAACTCTGTGGACACCGCGCTTTCGAGGTCGCGTCTAGCGGACTCCGGGTGGTCCAACGCAAGCTCGAGCCATCCGCGTCCCATCTGGAAGCGCTGTGCTTGGGCTCCGGGGCGGACACGATCGGAGAGTTCGGCGTATGCCGCGAGCGCATTCTCGGTTCTTCCGGTAGCGCCGAGCCCGAGACCCTTGATCGCTTCGGACTCCACTGCTGCGGGATCAGAAGGGCCCACCAATTCGACTGCGCGGTCAACCCACTCGACGAGCGCCGTGCCATCGAGCCGAGCCAGAGAATGCAGGACCATTCGTTGGGCGATCATCGCAGCGATGCCTGGCTCACGATCCACGCTGCAGCTGTCCCACGCTCTGGTCAGAAGATCGGCGGCCTCGGTCGGTCGCCCTCTATGGATGGCGAGGTAGCCGAGGACGGCGTCGCGGAGAGGCCCGCGCGAAATACTCTCGATCTCCGGCACGAAGACCACGGCGCGGGGGATGTCACCCGATCCGGTAAGCGCGTCGACTCCGCGGAGCAGTCGGTCCTCGTGTTCGGTTCGGGCCGTGGTGAGACGGCTTGCCGTGACCATGGCGTCGGCGACTTCCGACCACGCGCCGTCGGATGCTCGTAGTGATGCGTACGCAACGAGTTCGGCGGCGAGGTCCTCGTCATGGGTGGTGCTGGCAGCGGCAAGGTGGAAAAGCCGTTCACCTTCTCCCCAAGCGATCTCGGCTGCGCGTGTGTGCAGCAGATGCAAGTGCGCGGGTCCCAACGCCCCGCGCACTGCGGCCGTGACCATCGTGCTGCTCAGTGACACCTCGGTGCTGCCGTGCTGCTCGTGGACAGAAAGGAGGCCGCTGGCGAAGGCGCTGTCCAAGGCGCCGACCACGTCGTCGATTTCGGCTAGCTGAGCAAGATGCGACAACGTCGTGCTGCGCCCGACAACTGCTGCGGCTTCGATCAACGTTCGTGCTCCCGCCGAACACGTAGCGAGGGCGGCGGCGATCGATACTGCACGATGGCGAGGGACGGGCAAAGTTCGGTGCCACTGGGTCCAATAGGTAGGTGGCAGCTCGTCGAGAAGCGAGACGATGTCGAGTGTGTTGCCCGCGGTGAAGTCCTGAAGGGCAAGCGCGACGCCGGAGCTGAGGTCGATTCCGCTTCGCATGCGCGCGATGTCGATGATGACGGGTGCGTCGATCGGGCTGATGTGCAATCGCGTCGACCAGTGCAGGTCGAGAATCTGCCTGACATCCTCGCGCAGGAACGGCGTTTCCTCGGCGACGAGGACGAACAGCAGTGGTGCCGTTCGGCCTCGATGGAGGGCGGAGGTGATTGCCTGAAGCGAGCTGACATCGCTGTGATGGGCATCGTCGACGACGATCAGGGTCAGTTGCTCCGCTGCGTCGACGATCTCGTGTGCAACGGCGACCGGGTCCGAGTTGGAAACCGGACGTTCGAGTAGTTGTTCGATCACTCCGAAGGCAGTGTTCGATTCCCACTCCAGCCCACGAGCGCGGCGGAGCGTATGAGCGGAAGAGATTTCGGCGAACCGGTCGACGAGAGTGGATTTACCGCTACCGGCATCGCCCTCGACCAGCACGAGAGTCGGCACTCCTGTCTCTGCCGCGGCCAAGGCTCGGCCGAGAACGGCGAGCTCGCGTTCTCGGCCGAGCAACAGGTCACGAAGTGTCACCCGACTACCGTAACGCCGGGCTCACCACGGGTTTCCTTTTCGGCACGGTCTCCATCGGATCGAAGTGCAGTGGCACCCAGGTCGGGTGCTTGCTTCGGCACGAAGAAGGTGACGATGGCGCCAATCACCGCGATGCCGGCGAAGACGTAGAACGCCGATTCGGAACTGATTCCGGCGCTGATCAAACTTCCGCCGATCAGTGGCCCGAATATCCCGCCCAGACGTCCGAATCCGGCGCACCACGCGACACCTGCGGCCCGAGCGGCCGTCGAATAGTAGTTGGACACGAATCCGTAGATCAGAACCTGAGTACCGATGGTTCCGACACCCGCGATGGCAACGGAGGCGAGGAGTACGGGAAGCGGGAACCCGAATGTGAACAGGAGCAGGGCGAGTGCGGCCAGGCCGAAGGTGGTTGCGACAACCCGCTGTGGACCGGTGACGTCCGCGATCTTGGAGGCGAGAAGTCCACCGATGATGGCACCGCCGTTGAGTACCAACAGGAACGAGAGCGAACCCTTCGCGTTGTATCCCGCGTTTTCCATGATCTTGGGCAGCCAGGTGTTCAGTCCGTAGGTCAGGAGGAGGCCGGCGAAGCTCATCAGGCCGAGAAGCGCGGTGCCCCAGACATATTGTCTGCTCGCCAACGCTCGGAAGCCGACCTTCTCGGCTACGGCGTCGTTGGGTCGATCTGTACCGACAGGCAATGGAATTCCGGTTTTCGAGGAAATGGCGCGAGCTTCCTCGACGCGTCCGCGAGCAATCAGCCACGCGGGAGACTCGGGCAGTTTGAACCAGGCGAGTGGGAACAGGAACACCAATGGCAGGGCGCCGATGAGGAACAGTCCGCGCCATCCGATGGAATCACGGAGAACGATCGCCAGGACGGAAGCCATGACGCCACCGGCCGGGACACCGCTGTAGACGATGGCGTTGAACAGATTGCGGCGTCCCGGCGGCGCGAACTCGGCAATCATGGCTCCGGCGGTGGCGACAAGCCCACCGACACCGATGCCGGTGAAGAACCGCAGCAGACCGAAAGTGGTGATGCTGGTGGCGAACGCTGCCAGTGCCATTCCGACCGAGAACCAGATGATGTTGACCAGCATCACCTTTCGGCGACCGAAGTGATCGCCGATCGCTCCACACGTCAGTGCGCCGACCATCACTCCGACGAGTGCATACGAACCCAACGCGCCGGCCTGAGATGCGGTCAAGGTGCCGATATGGCTGGAGTCGTCCATGAGTACGGGCAGGATCGTGCCGTACACGACCAGGTCGTATCCATCGAACAGAATGGCAATGGCGGCGATGGTGACCACCCACAACACTGACGAGCGATGGCGGGCACTGGCCCAGGAACCACGTTCGATCGAGGACATGGCGAATCTCCGTTCGAGAGATCAGGAATCGGGGGAGGCTGGATTCAGCCGAGGTCGCCACCGGCAACGGGAAGAACCGTTCCGGTGACATACGAAGCCTCTTCGGAGGCAAGGAAAGTGATAGCAGCAGCCTGTTCGTCCAGGGTGCCGTAACGCTTGAGTAGCGACGAGTCGACGGTCTGGTCGACGATCTGCTGGTACCAGGCCTTCTCCTCGTCGGTCTCGGCACCCGGTCCGCGTGCCACGACGCGTGGTGGCGCCTCGGTTCCGCCGGGAGCGGTTGCCACGACGCGTATTCCGTACTGCGCGACTTCCATCGCCAGTGCAGCGGTGATCGCGCTGACCCCGCCCTTGGCCGCCGCGTAAGGAACACGGTTGACACCGCGGGTGGCGACCGAGGAGACGTTGACGATGGTGCCGCTCGCCTGCTCGATCAGATGGGGCAGTACGGCGCGACACGTCCAGAGCGTGGGGAACAGTGATCGTGTGACCTCGGCTTGTATCTGCTGCGGCGTGTAGTGCTCGTAGGGTTTGGCCCAGATGGTCCCACCGACGTTGTTGATCAGGACGTCGATGCGTCCGAAGCGCTCCAATGCGGAATCTATTGCATTCTGGGCACCTTCGAACGTCTCGAGGTCCGCGGTCACCGAATGGGAACGCTCCAGCGGTGTCGCGATGTCGTGAACCAGTTCAGCTCGATCCACAAGCGCGACGGAACCACCTTCTGCGGAAACTCTTTCGGCAACGCTGCGCCCGATCCCCTGAGCCGCTCCGGTGACGACCACGACCCGGTCGTCGAACCGGCCGGCGAAGAATCTCGTGCTCACGACGCCACACTTTCCCGAGCGTCAGTGATGGCGCGGTGCATCGTCGACTTGGCGTGTTCGCTGTGCTGGACGATCAGATCACGGGCCGCGGCGCGATCATTCTGCTCGAATGCACTCACGATACGTGAGTGATCCTCCGCGACATGTTCGTCCACCCAATCGGCGGTGCGGAGCACTCGGTTCATCAGTTGTGTGACCTCGAGACGGTGGTATGCCTGCAGCAGCACTTCGTTTCCGGTGCAGCGGAAGAGGAAGTCGTGGAACAGGGCATTGGTTTCGGTGAATGCCGCTGCGTCCGTGAAGTGATCGCGGTCGATGGAAGCAGCCGAGTTCTCCGCCAGAATGCGGTACTCCGTCAACTGTGCCGGAGTGAGGCGGCCGATCGTGAGTTCCATTGCTCCGAGTTCGAGGGCCATCCGAGCGTCGAACTGTGCGTCCGACTCCGTGACCGGCAGATGTTCTTCACCGATCTCGTACGTGCCGGTAGCTGATTCTTCGGCCGAGGCTGCCGGTGAATCAGCCGGTGCTGCCGCATTGTTGAACTTTTCGAAGTAGAAGTTCGTGGGTGTGATCGATACGTCCTTGAAGTGCAGACGTACGGCTTCGACCATCGGCGGCGGGCCGCACAGGTAGACGTCTACGTTGCCGTCGTCGAGGTGATCGGGCTCGATCAAGCCCGTGACATAGCCCTTGTTCGGTGCTGTGCTGTCGGGATCGGATACGCAGTAGTCGAAGGTGAACTGGGGTAGAGACTCCGCGTAGTCGTGCAGTTTGTCGAGTTCGACGAGATCGGTGTCGGAGCTGACGCCGTAGACCAGATGGACGGGCCGAGTGGAGCTTTCGGTACGCATCTTCTCCAGTATGGAGAGCAGCGGGGCCAAGCCGGTTCCACCGGCAAGCAGTAGGGCTCTCCGTTGACCTGACCGGAGGAAGAAGCTACCCATCGGTCCGGTCAATTCGAGAGTGTCGCCTACCTGCGCACGCTGACTGAGATACTCGGACATCAGACCACCCGGGGTGATCTTGACCAGGAACGACGCCGACGCGACCTCAGGGCCGGAGCTGAACGAGTACGACCGCGTCGCTTCGGTTCCGGGAACGAGGATGTTCACGTACTGACCGGGGAGGAAGACCAGATCTGCGCGGTTGTCGACTGCGACGGTGAAACCCACCGTGGAATCCGAATGGCGAATGATCTCGGTGATGGTGGACGTGTACGAACCGGCAGTGGTCTTGGCGACCGCCGACGTGGTGGGAATCTGCAGCACGAGATCAGATTCCGGCACCATCTGGCACGGAAGGCAGTATCCCTGCTCGGCCTCGTCGTCCGTCAGGGCCTCCTCGATGTAGTCGCCGGCGTCGAAAGTACCTGACTCACAGAGTGATTTGCAGGTGCCACATGCTCCGTCGCGGCAGTCGAGCGGAATGTTGATTCGTGCGCGGTACGACGCGTCCGCGACGGTCTCGTCGGTGTTGCATTCGACGAAGCGGGTGATGCCGTCTTCGAAACTCAGGGCTACTTGAAAGGTCGGCGCAGCTTGAATGCTCATGGGAAACAGCTCGATTCGAAGGGAAGTCGTGTCAGAAGTGGTAGATGTCGACCACGTGATGGATGTAGTCGTTCTTGAGGACTACCTTCTTCTTCATGATCAACGGCTGCTCGCCCGCGAAGTCGATCGTGTAGTGCGAGGTGCCGAAGTAGGTATCGACTGTGTTGTAGCGGAAGTACAGCGTGAACCAATTGAAGCGGACGTCGACGACGAAGCCGCGTTCTTCGATCACTTCCACGTTGGTGATGTTGTGACCGGTGCGGGGCTCGGGAAGGCTTGTCGCGCTGGAACGGTCAGTCCTGATTCGGAACACGCGGTCCTCGATACCGCCGCGATTCGGGTAGTAGATCAGGGAGATCTCTGCGGCCGGGTCCGTGGTCAGCTCGCCGTCGTCCGCCCATGCGGGCATCCAGTACTCGGAATCGGGGTGGTAGCACTCGATCCACTTCTCGAACTCGCGATCGTCCAGATAGCGAGCCTCACGGTAGAGAAACTGCTGCACTGTTTCGAGGGCGACGGCATTGGTGGTGGTGACAGTCATGATGATGGTCCTCAGATGGTCCGGTTGGAAGCGGCTTGCTCGGCATCTACGGCCGCAAGCATGGCGTCGCGCCAGTACCCGTGCTGAATGGGATACAAGCCTTCGTCCTCGGTCTTGGCTCCGCTCGAGAGCACACGATTCATGCCGAGATCCTTCGCGACGTCGTTCGGACCGGGAATCTGGTGTGTGACGCCACGGCTGAGGTCGTTCCACGGGGCGCCGGCTGCCTGGTAGGTCTTCTGGCAGGAACGGAACTCTTCGAGATCGTCCGGGGTGGCCATACCGCTGGCATTGAAGAAGTCCTCGTACTGACGGATGCGGTTGCTGCGCGCTTCGGCGCTCTCTCCCTTGGGCGCGATGCAGTAGATGGTGACTTCGGTCTGGTCCACGGAGATCGGACGGAAGTGCCGGATCTGGCTGCTGAACTGATCCATGAGGTAGACGTTCGGATACAGGCAGAGGTTTCTCGACGCACCGACCATGAATTCGGCCTTCTTGGAACCGAACTGAGCCTCCAGTTCTGCTTTGCGTTCGAACAGGGGTCGGTCCTCGGGATTGCCCCACCACATCCAGAGCAGGAGGTGGCCGTAGTCGTAGGAGAAGTATCCACCGCCCTGCTTCCCCCAGGTGCCGGCGTCCATGGCTTTGGTCTCGTTGGACGATTCACCGGCGGTGCGGCGAGCGGTGGTAGCGGCGTAGTTCCAGTGCGTCGAAGACACGTGGTAGCCGTCGGCACCGTTCTCGGTCTGCAACTTCCAGTTGCCGTCGTAGGTGTAGGTGGATGCACCGCGCAGAACTTCGAGTCCGTCAGGTGACTGATCGACGATCATGTCGATGACCTTCGTGGTGTCACCGAGGTGCTCTTCGAGTGGCAGCACGTCGGGGTTGAGGCTGCCGAAGAGGAAGCCGCGATAGTTCTCGAACCGCGCCACCCTGGTCAGGTCGTGTGAGCCGTCTTTGTTGAACTGCTCCGGATAGCCACCGGTGCGAGCGTCCTTGGCCTTGAGGAGTTTTCCGCTGTTGTTGAAGGTCCAGCCGTGGAACGGGCAGGTGAAGGTGGTTCGGTTGTCGGTCTTACGGCGACAGAGCATCGCACCGCGGTGGCTGCATGCGTTGATCAGCGCACCCAATTCGCCGTCCTTGTTGCGGGTGATCACGATGGGCTGACGGCCCATGTAGGTGGTGAAGTAGTCGCCGACGTTCGGGATCTGGCTCTCGTGCGCGAGGTAGATCCAATTGCCTTCGAAGATGTGCGTCATCTCGAGTTCGAACAGTTGCTCGTCCGTGAAGACGCTGCGCCGCACCTGGTAGCGGCCGGTCTCCGGGTCCTCGACGAGCGCGTCGTCGAGGGCGGCGCGGATGTTCGCGAACTGGTCGGTGCCGCGGGCAGCATCCAACATATCCGTCATGGGTGTCCTCCAGATAAGAGTGGGCGCCTACCGAGAAAGCCGAGGGCTGTCGGACCAAATCGGTGGGACCCGCTTTCCGGACGGGGCTGCGTCCGGTACTGAATTCACCTTGACATCGTGTGTCTCGGGTCACACTAGGCAATTGCCTAGTCCTGACCAAGGGTGCAGTGTTCGTCGAATTCTGCTGATGGGCCATGCCTGCTGAAGACGACGAGCAGGGCGGACTCGACATCGCGAGTCCGCCCTACCTGCCGAGGGGATTACCGGTTCTTGAAGAACGAGACGTCGTCGTTGCCGATGAGGTCAGGGACCGTCCAGCCGTCGAGGTCGTATTCACTCAAGCACTGCTCGGCCAGTCCCTTCATGGAACTTGCGTGTCCACGATTCTGGGCTGCGAACAGCAGTTCGGCTTTGACGTTCTCGTGATTGCCGGAGTAGTTGCGCTCGTAGAGTTCGTGTCGGCCGCCGAACTCGGTCCCGATCGAATCCCACAGCGCCTTCATGACTTTCACGCGGTCGACGGCGGTGATGCCGTCGGAACCGCGAACGTACTTGTCGAGGTACGGACGCACGTCCGGGCTCTTGAAGTCGAGTGAACTCGAAGGCAGGTAGATCAAGCCCGACGCGACGTCCTGTTCGATGATCTCCTTGATCCGCGGGTACCCCTGGATCATGAACATTCGATAGGTGAGGCCGTACTCGAGCTTCGGGATCACCGAATCGCCGACCCACTGTTCGGGATCGCGTGCCATCGATTCGGTCAACGACCAGAAGAGGTTTCGCCACCCGATCACCTCACCGACACGGGTCTGGACTCCGCGGAAGCCGCCGGCGCCGGTGGCTTCGAGTGCCTTCATCAACAGTCCGGCGATGAAGTCGAGCTTGACGGCCAGGCGAGTGCAGCCCTGAAAGGTGAAGCGCGGCAGGAAGCCTGATTGAGGGAAGAATGCGTTGATCCGGTCGACGTCGCCGTACATGAAGACGTTTTCCCACGGAACCAACACCTTGTCGAAGACGAAGATGGTGTCGTTCTCGTCCATGCGACTCGACAGCGGATAATCGAACGGACTGCCCATCACCGCAGCATGTTCGGTGTACGAGGTGCGGCAGATCAGCTTCACACCCGGCGCGTCCATCGGTACCGTGCAGATCAGGGCGAACTGCTTCTTCTTGATCGGCAGACCGTAGTGAGCGATGAAGTTGTAGTTCGTGATCGCCGATCCGGTGGCGACCACTTTGGCGCCGCTGACGATCAAACCTGCGTCGGTTTCCTTCTCCACCTTCATGAAGACGTCACCGACCTCGTCCGGTGGAAGTTGGCGATCCACCGGGGGATTGATGATCGCGTGGTTCCAGTACAGAACCTTCTCCTGCGATTCGCGGTACCAGCGTTCGGCGTTGTCCTGGAACGGTGCGTACAACTCCTTGTTGGCGTGGAGGGTGCCCAGGAAACTCGCCTTGTAGTCGGGGGAACGGCCCATCCAGCCGTAGGTCATACGAGCCCACGTCGCGATGGCGTCGCGTTCCTTGAGCAGATCGGCCGACGACGTCGGAGTGCGGAAGAACGGCATGGTGACACCGCCGTTGCCCGTGTCCGTCGGAACGGTCAAGGCGTCCACGTGCTCGCCCGTATGCAGAGCGTCATACAGCCTTGCGGTCATGCGGATCGGATTCCGGAACGCGGGGTGCGTCGTGACGTCCTTGACGCGATCACCGTGAAGCCAGATCTCGCGGCCGTCCTGCAGGCTCGAGATGTACTCGTCACCGGTCATCGGTCGGGTGGCGAAGTTCTTCGTGCGGTTGGCTTCGCAGTCGGCGGCCGGATTGACCTGTGGCGCTCCGGAATCTGCGGGATCGACGCCGGTGGGAGGAATTTCGGTGGTCGTCATGGCAAAGCCTTTCAGATCGTTTGGGGTGCGGGCTGAAGATGAATCGGGGTGAACGAAGTGGTGGCGTCGAACCAGCCGCTGTGGGGGTCGTCCTGACTTCCGTTCCAGACTGTGGTCGACGAGGTAGCGCCTAGATCGTGAAAAGTGCTTCGGTAGAACAGAAGCGGATCCTTGCCACTCGACTGAGCGTCGACGATCTCGCCGATGAAGATGATGTGGTCACCGCCGTCGTACTCCCTCCACGGGACGCACGAGATGGTTGCTGCGGCGCCGTCGAGCAGGGGAGCGGTCGGTCCGTCGATCCACCTCGGCTCGGTGCGCTGCGGTCGGCCGGCAAAATGCATGGCCGTGTCCACTTGGTCGGAGGCAAGGATGTTGACCGCAAACGGCGCGTTGCCGAGGTAGCCGCACGCCTTGGACTTGCGAGTCATCGTGATCTGGCACAGCCGTGGTTCCAGGGAAATGGCCGTGAATGCGGTGACCGTGGCTCCGTGTGGTTGACCGTCGGCATTGGTACAGGTGATGACGGTGACGCCGCTCGCGAATTGACCGAAGATTCCTCGAAGCTGATTTTGTTCCATGACCGGACCTCCTTGTCGGATGGCGGTTGAGTGAGAGTGCCGCGAAGTGCGGGAGGGAAGTAGTGGGCGACTCGCGCCGGGAGTGAAGACGAACGTACGGCGGGCGCAGGCTTCGGTCGATCCGTACAGCGCGGTGGCTATCCGGATTGCGCACCCGATCGCGGCCCGTACCCGTTTTCTCTTGGAAGTGACCGGGGACACAGTGTTCAATGATGTTTAGCGCCCTTGCTCGGCAATGTGGCTGGTCACGGGTTTGGAAGGTGAAGAAGGACGATGGTCGACTCCATGATCGGTACAGCTCCCCGCGACTGGGACGAGGCGTGTCATGCGGTTTCGGACGCCTACTTTCCGCACACGCTGACGCCGTTGTCTCGGCATGCGGCCAGTGGAGTCGGGGTGTGCACCACCGAGTTGGGACCGCTGAGGATCGCTCATATTCGGTGGGGAGCTGACGTCGCCGTCGAATCCGATCATCCCGGTGCCTATGGGGTGAACATCCCGCTCTCGGGCGAGCTCGAGTCGGTGTTCGCGGGCTCGCACGTGCTCTCGACGCAGGGCGTTGCGACGGTATGTCCACCCGACATCACGACGAGAATCACGCGGTGGAGTGCGGACTGCGAGATCGTCGGAGTCCGGATGGACCGTCAGTACCTCGACCGTGAGATGGAAAAGGTTCTCGGTCGACCCGGAATGCACTTGCCTGATCAGGTGGATCTTCGGGGGGACGACGGAGCCAGATGGCTGAAATTTGTTCGCTCACTGTCGGATCAGATACTCGGCCCGGTCGGCGTGCTGCACAACGAACTGGTGGCAGGTCAGCTCTCCGGCGCCGTGGTCACGGCATTCGTCCTTGCCGCAATGCCCGAAAGCGAGGACGCGGTGCGACACGCCAGGCCACGCATCGTCAAGCGGGTGCTCGACGAGATGCACGACGACCCGGCCCGCGTGTGGACCGCAGCCGAGATGGCGGAGGTGGCGGGCGTCAGCGTACGGAGATTGCAGGAGGGATTTCGGCAGTACGTGGGCCGGAGTCCGTCGGAATGCCTGCTCGACATCCGTCTCGAGCGGGTCCATGCAGATCTGGTGGATGCCGACGACTCGACGACGGTCACCGATGTCGCTGTGAGATGGGGTTTCACGCACACCGGACGGTTCGCGTCGTCGTTTCGGCGTAAGTACGGATTGCTGCCTTCCGAGGTGTTGAGGCGCTAGCTTCGGTACCCCATGTCCGCGCTGAGTTGGTTCGCCTTTTCGACGAGGAAAGGCGCGACGTCGGCGCGGAAAGCTTCCGGGGATGTTCGTCCGGCCGAGGTCGAACACGCTGTCACTCCGACGACGCTTCCACCGGCGTCGCGGACGGGAGCAGCGAGGGAAATCAGGCCGTCTTCCAGTTCCTCCGATGTGAGCGCGTATCCCTGTTCGCGCACCACCCGGAGGGCGGTATGGAATGCGCCTTCGTCGGTGATCGTGGTGGGTGTGAGGGCGTCGAACGTGGAGTTCGCGATGACGTTGTCGACGATTTCGGTTGGCGCCCAAGCTAGCAGGGCTCGACCCATGGAGGTGGCATATGCAGGCACTCGGGTGCCGACGCTGACGTTGATGCTCATGATCCGCCGGACGGGTACACGCGCGGCGTAGACCACGTCGACACCGTCGAGCACCCCGAGCGACGCCGACTCGTGGGTGTGTTCTGCGATCTCCAACAGACGAGGGAGCGCCGCCTCCGTCAAGGCATGTGATGCCGAGAAGTGCTGCCCGATGCTCAGAACGCGTGGGGTGAGCGACCACCGACTGTTGTTGCCGGTGACGTATCCGAGCTTCTGCAGCGTGAGGAGGATGCGCCGGACCGCTGGGCGGGAGAGACCCGTTTCGGCGGCAAGATCGGCGAGCGACGGGTTGGGGTTCTTCTCGTCGAAGGCCGTCAGCACAGCAAATCCACGCTCGATGCTCTGGATGTAATCGCGATCGTTCTCGCTCACGGAATGGCCTTTCATCTGCGGGTATGCCCGATCGGCGCCTTCGAAGGTTGACAAACCTTGTGACTGGGCGCACAGTACAAGCGTACGCACAGCGTAACAGATGTACGCAGAGCGTACAACCCAAACTTGGGGAGCCGACGCAGCCCAGCAGTACGGCACCCACCCGGTAACAGCCACATACGGCCCCGAGGAGGACCACATGACCACTTCCGAGAGCCCCACCGCAGTAGGTTCGGGTACTGCCGCCACCGACAAGTTCCTCCAGGAACGAGTCAGCGCGGACACCCCGCCCGAACGCGTCTCGGCCATCGCCAAGGACGTGCTCGAGGCACTCGCAGGCGTCATCGACAAGCACGGCATCACCTACCCCGAGTACCGCGTCCTCAAGCAGTGGCTCATCGACATCGGCCAGTTCGGCGAGTGGCCCCTGTGGCTGGACGTCTTCCTCGAGCACAACGTCGAGGAGGTCGCGTACCGCGGTCAGCACGGCACCAAGGGAAGCATCGAGGGCCCGTACTACGTTGCCGATGCCAAGACGTTGCCTGCCAAGTGTGAACTTCCGATGCGTGACAACGAGGTTGGATCGAAGCTGGTCTTCGAGGGCCAGGTTCGCGATCTCGACGGCAAGGGGTTGGGCGGTGCAACCGTCGAACTCTGGCACGCGGACGACGAGGGCTACTACTCCCATTTCGCGCCGCACATCCCCGACGGCAACCTCCGCGGAACGATCGTCGCCGACGACGAGGGACGCTTCGAGATCACCACGATTCAGCCTGCGCCGTACCAGATCCCGACCGACGGCCCCACCGGCTGGTTCATCGAGAAGGCCGGCTGGCACCCGTGGCGTCCGGCTCACCTGCACCTCATGGTGAAGGCTCCCGGTAAGCGCACCATCACCACCCAGCTCTATTTCAAGGATGGAGAGTGGATCGAGAACGACGTGGCAACGGCGACGAAGCCCGAACTGATTCTCGATCCGAAGCCAGGTGCCGACGGAACCAACCGGGTCACATACGACTTCGTGCTCGATCCGGCCTGATCCACAACTGCTCTGAAGAAAGTGATTTGATGACAGACCTGTCGATCGTCTCCATCGAGACGACCATCCTCGACGTTCCGCTGGTTCGCCCCCACAAGTTCGCCACCACGTCGATGACGGCGCAGCCGTTGTTGCTGGTCGCGATTCGCACCTCCGACGGAGTGATCGGATACGGCGAAGGTGTCGTTCCGGGCGGGCCGTGGTGGGGCGGCGAATCGGTGGAGACGATGCAGGTCATCATCGAGAAGTACATCGCTCCCGTGGTGGTCGGCAGGCGCGTGGATCACATCACCGCGATCATGGCCGACATCGAAAAAGTTGTTGCCAATGCACGATTCGCGAAGGCCGCCGTCGACGTGGCGTTGCACGACGCCTGGGCGCGTAGCCTGGGAGTCCCCGTGCACACGCTCCTCGGCGGGGCTTTCCGCGAGAGTGTCGACGTCACGTGGGCACTGGGTGCTGCGCCGGCGGACGAGATCATCGAGGAAGCTCACGAAAAGCTCGAATCCCGGCTCAATTTCAGCTTCAAACTCAAGATGGGAGCACTCGATCCAGCAGTCGACGTCGCGCGCATCGTCAACATCGCGCAGGCGCTGGACGGCCACGCCGGAGTCCGTGTCGACGTCAACGCACGGTGGGATCGCTTCACTGCCCTGCGGTACTTGCCACAACTCGCCGAGGGTGGAGTCGAACTGATCGAACAACCCACTCCGGCAGACCAAATCGAGGTCCTCGCCGAACTCAGTAGGCTTCTACCGATTCCGATCATGGCCGACGAGAGTGTGCAGACCCCACACGACGCTCTGGAAATCGCCCGCCGGAGCGCCGCCGATGTCATCGCCCTCAAGACCACCAAATGTGGTGGCCTCCAGCGCAGCCGCGACATCGTCGCGATTGCCAAGGCCGCCGGTATCGCGTGCCACGGTGCGACGTCCATCGAAGGCCCGATCGGCACCGCCGCTTCGTTGCACTTCGCGTGCGCCGAGCCCGGAATCAACTTCGGAACAGAGCTTTTCGGCCCACTGCTCTTCAGTGAAGAGTTGCTTCAGGAACCACTGAAGTATTCCGAGGGTCAGTTGCACCTCCCCGCCGGACCTGGCCTGGGAGTCGAACTGAACATGGACGCCGTCAAGACCTGGACCAGGAACTAGAGGATAGAAGAACATGGCACTCTTTCACGTTCGGATGGACGTCGATATTCCGCGCGACCTGGATCCGGAAGTACGCGCCGATACCGTCGCAACGGAGAAGGCGTACTCGCAAGACCTTCAGCGACAGGGCAAGTGGGTGCATCTGTGGCGAATTGTGGGACAGTTCAGCAACATCAGCATCTTCGATGTCGAGTCGGCTGACGAACTCCATGAGATTCTCTGGAACCTGCCCCTGTTCCCGTACATGACCATCGAGGTCATGCCGTTGACGCAGCACGGATCTTCGATCAAGTAGCCCGCCATGTCTGCCGTGTCTGCCGTGTCTGCCACGCCTGCGAGCCTGCCGGAATCTGTGCAGCAGTGGCACTGCGAGATGTCGGAGACCTTCGGTGGCCTGTGCCCCGAGAGTTCCGTCGATGCCGCGCCTGTCGGTACGGTCAGCGGCGTAAGTCTCGGGGACGTAGGCGCTTTCGACATCTCCGGTTCACCGCAGATACTGCGGCGGAGCGCACGCGCAGCAAAGCGACACGGTAGTGATCTGCTCAAGATCTGCACGGTCCGAACCGGGAGCGCGATACTGCGCCAATCGGACCGCGAGTTGACGGCCCCGCCCGGCGCGATGATTCTCTACGACGTCGAGCATTCGTACGCGCTGCGTTTCGACGGTCACTGGTCGTGCACCGTCATGACCCTACCGCGCAGTGCGGTGAGTCTGACCGAGCGAGAACTGAATTGCGCGCTCGAGCGCACCCACGACGGTCGGCGTGGGTCCGGTGCATTGCTGGAAAATTTCATCTCGGGCGCTGTTGCATCCCAGGTCGACGGCAGCGCAGCCGGGCTTCTCGGAGATGCTGGAGTCAATCTCGCTTCGGCAGTTCTGATGCAAGGATCTGCGCCCGCGACACCCGGACGTTCGACGCGAGAGGAGATCTTGCGATATGCGCTTCGGAATCTCGACTCACCAGATCTCTCGGTCGCGTCGATCGCCGGTGCGTTGCACCTGTCGCCGCGAACCGTTCAGCGTCACTTCGGTGACGGGGATCTGACCCTCAGTGCGCTGATTCGCCGCGAACGGTTGATCCGCGTACGCCGCGATCTCACCGACGTCTCACTGCGGGGTCATTCGATCTCCATCCTGGCCGCACGATGGTGTTTCCATGACGCACCAGCGTTTTCGCGTGCGTTCAAAGCGGAATTCGGTGCGGCGCCGTCGGAAGTACGTAACTCGCCTGATCCGAACGCCCGCGAACGTCACTGATCTGTCGCATCCGAACAACAAACGTGTCCGATCACGACAACCGGGAGCCCGAATACCGGGGCAGAGTGTGTTTCAGATCGCTTTTTCAGACTCGCGAAGAGCTCAGGTCCACGAACAGCGAGGACCGCAGCGAAAGCTACGAATCGAGGAACGCATGACGAATCTGCTCGCTCATCAGCAATGGCACGGAAAGATTTTCGACGGCCAATGGATCGACGGAGGCGGTGACACCGTCGAGTCGCTCGAACCGGCTACCGGCGAGGTGCTCGGTGTGATCGGCACGGCGACTGCTGCGGATATCGATCGAGCGGCACACATCGCGTCGGCCGCGCAGCCGGCGTGGGCGGCGACGATCGGGCAGGCTCGCGCTTCGGTGATCCGTAAGGCAGCGCAGATTTTGGAAGCCGAGCGAGCCGAGGTGGAGCGCTGGTTGATCCGTGAAGGTGGTTCCGTACCAGGGAAAGCCGCATTCGAAGTTGATCTTGTCATCTCTGAACTGTGGGAAGCCTCGGCACTGCCGACACAGCCGTTCGGGCACCTTCTGCCCGCCAGCCAGGAGGGGCGCACGAGCATCGGTCGCCGGGTGCCCCTGGGTGTGGTCGGCGTGATCAGCCCGTGGAATTTCCCGCTTCTCCTCGCCATGCGCGCTGTCGCCCCCGCCTTGGCGCTCGGAAATGGCGTCGTTCTCAAGCCGGATGTTCAAACCGCGATCAGCGGGGGTGCGGTCATCGCGGAATTGTTCACGTCTGCAGGTCTTCCCGAAGGCCTCCTACATGTGCTCGCCGGTGACGCGGAACCTGGTCAGGCATTGTGCGAGAGCCCGAGCATCGCGATGGTGTCCTTCACGGGTTCGACCGCCGTCGGCCGTCAGGTCGGGGCAACTGCCGGTCGCACGCTCAAGCGTGTCTCGCTGGAACTGGGTGGGAACAATGCGCTGATCGTCCTCGACGACGCAGACCTGGATGCCGCGAGCTCGGCGGGCGCGTGGGGTTCGTTCCTGCATCAGGGGCAGGTCTGCATGACCGCAGGCCGCCACATCGTGTTGGAATCGGTCGCCGATCAGTACCTGGACCTGCTGGCCAAGCGCGCAGCGGTCCTGCCGGTCGGGGATCCCAATACAGGTGACGTCGCTCTCGGACCGCTCATCAACGCGCGGCAGATTGCGAACGTCGATCGAATCGTCCAGGGCACCAAGGCGGCCGGCGCCGAAATCCGCGCCGGTGGAACATACGAAGGGCTCTTCTATCAGCCGACCGTCCTGGCCGGAGTCACCTCGGACATGCCCGCGTTCCGTGAAGAAATCTTCGGGCCCGTGGCGCCCGTCGTGATCGTCAAGGACGAAGACGAGGCAGTCAGGACGGCCAATGACAGCGAATACGGTCTGGTTGCTGCCATTCAAACACGATCGGTTGAACGCGGCGAGCGGATCGCGGACCGACTGCGTACCGGCATCGTGCACATCAACGATCAGACTTTGAACAACGATGCCTATGCACCATTCGGTGGCACGGGTGCCTCCGGAAACGGCGCGAGATTCGGAACTCAAAGCAGTTGGGACGAATTCACCACCTGGCAGTGGCGAACCAGCCGGCCAGCAGCGCAGACCTTCCCCTTCTGAAGCCGAAAGGTACTCCGATGCAAACCATCTCGGCTCACGATCTTCCCATCGTGTTGCAGGACGGCGAATTCGAATTGCGGATGCGAGAAGAAGGCGACATGATCGTCAACTTCGTCAAAATGCCTGCTGGTGCAGACTTCGCCGAACCGTTCGCACAATTGGAAGGCGGGCGCTGTCAATGTCCGCACTACGGATACGTCTTGAAAGGAAGGATCTACACAGATTCCGAAGCAGGTCGGCAAACCTACGATGCCGGCGACGTGTTCTACTGGGCACCCGGTCACGTTCCCGGAGCGATCGACGACTCGGAGTATGTCGACTTTGCTCCCAAGGCTGAATTCCTCGAACTGATCGACGGAGTGCGTAAGGCGATGGGCGGCTGAGCTGTTCGGCCGCCACCGAGGTCAGCGTATTCCGTCGCGACGTAGTGCGACGGACACTGCGGCAGAGCGGGTATCGACGCCGAGCTTGGCGTAGATGTGCCCAAGATGGGTTTTCACCGTCGCTTCGCTGATGAAGAGTGCCTTACCCAGCTCGCGGTTGGTCATCCCCTCGGCGAGCAGGCTGAGCAGTTCGGACTCACGGGCGGTGAGCGCTTCCTGCGGGCGCTGCATCTGCTGGACAAGACGAGAGGCCACAGTGGGAGAGAGAACGCTGCGCCCGGCTACCGCGCCGCGCACCGCGCCGAAGATCTCGTCGGGCGTTGAGTCCTTGAGTAGGTAACCGATGGCACCGGCGTCCACGGCCCGCACGACGTCGGCGTCGGTGTCGTACGTCGTGAAAACCAGTACGGGAACATCGACACCGTCGCTTCGCAGGCGTTTGATCGCTTCTGCACCGTGCATGCCGGTGCCCATGTCCAGATCCATCATCACCAGATCCGGTGAGGCCGACGGTATCGCCGTGGCCGCCTCCTCGCCGGACGATGCTTCGCCGACTACTTCGACGTCCGGCTGAGTGTTCAGCAGCGCTCTCAGCCCGGCTCGCACGACCAGATGATCGTCGACGAGGAACACGCGAATGGTGGTGGTCACCGGATCCTCCGTTCGAGAGGGAACTGGGCCGCGACGACGGTGCCGTCTCCCGGTGCACTTTCCACGGTGAACGATCCGCCGAGCTGTGCGACGCGGCTTCGCATCGCACGCAGGCCGTATCCACCGTACCGAGAATGGTCGGCGAGCTTTCCCGGATCGAAGCCGACGCCGTCGTCGAAGATGTCTACGGAGACGGAGTGGTCGAGATACGTGATCGTCACGCCCGCCGTTTCGGCGCGAGCGTGGCGGGCGATGTTGGAGGACGCGCTCGAGACCACTCGCACGACGGCATGAGCTACGTCCGAGGGCAAGATGACGGCTTCACCGACGGTGCGGATCCGAACGGCCGGGACGAACTGGCGGGCGGCGGCCACGACCAAGGCGTCGAAGTCGCCCGTACCGCCCTTGGTCGGCGCCAGATCGTGGACGAGGTCGCGACTCTGCATCAAGCTGGTTCGGATGTTCTCTGCTGCGGCATCGACATCGGCTCGAGACGGCGAACCCGTTGTATTCCACGTTTGTTCGGCTGCCTCGAGCCGTAGAAGGGCGCTCGCCAGTCCCTGGGTAACGGTGTCGTGGATTTCGCGCGCGAGGCGCTCTCGCTCAGCGGCAACGCCGGCAGCGCGTTCGGTATCTGCCAATGCAGATTGAGCTTCTGCTATCTGACGCAGAAGCCGAAGGCGTTCTCGGGCATCTCGTTCCATCTGCCCGTACGCGGCCGCGACCAGTGCCGCGGTGCACAGCGGCCCGAGAAGTGTCACCAATTCGGCACGACCGGTGACCCGGTAGAACGCGATACCGGCGAGGACGCCCAGGATCCCGACGAGGGGGTAGGCGATCTTGCTCGGATACAGACGAATGCAGAGGAAGAGAACGGGAAACGCACACCACGCGAAACTCGGGGCAAGCCAGACCAGCGCTGCCCATGCGCTCAGTACCGGCCACATCCACAGCCGTTGGCGAACCACATCTCGCGAGGACACCGTGGCCATGACGGCGTAGAGCAGGGCGAGGACCACGGCCAGGACGAGTACAACCCCGAACCGACCGCTGGTCCCGTGGACTGTGACGTACCGAACTCCCGATGTAGACAGCAGTACGAAGAACGACGCGTGGATCGCATACGCCAACGGGCCGCGTAGGCCGCGTTCGGCGTCGGCGTTCATGGCTCCGTTACTCATCCCTCGAATGTTACGGAGGGCACCAGGCCGTCGTATCAACCATTCGGATGATATCCGGGTAGCCGTAGGGGGCACGGTTCGTCACCCGAGCGCCCGATGTGCGCACCCGCCCCCGGACGCGACGCTGTAGTGGACGGTTTCGAACCATTCGATTGAAAGTGTGCCCGACATGAACCACCGCATTTACACACGACTTCCCCGTACGCTCGCTGTCGCCGTTCCGGTTGTCGCAATCCTTGCCAGCGCCGCATGCTCGACCACCGACACACCGGTGGCGAACGCATCGAGCACGACGTCGATTACTGCCACGCAGCAGCCTGCCGCGACCGGTGATTCGGCGATTGTCACTCAGAATCGACTCAGTGCCGACGCAGCAGTGAAGGCTGCTGGTGCGGCCCTGGCGAAATGCCGCGCCGACGGTCTCGGCTTCGTCACCGTCTCCGTCGTAGACCGCGCGGGAAATGTCATCGCCATGGTGCGCGGCGACAACGCAGCCCAGCACACGGTGGAAGCCTCACGCGAGAAGGCATACACCTCTGCAGCTTTCGGAGCCGACACCAGTGACCTCTCGCAGCGTACCAAAGGCGAAGGATCAACCATCGCCGACCTTCCCGGCACTCTCTTCCTTGCAGGTGGAGTCACATTGAAGGCTGGAGCCGGGTCGATCGCCGGTATCGGTGTCGGTGGCGCTCCAGACGGAATGCAGGACCAAGCGTGTGCTGCCGCAGGTCGTGATGCGATCGCTTCGTCACTCGGCTGAGTGAGCGCATTCAGCGTGCTTCGTGAATTGTGCTTTTCGCCACCTGGATTCGCTCGGCACGACAGTTGTCCGATTGTTGCGATGACCTCGACTTTGTAACACCGGAGCCCCCGGAAAGGGACAAACACGTCGACAGTGGAACCGACGATGCACTTACCGAAGCGAGTTTCTTGATGCGCAGTTTCGGGGAAAGACACAACCTTGCAGAGAATCAGATTCACGTTGCCCGAACGCAATACACGGCGGGTGCGGGTGCTCGTAGCGGCGTTGTTGTCGATGTTCCTGCTCGGCGGTATGTTCGGTCCGACCGCCGCGAGTGCTACTCCGGCGCGCTCGGCGCTATGGGGTGGGTACGACGAGTTGTGGGTCCCGTCTTCGATGGGAAACATCAAGGTTCAGGTGCAGTGGGCCGCGCGCGGTGGCAACGCCGCGTTGTACCTGCTCGACGGTCTTCGCGCGCAAAACGACAGAAATGCTTGGAGTTTCGAAACGAACGCACTCGATCAGTACCGCAATGACAACATCACGTTGGTGATGCCGGTCGGCGGTGAGTCGAGTTTCTACACGGATTGGTACGCGCCGTCAAATTTCAACGCTCAGCCGATAACGTACAGGTGGGAAACGTTCCTCACCCGCGAGCTTCCGGACTTCCTTGCAGGGTATGGCGTTTCACCAACCAACAATGCGATCATCGGGTTGTCGATGGGCGGCAGTGCCGCGTTGAACCTGGCGGGGCATCATCGGGATCAGTTCAAGTTCGCCGGCTCGCTGTCCGGCTACATCAATATCTCGGGTCCGGGTATGCGTGAAGCGATCCGCGTAGCCATGTTCGACGCCGGCCGGTACAACGTCGATTCGATGTGGGGCCCGCCGTGGTCATCCGGATGGCTTCGCAACGACCCGTTCGTCAACGCGGAATCGCTTCGCGGACTGTCGATGTACATTTCGTCGTCCAACGGCATCCCGGGACCGTACGATCATCCCTCTGCGCCGATCGATTACTTCCACACGGCGACGGGTATGGGGCTCGAGGCGCTCTCGTGGGTGCACGCGCGTGCATTCGAAATTCGCCTGAAATCCTTGGGAATCCCAGCGACGTACAGCTTTCCGCCCGCCGGAATTCACTCGTGGCCGTATTGGTCTGCTGAATTGTGGATGGCCAGAGGACAAATCCTCGACACCATGAATGCCTGGTGAAGCTGTAGTGAGGATCTCTCCGGACTTGCTCTCGATCGAAAGTCCGGAGAGAACTCGCTCAGAAGGTGATGATGCCACGGAGGTTGCGACCGGCATGCATGTCGGCGAAACCGTCGTTGATCTGGTCGAGGGTGTATCGGTTGGTGATCAGTCCGTCGAGTTCGAGCTTGCCGCTGGTGTAGAGATCGATCATCCAGGGAATGTCGGCGGTGGGATTGGATGCACCGAACAGGGATCCCTGAATTCTCTTCTGGTACAGCGTGAGTTCCATCAGGCTCACGGGAATTCCGACGTCCGTCATCTTCCCGAGGCCGGTGACGACGCAGGTTCCTGCCTTGCGGATCGACGAGAATGCCTGCGCGACATGTTCTCCGGTGGTGACACCGACGGTGACGATGGCCGAATCCGCGCCCTGGCCGTTGGTGAACGAGCGCGCTATGTCGGTGGCTTCCTCCATGGTGGCCACGGCATGGGTGGCGCCCAACTTCAATGCACTGTCGCGCTTGAACGCAACCGGGTCCACCGCGATCACGTGGGCGGCGCCGGCATGCGAGGCGCCCTGCACCGCGTTGATTCCGATTCCGCCGACGCCCATGACGATGACAGTCTGCCCGGGATACACCTGAGCGGAGTTGACCGCGGCGCCCCAACCGGTTCCGACGCCGCAGCCGAGCAGACACAAAGCGTCGAGTGGCAGGTGCTTGTCGACTTTCACAGCCGAGAGAGTGCTGACCGTGGTGTATTCACTGAAGGTGGACAGGCCGCAGGTTTGTGCGACGGGCTGACCGTCGAGAGACATTCTGTAACTCGAGGTTTCGCCGGGTCTGCTGCCGGTCATGATGGCGGCGCCGTTGTCGCAGAGGTTCTGGATTCCGCTTGCACACCAACGGCAACGGCCGCAGGCGGCGAGGAACGAGAACACGACATGATCGCCCTCGGACCATCCTTCCGTGTTCGGCCCGACCTCGACGACGATTCCGGCGCCTTCGTGTCCGCCGCAGATGGGGTAGCGGCCGACTCCGTGGTCGCCGCTGGCGATGTGATCGTCCGAGTGGCACAGGCCTGAGGCGACCATTTTGACAGTGAGTTCGCCGCTGCGGGGTGAATCGAGTTCGAGATCGACCACCTCGTATGTGCCTGGTGCTTGGCGAATGACGGCTCCACGAGTGCGCAAGGTATCTCCTGAGGTAAGAGTTGTTCTTCGGCTTCCTCAGTTGTCTACTCGAGAGTTCAGGACGGGCTCGAGGCCTATCTCACTGATCGGACGTTTCGTATCTTTCAGACTCGTCCGGGGTGCGTCCCAAGATGGCGAGTTGCAGTTCGGTGAGCAGTCGCGTATCCGGCTCGTCCAACGAAATGCCCATGATCTGTTCAGCGCGCCGAATGCGGTAGCGCAGCGTGTTCGGATGTACTTTCAGAGACGAGGCGGCCTTCTTCACATCCCCGAAAGCTGTCAGGTAGGCCGTGAGCGTGAACTGCATGTCAGAGGTGTTCTTGTCGTCGTAGGAGACGAGTCTGTCGATACGAGGGTCTCGCAATCGCTCGTGATCAGCAACGAGGTCGAGTATCTCGCCCAGCAACACTGCGGTGCGTGACGCCGCGAGTGTGGTGACCTTCGAGGTTTCGTGATCATCGGTGGTATCGAGCACGCGGTCCACTTCTCGACGCGCCTCGGGTACGCCGTGCAATCGCGCGATCGGGACCGCGACGGCGGCGCGCATGCTGATGCCCGCACGGGCCTCGACTACTCGCACGGTGTCGTAAGCCCAGTCGCTGATCGCGACCTCGTGTTCGGCCTGAGGAAACAGCACGTAGATCCGGTTGTCGATGATCGTTGTGACCGCGTCGCTGCGGAATGCGCTGGCGCGCAGGCGCAAGGCGTTGGTGATTCGATCGAGATTCGATCCGGGCGCGAGTGATGTCGCAAATCCGATGACCGCAGACGGTCCGTCGGTGTTGATGCCGAAGGAGCCGGCCAGCGAGTGCATGTCGACTCCGCCGGAGCGAACGCCGAACAGCCTTTGTAATTGGGCATTCTCGCGGCTGGAGGCGTCCAAGGTTCGCATGAGAATGCGTGCGGCGACTGCCGCTGCACCCCGCAATACCGCTTGGGCGTCGTCGGAAAGAGGTTCAGAGGCGCGCTGCACCCAGATGCTGCCGAGATTGTGTTGGTGTGCAACAGAACCCGTCGGCGCTGACAGGTCCGGGCGGGTGATGCTCACAGCCAACCTGTGCGCGGCTCCGATGCTCGGCTCGGAGGGCAGACTGATGACCTCGTCCGATCGCCTGAGATGCTCGAACACGCCTCTGCGCTCTATCCATTCGGTGTATTCGATCGGCCACTCCCGGCCCAGTATGGAGAGCTGACGGAGTTCGTCTTCACCTTCGTGAGCAGCTGAATATGCGATGACATGGAGTGCCGTGTCGTCGATCGTCACGAGTCCGCCGGTCAATTCGGCGATCGTCTCCGAGAGCGCGAACAGATCCGAATCGCCACCGGCCACAGCTCCTGAGACGGCCCGCGAACGGTACATGCTCTGTGTCAGAAGTCGTTGTACGAGTGAATAGACGTGTCCGGAACTAGCCTGCGGATGTACCGCGGCCACTGCGATTCCGATGTTGCGTGCGGCGGTCAGAAGCGTCGTCGCCTCGCGCGCATTCTTGACGAGCAAGAGCTTCGGACGACGCCTCGCCGGCCTGCCTTCGAACTTTCGCAGCCACTGCGTCATCGTCGATTCGGGAACCCCCACGGGGAGGTAGATGTCGGAGATCGCACCACGGCTGTCGGTGCCGTCGATATCGGAGGACTCGACGAGGGCGATCGAACGGATTTCGACATCGAGTCCGTCGGGGCTTTCCAGAAGTTCGATCACGGACTTGTCCGTGGAATGCATGAGGGCGCCGAGGGTGGTGCCGACACTCGGCCCGTTATTCCTCGGACCTGTCGACGCTTGCGGGAGGGCTACAGAAAGTGGCTGCACATTTGCTCCTCGGCCGGTGGGTCATTACAGGCTAACCCCGACAGACGAAATGCAGAATAAGGAAATAGGGGACAAATTTATTCGTCGGGCATGGTGATGCCGAGTTCCTGCACCTTTTCGGCGACTGCCTCTGGAAAAACGTTCTTGAACAGATAAAGGTCTTGTCCGATCACCCAACCAGGTGCCAAAGCCGTCGCATATCGTTCGAAGTATCCGAGTTGTTTACCGAAAAGAACCAATTCCTCGGGACTCGCAACGCCCCACTGCTTGCCCAACTGAATCAGTGCCATGATCAATTCACTGAGCTTGAGTTCACCCAGGTCACGGCCGAGAATCGGGGCCAGGGCCGTTGCGACCTGCATACCGAGCTGATCGTCGTCGACCTCGTAGTCGGTTGCATATCCCAAGGATCGAATTCCGCGGGCGACACGGGCGAAATCACCGTCGATGAGGGTGGCTCGGAACATGTCGGAAAGGATGGATCTCCAGGTCTCGGGAAGGACGCCGACGATGCCGAAGTCGAGCATCGCTATCCGGCCGTCGTCGAGGACCCACAAATTTCCCGCGTGGACATCTCCGTGGAACGGACCGTGAACGATGACTGATTCGAGCCAGACCTTCACTCCGCGTCGGATCAGCATGCGGGCTTCGTCGATACCGTCCGGACCGGCGACGAACCGATCCAGTGGAACGCCTCGCATGCGTTCCATACAGATGACTCGGGGGCCGCAGTAGTCCCAGTAAACCTCCGGTGTCGTGACTCCTTTGTTGTCGCCGAACGCACTGATGTTGTTCCGGAATGTGGTTTGCCGGTCGGCCTCGACCGCGCTGTTCAATTCCGTCATCGTGGCGTTGTGCAGATCGCGAATGATGGCGGTGGCATTGGCAATTCGAAGGAACTCGACAAATTTCTCGAGGATGTTCGCGCCCCAGTACGCCGCCCGCAGGTCGATCAGCATCCGCGCATAGATGTCCGGACGCTGGATCTTGATGACCGCCTCTCGGCCGTCGTGCAGAACGCACGCGTGTACCTGCGCTACCGATGCGGCCGCGAGAGGTACGTCGTCGAATTTCGCGAACAGGTCGTCCACGGAGTAACCGAGGTCCTTCTGCACGACGCTTCTGGCCTGCTCGGCCGGGAAAGACGGAACATCGTCGAGGCAGCGTAGGCATGCATTGGCGACGGGGGCCGGGAACAGGCCGGACGACGACGCGACCAGTTGGCCGAGCTTGACGAAGGTGGGCCCCAGCGCGATGAAGCCGTCGACCATCCCGTCGGAAGCAGCGTCTGCCCAGGTGCGGCCACGCTTGCGGAAAGGCCACACGATCAGTGCCAGCATGATCGACGTGGACAACACGACGGCGATGATCGCGGAACGCCACAACTGGGCGAGGCCGAAGCGTTCGAGGTCCGGCATGTGGACTTCGAGGGCAGTGGCGGGCACTCCTGACGAGTACGGCCCGACAGGTCGCGTTGGATCCAGCACAGCTCTCCCTCGTTCAACGAGCGCATCCAGCATTTTGCCGTGAGATCACTTACGCGACCCCTTCCGTTAGTCAGTATGCCAAGTCACACATAACTGCCGGAACCGCCTACGCGTTCAGCCTACGATCGGTGAATGCGTGAGCACTTGATCCCGATCGGCGAGGTTGCAAAATCGTTCGGAATTGCGGCGTCGACCTTGCGTTATTACGAGGACGAAGGACTGCTGTCCGCGCGGTCGCGAACTGGCGGCAAACGCTGGTACGGGCAGCGTGAGCTGCGCCGGCTGGCATTGATCCGGATGTACACCGAGACGGGAATGTCCTTGGAACAGGTGCGGTCCTTCATCGAAACCGACACCACGTCCGACCAGTTCTCGACGGTTCTCGCAGATCAAGTGTCGACACTCGAGGCACAGATCGCCGCTGCTACGCGAGCGAAGCTGATCCTCGAGCATCACCTGACGTGTCGGCAAGAGCGTCCGATGCAGTGCCCGTGGTTGCTCGAGCAGCTCGACATTCGTGTCGAAGCGGCGCTTGACTTCAAGTTGACTTGAACCTTCATAGTTAGGGCGCACTTACCGCCCTATCTGGAGGTTGACCATGTCGGCACGACGATGGCTGCCGCTCATCGCCGCATGCATCGGAACTTTCCTGTTACTGACGTACGCCACGATCACAACGATCGCGGTGCCGGCCATCGCAGTCGGTTTGGACGGCAGTACGGGCGCGATGTCATGGGTCGTCGACGCCTACACGCTGGCTCTTGCCGCGCTTCTGGTGGGCATGGGCGCACTCGGCGATGCGTGGGGACGCAAACGCCTCTACATCTGTGGACTGGTCGTGTTCCTGGTTGCAACGGCCGTGTGCGCGATTGCTCCGGACATCACGGTTCTGGTCGTTGCTCGCGGCGCGCAAGGAATTGCCGGTGCGGCGATGTTCGCGACACTCCTGCCTCTGCTTGGCGACGCTTATTCGGGCCGCGATCGGCACGTGGCTTTTGCCGCGTGGGGTGCCGTCGCTGGATTGGCGGCGGGAATCGGCAACGTTGCAGGAGGGCTGCTGACGCAGTTCTTCGACTGGCGTGCGGTCTTCTATTTCGGAATCCCCGTGGCCGCAGTGGCGCTCGCAATGGCTGTGTTCTGTTTCGCCGACAGTGAGCGCGGCGACGACAACATCGACTGGGCCGGAATCGTTTTGTTCACCCTCGCTGCCGTTGCCGCGGTTCTCGGCGTGACGTGGGGCGGCGACATCGGGTGGGCTTCGTCGTCGACAGCTCTTGCCTTCCTGATCGCAATCGGTGCGCTGACGGCGTTTGTGTGCTGGCAGCGTCGAGGCAGCAGTCCGATGCTCGATCCGGCATTGTTCCGATCCCTGAAATTCGACGGCGTCCTCGTCGCTGCTTTCGGGTACTACCTCGCGGCCTACGGCCCGCTCGTAGTCCTTTCACTGTGGCTGCAGAACGGGCTGGAACTGTCGGCATCGGCGGCCGCACTCGTGCTCTCGATTCAACCGCTCGCTTTTGTCTTCGTATCGGCCTTGTGTGGATCACGGCTTCAGCGCGTCGACCTTCGACTGTCGCTCGGATTCGGGACGATCCTTTGCGGAATCGGTTGCGTGGCCATGCTGTACGTTCTCGCCGAGCCGGTCTGGCCCGCACTGATCGCCGGGCTGATTCTGACCGGTGTCGGTTCGGCGATGGTGTCGCCGGTGCTGCCGGGTGCCGCGATGTCGGACGCCCCGGCAGAGCGCGCCGGGACGGCTTCGGCAACAGCCAACTCGTCGCGTCAATTCGGGCTTGCCGTCGGAATTGCGTTGTGCGGCTCGCTCTTCGTCGGTCCGGACGAGTTCGCCTTGCTGTGGCCGTTGGTCTTCTGTGCCGGCGTCGGAATGCTCACGGGTTTGGTGTCGATCCTTCTCTTTTCTCGTTCGTCAACTCCTGAAACAGTTCAACCAATCGCCGAAAGGGCACACACATGACCACGCTGTTCACTCCACGACCGCACCGGCGTATCGAGATGGACTGGAATCGCCGCAGGTTCCTCGGCGCTGCAGCAGGATTGGCTGCTGCGCTGGCAGCGGCCGGTTGCTCGCGTTCGGACGCAGACGCCGGGGGCGAAGGCGACGCAGGCTGGTCATTCACCGATGATCGCGACAATCTGATCGAATTGGATTCACCACCAAGGACATTTGTCACCTACACCGGTATCGCGGGTGCTCTGTGGGATTACGGACTGGTGCCTGTCGGAGTTTTCGGGGCACTGACACGATCGCCGGGATCAACGGACACCAGCATCTCCGGCAATTTGGATTTCGCGAAGACCGACATGGTCGGGCAGCTCTGGGGACAAGTGGAACTCGAGAAGATCGCTTCGCTGGAGCCGGACGTCGTCATAGTCCCTCAGCTGCGTGGTTCGGCACTACTCGACGAGGCGAACTTGGATGCGGTGAAAGGCTTGTCGACAGTACTGTTCGTGGAAACGGCAGCAGGAACCATCGACCGAACCGTGCAAGAGATCGTGGAACTCGCCGTGGAACTCGGGGCGGACCAGGATATGGAGGCTCAGCGAAAAGAATACGACGCTGCGCGTGCACGGATCTCCGAAGTTGCTTCTTCGCTGAATAATTCACAGGTTTTGTTCGCGTCCGCAGATCCGGACACGATTCGTGTCAGTCGTTCGGGATTCCCGATCCTTGCAGATCTGGCGGGATTGGGCCTTGCCGTCGTCGATCCGGCCGCGGGATCGTCGGTCTACGTCGAGAAACTGGCTTGGGAGATGGCGGACCACTATCCGGCCGACATGATCTTCCTCGACGATCGCCCGTCCAGTTTGCAACTGGATACGCTCGGAACCAATCCTGCGTGGTCCAACTTGCCCGCGGTGAAGGCGGGGAAGATCGGGACCTGGAATCCGGAACCCGTGCTCAGTTATGCCGGGATCGCCCGTACGTACAACGATCTGGCTGACCAGCTGCTGGCATTCTCACATTCCTGACCGCCGCGTCGTCTACGACGTATGGACCTCTTCACCGCTCTGTCTGCTCGTGTTGAATCCCTCGATTGGCCTGCGCTGATCGAGGGAATCGACTCCAGTGGGTGTGCCCAGACGACGCCGATACTCGACGAGTCGGAATGTCGCGAAATTGCTTCCTGGTACTCGGAGGTCGACCGGTTCCGGAGCACCGTCGACATGGCTCGATACCGTTTCGGCCAAGGGGAGTACCGGTACTTCGGTGATCCCGTACCGGAGCCGATCACGGCTATGCGATCCGCCTTCTACCGACACCTCCTGCCCGTGGCGCGGGAGTGGGCGTTCAAGCTGGGCGAGGGTGCACCGTGGCCGGATTCTTTCGAAGAATGGATCGATCAGTGTCACGACGCCGGTCAGAATCGCCCTACCCCGATCCTTCTGTCCTACGGACCTGGTGACTGGAATGCATTGCATCGGGACTTGTACGGAGAGTTGCTGTTTCCCTTGCAAGTCGTGATCGGGCTCGACAGACCTCGCATCGACCACGTCGGCGGCGAGTTCTTGCTCGTGGAACAGCGGCCGCGCGCCCAGTCGAAAGGGACGGTGACAGTTCTCGGGCAAGGTCACGCTTTGATCTTCACCACGCGGGATCGACCGGTGCAGAGTTCTCGTGGGTGGTCGAGAGCCCCTGTGCGACATGGTGTCAGCGTGGTGCACTCGGGTACGCGTCGAACATTGGGATTGGTGCTTCACGATGCCGAGTAAGACGTACATTCTCCGCGACGCTCGCAACAAACCCTACGAGAGTTCGACGCCCGGTGTGCTTGGCGGGCACCGGAAAACGAAGATCTACGGGCGACTCGACTGTCGAGGGGCCGCGCAGGCAATCGCGCGTGGCGGGTATGTCGCCAGTCGGGTGTTCTTCGCGGACGAGCCGACCGCGATTGCGGCCGGCTATCGCCCCTGTGCCGTCTGCATGCCCGAAGGTTACGCAGCCTGGAAGGCAGTTGCTACGCGCCGAAGCGGTCGCGGTACTCCTTCGGAATGAGCGGCTTGTCGCCGCGGACCTTCAGTTGCTGGACAGCCCAGGTATTGCCGTCCGGGTCGGCGAATCCGAAGAAGGTGCCCCCGTCACGCTCGTCGAAGACGGTGACCTCACTGGCATCGACGCCGCGGCCGATGAGCTCTTGGCGAGCCGCTGCAGCGTCGGCCACGACCAACTGCAATCCCTTCAACGAACCAGGGGTCATCTCGGTCTGCGACGGCAGGTTCCCGATGACGATCGAGCAGCCCGAACCACGCGGAGTGAGCTGGGCGACCGTCATGTGTTCGTTGACGGTGTGGTGGTCGAGATCGAAACCGACCTTGTCACGGTAGAACTCGATGGAACGGTCGAGGTCACTGACGGGAACGATGACTACTTCGAGGGTCCAGTCCATGAAACTGCCTTTCGCTGAGGAGGTTCGGGCAAACAGGTAGTCAGAGTTGCGCGACGATCTTGTCCAGGCGTTCGTAACCTTCGGTGACGCCGAGCTCCATATTGCTCTCGATCATTCCGTCTCGCGCTTCGAGGCTCGGATATACGGAATGGCCGGAGAGGCGGGTGCGTCCATTGCCCAGATCCTCGAACGTGATCGATTCGATGCTGACGACGTCGGGAAATCCCTCGTATTCGAAGGTCTGGATGGCAAAGTCGTTCTCGCGAACAACGTGAAATACACCGTTGAACCGGAACTCTTCGCCCTCGGGGTTGCGATGGACGTACTTGTATCGACCGCCGCTCACGAACTCGTATTCGTCGATCTCCATCTCGTATCCGTTGGGGCCGAGCCACTGCTTGACCAGATCGGGATTCGAATGAGCTGCGAAGACGGCACTGACGGGTGCGTCGAATTCGCGGGTGATGTCGATGTACGGCACGCCCTCAGGAGCCGTGATGGTGACGGGATTGGTGGTAGCCATGGCTAAGTCTCCTTCTGTGTGGTGCTGAGTAGGTGATCGAGCTTGCGGAACTGTTGTTCGTGGATCAGTCGATAGCGGTCGATCCAGGCGGTCAAAGCCTCGAGAGTTGCGGCGTTGAGATGTACCGGCCGCCTCTGGGCTTCGCGGCTGCGAGTGACCAAACCCGCGGCTTCGAGTACCTGAATATGTTTGGAGATGGCCTGTTTCGTGATCTCGAACGGCTCGGCCAACTCGTTGACCGTTTGGGGGCCGGTGCTCAGGCGGGCGATGATCCGCCGTCGTACCGGGTCGGCAAGCGCCATGAACGCTTTGTCGAGACGCTCGTCTGCCCCTGGATCCACGATCACTTGTCAACCATCTCCTTTATCAACCAACCTGTTGATTACGGTACGAGCCCATGCCGAGGGTGTCAATGCTTCGAAACCGATTAGCGTGGAAACCATGAACGCTCTGATTCCTCGGCCACGATTGGAAGTGGCGCCGGGGGCGATCCTCGTTCCGGATTGGCTCAGCGTCGAACAGCAACGCTTCTTGGTGGCCGAGTGCCGACGGTGGGCGACCGCACCCGTACCGATGCGCTCCGCTGTTGTCCCTGGTGGGCACAAGATGTCGGTGCAAACAGTCTGTCTCGGTTGGCATTGGCAGCCGTACAAGTACACGCGCACCGCCGACGACGTGAACGGTGCGCCTGTCGCAGCGGTGCCTGACTGGCTCGTCGACCTCGGCCGGGCCGCAGTTGCCGCTGCCTATGATGATCCGACTGCGGGGGAGCGGTACACGCCGGACACTGCGCTGATCAATTTCTACGACGAGGGCGCTCGGATGGGCATGCACCAGGACAAGGACGAGCGCTGCGACGCTCCCGTCGTCTCACTGAGCGTCGGGCAGAGTTGTGTCTTTCGATTCGGGAATTCCGAGAACCGGAACAAGCCGTACACCGATGTCGAACTCTATTCGGGTGATCTCTTCGTCTTCGGTGGAGAGTCTCGGTTCGCATATCACGGAGTGCCGAAAGTTATTGCGGGAAGTGCAAGTCCCGACATAGGTCTGCCGTCCGGACGGTTGAACATCACGCTGCGCGAAACCGGGATGTCCTGAGTTTCAGGTTGATTTCGGCCTCGCGAATGGGAGGATCGGTGGGCAGCGCTCGGAGAAGAAACGGGCATTCAATTTATCGACATCCCAGGTCATTCTGAAATAGTCACCAACTGTGGTCATTAGTTAAGGCATCAACGTTCGTTGAATCCGTCCAATTGGTCTCGTTTCATGTCAAGATCAACCGACGACGTTTCAGGCTGAACGAGATGGAGATTCGATGCATTCGATCACACGAGCGGCCCTCATCGGTGCTGCAGCTCTTCCGTTGGCAATGGCTGCTCCCTCGCTGGCCTCAGCTTCCACAGCTGCCGACGTCACCTTCGCTTACAGTGCTTCCGGCTCGACCGTGAGCAACACCATCACCAACAATTCGGGTGGAGCTCTGCAATGCAGCACCTCGCTCGCGAACGCGCCCGGCGGAGTGCTGCCACCGATCGAAGTGACGATCGGTCCGGGACAGACGATCTACGAGAGCGGCGTGATCCCCACCGGCACAACAGTTCAGACGATAAACGATATCCCGGACGGCTCCTACGTCGTCCTGGCATCCTGCGGCAGCGTCGATGAACCGACGAGTATGTGGGTATCGGACTATCCAGGACTCGAGCCCTACCTGGCGATGTTCCCGTACACCACATACGCGGTGCAACAGGCATCCTGGGTGGTCTCACTGCCCAGCGCTGGTGCGCCCACATCAACCCCTGGCATGAACTTCGGGAGCTGACACCGGTAGTGGAACTGTGGATCGCCATCTGCCCGAGAGAATCGGTGTCGGGCGCGATCACTGCCGTCTTTGTGTAGCTGTGGTTTTCGTCGATCAGAGCTCTCTGTTTGCCTGTAGTGACTGCGAAATAGGTCGTATTGATTGCTGAGGCTGAACAATAGAGAGGGCTGAAAAAGTTGGGAGACAGGTGTTTTGGCAGGAGTGATCCGTGTGCCATCAGTACAGTCTCGACCGGAACCAGTGATCGAGGCTGATCATGTCGATCTGGTGCATGTCGAGACTCAGCTGGGCAGCAGCTTTCACCGCGTCGGCGCGGGGGATAGAGTTCTGGGGCAGAGTCCAGTTGGTCTCCCGTGCATGTTGCTCGAGAAGGTCGATGACTGTCCGCGGGACAGGCTCGTTGACGTGAAGTGTTGAGCCGTAGCGAAATTGCTGTTCTATCGACAACTCGTAGATGGATCGGGCGAGTAGGTCTACGTCGACTACCGACAGGACAGCGCTACCGCCGTCGATGATCGAGTCGAGGCGAGAGACAATTCGCGTCAGTGTCGGAAGAAACCATCTGTCGCCGGGTCCGTACACGAGATGCGGCCGGACGACCAGGCCTCCGGCGTCGCGCATGAACTTCTCGGCGAGAGCGCGCGTGCGACTGGCAGGTGAGAAGGGGCTGAGAGGTGCGCCGTTGACCGGCAAGTCTCGAAACGGTCCCGGCCCGTACACGGCCGCGGTGCTGACGTAGAGCAAGCGTTCGACGCCGACGGCGGCGGCCATCGACGCAACGTTCTGTACGCCGTGTTGGTTGACGTGAACGCACTGTTGTTCGTCGTCGCCCACGTACGACACGCAACAGATGACGGTCGACGCCTGACTCATTGCAACTCGTAGAGAAGCACTTTCGTTGATGTCGCCGATCACGGTGGCGATTCCTTCACGGCCGAACTGTTTGGCTGCGGTGGCCGTGCGAACGAAACCGATTGCAGCGTTTCCGTCGCGGGAAACCAGCTGTTTCATCACTGCGGAGCCGATGAAACCAGTGGCACCGAGTACCAGAGTCGTCACGGTGTGTCCGTGTCGAGAGCGTTGCTGCGGGCTCTTTCGACGTATCGTTGAGATTCATTCCGTCGGCAACGAGAGCTGGGTAGATCATGCAGGAGCGTGCTGTCCTGACGCGCCAGGCCGTCATTTTGGGTGCTGCGAAGAGCTTCGAGAAGTTCGGGTACTCCGCCAGTTTGGGCACGATCTTGCAGCACGGGGGTGTGTCGAAGGGGGCGATGTATTTTCATTTCGCGTCCAAGGAGGAGCTTGCGCACGCGGTCATCGCAGCGCAGCACGGTATGGCGATGGAGGGTACCCGGCGGGTTGCTGCGCACTCCGACATCGCGGTCGAAACCCTGGTGCTCGTTTCGCAGGAGATGGCTCGGCAGCTTGTGACCGAGCCCATCGCGCGAGGTGGCATGCGGTTGACGATGGAGATCGGCAGTATTCAAGGCCCCATCGAACAGCCGTACCTCGATTGGATCGAGGCTATCAAGCAGGTGGCAACCCAAGCGGCCGAAGCCGGCGATATCGTCCCGGGCACCGATATCGACGCGTTGGCTCGATTTGTGGTGGGGTCGTTCACCGGAGTGCAGATTCTCTCGGAAATGCTGACGGGCAGAACCGATCTGTACGAGCGGTTGAGTCAGATGTGGAACCTGGTGCTGCCAACGATCGTCCGCGAGGACAAGTTGGCGCACGTCATGCAACTGGCGGCGCTTGCACCGAGAGAGTGGGAAGCACCGAGCGCTTGACGTGGAAGACGCGACGAGAAGAACGTGTTCGTTCCCTCTCATGATTGGTCCGCAACTGTAATTTCGAGTTCCGCGGTGGTTTCCAGTTCTTGAGTGAACCGAACTCGGTGCACATGGCCCGACGCGTCAAGGGGGATCGTTGACACCTCGCACGGCGTTTCCCATTCAGTGAACCTCGGAAAGACCGCCGAGAGTGAGGCGATCTTTGTTGCTGGGTTGCCGATGTGAAATCGGAGCGCTTGTCGGGCGGCCTCGAAAAGTATCATTCCTGGGATGTGGTCGACGGGGTGGTCGAAAAGGGAGTGGTTGCGCGGATCGGGAGCGCAGAACATCGCGTGCCGAGCAGGATCAGTGCTGATGAGCACATCTCCATCGGTTAGGCGTCCGACTCGCTCCGATCCGACCACCGCGGCTCCGGAAGGAAGGATGCGCCGGCTCGGGCGGTGGTCTTCTCGTCCTTGCCGAATTCGACGGTATCCCTCGGGGCTGACTCCTCGCGCAACAGCGTTGCATCTGGCGACGTGCCGGTTGCCCTCGCTGAGGATCCCCGATACTTCGACCCCCGAAACCGCTCCGTCGCGATGAGTGAGGTTGTCCACTGTCATCGAGAAACTCAACGGCTCCGCGACTGATTGCACGTCGAGCGCGTCCAGCATCTCGAAGCTGAACGTTTCCATGAGGAACTTGTAGTGCAGTGGAATCTCGTATCGGGTGTGGCACAGAAGCACCACTGCCTGTCGAAATGCTTCTGCCACCCCGAGCGGATCGTGTTGCTCGCTCGATACGTCGAATATCCGGTGCGAGACCGGGAGTTGCACAGCAACCTGGTACGCCGAGTCCGATTCGATCCGGTAGTCCGTCAAGAAAACCTCGGCAACAGCATGTCTGTGGACAAGATGCCGCGGCACTGTGCGTGTGTATTCCATTGATTGAATGCACCTTTCGATGTTCACTCGTGTCTTCGGTGTCGTGTAGGACCTAATATTCGACGTCCGGGCGCGTCATCGAATCGTCAAAATTGACGATCTTTTCGAAGGTCGAGTTCGATCAGGGGCGGCACCCCATCTCGGCGAGTGTGTCTGGGGCACTTCCTGCTAGAAGCGTCCGATCCGAAGTTCCAGTGGGTGTCTGCGTGCGTCGTGACCAGAGCGGCGGAGCATCGCGCATGCCTCCAGCTGGGAATGCACCCCCAGTTTTTGCAGGATGCTTCGGATGTGGGCGCGAACCGTGGTCGGTGCGATGTGGGCGGTTCGAGCAATCGAGTCGACATTCGAGCCTCCGTAGAGAAGGCCCACGATCTCGAACTCGCGATCGGTGAGACTGCTGATTCGTGCGAATTCTTCGGTGCGCAACCGGATGCGTTGTACGAGCGAGGACTTGTCGTGTGCAGACCGAGCGGAGTTGGGGTTGATCGCGGCCTGCAGCTCATCGAGCAGGGATGCGAATGGCAGTTGAGAGTTGAGCACGGCGTGGGCGCCCGCTGCGAGCCCCCGAATCATGGAGTTGCCGCTACTGAGATCGCCGACCAGGACCGATCCCTCGAGCGCGGAGAGCTCCTTCACCTGCCAATCGACGCCCCCGAGTGGTAGGAGAACGAGCGCTCTACCGTGATCGCTGGTGTGATGCCTTAACAGGCTCATGTCTGCGGTTTGTGGCTCGGAATAAGCCCTGGCGCTGATTCCGGCAGCGATTGCATTGGCGAACCCTCGATCGCTATGAGTGGTGTACACGGTGACTGTGCTGGAGAGTGTCATAGCGACTACATCTCCGGTGGAGGTCCACTCCGTCCGCTCTCTTCGCTGCGGAACCAAAACCGTTGCTTTCAGCGTGGTTTCGTCAGCAGGTTAGCTATCGCAGTGACCTTTCCGCTGATGCGCACGAAGGTTACGGCGATATCGCAGTTGCCCGTCCTCCCATGGAAACTCGCGCGTTCGACACCTGATCGTGGACCTTCGAATTATGCTGGGGTGCTGAATATTTGGGCGATGAGTATCCCGCGTAGACGAGCCATTGGGCGTTCCGTCGACGACGTGAACGACTCCCCAATGGCTCGAGGCATTCAGGCGTCTCGATCGAGTTTCCGCGAGGCCGGTGCGTCGCACCTCAATGTTCCGTACGCGGCCGGGTCGAGATATTGACTGTTACCGTCAGTTGCACATACCCTGTTCATTGGCGCTGACCTTAGGGAACCCGGCCTGAACCGGCCGATCGTTCTCGGTCACTGCCGACGCCAGAAGTAGCTTCGCGACGACCGACGAAACGAGTTTCCTCATGACACAGCATGTCGACGTACTGATCATCGGCGCTGGCTTGTCCGGAATCGGCGCGGCTTGCCACCTCATTCGTGAGCAGACCGGAAGCACTTACGCGATCCTCGAACGCCGCGAGAACATCGGTGGCACCTGGGACCTGTTCAAGTATCCCGGCATCCGTTCGGATTCCGACATGCTCACCTTCGGATTCGGTTTCCGTCCGTGGATCGGAACCAAAGTGCTCGCAGACGGCGCCAGTATCCGTGACTACGTCGAGGAAACCGCCAAGGAATACGGCGTCACCGACCACATCAACTTCGGCCGCAAGGTCGTGGCAATGGACTTCGATCGCGCGACTGCACAGTGGTCCGTGACCGTCCTGGTCGAGGCGACGGGGGAGACCGAGACGTGGACCGCGAACGTCCTCGTCGGCGCCTGTGGTTATTACAACTACGACAAGGGATACCGCCCCGCCTTCCCCGGTGAGGACGACTTCCGCGGTCAGATCGTGCACCCGCAGCACTGGCCGGAGGATCTCGATTACACCGGAAAGAAGGTAGTGGTCATCGGTTCCGGTGCCACCGCGATCACGCTGATCCCATCGATGGCCCCCACTGCCGGTCACGTCACCATGCTGCAGCGCTCGCCCACGTGGATCCAGGCGCTACCGTCCGAGGACCCTGTGGCCAAGGGTCTCAAGCTTGCACGCGTTCCCGATCAGATCGCTTACAAGATCGGTCGAGCCCGCAATATCGCACTGCAACGCGCCAGCTTTCAGCTCTCACGCACCAATCCGAAGCTGGCGAAGAAGCTGTTCCTCACCCAGATCCGCTTGCAACTCGGCAAGAACGTGGACCTGCGTCACTTCACCCCCAACTACAACCCGTGGGATCAGCGCCTGTGCGTGGTTCCCAACGGGGACCTGTTCAAGGTGCTCAAGAGTGGCAAGGCCGACATCGTCACCGACCGTATCGCCACGTTCACCGAGAAGGGCATCGTGACCGAGTCGGGCCGCGAAATCGAGGCCGACGTCATCGTCACGGCGACCGGCTTGAACGTACAGATCCTGGGCGGGGCGACCATGAGCATCGACGGCGAGCCCGTCAAGCTCAACGAGACGGTCGCCTACAAGAGCGTGCTCTACTCCGACATTCCGAACTTCCTGATGATCCTCGGCTACACCAACGCATCCTGGACGCTCAAGGCCGACCTGGCCGCGTCCTATCTGTGTCGCGTACTCAAGATCATGCGTAAGCGCGACTACACGACTTTCGAGGTTCACGCCGAACCTGAGGACTTCGCGGAAGAATCTCTCATGGGCGGAGCCCTGACCTCGGGCTACATCCAGCGCGGCGACGGAGAAATGCCGCGTCAGGGTGCCCGCGGCGCGTGGAAAGTGGTCAACAATTACTACCGCGACCGCAAGCTGATGCACGACGCCGAGATCGAAGACGGTGTGCTGCAGTTCAGCAAGGTAGACATTCCTGTCGTGCCTGATAGCAAGGTCGCCAGCGCCTGAGCCGGCTCCACTCGAATGAACGGGGTTGCGCCCCCTTGCCTGAATCCGTGATCTTTTCGTTTTGTCGGAGAGTCGAGGTTCGCGTTCGTGGCGTTTCGAAAGTTGCTGCAGGAAGAGCGAGTCCAGACTTCGGTCTGCCATCTGGGCGGCTGGGCATGCTTGCCGCGGTCCGAAGCTCGATTGAGACGACCACCGCTCGCTGACAATATCCAGGCGTTTGCCGGCTGACGGCAATCAACGGCGGCGCGAACGCGTCGCGACCTGCCTAACCGTGCCGTCATCGACACGAAATAGTTTTGGCTGCAGCAATTTTGGCGCGAGTCGAAGGTTTGGCAGATCGGGGGAGAACGTCCTGATGGTTCGGTTATTGTCGGTCGCGCATCGCTTGTCGATTCAGCACGTCTACTTCGCAGCCCGGCGCGGCTGGATCGAAACCATGCTCGACCAGCCAGCGCACGCCTCTCAAGCTGCGCAACGACCACCACGCCTGGATGACCTCGAGGTCGACGTCAGTGCCGTAGCCCTCAACCACGTCATCGAGATGTTCCGGGTGGCCGAGGGTCAGTGTTGCGAGGTCGTACAAGGGATCGCCCTGAGCGGCTTCGGACCAGTCGATGACGCCGGCAACTTCGTCATCGGTCACGAACACATGGGAGGCTTGGAGATCGCCGTGCGTGAATACCGGTGTCCACGACCTGAGCGCAATCTCGGCAATCCGACGGTTGGATGTAATCACTCCGGTGGCAACCACCCCGCTCCTGGTCAGCCATGCACATTCGCGGTCCAGTTCTGAGGCGATGTCGTCGAGACTACGGCCGGGCCAGGGCGGCAACGGTGCGTCGTGCAGCGTTCGAACGGCGGCACCCGCTGCGGCCCACGCCGCTGAAGACGTGGTCGACGGTCTGCCTAGGCGACCGAGCGCGTGTCCCGGCAGAGCGGCGAGCGCGAGCACGGGCGGTGTGCGCCACAGAATCTGCGCTGTCGGGATTGGGGCCCGGAGCATTGCTTCGACCTCGACGTCGGTATTCGACTGATCGGCGTCGATCTTGAGGAACACCTCACCGACGCGCAGAGTCGCGCGCTCGGTATGGGCGACGACGACCTCGACTTCTGTCACGTCGGTCAGTATGGCTGGGATGCGCCTTGGCGTCGCCGGGTTTCTCGCGTGCGGTCATTCGCGATCGGAGCGCGGTATGGTCCGCTGACCTCCCGCACCTCAAACTTTCTCAACAAACTGCCTTACTGCTCCCTTGTTTGCTGCGTGACATCATCAAGGTCCGCCAAGTCAGTCTCACTGAGATCAATTCGCGAAGCAGCAATGTTGGCTTGTAGATGAGCGATGCTCGTGGTGCTGGGCAGGGGAATGACGGTGGCCGCGACCCCGCGCCCGCGCTGATGGACCCACGCAAGAGCGACCTGGCCAGCCGTCGCTCCGACACGAGAAGCGATGCTGGCAAGGGACCGAGCGACAAGATTGCCGGTGGAATGGTTGAGGTCGCCGTGCCCCATCGGCGAATGTGCGACCAGTGTGATCCCGAGGTCGGCGAGCGTTGGGAGGAACAGTTCAACATCTCGCCGTATAAGGGACCATTGCTCTTGCACGGCAGTGATCGGGTGTACGGCATGAGCTCGTCGGATGTCATCGAGCGTGACATTGGACAGCCCCAGAGCCCGGATCTTCCCTGCCTGGCGGAGCTCGGCCATAGCGTTGACGGTCTCCTCGATTGGTGTGTCCTCGCTGCGGTGATGCAGGTAGTAAAGATCGAGGTGATCGACGTGGAGGCGCCTGAGTGAGCCGTCGATGGCCGCGCGCACCGTTGCAGAGTCCGCCCGAACATTCCAGTCATCAGGACGACCGGACGGCCCGCGGTAGACACCGAATTTACTGCACAACGTGATGTGTTCACGGTTGGTGCCAATTGCCCGACCAACCAGCTCTTCGTTTCCATACATCTCGGCTGTGTCGAGCATGGGCACCCCGGAGTCGATCGCGGCGCGAACCAGTGCGGCGGGGTCGCGGTCAGCATCACCCCACCCGCTGTCGGTCAATCGCATCAGGCCCAGGCCCTGGATGGGCCCGTCATCGAATGTTTTCGGCGCGACAGTCATGAATGAGTACATTATCGGGGCCGCTGATCAGAACCAGGTCGCCAAAGAGGCCGATTCCGGCGACTTCGACATCTCGCTGCATCGCCCGTTCAGCGCTTGACGCGGTGCAGCTGTCGATCGCTGTTTGGAAGTGGGCGTACACAGCTGAATATCACGCTGCGAAATGTCGAGTGTCCTGACGTGCTCAGGATGATTCTGTCCGCTTGACCCGCGCGTTATGCACAACCATCGGGACAGTTATTGCCAGGACCATCGCTATCACGAACACCGATATGAAGACCCAGGGGCGCGCTGCTTCGGATGCTCGGACGGTCAACACAGCTCCACTCGTAAGCAGGGGCATCCCTGCTGCCGCGAGTAGATCGACGTGCCGCGGGGCGACGGGAGGTCCGGCGAAGTATGGAACTCGAACCCCTGAGTTCTCCCGAAGCATCCGTCGCTCCGACATCGCGTAAGTGGTCGCGCCGACTACGAAAATGGCCAGTCCGAGTACGACAAGACCAATTCCCGTTCGGGTGGTGAGCGCGGCAAACATGAACACCGATGTCACTGCCGGATAGAGCACCACCATCTTCCAGAGTGGAGTCTTGGACCGCGTGTCGACTGCAACACTGACCGGGCGCATCGGTTCGAGAGGCTCCATCAGCTCAGCGTGCCATGCGCCGCTCGGGAAACAAACTGCCTGTGCCGTTTCTGGCAGACTCCGACTGCCTGGCCTGGATGTCGGGACCCCTCACTACGATTCTCATCGTGACCGATTACGACGATCTCGACATGTTCGGTGGCCTCGACGCCTCCTCCCTGCCGCTCCGCCAGCAGCAGATTCTGATGACCATCCGGGATCTCGTGGCCGCCAACGGGTGCACGCCGAGCACACGGCAGATCGGAGACGCGGTTGGTCTGCGCTCGACATCGACGGTGTCCAAGCACCTCAAGAGTCTCGAGGAGAAGGGCTTCCTCCGTAGGGGAGCGGCCATGGCTCGGCAGTTGGACGTGCGGCCGTTCCTCGTAGGCGCGAAGGAACAGTCGTCGTCGAATACGGTGACGGTTCCGGTCGTCGGTGACATCGCGGCCGGCGCGCCGATCCTCGCGGAGGAGCACGCCGACGAGGTGCTTGCGCTTCCTCGTGAGCTCGTCGGCTCCGGCACGGTGTTCGGACTTCGGGTGCGTGGTGAGTCGATGGTCGACGCAGCGATCTGTGACGGTGACGTCGTCGTGGTGCGCCGCCAGGACGAAGCTCATTCCGGTGAGATCGTCGCCGCGATGATCGACGGCGAGGCCACGGTGAAGGTGCTCCGGCGTCGCGACGGTCACGTGTACCTCGAGCCTCGCAATCCCGCGTACAGCGTCATCGACGGCGATCGCGCGGTCATCCTGGGCAAAGTTGTTTCCGTGATGCGCCGTATCTGAGAGGTGTCCGGTCTCAACGACGTTTGGCGCGGGGACCGCCGTATTCCTCATCGGTGACTTTGTCGCCCCATGTAGTTTCGGTGCCTCCGTCGCCGGGTCCTTCCCACAGTGCGAGGTGGCTCATGAAACGGTCGGGTGCCGCGCCGTGCCAGTGTTCCTCTCCCGCTGGGGTGTAGACGGTCTCACCCGGGTGGACTTCGACGATCTCGCCGCCGCGAGCTTGAACCAGCGCGGTACCGGAGACGATGTGGAGGGTCTGTCCGACTGCATGGGAGTGCCAGTCGGTTCGCGCGCACGGTGCAAAGCGAACCATGTTGGCGCGCATCCTCGACGGCTCCTGGCCGGCGTAGATGACGTCCCACCAGACGTCGCCGGTGAACCAGTCGCTGGGTGCTTTGCTGGTGGGCTGGGGCTTCAAGATTTCCATGAGGTCTCCTCGGAATCGAAAGGGGCGGTTCAGTTCTGCGTCAGCGGAACAAGTCGAATGGTGTTGGGTGCGGCGGCGCGGCCGGTGACGGAGCCGACGATCTGCGGGCCGTAGCGGTCGTACTTGGTGTGATAGGCGGAGTCGATCGACGAGTGGGCATCCGGTGCGGCGGACTCGAACGCCACGTCCCGCTCGATTCCTCCTGCTCGGATTCGGCCCGTTCCACTTGCCGTTGCTCGGACGAACCACGGGTTGTCGGTTCCGTAGGCCGAGCGAACGTACAGTTGGTTGTCGGTACGGACAACCCAAATCGTGACGTACGGCCTTGCGGTTCCGTCTCGGCGGTACGAGGAGACCTGCAACTCCTCGGCGTCGCCGATCTTGGTCAGTTCAGCCTCGGTCCACGAGTGCGACATCTCGGCTTCCTTTCTCCTGGTCGAATTGCTTTGCGGTACTTCGCGTTCTCGTAGCCGGGACGATCAGTGCGAGGGCGATGACGAGACAAGCGGCGAGCAGGGCGGTGCCTGCGGTGAGAGCCGTTGATACGTGATCGGTGAGTGCCGTTGTAGCGTCGTCGGCAGAGGATCCGGCGCCCGCGGAGACTGCGACGAGGATGCCGAGTCCGAGAGCACTGCCCAGTTGATGTGCAGTGTTGACCAATCCTGATGCGGCACCGGCATCTTCGGCCTGTACCCCGGAGATGCCGGCAGAAGTCAGAGGGGCGAAAGCCAACCCCTGTCCGGCGCCGATCAAGATCATCGGAAGTGCTATCGCAGTGAGGTACGTGCTGCCGGGATGGACCAGACTGAGCCACGCCATCCCGGCCAGGGTGACGGCAATGCCAACCGACTGAATTGCGGAATTTCCGAATCGCGGTGTCAGTCGCGGAATAAGCATCGCCACAGCAAAATTGACGATCGTCATCGGGAAGAAGGCGATGCCTGCTTGGAACGCGCTGAAGCCCATGACGCCTTGGAGTAGCTGAGTCGTGAAGTAGAAGAATCCGATCATGGCACCCAGATAGAGCATTCGGGCGGCGTACGCCCCGGATCGCTCCCGGCTACGGAACAACCTCAGTGGCATGATCGGCTGCTCCGCTCTCGCTTCGTTGAGGAAGAGCAAGGTCAGTAGTATCGCCCCGGCCGCCAGTGTCGCAACGGTGATCGGTGAGGTCCACCCCGCTTCGGCCGAGTTGACGGTGTCGAAGACGAGCGCGGTCATCCCGAGTGTGGCGAGAACAGCGCCGGCCACATCGAAACGTCCGGAGTTGGGCTCGGTTTCCGGAATGAACCGGGGAGCGAGAGCGATCATCGCGATACCGATCGGAACGTTGATGAAAAAGCCTGCGCGCCAAGACACCCAGTCGGCAAGGGCGCCGCCGATCACGAGTCCGAGGCTGGCGCCTATTCCCGCAGCAGCGCCGTACCAGGCAACAGCGCGCGTTCGCTCCGGGCCGGGCGGGAAACTGGCGGTCAGCAGTGACAGCGACGCCGGGGCGACCACTGCTGCTCCGACGCCTTGGAGAGCGCGCGCTGCGATGAGCCACCAACCGTTCGGCGCGACCCCGACGAGAAACGACGCAATCGCGAAGATCGCGAGACCGGCCACGAATACGCGACGACGGCCGAAGATGTCCCCGAGACGAGCACCCAGCAGGAGAAGGCCGCCGAACACCAGGGTGTAGGCGTCCTGGACCCAGGACAGCCCGGTTGCCGAGTAACCCATGCTGCTTTGGATGCTGGGTAGCCCGGTGAAGATGATCGAATTGTCGAGCAGGATCATGAAATAGCTGATCAGAATGATCGCCAGGATCGCGGTGGAATTGATGCGACCGGCAACGGGACGGTTGGCAGTGTGGGTCACGCGCTTCTTCTTCGCAAGTGGTGGACTTTCGCAAGTGGTGGACTACGGGCGGATGAGGACCTTCAACGATTCACGGGAGTCCATGGCTCGGTAGCCTTCCGCTACGTCGTCGAGTCCGACGGTGTGGTCGAAGACCTTGCCCGGCTCGATCTTTCCATCGAGCACATCCGGCATCAGCTCTTCGATGTACGCGCGCACCGGGGCCGGTCCACCGGTGAGTGTGATGTTGGGTCCGAAGAGTGTCCCGAATCCGATTGGAGCTTCTTCGTATTGGGGTACCCCGACTCGGCTGATGACGCCGCCCGGTCGGACAACTCCGAGCGACTGCTCGTAGGCAGGCATGTGACCTACCGCTTCGAGGACGACATGAGTGCCGTCGCCTCCGGTCAGTTCGCGGACTTTCTCGATGCCCTCATCTCCACGTTCGGCAACCACGTCGGTGGCTCCGAACTCGAGACCGAGATCCGTGCGGGTCTTGTGGCGCCCCATGAGGATGATGCGCTCGGCGCCGAGGCGTTTGGCGGAGAGCGCTGCCATCAGCCCCACGGCTCCATCGCCGATGACCGTGACCGTCGTGCGTTGGTTGACGCCACCCTTGACCGCCGCGTGATAGCCGGTGCCGAAGACGTCGGAGAGTGTGAGCAGTGACGGAAAGAGTTCGGAATCCTCACCGACCGGCGCCTTGACCAGGGTGCCGTCTGCCAACGGCACTCGGATGGCCTCTGCCTGACCCCTCCGATCCCGTTTCCGGCCCAGAATCCACCGTGTCGGCAAGACGTCTGCAAGCCTTCGCGGCAGAAGTCGCACGTCCCGTCGGACCAGGCGAAGGGGGCGATGACGAAGTCGCCCTTCTTCAACGTGGACACCTCGCGACCGGTCTCTTCCACCACTCCGACAAATTCGTGGCCCATCGGGGAACCACCGGGCGTGGCCGGCATGTTGTGGTAAGGGTGCAGGTCAGAGCCGCAAACGCACGCCCTGACGATCCGCACGATCGCGTCCGTCGGCTGCTGCAGTGCCGGATCGGGCACGGTCTCGACTCGAACGTCTCCGGCGCCGTACATGATGGTTGCTCGCATGGTGTCCCCTCTTGCTTCTGGTGTCGCGTGCTTCGAAGTCGACGTTTCGGCGTGGACCGGTCGACTGCAATCAGTCAACGCCGCGCCTCGCGGGCGCGGGAGTGTCTGTTGTTCCAGGTAACGGCAGTACCTCCCTCGGTCTTCTCCGCTCGAGTAACGTGAACTGCATGGACAACCGAGCCGAGATCCGCGAATTCCTCAGCTCCCGTCGTGCTCGCATCACACCCGAGCAGGCAGGGCTGCCGGCCTACGGCGGGAACCGTCGCGTCAAGGGGTTGCGCCGTGAGGAAGTCGCTCTGCTCGCCGGTGTGAGCATCGACTACTACGTGCGCATGGAACGCGGAAATCTGGCGGGAGCGTCGGACTCGGTGCTCGAAAGCCTTTCCCGAGCACTGCAACTCGACGAAGCCGAAACTGCCCATTTGTACGACCTCGCGAAGGCCGCCAGTGCAGGCGCACCGAGTAGAAAGCGGCCCGCCCCCAAGGGCGTGAGCCCGGCGATTCAGCAGATACTCGACGCCATCACCGACGCGCCGGCGTGGGTACGTAATGCCAGGCACGACATGCTGGCGGCCAATCGTATGGCGCGCGCGTTGTATTCGCCGGTGTTGGCCGATCCACGTAGGCCGGCGAACAACGCCCGGTTCGTGTACCTGGACCCGGCATCGCAGGACTTCTTCGTGGATTGGGAGCGCGCGGCAGACGACATCGCCGCGATGCTCCGCTCGGAAGCGGGGCGCAATCCTCATGACAAGGCGTTGACCGAGCTCATCGGTGAACTTGCCACTCGCAGTGAGGTATTCCGCACCCGGTGGGCGAAACACAATGTGCGCTTTCATCGGACGGGATTCAAGAAGGTTCGTCACCCTGTCGTCGGAGACCTGGAGCTGAACTTCGAGGCGATGGAACTGCCGTCCAATCCCGGGCTGACACTGCTGGTCTACACCGCGGCGCCGGGGACGCCCACGGCTGACGCACTCAAACTCTTGGCGAGTTGGGCGGCAACCCAGGATCAGCTGGATCCGGCGAACGACAGCGAAGCGGCGCTCTGAATTCGATCGGCAGGTAGTCGTGCCGATTCAGCTCAGATGCGTTACTGCCCAAGCTACCTGGTCTCCACCTCGTCGTTTCGCCCGATACATCGCGTTGTCGGCATCGGCAAGAATCCGATCGATGGTTCCCGAAGCGTCCGGGATTGTCGAGGACAGCCACACGCTGGCTCCGACGCTCACGGAAATCGACTGCCGGCCGGCGGGCCGCGATATCGAATTGTGAATGTCCACCACGGTTTGTTCGATGCGACGTGGCTCCACGGGCATGAGAATCACGAACTCGTCGCCGCCAGTCCGCGCAACCAGTCCGACCTCTCCGACCACCGAGTTCAGGCGCCGGCCGACTGTCACCAGCATCCGATCGCCTTCCGCGTGACCCAGTTTGTCGTTGACGCTCTTGAACGAATCGACATCGATCACCACCGCAAGGACTACGTGTCCTTGGAGTTCGCCGACACCGAACAACTGTTGCCAGACATTGTGCAGCCCACGTCGATTCAGGGCAGCGGTGAGTGGATCACGCCAAGAGTGTCGTGCGTCGTCGGTCAAATACAGGACGAGGAAATGCACGGTCATCGAAGCTGAAGCGATAACACACCCGATGACGAATCCAGTGGACACCGACAGCGAAGAGTCGGTATCCGGATCGGTTACAGCTCGAATTGTCAGTAGCGCAACGACGAACAGCGCGCCGGTGATCTGTGCGGTGACTATTCGAGGGCTGTGGAATACCGACGAATAGTTCGCGACGACCACGAACAGGACGGTGCCGGTCAATGCCAGGAAGCTCGAATGGATTTCGGCGAGAAGTATCAAGGACAAGCAGATATTGGTGAGCGAAACGAAACGAACGGATTGATGGTGACTCGGCCAAGACCGTCCGAGTGACCAGCGAATCATGCAGTAGAGCGCGATCATGCATGCTGCGCCCGCCGCGAGCCGTTCAGGGAGCTCGGTTGCGCCACCCTTCACGAATTGAGCCAGTACGGCGAGTGCGACGAACACAGCACACCAAAAGGTGACGACCACCCTGGCTGTCCCCAACATCGATCGAGCAGCCAGGAACCTCGGGAACCATTCGCCGTCGTACGCAAGAGACCACCAGCGACTCAACAGTCCCGTTGTTTGACGAATGTTCTGCCCCAACCCCGCAGCGCCACTGACTCCCATGAAACCCCCTCCGAGATCTTGCGAAAATTCCCGGAAGATTCTTCGTCAAGATTTGATCCCCGAACAAGGTACCCGATAGTTGAACGATGGATTGCCGTCTCGTGGGGTGTGGGCTGCTCTACGGTGTGATCGGTGTGGTCAGGATCTTTCTGAGTGCCGGAAGGTCCAGGGTTGCAGCAAGATCTGCAATAGTGACCCCCGACAGTGATGCGCGCCAGGCTTTTTCGGCGTCGGCCATGACCTTGGCGATTCCGCAGGCGGAACGGCACTGTTCCGGTGGGGCGGCGAGGATTCCTTGCTGTCGAATCTCCGTGCACCGGAACGCAGGTTCGGTGCCGTCAACGGCCTGTACGACGTCGAGAACGGTGATCTTCTCGGGAGCCCGGGTGAGAACGTACCCGCCGTCTCGGCCCTCGGTCGGATTGACCAGACCGGCGTGCGCGAGCGCTCGCAGATGCTTCGCCAGGTATGTCTTCGACACCCCGTGAAGTTCGGCGAGTCTGGCTGTGGGTACCGGCCCTTCGGACTGGCTCAGAACCACGCAGCAGTGGAGTGACCACTCCACGCCTCCGGAAAGCTTCATGATTGGACTCTATCGACGCCGCGGAAAGCGGTGCGGGCCGGACGTCGCTCGAGTTGTCGACGTCAGGCCTTCTCGGCAAGCCACGCGTCGTATGTTGTCGGCGCGATCCATGCATCTGCACCGGGTGTCGGGGTCAGTGCCGAGTTGTCGAGTTTCGCGCCGAAGTAGCCGGCTTCGGGATCGGAGATAACCGAACGCTTGTCGCCGGTGACGAGGAACAAGCGCCGGACCAGTTCGTCGATGCCCAGCGGTTCGGGTCCGGCAATCTCGACCGTGCCGTTTTGCGGCGCGCCGGTCACTACCTCGGCGACGTGGGACACGACGTCTCGAGACGCGATGGGTTGCAGATGTCCCGGCGTTGCGTGGACGGCGCCGTCGGTGGTTCCCGCGTCGGCGATTCCGGCGACGAACTCGAAGAATTGGGTCGATCGGACGATCGTGTAGGGGGTCGGGCCCGCTTTGACCAGGTCTTCCTGGGCGACCTTGGCTCGCATGTACCCGGAATCGGGCAGTCGATCGGCACCCACGATGGACAGTATGACGTGGTGCCCGACGCCTGCCTTCTCTTCTGCGGCGAGGATGTGGCCGGTTCCGTCGCGGAAGAAGGCCAAGACGTCGTCGTCCGACCACGAAGGGGAATTGGTCAGATCCACGACGACGTCGGCACCCTCGACTGCCTCGGCGATACCTGCGCCGGTGGTGATGTCGATCCCGTCGCCGCGACCGAGCGCCTTCACGTCGTGCCCGGCGTCAGCGAGCTTGGCGGCGACCTGGCTTCCGATGAGTCCGCTTCCGAAAATGACGATCTTCATGTTTTCTCCTTTACTCGGATAAGTCGTGTCCAAGTATACTCGGACACTACTTATCCAAGTCAAGGGTTGTCCGGTCAGTCGAAGAGTTCGGCGGCCAGTGCTTCGTAGGTCGCGATCGGATCACCTTCGGCGGGAAGTGCTTGGATCGCAACGTGATCGGCACCCGCCGCGACATGCTCCCGAAGTCGATCCGCGATGGACTTCGCGGTACCCCGCGCAACCAGGGCGTCGATGACGCGATCGTTCCCCTCGTTGGCCAACTCTTCGGGCGCAAAACCGAGGCGCTCGAGATTGCTCGTGTAGTTGCGCAGATACAGATACGGGTTGGCGACGGCGGGGCGACCGATTGCTCTGGCCTTCTCCGGATCGGTTTCCAGGACAACCTTGTGCTCGGGGGCCAGGATCTTCGAAGGGCCGAGGATTTCGCGAGCTTCGGCCGTGTGTTCGGGGGTGGTCAGGTACGGATGCGCGCCGGCGGCGCGAGCGGCGGACAGTTTCAACACCTTCGGCCCCAGTGCGGCGAGGACGCGCCGCGCTTCCGGGACCTGGGCCGCGTCGAGTTCGTCGAGGTACGACACGAGTGAGGCGTACGGCTTGGTGTAGTCGCCGGTCGCCTCCGGATGTCCGACGCCTACGCCGAGCAGGAATCGCCCCGGGTGCGCGGCTTCGAGTCGGTGATAGGACTCCGCCACCTCAGCCGCAGGGGAGGACCAGATGTTGACGATTCCGGTTGCCACGGTGATGTGCTCGGTCGCGTCGAGAAGTTTCTCGGCGATCCGTAGATCGGCGCGTGGGGAGCCGCCGATCCAGATGGTGCCGAAACCGAGTTTCTCGATCGCAGTTCCCAGCTCGGGCGGCAAACCAGCCGCTCCTCGCCAGATTCCGTAGGTGCCCAGGTCAGGTGTTTTCGTAGTCTCCGTCACAGCGGGTGCAACTCGGCTGCTGCCGGGATCTATTCCTTCCGTCGTCATTTGCCCGGCGCGCGGTAGTCAGTCGGTCGCTTGACTGCCTCGTCGATCTGCTCCGGCGTGAGCAGTGTGATCGACTCCGAGCGTGCTGCACCTGCCGCAGCCGTGCGAATGCTCAATGCGGCTGCCGCGACGTCGTCCGGCAGGTTGCCGATCACGAACATGTCGTGACCGCCCAGTGCGAAGTGGCAGGATTCGACAGTGCCACCGATGCTTTCGACCATTCGCATTATCGCGTCGCGCCGCGCAGTGCCTCCCTCCTGCTGTAGACCGGCGGCGCCGGAGGGTGAGTACGTCACTTGCCAGAGGTATTTCGGCATTTCCACTCCTAGCTCGGGATGGGTACTTCGATCGTGTACCCGTAGGGCGCTCGGTGGCAATGGGTAGGGGACAATCACGGCATGGTTGGAACTCCGGTGATCGTGACTATCGTGTCCGTGTGTGTAGGTTTTGTGATCTTCATGCTCGCTGCCAGTGGTGCACGCGGAAAGTGGGACCGTCGCCTCGTGATCGCGTTGTTCATCGGTGCGGTGGTGTGCCTGACCGTCGTACCGGTATCCGTCGCGCTCAGCGCCGGAGTTTGAAACACGGAGTGCCAAAACGCTCGAGTGCCGCTTAGTCTGAATCGATGGCAGATATTCGGGTAGGTATCTCCGGGTGGACGTATCCCGCGTGGCGCGGAGATTTCTATCCGAAAGGTCTTGCTCACCACAAAGAATTGTCTTATGCCGCAGAGAGATTGACGTCGATTGAGATCAACGGCTCGTTCTACGCGCTGCAGAAGCCGGAAAGCTACACCAAATGGCGCAGCGAAACTCCCGAAGATTTTGTGTTCGCGATCAAGGGCGGCCGGTACATCACACACATGAAACGGCTGCTCGACGCCCGTGACGGACTCGCCAACTTCTTTGCCGCCGGAACGCTCGCCCTCGGCCCCAAGCTCGGGCCGATTCTGTGGCAACTACCTCCGACGCTGCAGTTCGAATCGCAGCGATTGGCCGACTTCTTCGACGGTCTTCCCCGTACCACGCAGGCTGCAGCCGATCTGGCAGCACAGCACGACGACAAACTCACCGAAGACCGAGTGTTCGCCCAGACCGAGAGGGACGTGCCGATTCGCTACGCGGTGGAAGCGCGGCACGCCAGCTTCGAGACCGACGAAGCCGTGGACCTGATGCGCGAGCACTCCATCGGTTTTGTCGTCGCAGACACAGCCGGCAGGTATCCCCGCATCACCACTCCTACTGCCGATTTTGTCTATGTGCGGATGCACGGGGACAAGGAACTGTATGCGAGTGGGTACACCGACGAAGCTCTGGACAAGTGGTCCAAGCGCTTTCGGGATTGGATGGACGAGGGCCTCGACGTGTACGTCTACTTCGACAACGACATGAAAGGCTTTGCGCCGCACAACGCAATGTCCTTGTTGGAGCGGCTGCGCTGACGGATCGCCTGGCCTGTCGGTGGGATGTGGAAGGCTTCCGCATGAACACGAGGACCGAGGAGATACCACGATGACGCCAGAACAGCGGACGCCAGAACAGAGCTGGCCGACGCATTGGCCGAAGGTCGCCCGTGACATCGCCGATGCCACGGCCGACGCACTCGCCGCGGTGCGGGCGGCAAATCGTGACGGACTACTCGTGGCTGTCGAGGAACTGCGCGGGCTCTCTTTCGAGCAGGTCAGCTCGGTTCACGCGGCGATCGTGCGCGAATTGCTCGAGGACACGCATCCGGACGGCTTGTCCAGCGAGGACGTGCAGGATGCGCTCACCGCCTGCGCCAAGTCCACGATCGTGTGGCTGCCGGATCTGGACGTGCAGGCGCTCGCTGCGGTCTACACCGGGGCACTCGGGATCTCGGATCTGGAAGACGATTCGTTCCGTATCGGGCACGGCGCGTACCTGCGTTCGGCGGTTCTGGTCATCGGGAGTTTGTCGACCGGAGTGAAGAAAGCTCAGAGCGCGTACATCATTCGTGCAATCGGCGAAATCGCACGTGCTCAGACCATCGAGATGCCCTGAGCGTCAGTTCGTAAATCGAATTAGGCTGAGGTCATGTCCAAGATCGCCAGCGCAGATCGTGTGTCGTTTGCCGAGCTCCTCGAATTCGTCAGGCCGCGCCATCGGGCCACGTTCGTCACGGTGAAGAAATCCGGCGAGTTGCAGATCTCTCCGGTGACGTGCGGGGTCGACGACGAGGGTCGGATCGTCATCTCCACGTACCCGGAACGGGCCAAGGCCGCGAATGTCCGCCGCACCCCGGCGGTGTCTCTGTGTATCCACTCCGACGAGTGGAACGGCCCGTACGTCCAGGTGAACGGAACCGCGGAGTTGATCGACCTCCCGGACTCGGTGGAACCGTTGGTCGACTACTACCGATCCATCGCCGGTGATCATCCCGACTGGGACGAGTACCGCGAAGCCATGCGCAAGCAGGGTAAGAGCCTGATCCGCGTCACCGTCGACTCCTGGGGTCCGATCGCAACAGGCGGGTTTCCGCCCGGACGCTGACGCTATCGAGCAGGCGGCGAGAGTTCGACTACATGCGCGTCTTTGGCGGCCAGCGGCTCTTTGCAGTGCGCGCACACAACTTGGGCGTGCAGGATCTCACCGCAACGGTGTTCGACGACGGTTGGCGGTGGACCCGTCGTCGCAAAGGCGTCCCCCCATTCCATGAGCGCCATCAGGATCGAGTAGAGCGCCTTTCCTGATTCGGTGGCGATGTATTCGTAGCGCGGCGGATGTTCTTCGTACCGACGCTTTGCGAGGACGTCGGCGTCGACAAGGGTGCGCAGACGCGCGGCGAGGATGTCGCGGCTGGCTCCCGTGCCCGCGGCGATCTCGTCGAACCGTCGTTGCCCGAGAACGATTTCTCTGAGCACCAGAAGTGACCACTTCTCGCCGACGACCTCCAAGGCGTTGGCGATGGAGCAGTTACGTCCTTTTGCTGCCATCGTGTCGGTGTCCTTATTGGTTGAAGACGTTAGTTGGGAAATCCAACTTAGCACTTGACGGCACGTATTTCGAGGCGGAAGGTGAGTCGAGAAATCCAACCGAGCAGATGAGGGGTCGACATGACGGAATTGAATCTCGAGGCAGCAAGCGGATTTGTCAGCGCTGCCGGATTGCAACTGGACGAGGTGTCCGGCACGAAGGTTGTCGGGCACATCGATCTGTCCGAGGAGCATCACACGCCGTGGGGCGTAGTCCACGGCGGTGTCTACACGACCGCCGTCGAGTCGGCCGCGAGCATCGGGGCGAGTACCGCAGTGGCGGACCGTGGCGAATTTGCCGTCGGAGTGCACAACGGAACGGATTTCCTGCGCGCCCGCACGGGTGGGCGCGTGGACGTCGTGGCTGTGCCGATACAGCAGGGCCGGGTTCAGCAGTTGTGGTCGGTGGTCATCACCGATCCGGAATCGGGCAAAGAGGTGGCGCGCGGTCAGGTGCGATTGCAGAACGTACCGCTGCCGAAGTAGGTCAGTCCCAGATCCCCGAGTCGATGTTGAGTGAGATGCGTTTGAGCAGTGCCGTCAGTTGGGCACGTTCGTCCTCGTCGAGTCCGGTGAGTACTTGACGGTCTCGCTCGACGCGTCGGGGAAACTCTGCCTCGACCAATGCGCGACCGGCATCGGTGAGTTGAAGCAGAACCACTCGTCCGTCGTGTTCGAAGCGCTGACGCTCGACAAAGCCCAGCTTGGCCAGGCGGTCTGCGTGTTTTGTGGTGGCGGCGCCGCTGACCATCGTGACGGCGGTGACTTCGCTCGCCCGCAGGGGACGGTCACTGCGAGCAAGTGCACTCATCACGTCGAATTCGGCGCGAGAGACCCCGCTGGACGCCAGCGCGCGGTCGAGCTGGTGAAGAGACTGCGCGTTGATGCGGGCGATCCGGCCCATCACCTCGACGGGAGCAGTGTCGAACTCGGGGTAGGCGCGCTTCCATTCGCGACGGACTTTGTCGATGAAGTCGTCTTCGGATCTGTTCGCCGCGCCCATGTCCCTATCTTAGCGACAGAATTCACATTACTTCACAAGTAATTTACTAGTGAAATAAATGTATGCTGATTGGGTGAGCCGAACCGAAACCGCAGCCAGGACGCCCAGCCGTCTCACTCATTCGAGTGAAGCCATTGCACATACCGTCTCCGGGGCGACGTGGCGAGCGGCTTTTCGCGTCGGATCTGCCGACGCGACCATCGCCCCCGCGATCAGGGTCGGGCTCGCCACCGCCGTAGTCCTCGTGGTCGGCGGACTGCTCGGGCATCGGGAATTGGCCGGCTTCGCGGCCTTGGGCGCGCTGTGCGCCGCGTTCGGCAGGTACGAGCCGTATCCACGGTTGGCCGGCAAGCTGGCAATGGTGGGTGCTGCACTGGTGGTTTCGATTGCCTTCGGCGGCGCCATGGGTGTCGCGGGCGTTCCGATGTGGTTGCAGATCGGCATCCTCTCTTTGCTTGCGGGTGCGTCGTACTGCTTCATGTCGGGCTTCCGGATCACCGGACCAGGGCCCGTCATCCTCGTCTTCGCGGCGACCGGTGCAGCCGGATATGCCTCCAGCATTGATGATTTGGCGCGGTTGGTCACTGCCGGTGCGCTCGGAGTTCTGGTCGGTTGGGCGGCCGCGATGCTCCCAGCGCTCGTACTGCCGATGGGACCTGCCCGCCTGGCAGTTGCCCGTGCAGTCTCTGCGGTGGGGCGTCTCGAACAGTCCGGAGCAGGCGGAGTGGAACCGGCGCTCGGATCGATTGCCAACGCCCGCTTGGTTATTGCGTCGAGTGGCCGGATCAAGTCGACCGTCGATCACGGACGCGAACTGGTGGCGGTGCTCGACGAAGCAGAAGCGGCAGTTCAGGAGTGGCAGTTGCACGGCGACGCCACCCTGATTCGCAGCATTGCTCGGCACGAGAAGGAGCTTCGGAAGCTCAAGCGTTCCAGCATGATCGAACACGATCTCGCACCGGCAAAGAACCTGGCCGCGCCCGAAGGCTATTTTCTCGAAGGATTGAATCGGCTGTATTCGCGCCCGGTGCGGATGAATGCTCTCCGCATCGTGGCAGCGTCGGCTCTGGCCGGTTGGCTCGCGGCGGGAGCCGGGTTGGAGCATCCGCTCTGGGCGTCGATGGGTGCCATCGCCGCGATGCAGGGGCTGAACTACAAGCAGACCGTCCAGCGTGGGATTCAGCGGTTGGTGGGAAATGTCGGTGGCGCCGTCGTCGCTGCTGCTCTCATCGCATTGACGCTCGGCTACTGGCAAGCGGTTGCCGTGGTCGTGATTCTGCAGACTGCTGCTGAGCTGCTCGTGATCAAGAACTATGCACTGACATCACTGGCCGTCACCCCGATGGCACTGCTCCTCATCGGTTTCAGTGCTCCGATCGGGACCGAAGCGGCAGTGGCTCGCGTCGCGGACACTCTCATCGGCGTGGTGATCGGTGTTGTCGTCGCCGCTGTGACGATCAGTCGATCGGATCGCCACCACGTCACCGTGTAACCGGTTCTGCCGTGTTTCCGGTACTGCGTAGGCTCCTGCAGGTGGAGGACAGCACGCCGGTCGACGGCCGGAAACTGCGTTACCAGCATCGCCGTGCCGAATTGCTCGAGCAGGTAACCGCGTACGTCACGGCGAACGGCGTCGGTGAACTGTCCATGCGGCCATTGGCCAAGGATCTGGGGATCAGTCATGCGACACTCATCCATCATTTCGGTTCGAAGGAACAACTGCTCACTGAAGTAGTTGCCACCCTGCGAGACAGTTCTTCTCTCGACATCTCTTCCGGGACCGACATCGTCGAGATGTTGACGAGTTACTGGAATGGGCGCACATCAGCGGAATCGTTGCCGAACTTTCGCTTGATGTTCGAGATCTACGGACAGGCGTTGTTGCATCCGGAGCGGTATCGCGAGTTTCTCGACCATGTGGTGGGGGACTGGTTGGGTGGTTTGGCGGAAGCTGCGCTCGCGCACGGATGTCCACCCGATCACGCTGATCGCTACGCGACGATCGTGTTGGCGCAGATTCGCGGGTTGACGCTCGATCTGGTGACCACCGGTGACCGCGTCAGAATCGACGCGGCGTTCGCCGAATTCGCGGCTGCGATGGGCGCTCTGGCCAGCTCCTGGAAGGCGATCTGACGCTCCGAATGCCGTGACGCTTCAGGCGATCTGCTCGAACAGGGACACGATGATCCCTTCAGGCCCCCGGACGTAGGCCATGCGCACGCTGTTCTCGTACTCGCCGATCCCGCCGATGAGTCCGTAACCGTCCGCAGCCACCGCGTCGACCGCAACCTGGAGATCGCCCACCTCGAAAGACACGTTGCGTATCCCGATCTCGTTGGCCATCGGAGCAGGCGATCCGGGTACGTGCTCGGGCGTGACGAAGGACGAGAGCTCGAGCCGTGATCCTTCGCCCGGCGGGCGCAGCATGGCGATTTCGCACTTGGCTCCAGGGATACCGCAGACGGTTTCCACGAACTCACCCTCCACGGATCCGGTGCCCTCCACCTCGAGACCCAGACCGACGAAGAATGCCGTCGCTGATTCGAGGTCCGCGACGGTGATGCCGATGTGGTCGAAACGCTGTACGTGTGCCATGGACACATCCTCCTACTGTTTTTTCGTGCGGTTCGATGCTAGGTCGGAGTTGGGGCCGGAATCTCGACATATACGTTTCACGAAGCTGCAAGATTTTGCTTGACCGATCGGTTAAACAAAATCTACGATAACGTCCAACGAGGTCGCCCACCGCACGAACCGGAGTCGTCAGACGTGAAATTCCAGTCGAAGTCGTTTGCCCGCATATCCATCGCAGCCCTCTGTGCTGCAACGATCGGCTCCGCCGTTGCTGCGCCCATCGCGTCCGCACAGGCACCGAGCGCGTCGCAAGCCACCGGCACTGTGGTGTCGAGTGAGCCGCTACCGAAAGATCTGTGGATTCCGGGTACCGCCGACGCCAAGCGATTCACGTACTGGACCATCGGTTCCAACGGCGGGCCTGCGCTGAGCAGTGGCGCATACTACGTCCCGGCCGGTCCGGCACCGGAAGGTGGTTGGCCCGTCATTGCGTGGGCGCACGGCACCACGGGACTCGACGATTCCTGTGCCCCTTCGCTGGTCGGTCCTGGCCTGCCCGAGCGCGACTACCCCTACCTGGGGCGTTGGCTCTCCGAGGGCTACGCCGTAGTCGCCACCGACTACGTCGGTCTGGGAACACCGGGGCTGATGCCGTATCTCGACGGAAAGGTGGAGGCGCACAGCGTCGTCGACTCGGTCAAGTCTGCTCGGGTGATCGACCCCACCATCTCGAATCGGTGGGCAGTGGTCGGACAGTCGCAGGGCGGCGGAGCGGCCATCACGACGGCGCGCTACGCCACTGAATACGGTGGGGATTCTCTCGACTATCGCGGCGGGGTGGGTACCGGAGTGCCGGCCAACATCGAGTTGACCCTCCTGCCTGCCGGTCCGGGCTTCCCTCCCATCGCCCTCGGCGGCGGATTGACGTCGTACGCGCTCTACATCCTCGCGGGCTTGCGGGAAGCGCACCCCGAGATCGACTTGAATTCCTACCTGAACGACTTGGGAAGGGAAAAGGTCGACTCGGCCGAAAAGCTCTGCGCCGTAGACCTGGACGAGGCTTCCAAGGATCTGGTCCTCGGTGACATCTTTTCCCGCCCGCTCAGTCAGATCCCGAACTTCCAGGGTCTGCTGAACGATTACATGGGTGTACCGACCAGTGGATACGATCGCCCCATCTTCATCGGCCAGGGCCTGCTTGACGTGGATGTCCCTGCACCGTCTGCACTTTCGCTGGTTGCAGCGTTGGTCGCCAACGGTGAACCGGTCACGTTCAAGACCTACAACACCGATCACAGCGGCGCTTTGGTCGAATCACAGGCTGACACGATTCCGTTCGTCGCGAACCTGTTCCGCTAGGCATACCGAGAATCCAGATCATCCGCGGGGTCGCTGTCGCACAAGTGCGACAGCGACCCCGCGGTCATTTCTGTGACTCCTTGATTGCGTACAGCCGCGCCTCGAGGCCGTCGAGGACACGGTCGAGTGTGTAGCGATAGTGTTCTGCCCGTGTTGCTTCCGCAGCATCCGGTGGACCGGCGAACTTCCCGATCAGTGTCTCCATCGATGAACGAGGATCTGAGGGTCCGTCGTTACTCAGTCGTTCCAGCATCGCGCTGTGATCGGGTGAAGGCTGTCCGCTGGGAATGCGCCTGGCGTCGTTCATGGCGATCAGTGTGATTGTCGAGGTGAAGGCGACGGTGTAAGCCTGAGCGGCTTCTTCCCCGAACCCGGCGTCGATCAGCGATGCCAATCCTGCCTCCATGAGTTCCCGGCTGCGCTGGGTGGCAACTCCGTTCATCAGTAGCCACTGCGCCGCGCCTGGACACTCGATCAATGCCTCTCGCATCTGCAAGAGCAGATGTGTCAGCCATCGACGCCAATCTTCTTGTGCGGATGGCACGTTCACGGCTGACACCGCACTGTCGACCACCGCAGCCGAGAGTGCGTCCCGATCTCCGACGAGTCGATAGACGACGGAGAACGACGTATCGAGTTCGCCGAGCAGCTGCCGCAGCGACCAGCCCTCGACTCCGTGCTCGCGACTGAGCCCGAACGCCACGGTCACCACTGCGTCCGCAGTGATCCCGGTGTTGTAACTCCGGCGGCGCTCTGATTTCGCGGCGGACTTCTTGTCAGGTGATGGCGCAGTCATGGTCCGACCGAGCTTAGCGGCGTCGGATCGGTGTGCGTAGTCGACGCAAGCGATTGACGGATGAACTTAGGTGAGGTTTACTTGCCAAATCCGAGCAGTGCTCGGATTTATGCGAACCCCCCGATTTTTCGAAGCTGAAGGACACCATGAAGTTGAAAACGCGACCCGGTTACCTATCGAGGCTGGGTGCTTCGCTGCTGGTCAGTGTCGTCGCCCTGACTGCGGCCGCCTGTAGCTCGAGTGAGGCGGGACCGACGACGGAACCTGCCGAGGGAACGCGTGTTGTGTCCCATGAATTCGGTGAGACGTCGGTTCCAGGCGACCTCGGGCGAATTGTTTCCCTCGACGAATACGCCGCACTCGGTCTCCTTGCCGTCGGCATCACCCCTGATGTGGTCTTCACGTCGTGGGGATCGGAGATCGGCCAGGACATCTTGGCGTCAGCGGGTGCCGAGGTGGTCACGGTGCCGCCGCTCGGTGCACCCCCGATCGAGCAGGTCCTCGCCCAGGATCCCGGACTGGTCATCTTCACGTCGATGGGCGATCGGAGCTACTACGACTCCCTCGCATCGACCGTCCCCACAGTGCCGGTCCCGGCCGTCACCACTCCGTGGCGTGAGAATCTTGCCTTCTTCGGACGCGCTTTTGATCGTCAGTCGGTTGCCGACAAGCTGACCGTCGCCTTGGAGGGCAAGATCGCTGACGTCTCTGCTCGGTCCGGTGGTGAAGCGAACACCGTGTCGGTGCTGATGAGCAGTTCTGGAATCCTTGCCACCACCACCGAGCAGGCGCCGCCGTCGTTGCTGTTGGCGGAGAGCGGCTTCGGGCGTCCGGAACCCCAGCGAGCGAATGCGGCTGGAGGACTGCCGTATGCGCCCCTGTCCGACGAGGCGATCCCGGCGCAGGATGCTCGGATCATAGCCGTGTTCGACGAGGGCGTGTACGAGTTCGGCAAGGTTGCCGGTGTTCCCGGATTCTCGAGTCTTTCAGCGGTGCAGGAGAACCGAGTGGCCAAGGTCAACGGAGACATGTGGCTTGCCACTCATCCCTTCGCCACCTTCTGGATGATCGAGGACATGGATGCCATGGCTGCCGGCAATCTGACCGGCACCGGAACCGAAGCTGTTGCCGCGACGCGCTATCAGGAATTCACGGCGCTGACGGCATGAGTTCGAGTGCGTTGAGTCGGCGCCTGGCTCTGCGATGGGGAGCGGTGACGCTCGGCTCTGCGGCTGTGGGTTCTGCGGCTTTGGGTTCTGTGGCTTTGGGTTCTGTGGCACTGAGTGCGTGCAGCCGTGGTTCGGCGAACGAATCCAGTTCTGAGATTTCACCGTTCGACGACGAAGTTCGTGCTGCCGAACAGGCGAGATTTCATAGCGGGCGCACAGTCGAACGGAATCTGACAGCTGCACCGGCTCGGGTGAGTCTGGGCGCCAGAGAGGTCGACACATGGTCGTACGGTGCGGAAGCAGTTGGCCCGGAGCTTCGAATCTCCAAGGGAGACCGGCTCAACGTTCTTTTGCAGAACGACCTTCCGACGGAGACCTCGGTGCACTGGCACGGCATTGCGATCCGCAACGACATGGACGGCGTCCCGCCGGTCACCCAGGAACGAATCCAACCAGGTGCCGAGTTCACCTACGACTTCGTGGCCCCGGATCACGGAACATATTGGTACCACTCCCATTCAGGATTGCAGGCCGATCGAGGGCTATTCGGTGCACTCGTGGTCGAGGACCCGAACGACCGGACCGGAGCCGACGAGGACGTCGTCATCGTGATCGACGACTGGCTCGACGGGCTGGGAACAACCCCGGATGCAGTGCTTCGCGCATTGTCACCGGACGTGCAGGGAGGACACCACGGGCACGGCGGAGCTCCACCGGAAGTCGATGATGCAGAGATTGATTCTGCCGCAGAACGTCTCGCCAGCGGTCACGGTAATTCCGAGGCGCTCGGTGGAATGGCAACGCACATCACGTATCCACTGCACCTGATCAACGGACGGCCTGTGGAAGATCCCTTCGTCGTCAGCGCGACGGCCGGAACTCGGCTTCGATTGCGGGTGATCAATGCCGGGGCGGAGACTCCGTACCGTTTCTCGGTCGCCGGGCACGAGATGACCGTTGTCAGTGCTGACGGGCAGGACGTTGCCTACACAGCCGGAGACGAGATTCTGATCGCACCCGCGCAGCGATACGACGTATTGGTGACGGTGCAGTCCGGCTCGTGGCCCATCGCCGCGAAGGTGGAAGGGAAGTCAGGTGGCGTCGCGTGCCTGCTTCGGACGCCGGATTCGGTAGCGGTCGTCGACCTGACTTCGCCTGCAGTGCTGTCAGGTTCCGGCGGTCGGCTCGTTCTGGAATCGGAGCTTCGCCCGTCAGGAGCGCTGGAGCAGAGGGCACCGGATCGTGCGTATTCGGTGGATCTCATTCAGGCCGGCGATCGATACGTCTGGGGAATGGCGGGCGCCGATGCAGGTCGGTTGAGAATGAAGCAGGGCGAGCGAATACGAATCGTCATGAACAACGACACCGACATGTGGCACCCGATGCACACCCATGGGCACACCTTCTCGGTTCCCGCCTACGGCGGGCTTCGCCGAGACACTGTGATCGTACTTCCGCGTACACAAATGGCGATCGACTTCGACGCCGACAATCCAGGACGGTGGATGTTTCACTGTCACAACGCGTACCACTTCGAGGCCGGGATGACTGCCGACCTCCACTACGTTCGATGAGGAGAGCAGAATGTCAGTTCGCACCGGATTGACCACATTGATCGCTGTTGCAGCGGTGTTCACACTGACGTCGTGCGGCAACGATTCGACGGGATCTACCGAGCAAGCGCCGGTCGAGATCTCGGTGAAAAACCTTGCGTACACACCGAACTCCGTCACCGTGCACACAGGACAGACCGTCACGTGGATTTTCGAGGACCAGGGAATGCCGCACGATGTCGTGTTCGCCGAGTTGGGGATCAAGAGCGATCTCCAAGGAAGCGGAACCTACAGTCAGACCTTCGACAAAGCCGGAACGTTCACCTACACGTGCACACCACATCCGAACATGACCGGCACGATCATCGTCGAAGAGTGAGTGCGGCAATGAAAGTGAACGAGTCCGCAGCCCCGGAAGACTCGCCCGGACTCGTCGACCGCGACGCTTTGGGCAGGATGATCGCGCCGGTGAGAAATCAACTCCTCCTAGGGGCGGGTCTGTCGGCACTGTCGGTGCCGTTGCGATTCCTGCCCTACGTTGCGGTGGTCGAGATCGCGCGGGTGCTCCTGACCGACTCGTCGTTGAACCTGGTCTGGCTGTGGGCCGCAATCGGTGCAGCGGGCACAATTCTCGGTTTTGTCGTCTACAACGCAGCGCTGACCGTGTGCCACACCGCCGACGCGCATTTCAAATACTCGATTCGCTCGCGTATCGCTCGGCATCTGTCCCGAGTTCCTCTGGGGTGGTTTGCAAATGGTGGCACCGGTGAAGTGAAGCAGGCGATGACGGACGACGTGAAGCGGATGCATCTTCTCGTCGCTCACCTTCCCGCCGACGTGGTGCCCGCGATCCTGTCGCCGATAGTGGCCCTGATCTATCTGGTGGCGATGGACTGGAAGTTCAGCCTGGTCCTGGTCGGCTACATCGGAGTGTGTCTCGCTCTCGCCGCGCCGTCGATGCGCAGAGCCTATCGAACGAACGTCGACTCCTGGAATCTTGCAATGTCGACATTGACCTCTGCGACAGTAGAACTGGGCGACGGTATCGAGGTTGTCAAGACGTACGGGAGTGGGAGTCGCGCATTCGCGCGCTACTCGAGCGCTGTCGATTCGATGGTTGCGGTGTGCGTGCGATGGATGTCGGGGATGGGAAGGCCGGTGGTCGCGATGTCGATCCTCCTCTCACCGGCGGTACTCATCGTGGTCATCACGGCGACGGGAACTGCAATGTTGTCCGGGGGTTGGATTACCCCGGTAGCTCTTGTTGCCTTTCTGGTCGTCGGAATCGGTGTTCCGTCGTCGGTTCTGCACATGGGAACGATGGCCAACCTCTACCGCGAAGGCCAACTGGGAGCGACTCACGTCGAGAGCATCCTCGGCGAACCAGAGCTGGCCGAACCTCAGGATGCAGTGCCTGCTCGCAGCACTTTGGTCGAATTCGACAGCGTCGGCTTCGAATACACCACTGGGCAGCGCGTCCTCGAGAATATCTCCTTCGAGATGCAACCGGGCACCGTGACCGCGATCGTTGGCCCCTCCGGCTCCGGAAAGACCACTTTGGCGCGTCTACTTCCGCGGTTCTGGGACGTCACGGACGGGTCTATTCGACTGGGCGGAAGCGATTTACGAGATCAGTCCAGTCGCGAAGTCTTGAGATCGATGGCCATCGTCTTCCAAGATGTTGTGCTCCTGCGGGACAGCGTGCGCGAGAATATTCGGCTCGGTCGACCGGATGCAACGGATCTGGAAGTGGAGACAGCGGCGAGGCGGGCGCAGATTCACGACGTGATCATGCGACTGCCGGACGGGTACGACACCGAGATCGGTGGTGGTTCGGGCGGTGAGCTGTCGGGTGGGGAGAAGCAACGCCTGACGATCGCCCGCGCCATCCTTCAGAACCCGCCGATCGTCATCCTGGACGAGGCGACTTCGCAGGCCGATCCCCACAGTGAATCGGCCGTTCAACGCGCACTGGGTGAGATCAGTGCGGTCGGCGGCACCCTGATGGTGATCGCTCATCGACTGCACACCGTCCGATATGCAGATCAGATACTCGTTCTCGACGCCGGACGGATCGTGGAAAAGGGTACGCACGAACAGTTGTCGGCGCTCGGCGGAACCTACGCGCGGATGTGGGCGCTCCAGAACCCCCTCGTCGAAGACATATCTCCGCGAAAGGCGCTGCAATGATTCGAGACCTGGACGAAATCCTCGGGCGCGGCAATGGGATGCGAGGTCAGATAGCAGGTTTCACGCTCGCTGGGATACTCGAGGGTGTCGTCTTTGCACTGATGATTCCGATCCTGAAAGCGGTGGTTCGCGGCGATTACGACGCCGCAGTGCCGTGGGTTGTCACGGCTGCTCTCGTGGCGGTGGCCTGTGGCGCCGTACGGTGGATCGCCGAGAATCGGGCGTACCGCATCGGAATCGAGGGTTTTGCCGGTGGAATCATGCATCGCCTCGGTGAGCACTTGGTGCAGGTTCCGCTCGGGTGGTTCAGCAAGGCAAACCGTGGAGCGTTCACTCGCCTGGTCACCGAGGGCACGGCTATCTTGATGAGCATCCCGGGAATGATCATCGCGCAACTCGTCACCGTCACGGTGACTCCAGCGACAGTGGCGATCGCTGTGTTGTTTGTGGACTGGCGACTGTCTCTCGCGATGGTCGTCTTCGTTCCACTGGGGATTCGGGCTTACCGCAACGTGCAGCGTGCGGTTGTTCCCGAATACGAGGCGATCGGCAAGAGCGAATCCGAGTTGGCATCGCGCGTCGTCGAATATGCACAGGCGCAGCAAGTTCTACGTTCGGCCGGTAAGAGCGGCGAAGGCTGGACTCGGTTGGACGAAGCTCTTGTGTCCAACCGGGACGCACACCTGCAGGAAATCGGATCGGTCGACAAGTATCTGCTGCGCTTCATGATCGTCGTTCAGGTTGCCTTTCTCACCGTCCTGGTTCTGGCGGCACTGCTGGTCACCACCGGGTCCATCGACACAGCAAGCGTGATCGTTGTTCTCGTGTTGGCCGTGAGGTTCGTGGAGCCGATGCAGATGCTCGCAGGATTCGGTGAAGGTATCTCACTGGCCCGGGTGTCGCTCAGATCTGTCCGAGAGATGATCGATGTACCGGTGCTGGCGGAACCTGAGGTGCCGAAAGAGCCTACGTCGTATGATATTCGGTTCGATTCGGTCTCCTTCGGCTACGGCCCGGATCGCGTGATTCGTAACGTGAGTCTCGAATTCCCGGACTGCTCGGTCACTGCTCTGGTCGGTCCTTCCGGTTCCGGAAAGACAACTCTGGTTCGGCTGATCTCCAGATTCTGGGACGTAGACGAAGGTGCGGTAACCATCGGGGGAGCCGATGTTCGCGAGATCGGAACGAGAGCATTGATGTCTCGGATATCGACTGTCTCACAGCAGGTTTACCTGTTCGACGGAACCATCCTGGACAACGTTCGGTTGGCGCGTCCGGATGCCACCGAGTCGGAGGTCCGTCAAGCAGTGGTGGACTCCAGGCTAGGCGAAGTGATCGACCGTTTGCCGAGCGGTGAGGAGACCAGGGTAGGTGAAGGCGGATCACTGCTGTCCGGCGGTGAACGTCAGCGGGTCTCGATTGCGCGGGCATTCCTCAAGGACACTCCGATAGTTCTTCTCGACGAAGCGACTTCCGCCCTCGACGGAGAGAACGAAGTCGCCATCACCGAGGCAATTCACCGATTGGCCCGTGGTCGAACGGTGGTGATCATCGCTCATTGCCTGTCGACTATTGAGGGAGCAGATCGCATCGTCTACCTCGAAGACGGTGGGGTGGAGGAGGTCGGCTCCCACGAAGACCTGATCGCGCGAGGTGGGAAGTACTCGGATTTGTGGGCCGAGCGCAGTGGCGCGGAGGGATGGAGGATCGACCGAGCGCCTAAGCGGTGAAGAAACCGTGTGGTTTGATCGACGAATGGACGAAGCCGCTGCAGATCCAGTGAAACCGCCGCGCAAGCGCCGGTGGCCTCGTTGGGTCGCAGGCATTGCGGTGCTCGGAGCGGTTGTCTACGCGGGCTCGATCGTGTGGATTTCCGTGGCGTCGGCCGGCCACACGTCGGACGCCGCCGATGCTCCCGATGCTCCGGTAGTGATCGTGCTGGGCGCGCAGATCAAGGACGGTAAGCCGATGGCTTTCCTGAAGGGGCGGCTGGACGCAGCAGTCGAACTGGTGGAAGCGGGAAAGGCTAAAGCGGTCCTGGTCTCCGGCGACGCGAACGGCGGCTCGGGTGACGAGATCGCGGCGATGACGAACTACCTGGTGGAGCAGGGAATCGATGAGCGTCGCATCGTGGGGGATCCGTACGGCCTCGACACCTATGACACCTGCTTCCGGGCCATACATGCGTATGGGGTGACCAAGGCGTTGATCGTCACTCAGGGGTATCACGTGCCACGTGCCGTGGCATTGTGCCGGGACGTCGGCATCGACGCAGACGGGGTGAACAGCGATTGCGGGTGCGCAACTCCGACGCTGATCAAGAACGCCGCCCGGGAGTGGGTCCTTGCCAAACCCAAGGCAGCGCTGGACATGCTGTGGAGCCGGGACGCAAAGGTGACGTCGCCGTCGGAGGACTCGGTCCAGGCGGCGCTGTCGGTTCCCTGACGCGGGGTGAGTGCGCACGGTTTCTGTCGAGTGAACACACGCTCCGGAGAGTCGGAGCGTGTGTTCACTCGAGGTGAAGGGTGCTCGGTCGAGAGTCAGATCAGTGCTGCGGCGGCGAATGCTCCCAGTGCGATCAATGCCGCGCCGGTGACGCTCTGCACGCGACGGTCCACGACGCACATGATCGAGAGGAATCCCGGCATCGAGCCACCGCGCTTGGTGTGCACGATTGCCGCGAGGCTGGGCATGCAGCGGCCAAGGGATACGACTGTGAACAGCGCCGCCCCGAGAGCCGGTGAACCCGAAGCCATGACGCCGAGTGCCAGGAGGTAGTACGCACTCGAGCGGATGAAGATCAGAAATCCCGGACCGATGATCGCGCCGAAGATCAGCGAGACCTTCCAGGGCGCCATCGTGCGGCGCAGATGGCGCGGAAGCTGTTGGCGCCGCATCGGAGTCGGCATGCTCACCGCACCCAACTCGTGCAGCCCGTATGCAACCGCGACGACGGCCCAGACGCCCAGCGCCCAGCCGACCGGCACGTACCCGGACATCGCCGCACCGAGAGCGCCGATCAATGCCCCGGTGACGGCTCCCGTCGTGACCGAACCCAGAGCGTGCCAGCCGAGTCGGCGGACGGGAGTCGAGGATCCCTTCCGATCGACTTGCTTCGGCGCGGCAACAACTCCGGCGACGGACATTCCGCAGGTCGACCAGTTCGCGGCCAGCGACGTAACCAGCCCGGCGCCGATAACAGCTGTGGTCAAAGCTGTTGTCGCAGATGGCGTGGCCACGAGTGCGAGGCCGGCACCCGCAGCGGCGCCCGCCGCGACGAGGCTGACACGGGTCGCGGTGCCGACCGATCCTTGAAGGGTCGGCCGGATGTCAGGGACGTCGGTCTGCAGTGGGCCGTGTGAGAGAACAGTAGTCATCAGATCCTCCGAAGTGTTTGTGGTTCAGGAAAAGTGTCGAGCCGAAGTCGCAGCGAAAAGTGATGAGCCAGAGTTCACAGCACTGTGATGACTCCGATCATGTACGGGTGGACGGAGCACGAATATTCGTAGACTCCGACGCTCTCGAACGTGTGCCGGAACGTTCCGTCTCCGGTGATACCGCTGTCGAACAGGCCGGGTGATTCCACGTGATGCAGGAGTCCGCCGTCGTCGAAGCGCCACTCGACGGTGCCGCCGTGCTCCACGGTGACGTCCATCGGACTGAACTGAACATTGCTGATCTCGACCACCACGTCGGGGACGGGATCTTCTGTGCCGCAAGCTGGGACACACGTCGCCGCGACAGCGAGGCCGAAGCCGACGATCCACCTCCTCACTATTGAACGATCACGGTGCCCACCATCATCGGATGGGGCGTGCAGTGGTAGGTGAAGGTGCCGGCGTCGTCGAACGTGTACGAGAAGGTTCCCTCGGTGAGCAACTCGCTCTTCAGTTTCCCGTCGAGATCACCGTTGCCGACCACGTCGTGGGGGAGTCCGCTGTCGTCGAACTTCCATTCGACGGTCTGTCCCTTCTCGATGGTGACCGATGCCGGTGTGTACGCCATGTTCTTCACCTCGATCACGACTGCAGGTTCGTCCGACGACGCACCGGCATCACTACTGCAGGCGGTGAGGCTCAGGGCAGCGCACGCGGCCAGGAAAGCGGGAACGAGTTTCTTCATGAGGTGTTCTCTCCATTCTTCGACTTGTCAGCGGACGTAACGCAGATTTGCCGTCATGCCGGCCTCGAAGTGGTAGGCGTTGTGGCAGTGGAACATCCACTCGCCGGGATTGTCGGCGTCGAACTCGATGGCAAGCTCGGTGCCGGGTAGGACGTTGACGGTGTCGCGGCGAAGTCCGCCGTAATCCGGTACCGCAAACGTGTGGCCGTGGGTGTGCATCGGGTGCCACATCGTGGACGTGTTCTTCATCGTGATCCGGACCCGTTCGCCCTGTTTCATGACGAGCTTGCCCGCATCGGCTCCCGCCATTCCCCAGACGTACCGATCGCCGGCCTGGATCAATTCGATGTGGTAGTCGCGATCAGGCGACTTCGTCTCGAGCCGTGCGTATTCCGTGGGCCGGAGTTCGCTTTCGGTGACCAGTCGGCCGGCCAGTTCCGAGAGGTTTCCGCCGACATCCGGGTTCGCCAGGGCCAACGCGTCGGTGCTGCGTAGGACGGTCGACGCATAACCATCTCGGCCCTCGACCTTCGCCACCACCGGCCATGTTCCCGACTTCACCGTCACCAGCACGTCGTAGCGCTGCGCCATTCCGACGATGATGGTGTCGGCAGGAGTTGGTTCCACGTCGTAGCCATCGGTAGCGACAATTGTCATCTCGTGACCGGCCACAGCAAACCGGTACGGAGTTTCGGCGGCTGCGTTGATGATTCGCAGTCGCAGGGTCGAACCGGGCGCTGCAGTCACGACAGCAGGATCATTGGGTGGCCGCCCGTTGATCAAGTGCAGTGGATACGCGATGTGTTGAGTCATCCCGCCGAGTGGTTCGGAAGAACCGTGTCCGCCGCTCACCAAATGTTGCGCGACGAACATGTCGGCTTCCGAGTGTTCCGCCGGAGTTGTTGCCCCACCGCCGTGTCCGCCGTGCCCGCCCGAAATTGCCGGGTTCAGGGCCATCAGGACGGAATCCGGGGTGGTACCCAATCCGTCGAGCCAGTCGTCGAGCACCAGAACGGCATCGGCGTCGGCCCCGGTGATGTCGTTCGGATCCTCGACGATCATGGCGCCGAAGAGCCCCCGATCGGCTTGTAATCCGCTGTGCGAGTGGTACCAGTACGTTCCCGGATCCGTTGCGATGAAGTTGTACTCGAAACTCGAACCGGCGCCGATGGGAGCCTGCGTGGTGGGTGCCGCGCCATCCATGTCGTTGCGGATTCGAATTCCGTGCCAATGCAGTGTTGTTTCGGCGTCGAGGCCGTTCTGGACGCTGACGTTCACCCGGTCACCGGACTTCAGGCGAAGTTCCGGAGCCACCGCAGCGCCTCCGTACGTCCACGTGTCCACGAGGCGTCCGCCAAGATCTACCGTCGAGAATCCGGCGGCAAGGGCAAACGCAGCGGTGGTCCCGTTCCAGGCTCGCGCCGATTCTGCGGCGGCAACTTCGGGGTCGGTGGGCAGGATGTAGTCGAGATCGGTTGTGGGCGTCGGAGATGCTGCAGTGGAACTGCATCCGGCAATCGTCCCCATTGCGCCGAGCCCGAGTGCTCCGGCGCCGAGTGCTCCCAAACTCAGGAAGCGGCGCCGGCCCATCACCACACCGGATCCGGGACGACTCATCGGAGTACTTCTGGTGTGATCAACCCGCTGACATCCCCGACGTTGCCCGAGACATCGACGGAACTGACCTGCTCGCCGGTGCTCGCGTTGTAACCCACGATCTTCTGCGGAGCGGAGCCTTCGACCTCAGGTCCCGAACCGAGCACGTAGAACGTGGCGCCGTCGACGGAAAAGGTCATGCTCTTGATGTCTGTCAAGCCGAGGTCTGCAAGCGTCAAGCTCTTCACCGGGGCGAAGGTCGTTGCATCGGACAAGTCGATCTTGACCAGTGAGCCTCCCCGAGCAGAGTCCGGATGAATAGCCGTGTCCGTGTACGCGATTGCGAGCCGGGTTGCGTCGGCGTTGATGACGTTCTCCGAGAATCGACCGGAGTCCTGCCCGGCGTTTCCGATCGGCTTGACACCTTCCTGAGGCAGTCCGTTGGAGAAGTCGAAGACGTACACATCGCCGTTCTCACTGACCAGCAAGGCTTTTTGTGCTTCCGAGGCCCACGTGACCTTGCGGGTGGAGACAAAATCCTCGGGTAGGACCTTGCTTCGGGCGGTTTCCTTCGGAACTCCGTCGTCACCGATCGTGACGTGCAGCAGTTCCCGGGTGTCCTCGCAGACGCTGTACAGTTCGTGATCGACCATCCACGTGAACGGACCGCAGCCGACTATCTGGAGTGCACCGGTCGCTTCCTTCTTCTCGAGGTCGACCACCCTGATGCCGTACAAACCGTCGTCCCACGTGACGAAGAACTTACCGTCGGAGGTCACGGCGTTCGAGCCGGGACGGGAATGTACGCGTGCGACGTCCGGAAGCATGACCTCGGCTGGTTCCAGCAGGTTTCCGGAGTAAGTGCTGACCGTGAAATCTGCTGCGCCGCGGGAACCTCGGGGGCGCCACACCTCGGCAGCGAGTACCGCAGGATCCTCGGCGGAATCCCCGACGAATCCGTGAATGACCGGATCCCAGATACCCGGGCCGACGGTGATCCGGCTCTCGGCCACACCGGTTTTCGGATCGATGACGTTGACGCTGAGCTCGAGTTGGCCGAATCCACCTTCGACGCCCAGCAAGCGGTCAGCTGCGATCGGGGTGATCGAACCGACGTGCAACGGCTCGGGAATGGTGTCGCCGATTTCCTGGTCGTCGTGACCGAGGGAGATCCCCTCGCCCGGAGCAGTAAACGGAACTGTCGGATAGGTGACATCGCCTGCGCTGGAGGGTTCGTCGTTGTCGGACGAACTGCAACCGGCCAGCGCGAGTACGACGGTGAGTGGGATGACGGCAACGGCGGGTCGCGCCAGTTTTCGGGTTCGCGGACTGCTCATGATCCGGCACCGACCTTGGGGCGTTCGGCCGGTCGAGTCTGGCAGTCCTCACCGATGATGGGCGCCATCGTGCAGGTGTATGCCTGGGACTCGTCGGAGACACACCAGATGATTTCCTGGTCGTAGCTTCCGGAGACCGGGTTGTACATCACGGCCTGCATGTCCGGTTCGCCGCAGAATGCGTTGGAACACGAAGGCGCACCGCAGCAGTCGTAGTAGGCGATCAGATAGGTCTTGCCGGTATCAGGGTTGGTGCAGCATCCGACCCAGAACTCTGCGCCGGGCTTGCTGCCGGGGGCGCAGGTGGTGACACCGCCGCCGTTGCATGCGGCACAGGACGTTCCGTCCATGTTGCACCAGCGCCAGTACTCGCACTCGGCCGGATCTTTACCGTCGTAGACAGGGACAAGAGGTTCGGGGCCAGGTGCCGGCGCAGGAACCTCGGGCTCTTGGGCGAAGGCACTACGTGTCACGGGAAGTGTGCTGATCAGTGCCACTCCTGACACACCCATGGTCCACTTGCCGATCCGACTGATCATGGATCGCCGCGAAACTCGTTCGGAGAGTTTACGTCCGGTTCGGCTGGTAAGCGAACCGCCCTGGCCCGCCATCCATTCGGCCTGGGCCTGAACTGTCGCCTCGTCGACGGGATATCGATTCTCCGTCATGTTGTGCTGCGGGAATTCATTGTCGTCCAACGATTTTCTCCTGATTCGTGAAGAGGATCGAACTGTGCAGGAAGATCAGGCCGCGCTGCCGGATTTCGCCTGGGCATGAAGGTGCTGGAGTGAGGGGGTGCCGGATTCGAGCGCATTGAGCAGGCTTTCCACCTGAGCCATGTGATTGCACAGGCCCTTTCCTCGGATCTTGCCGTGCTCGTCGAGAATCACGCCGTACGGAGTGGTGCCCACCTGGTATGCGATACCGACGTCTCGAGCGTCGATGTAACTGAGCTCCGAACCGATCCCGCTGCCGGCCAGGAACTCGCGATGCTCGTCGGGTGTTCCGTCGGAGATGATGATCACGTCGAGATCCGATTCGGCTCGGGCCATTGCCCTTACGCCGGGAAGAAGGCTCTTGCACGTCGAGCAACTCGGTGCTGTGAACAGCAGGAGTTGCGGTTTGTCGCGGTGACCACCGACTCCGACGGTCCGTCCTTCCTGATCGATGAGACCGGCAAACGACGGGCCGGCCTGTTCGACCTTGGGCCCGGTATCCATCATCCGGGCACCGAGAGGTCCGAGACGTACTTGTACGCGGCCGATTTCACGAGCCAGAGCAAGAACCATCAAGAACAGTACGGCTACGGCGATCACCAGGATCACTGTCGCGACAAGGAGGAAAGTGGTCATCGTGGTAGTCCTGCCTTCGAGTTTTCAGTGGTGGGGATGTGAGTTCACGAGCCGTACCGGGACGCGGTTTCGGCGGTTCGGAGGCGGATGGAGGCGCTCGACAGATAGTCGTCGACTGGGCGTCGTCCGAGGTGGACCACCGAACGAATTTGTGCGAGAGCAACTCCAGCCAGGACGAGGAGGAATCCGAAGGTCGCCGCCACGACCTGGACGCCGATCTCAGCCTGTCCGGCGGTGACCGACAGTGCCACAGCGATCACCGCGAGTGTTCCGGCGCGAACGGCGTGGAACCATCCGATGCGCGGAATCTCGCCGACTCCGAATGCAAAACATCCGCAGTCCAGATCGCGTCGCCCACGCAGGAGGTTGATCGTGAGGCCCGTGAAGAACGACGCGAACATGACGGCAGCAACCAAGGCGGCGAGGCGATGGGCCACGCCGAGAACCATGAGGATGCCTACGACGGTTTCCGCGACGGGAAGGATGCGAGCGATCGGTACTTCGAGTCGCACCGGCAACACTTTGTATCCGCGCACCGAACGAAGGACCCCGTCGTGGTCGTTCAGCTTGGGAATGCCGGCGAGCAGGAGAACAAATCCGATGATCGCCGAAGTGGTGGCGCTGACCAAGTGCATGCTTCCTCCGTTCCTCTCGGGTAGTGCCGGTGGTGTGTGGGACACATCCTGTACGGGCGATGCTGCGAACCCGCGTCGACCGCGCTACGCCTGGACGAGGTGCAACTGAGAGAGCAGTTGTCGTGTGAGAATCGGAGAACTCGTAGGTCAAGGTGCTGCCGGAGGGGCCGGATACCGTCGGCCGCCCTTGATCCGGCATGACGCTGGGTGGGAAACAGAGTCGGATTCTCACTTGAAAGTTCTGTGCGCGTCATCGTGGAAACTGCGCGGAAACATAAGCGGACTAACCTGACCGAATTCTGACAATTCGCTCGTAGGTTCGGGCCTGGACGCGACGGACGGTGACACATGGCCGTGAGTGCGGCACTGCGTGCGGCGATCACGCGAGCGCAGAATGCGGATCAACACAGTGAGCCCGTGTTCTCCCCGCTCCGTGGTCTCGGGCGAGGACGTCTGACCCCGATCGACCTGTTGGGGCAATCACTCTCCACGATCGCGCCGGCAACGGGAATGGTGTTCATCGCCCTGTGGATGATCACCTACAGTCCCGGCTACGTCGGATTGGCTGCGATTGCTGCGACAACTTCGGCGGTGTTTCTCGTTGCGTTCTGCATCACTCAGTTCACGCGGAGACTGGCCGCAGCAGGATCGTTGTACAGCTTCGTCTTCCAAGGCTCCGGTATCCGGGCGACACTGACGGCGGGTGCCGCACTGGTACTCGGGTATCTCGGAATCTCGGTTTCGGTTTTCTCGCAGGCAGTTCCGAGTCTGCTCGATACCATCGCCATTGTCGGCCCCGACGTGCGAGGGCCTGCCGCGACGGTGATCACGACGGTGGCGATTGCCCTGGCCGTCGCGTGGATTGCAGTGCGAGGCGTCCGGTTCGCCACCCGAGCGATCCTGGTCGTCGAAGCGTGCTCGTTGATTCTCATCGTCGTGGTCATGCTGGCGACGCACAGTGACACGACAACTGCTGTTGCCCTGCCGAATCCGTCGCTGAGCGCTGTGCCGTTTCTCGCCATGCTGACGGTGCTCAGCATGGCGGGCTTCGAAAGCTCGGCCTTCTTCGGCCCGGAAGCGAACCGACCACTCATCAGCGTCACACGCACGGTTCTCATTTCGCCGATCATCTGCGGGGTCCTCTTCGTTTTTGCGGCCTGGGCGGCGATGACTGGTCACGGCGCGACGATCGTCGGAGCGTACTTCGAGGGAACGGCATCGGGGGCCAGCGCGGAGGTGGCTCTGGCAGTCAAGATCGGAATGACGTGTTCCTGGTTCGCATCCACTCTCGGTTGTGCGCAGGCGGGTTCGCGGTTGTTGTACTCGATGGGGATCGAACGGGTACTGCCTGCGCCGCTCGCTCGCGTGCACAGACGGTTCCGTACCCCGTACGTTGCGGTACTTGCGTTCGTCGCGGTAAGTGCGGCGGGAGTATTCATCTATTCGGATACGGTTCGCGACGATTCGGGATCCTTCGACGGCGTGGTGGAGACCGCGTTGGTCTGCGCTTACACGCTGGTGGCCTTTGCCTCGTGGAAGTTCTTGCGCCGAATCGGGGAACACACGTCGCTGACTCGGATATGCACCGTATCCGTGAGCGCTGCGGGTGCCGGTCTACTGGCCTACATCGTTCTCGACGGTGCGGTTCACGGGATGTGGGCACTGCCGATCGCGGCGCTTGTTGTTGCGGTCTCGGGGACATTGTGGAGTTCATTGCTTCGGAGAGCCAGACCGGAAAGCCTTCTGATGGTAGGCGCTTTCGACAGCGTCGAGACGGCGGACCTGTTGCCCGGTACGGGTACTCTGCTGATCGACGGTGACGGGCGAAGGCGACTCGTGTCGGATCGTGGGGCCGCCGAGGGTAACTCGCCGGAGCATGGGCGGTGACCGCGGACCGTGCAACCGCTGGTCCACGATCAGACAAACGGATCGGCGAAGAGACCCACTTCAGTGGACAACAACCGCGTGCGGTTCAGAAGGCGCTGGGGATGCTCGAGGCGGTGGCTCATCTGGGACCGGGAACAACAGCGAAGGAGATCGCCACCTTTGCAGGCGTTCCATCGGCCACGGCCTACCGGATGCTGAATCTGCTGGTGGCGGAGGGCTTTCTCGTGCGGGTGCCGGACCTGTCAGGGTTCGCGTTGGGGCGTCGGACTGCCGAGCTCTCGCATGCGGCGTCGTCGAGTGGCCCGGCGCCCACGCTGCACGAGCGCGTCGAGGACATGCGGACACACACGAGGTTCGGATTGCACGTCGCGTCATTCGCCGGTGGGCGCTTGAGGTTCGTCGACAAGGATCCGGACCACGAGATCATCGGAATAGCGGCACTGCCGAAGAACCTTCACGCGAATGCGCTGGGGAAGGTTCTGTTGGCGCACGACGAGCGGTTGCTTTCGGGTTTGGAACTTCGCCGGGTCACGGAGTTCACCCTCGGTGATTTCGACGCGTTGTATGAGCAGTTGAGGTCTGTTCGCCTGCAGGGTTTTGCATTCGAGAACCAGGAATGCCGCCTGGGTCGATCCGCAGTGGCAGTACCGGTTCGAGATCACGCAGACCAGGTGGCCGGCGGGTTGTGTGTTCAGGGAGCGAGCGGGCGAGTGACGGACGAGGATCGAGAGTTGGTCGGTTTCCTACTCGATTGTGCGCGTCAGCTCACCGGATTGCTCTGACGTCACACGCGCAGGCTCAGGGGGAGTCCGGCGGTCATCAGGACCACGGACTCCGATTCACTGGCGATGCGGCTGTTCACCAGACCGAGTAGATCGCGGAACAGTCTCCCGGACTTCGTGTCCGGGACGACGCCGCTTCCGACTTCGTTGGTGACGGCGACAATCGGTACCGGACAGGCGGTCCAGGCGTCGGCCAACCGGTCGATATCTGCGTGGACGGCGCTGAGATCTTCTGTCGCCCACGCCTGATGTCGATCCAGACGTGCGGTCAACCACGTGCCTAGGCAATCGAGCAGGACCGGTGTTGTTGCGGCTGCGAGAATCTCGGTCACTTCGGAGGTCTCTACCGTCGTCCACGTCGACGGCCTCCGCGCGCGATGCGACGCAATTCGTTCGATCCAGTCGGGATCGTCGTCCTGCGGATCCCCGGTGGCGATGTACGTGACGTGCCGGTCGCCGGCAAGCAGGCCCTCCGCGTAAGTGGACTTGCCCGAGCGGGCGCCACCGGTGACCAGAGTTCGATGGCTCTGTCCTACCCCGATCTCGAGCACAGTTCCATCCGGAACCGCTCGCGCCCCGGACGTTCGAAGTTCCTCCGCGAGTTCGTTTTCGACCGGGTTGTGGTGCCCGAGGTGTACGGCGACCACATCGGTTCGATCGGTGATCGCGGTGCAATTGCGTAGTCGGGTCACCGTCTCCGCGAAACTCGGCAGATCATGGTGCCCGGTGCCGTGGTCAGTTTTGTAGCCGAAGGTCTCTTCGAGAAAGACGGCGTCGAAACGGGCGTCGGCAAGGGCGTCGACAGTGACTTCGGGCAGAGGCCCGGTGTCGGTGGCCCAGAAGATTCGGGTTCCGGATGCGTCGGTGATGTCGTAGAGAAGGGTGGGTACTTCGTGCGCGGCTTCGAGTGCGCGAACACGATAGGTGCCCAACATGATCGACTGGCCGGTCTCGAGCGGTGTGAAGGTCACCGGGTCATCCGGGCCCACCCAGTCTCGGCAGGGAGCGAGCGCGTCGGGTGGTCCGAGAACCTGGAGCGGTTCGGTGCGAGACGCCCAGGACCGGAACAGCAATGCCATCGGGCCGAGGTGATCAGGATGAGAATGCGTCAGCAGGATGTGTTCGACGTGTGCCAGCGTGCGACCGAATCGCGACGCGGCGCGCGGTACTTCGGGTCCACAGTCCAACAGGATGCGGTTGTCCAGCAAGGCAGCGGTGTGTCCGCGAATGGTTTCATTCGACAATGCCGCCAGGCAGGAAGGGCAAGTGCAGAACGGGTTCGGCCAACCGTCGGCAGCGCCGGTGCCGAGCATCACCAGTTCCATCAGCGGGTGCCTTCCTGCCGAATCGGAACAACGATGGGACCGCTGGGCCGTTCCAGGATTTCGACGCGAGCGCCGTACACGCGGCCGAGGAGGTCTGCCTCCAGCACCGCTGAGGGTGTACCGTCGGCAACCACGCTGCCCTTGTCCAGCAGCACAATTCGTCGACCGTATTGACCCGCGAGAGTGAGATCGTGCATCGCGGCGATGACCGTGATGTTGTCGTCTTCTCGCAGTTCCTCCACCAAGTCGAGAACCTGCTGCTGGTGACCGATGTCGAGGGCGCTGGTGGGTTCGTCCAGGAGCAGTACCTGCGGCTCTTGAGCCAGTGCCCGAGCCAGGACCACGCGTTGCAATTCGCCGCCGGAAAGTTCGGTGGCTCGTCGATCTGCGAACTCGGTGAGGTCGAGCCTTTCGATCACCGAAGTGATCACCGAACGATCTGTGGCGGTTTCGGTTCCGAATCGTCGTAGATACGGAGTACGGCCGAGCGCAACCAGTTCCTTGACCGTTGAGCCCTCGGGTACTACCGGACGCTGAGGCATCAACGCGACGACGGCGGACATCGCCTTGCGGCTGGAATTGCGAGGACTCAGTCCCCCGACCGAGAGCTCACCGGTAGACGGAATCAATCCAGCGAGGGCATGCATCAAGGTTGTCTTGCCGGCGCCGTTCGGCCCGACCACGGCAACCCAATCGCCTGGTGTCACATCGAGATCGATGCCGTCGACGACGTCCTTGCCGCCGAGGTTGACTCGGAGGTCGCGGCACCGCACTGCGCTGTCGGTCATGCCGAGACCCGGCTGCGGCGCAGAACCAGAAGGAAGAACGGAGCGCCGATCATCGCGGTCACAACTCCGATGGGGAGTTCGGCCGGTGCCATGACCGTGCGGGCGGCAACGTCGGTGAGGACGAGAAACGCCGCTCCGAGCATGAGTGACAGGGGGAGAAGCAGCCGATGAGACGGGCCGACGACCAGTCGAACCGCATGGGGAACAACGATTCCGACAAAGCCGATGAGTCCACTTGCACTCACGACCGCGGCCGTTCCCAGAGTTGCGGCGAGCACCAGCACCAGGCGTGATCTGGCCGGGTCGACGCCGAGGCTGGCGGCTTCGACGTCACCGACGGCCATCACGTCGAGTACACGCCGGTGTACCAGGATGACGGCTGAGGCCAGCGCAACGTACGGCAGGACAACCAGAACTTCCGACCAACCGTCGGTGGACAGTCCGCCGAGTAGCCAGGAATAGACCTCGCGCAGTGAATCGTCGAACCGCTGCTGAACAAAAGTCTGCGCTGCATTCGTGAACGCTGCGACTGCGACACCGGCGAGGATGATGACTACCGCGTTCTGCGGCCCGCCAATGCTTCGACCGAGCGAATAAGTTGCGAACACTGCCAGCACACCACCGACGAAGGCGGCCATGGGAATTCCGAACATGCCCAGCGCTCCACCCGAAACGATGGCGAGGGTTGCGCCCAGTCCGGCTCCGCTGGAAACTCCGAGGAGATACGGATCTGCCAAGGGATTTCGAAACACGCCCTGGTAGGCGGCGCCGGCTACGGCCAACATTGCTCCGACCAACGCGCCCAGGACTACTCGCGGAAGCCGGATCTGCCAGAGAATGGCCTGCTGTGTTGCGGTGAGGCCGGAATCTATATGGATGCCGGGTATTCCGTCCAGAAGTTCGAGAATGGTCCGATCAGGCGTCAAACCGGCCGGCCCCACCAGAACACCGATCAGCAAGGCGGCGCACAGAATCAGCGCGGCGCCGAGCAGAACGGCGGTCCGATGTTGGGAGATACCGGCTTTGATCATCGAGTGCTCAGGCCGCGGGAACTTGGGCAACGATGGCAGCGACGGCCTTCACCTGGTCGGCGACACGAGGTCCCCAGCGGCTGGAGAGGTCTTCGTCGAGCACATGGATCTGGTTGCCGGTAACCGCTTTCATGCCGCTCCACCCGGGTCGAGCGGCGACGGATTCTGCTGTCACTCCGCAGCATTGGGAGTCTGCGAGAAAGATGAGATCGGGATTGGCCTGTACCACGAATTCGGCGGACAACTGCGGATAGTCACCCTGCCCCGCGGCGTCGGCGATGCTCTTCATTCCGAACAGCGAGTAGATCTGCCCGACGAAGCTCGAACTCGTGACGGTGTAGAGCGAGGAGTCGAGTTCGTGGAAGTACGTCAGCGGCTGTTGGCGCGCAGGAACACTGGCGACAGCGGTGTCGATGTCCGAGCGCATGGTGTCGACAACTTCGGTGCCCTTGTCTTCGTGGCCGGTGGCCTTCGCGACGCGCTCGATCTGGGCGTAGACGTCGTCGATGCTCGTCGCTGCCGGTAGCAGGAGTGTCGGCACCTTCGCCTTTTGCAGTCCGGAGACAAGATCGTTCATGTCATCCGATGCGATCACCAGATCCGGTGCGTAGCCGAGGATGGCTTCGACGTTCGGTTGAAAGCCCGAGAGATCGGTGACCGGGATACCGGCCGGGTAGTCGGACTGATTGTCGACGGCCTTCACCTGATCGCCCGCGCCGACTGCCCACAGGGTCTCGGTGGCGCTGGGACTGAGTGACACGATCGACTGAGGGCGTGACTCGATGCTGATGTCCGTGCCGGAATCCGTGGGACCGGAAACAACAGTCACCGGGAACGAGCCGTCCGAGGCGGCTGTGGTTGCGGGTGCATCGGACGTCGAGCTACTGCACGCACCGGCAAGCAGTGCGGTGCTCACCGTCAGTGCTGCAAGTACAGATCTGAATTTACGTGTCGGCCGAGTACTCACAGCCACCCCTCCGCTAGTGGTGAAGGGTCGCGAGCAGCGCGGCCGCGAGGCGAAGCGCCACGAGCGGTCCTTCGTCCGAGAACCATCGTGTCGCCACGAGGCCGGTGACCTGACTCGTTCGCCTCGAGTAGTGACGGGCGAATTCACAGTTGCGTCGACAGTGCCGGGGTTTCACCGAACTTCACACGAGCAGCGTGGCACCCCGGTGAACCGGGGCATCTGCACTTTACAGGGGTCGTCTGGCTTGACCCGGGAGGTCAAGGCAGGGTAAATATCTATTCCACTAATGAACTAGTGAAAGGGTTCGGATGATCGACTTCCGTATCGACCGCCGATCCGGCATTCCCACTTACGTGCAATTGGTCCTTCAGGTGAAGCAGGCGCTCAGGCTCGGTGATCTCCAAGTCGGGGATCGGCTGCCCACAGCCAAGGACGTCGTGGGAGCGCTCGCGATCAACCCGAACACAGTCCTGAAGGCCTACAAGGAACTCGAGCGCGACGGACTTGTTGCTCCGCGGCCCGGATTGGGCACGTTCGTCGTCAAGTCCCTTGCCAAGCCCGGTATGGCGGAAAGCTCTGCGCTACGGCGCGAGTTGGCGCGTTGGGTGGCAGATGCCGTGGCCGCTGGACTCGAGCGCACGGACATCGAAGCACTGGTGAGTTTGGAACTCGAGAAGACGTTCATCGAAGCGGATCCGTCCGGAAAGCAGGGGGAGACATCATGACTGCGCAAGAATCGGCACTGACAATGCAGGACGTGGACAAGCGCTTCGGCAAGAAGAAGGTGCTCGACGCCTGCACATTCGAGATCGCAACAGGAAGCATCACTGCCCTGGTCGGGGTGAACGGCGCCGGTAAGTCCACGCTGATGTCCTTGGCGGTCGGGTTGACGATGCCTGACCACGGTTCGATCTCCGTCCTGGGCAGCACGCCGGATCAGGACGGCATCTGCCCAGGCCTGTCGTACCTCGCTCAGCACAAGCCGCTGTATCCCAAATTCACTGTTGCAGAACTTCTTCGATTCGGCGCATATACCAACGACGAGTGGGATGCGAAGTACGCTCTGGATCTGGTGGAGCGCGCTGGGATTGCTCTCGATGCAAAGGCGAAGACTCTGTCACCAGGTCAACGAACCAGGGTTGCACTGGCTTTGGCGCTGGGGCGCAGACCGCAGTTGCTTCTACTCGACGAGCCCTTGGCGGATCTCGATCCCGTGGCGCGGCGGTCCGTCGCGACCACTCTGCTCGAAGACGTTGCCGAGTACGGCACCACGGTTCTGTTGTCTTCACACATCGTCTCCGAATTGGCAGACGTCTCGGATCGACTTCTTCTGCTGGGCGGCGGAAACGCGAGATTGTCCGGTCCGTTGGATGAATTGATCTCTGCCCATTACGTATTGATCGGGGACGGCGACCCCTCGGACGTGGTCGGCGCCGGTGCGGTCATTCATACCGACAAGGGGATGCGGTCGAATTCTCATGTGGTGGAGGGAATTCGTCCGAGCCCTCGGGCCGGCTGGGTGATCGACGACGCAACTCTCGACGACGTGGTGCTCGGGCACCTGAGCGCAGAAACGATGGTGGCGGCATGATCTGGGTTACGTGGCGGCACCACCGGACATCGCTCATTGTGTCATTGGGATTCATCGCAGCTTTGGCTATGGCAGCGATAGTCGGCGGAATCGGAACTCGAAGTAGCTTGGGTGCAGAGGGCCGAGGAACGTACTTCGGGTGTGTCGGGGTCGGATGGGACTGCTGGGCGGATACCGCCGTTACCGGCGTGAACACGATCGCCGCCGCCTTACCGGTACTACTCGGGGCGCTGGTGGGCGCGACCGTATTCTCCCGCGACATCGATCAGCAAACACATGTTCTCGGTCTGACGCAGTCGGTGAGTCGAGCACGATGGTTCTGGATGCGAGTCATTGTTGTCTTTCTTCCGCTCACTGCCGCAGCCGCGATCCTCGGTTTCATTCTCGAAGCCGCTCGGGTTGGATTCGAGAGTTGGAGTTATGTGGTCAACGTCGGACCCGTTCAGTCGTACGGAATGAGTTCGATGCTCTTCCCTCTGTTCAATTCCAGCGGAATCGTCTTGGGTGCATACACTTTTATGGCGTTGGTCGCCGGAGCTGCGGTATCACTGCTGGTGCGATCACCCATCGCCGCGGTGGCCGTCACCTTAGTGGCCGTCGCAGGTTTGATGGTGGGATTTCAGAATCTGGCACGGCCGCACTATGCCGAGCCGACTGTGCTGACCCAAGGTATCGAGCACGACACCTTCTATGCGACGTACGTCATGGATTCCTCGATGGCGTGGATCGTGCGAAGCGGATACACCGATGCCAACGGGAAGCCGGTCGAGATCGACTATCAGGCGTGCACTACCGATACCGCCGGCAGTGAATACGATCAGCGAGCCGACGAGAGCGACGTGGACTTCTATGTTCGCCAGAAAGCCTTCTTGGCCCAACTCGACGCCGAATATCGTGCGTGTGTGCTCGCGCAGGGAGTGGACCACTACGAAACGTGGTACCACTCAGTCGACCAGGTCCGGCGATTTCAGTTCACGGAAGCTGCACTCGTCCTGATCCTTTCAGGCCTGTTCCTCCTGCCGGCGCTCTGGGGTCTACGACGCCTCAAGCCGTGATTCAGCGGGCGACCGGCGCGACCGTCAGCTGGTTGATGTTCGCGCCGGTCATCGAGCAACCCTTGGTGGGGTAGGCGAGGAAGACCGAGTCGTAGCTGTTGGGCGGGTAAACCCTCAGTCCCGCAACGTCGGTCACGCCGCACTGATCTGCCGGGTAGTTCTCGACGTTCGTAGCTCGCACCAAAGACGTTGCGGCAGAGCCAGGGGCAAGGGAGACGAGTGAACCGGATCCGGAGCGGCCGGCTGCAGCACCCACTTCGCTTCCGGACGCTCCCGTGACATACGAGACGCCGGGGAAACCGTCGAGCGTGCACGTGCGGCTGCCCGTGTTGGTGAAGACCACCGGAAGCTCCACAGAACCGGCGGCGCCACTCGACTCGCCGAGGGTGACGTTCAGTTCCCCGATCGCGCAGCCTTCGGGATTGGGTGCCGTCGAGGTTGTGGTTTGGGTGTGATCGGTATGGGTCGTCGAAGGTGAAGCGGTGCCGGTCTGGGTCGTCGGCGCCGAGGCGGTCGTCGTTGAGGCGGGTGCCGGTGAACTCTCGGCCGTTCCCGTTTCATCCGAGCCGCAACCGCTGAGAAGGGCGAGAGCAGCAAGAGGAGCCGCCAACAAGCCGACGTTGCGCATGCGGTTCGAATTCATCGCTCTGTACTCCTCAGGCTGGTCGACAACTGTTTCCGAACATCCGTGTCCGGTATATCCGAATCCGAGGCCGGATGTGCAGAAACGAATCAGGCTCGCCGGTGATCAGGACCTACTTCCCGGATGGATTGCCGCTGCGGATCTAGCATGAGAAATGACCTGTCCGGATCGCGACCACCGGGAGTAGCGCATGTTCACCTTCACCAGCGACGACGGAGTGGTCATTCATGTCCACGAATGGCCCACCGAGCAGGAACCTCGAGGGGTTGTTCAACTCGCGCACGGTATGGGTGAGCACGCAAAACGCTACGCACACGTCGCCGACGCCCTGAATGCTCGCGGTTTCCACGTCTACGCGGCGGACCACCGCGGCCACGGTGAGAGCATGCACGCCGGCCCAGGCAACATCGGCGACGACGGCTGGAACCGCTTGGTGGCAGACATGGTGACCCTCACGGGCATCATCCGCGACAAACACCCCGGCCTGCCCGTCGTACTGCTCAGCCACAGCCTCGGTTCGTTCGCTTCGCAGCAGTACATCCTCGATCATTCGCACCTGATCGACGCCGTCGCACTGTCGGGGACTACCGCGGTCGATCAACTGATCGAGAGCCTCGTCAACGACGGCCCGGACGTCCTCGCCCAGTTCAATGCGGAATTCGAACCGGCCCGTACTCCGCACGACTGGCTCAGCCGTGACGAAGCGCAGGTGGATTTGTACATCAACGATCCGCTGTGCGGTTTCAGCCTGGACGACGCCGGCATGGGCGGACTTATCGCAGCGGGACCGAGGTTCGTCGACGTCGAGGGTGTGCGACAAGACCTTCCGATCCTGGTCTTCGTCGGCACCTCGGATCCTCTCAACGCCGCGCTGAGCCGTACCGACGTCGCAGTCGAACGGTACAACTCGGCGGGGATCGAAGACGTCACCTACTACACCTATCCGGGCGCCAGGCACGAGATCTTCAACGAGACCAACCGCGACGACGTCATCAACGATCTGACGACGTGGATGGACCGCGTACTCGAAGCGTGACCGCCTCACCGGAAAGGGGAACACGATGTCCACAGTTCCGGCCGCACGACCCGATCCAGACCCGCGAGATGTCAAGCGCTGGAGACGATACCTCGCCGACGAACAAGCCGAGGCCGCCGTCTACCGAGACCTCGCGAGTAGGCGCAGCGGCGAGGAGCGCGAAATCCTTCTCGCCCTGGCCGACGCGGAGGGTCGACACGAGGCGCACTGGCGAGCGCTACTCGGCGATCACGTCGGCAAACCACTTCGCGGCGATATCCGCACTCGGATACTGGGCTTTCTGGCCAGGCGCTTCGGCTCCGTCTTCGTGCTCGCTCTTGCGCAGCGCGCCGAGACTCGATCCCCCTATCCCAACGACGCCGACGCGACCGCATCGATGGGCGCGGACGAGAAGATCCACGAAGAAGTGGTGCGGGCCTTGGCCACTCGGGGTCGGAACAGACTTTCGGGAACGTTTCGTGCCGCCGTCTTCGGAGCCAACGACGGCCTCGTCAGCAATCTCGCTCTCGTGCTCGGCATCAGCGGTAGCGGCGTCTCCAATCAGATCGTTCTGATCACCGGCATGGCCGGGCTTCTGGCCGGCGCCCTGTCGATGGGCGCCGGCGAGTACGTTTCAGTCCGCTCGCAGCGAGAGTTGTTGGAAGCGTCCAATCCTGGTCCGGCTGCCAGCGAAGCTGTCGGCCTGCTCGACGTCGACGCGAACGAATTGTCCCTGGTCTACCGGGCCCGCGGTATGTCCGCCGAGGAAGCGGACCAGCGCGCCGCCGAGGTCCTCGCGAACAGCACCTTCGGCGCCGCGGACGTTGTCGACGACCATGAAGCCGTCGGAACCGGGTTGGGCGCAGCGGCGGCAAGTTTCTGCTTCTTCGCCTCGGGCGCAATCATTCCGGTGCTGCCGTACCTGTTCGGCCTGGAAGGCATGACGGCTCTGATCGTCGCATCTGTTCTCGTGGGGATCGCGTTGCTGACGACGGGCGTTGTGGTCGGGTTGCTCTCGGGCGGGCCGCCGTTCAAGCGGGCGCTACGCCAACTTGCGATCGGCTACGGCGCTGCCGGCGCAACGTATCTACTCGGCATGTTGTTCGGGACCTCGCTCTGAGTGACGGCTCATGCGCGTAGGGCGGGATCGCGGTGAGCCGGATCGATCCGGACCGGAATCTGGCACACCACGGCCTCGGTGTGTTTGCGCAGTGCATGAGCGATCTCATCGGTCCGTTGGCTCGGGAGGAACCGGTGCCATCTGGTCGCCGGGTCGATGGTGGCGACTACGACAAAGGTTTCTCGGTGGGGGAAGTGTGTGCGGATGTATCGAGCGAGGGTATTCCCCACGGAATTCTCGGTGTCCTCGATGACGATCAAACGCGAATTCGGGTGTCGGGCTTGCCATCGGCGTGTGAAGTCCGTCGTCGATTCGTGAGCCAGGCAGACTCGAATTGCGATGGGCTGTGACGACATCGCCGTTGCCGCGGCCATCGCGCGGGTGGAGAGCGACGTAATTTCGGACACGGGTACTAGGACCGCTGGTTTGTATCCGATAGACAGAGAATCGTTCTCACCCTGAACGGTTAACCGCGTACCGATATGTGTGTACGCACCGCGGATGCGTTCCATGCCGAGGACGAGCGCAGGGAGCGCGAGAGCGATCAACCAAGCGCCCTCGGTGAACTTCATGGCGGTAGTCACCACTGCTGCGATCGAAGTCAACGCAGCCCCGAAACCGTTGAGCGCTAGGCGCCACTTCCAGCCCGGCGTCTGTTCGGCGAGCCAGTGGCGCACCATGCCGAACTGCGCGAGCGTGAATCCGATGAACACACCGATGGCGAACAGCGGCACCAAGGTGTTCATGTTTCCGCCGGATCCGATGAGCAGGAGTGCACCGACGCCTCCGAGCGACAAGACGCCGTACGTGAAGACGTCGCGCGTCGACTTCCGGCTGAAGCGGTGCGGGAGCACGTTGTCGTCGGCGAGGATTCGCATCAGGTTCGGAAGTCCGCCGTAAGAGGTGTTCGCGGCCAACGCCAACAGAATCACAGTGGAGAATTGGACGACGTAGTAGCCCACACCATTTCCGAGGGCAGCGGAAGTGAGTTGCGACAGGACCGTTGTTCCAGGGACTGGGGCCAGTGAGAACTTCTCGATCAACACGGCAAGGCCGATCAACATGGTGCCCAAAAGGATTCCCAGAGCTACTTCGGCACGCTGAGCGCTACGCACGCGAGGCTTCTTGAAACTGGGTACCGCGTTGGCGATGGCTTCGACACCGGTCAATGCGGCGCAACCACTCGAAAATGCCTTGAGCAGAAGGAGAATGCCGATCGTGTGTGCGTTGTCGGCGAGGAAGGGAGCCGTTGCGGCAGCAGGGTTTTCCCGAAGTAGTCCGGCACCGATCACCGTGAAGATGCTGACGACAAAAACCACGGTGGGCAACATGAATACCCGCGCGGAATCTGCGATGCCCCGCAGATTCAGTGCCGTGATGCCGCCGAGTATCGCCAGTGCGATCCAGACCGTGTAGGGAAGAAGCGCAGGGAAGGCGGAGGTCAGAGCCGCGACACCGGCTGCGATCGATACCGCGACGTTGAGGGTGTAGTCGACGATCAACGATGCGGCGGCGGTCAGGCTTGCGCGAGGACTCAGATGCTTCTTTGCGACGGCGTACGCGCCACCGCCTTCGGGAAATGCGGCGATCACTTGGCGGTACGACGCCACCAGGACCACAAGCAGCACTGCGATGGCGATTGTCACCGGCACGGTGAACCCGATCCCTGCGCCGCCGGCGAGGGCCAACACCAACACGATGGCTTCTGGCCCGTACGACACCGAGGCCATCGCGTCGAGCGAAAGCCCTGCCAGTCCGGTTGCGACGGAGAGCTTCTGATTCTCTGGCCCACGGGCCGGGCGGGTCGTCGACGATATGACTCCACGGTGTCCGAGTATCACTGCATGTCTCACCGAGTCAGTATCGTCATTTCCCGTAGCTCTGAGACTGATCTTGACGATGCTTTGACGCGATGGCCCGCAAATCTGTACGGGTTCACAACGGGGGTTCGAGTCGCGGGAAGCCTTGTGACAGCTGATCAATCCAGCGAGCGCGCTTGGCGAGAATATCGCGGTTCCGAGACTCCGATTGGGCGGCGACGTGCGAAAGTAGGTCGCGAAGTCGGCCCAGAACGAGTGGCGAGTTCGATGCCGAGGCTATGACGTCGTCCAGTCCGGTTCTGACGAAGCTCGTGAAGTCGGGCAGTGGAATCACCACACGCAGATCACCACGCTCGTCGACGGCCCGGATCGAATCTGCGCGTACGGAGGCCACCAGAGAGAGGAGGTCCTCGATCTCGTCCAGAGCCTGCACGGCCGTCGCAGGATCGTTGATAGCGGGTGAGAGCGCTCTGAGCGCGATGTCAGCCAACAACCGAATCGCGAGTAGGGGGTCCTGGGTGAAGGTCCGCTCACTCCCACTGACCAAGGCGTCAAGGATCGTGTTGGCGGGCATGGGTCCGCCGTAGACGTCGGCGAGCGGCAATCCGTCTCGCAGCGTGCTACCCGGCGACACTCGGAGGACCACCATGGATCGGCAGTTCCGAGCGTTCTGCAGCAGATCTTCGACGAGGATCTGCTGCAGAACGGCCGGCGGTCGATGCCACTCGATTGTCGTGATCACCGGAAGTGTTGGTAGAGGAGGCAACTCCAGATCGGTGGTGGGGTACACGGCGGCGAAGACTGCTCGGCCACGACTCGAGATCGTGGTCAGTACCGGAGCCAACTGGATGGCCGAGAATGCGCGCAGCTGGAGCAGTCTGATCAGCGTCAGCGTGGCCAAGAGTGCCAGCACTGCGAGGCTGGGCACAACCACGGACACATCCGTTTCGTTGCTGATGGCGAGCGCCGCCGTGATGTCGAAAACCGACTGGCCTATCGCGAAGGCAAACGTCCGCCACACGATGGGGTCGTCGCGGAACAACAACAAGCGAGGAGTGAAGGTGGTCGCGGCCCACTGGACGACGAGGAACAGCAGCGAGAAGATCACTGCCACTACACCCAATAACCCCAGTCCGAGGGCAACGAGCATCTCGCTGACCTGACGGGCGGGAATCATCGGGCCGCTCCGGACATACGGCATCCCCAGTCCGGCAGCCAGCCCCACGACGACGCACAGGATCTGGGTCAGGCCGGCACGTACACGGCGCCGGGGGACGAGGAAGGCATGCCCGATCGGGGTGGGAGCGAAACGTCCGGGCTGATCCACACTTCAAGCCTCCACGCTGCGGCAATGGTGCGCCTTCACCCGAAACGGATGATGTCGACGTCGTCGTGATCCTGAAACGCTTGAAAGAGCCATGTGAGAGACAGAAGGCGAGACGTCATGACGGATCCGACAGACCAGAGCCGCGCCGTACTACCGATTCCGGATCGACAACATCTTGGTCTGGTGACGTACGACGCGAAGGATCCGGACACCGAGTTTCCGCCGATCACTCCGCTACTACCGCCGGCCGGCGCACCCAATGTTCTGGTGGTCCTGTTGGACGACGTGGGATATGGCGCGAGCAGTGCCTTCGGCGGACCAGCGGACACACCGACTGCTGAGCGATTGCAAAGTAATGGGCTCACGTATACGCGGTTTCACACGACGGCACTGTGTGCTCCGACCCGCGCCGCTCTTCTGAGCGGGCGCAACCATCATTCGGTCGGCATGGGATCGATCACCGAAACCGCTACCTCGGCTCCTGGTCTTTCCGGCCTGCGGCCGAATACCAAAGCCGCACTGCCGATGACGTTGAAACTCAACGGATACTCGACGGCGCAGTTCGGCAAGTGTCACGAGGTTCCGCCGTGGCAAACATCCCCGGTGGGACCGTTCACGTCGTGGCCGACGGGAGAAGGCGGATTCGAGCATTTCTACGGATTCATCGGCGGGGAGAACAACCAGTATTACCCGGCGCTGTACGAGGGCGTCGCGCCTGTCGAGCCGGACAAGACACCGGAGGAGGGTTACCACCTCACCGAAGACCTTGCCGATCACGCGATCGACTGGGTTCGGATGCAGAAGTCATTGGCTCCGGACAAGCCGTTCTTCGTCTACTTTGCACCCGGCGCTACCCATGCGCCGCACCATGTTCCGATGGAGTGGGCCGACAAGTACGAGGGCCGGTTCGCAGGAGGTTGGGACGCTCAACGCGAATCGATTCTCGAGCAGCAGAAGCAGCGGGGGGTCGTTCCCGCGGATGCGGTCCTCACCCCGCGTCCCGAGGCCATCCCGGCGTGGGAGGACACGAGTGAGGAGATGAAGCCCGTCCTCGAACGCCAAATGGAAGTCTATGCAGGATTTCTCGAACACACCGATTTCCATGTCGGCCGGCTTGTCGATGCGATCGAAGAACTCGGAGCTCTCGACAACACTCTCGTGTACTACATCATCGGAGACAACGGAGCATCCGCAGAGGGGACGATCAACGGCGCTTTCAACGAGATGGCCAACTTCAACGGACTCGCCGCCATCGAAACACCCGAGTTCATGGCGGAAGTGAAAGACAAATTCGGTACCAAGGACGCATACAACCACTATTCCGTGGGGTGGGCGTGGGCAATGTGTACGCCGTATCAGTGGACGAAACAGGTTGCGTCACACTGGGGTGGCACCCGTAACGGGACGATCGTGCACTGGCCTGCAGGGATTCGGACCAAGGGAGAGACGCGGTCGCAGTTCACCCACGTCATCGACGTTGCACCGACGATCCTCGAAGTCGCGAAACTACCGGAACCGACCTTTGTCAACGGCGTCCAGCAATCACCCATCGAGGGGACCAGCATGGTCTACACCTTCGACGACGCCGAAGTCGCCGAACGTCACGATCTGCAGTACTTCGAGATGGCCGGCAACCGTGGAATCTATTACAAGGGTTGGAGTGCGGTCACCAGGCACAGCACTCCGTGGCTTTTCGCGGAGGCACTCCCCGCTCTCGACGACGACGTGTGGGAGCTCTACGACGGGTCTCAGGATTGGACGCAGTCCAAAGATTTGGCGGCCGAGTTGCCGGAGAAACTCGCTGCACTGCAACGCTTGTGGTTGATCGAAGCGGTCAAGTACAACGTGCTTCCGATCGACGACCGAAGATTCGAGAGGTTCAACCCTCACATCGCGGGGCGTCCGCAGTTGGTGTCCGGGAATCGACAGGTTCTGTTTCCCGGAATGAAACGGCTGAGCGAGCACAGCGTGCTGAGTATCAAGAACCGATCATTCAGTGTCACAGCAGCAGTCGACGTCGCGGATGGCATTACTGCCAACGGTGTGATGATCGCGCAGGGAGGCAGATTTGGCGGCTGGGCACTTTACGCGCGGGAAGGCCGCGCCAAATTCGTCTACAACCTATTGGGCATGACCGAGTTCGTCATCGGTTCCGACGTTGACATTCCGGCAGGATCACACCAGATCAGAGCTGAGTTCACCTACGACGGAGGTGGTCTCGCGAGAGGCGGTGGGGTCACGATCTATCACGACGGTCGCGAAGTGGGCTCAGGTCGCGTCGAGCAGACGCAACCGATGGTCTTCTCCGCGGACGAGACCACCGACATCGGGGATGACTACGGCATGCCTGTCAGTGTCGATTACAGTGGCGCAACCACATTCAACGCACGTATCGACGTCGTGCAGATCGATGTCGGTGACGACGACCATACCCACCTCATCGATCCGGAGGAGGTGGCGCGAGTGGCGGTGTCCAGACAGTGATTCCACAGGCAAGAGCAGCAGTCACAATCTCCTGAGGGAGGGTCGCAATGCCGACCGTCATCCGAACTGTTCACGATCTGGTCCGCCACGCGCGGGGGCCGACGCACCATCACCACCATCAATCCGTGCACGAGGCGCGGCGAATGCGTGCCCACCACATTCTGGTCACGCATTCGCTCGCCTGATTTCGGAGCTACAGGTCGCGCGCCAATGCTCGTCCGGCTGCGCGGCCCGAGAAGATGCAGCCGCCGAGGAAGGTCCCCTCGAGTGCGCTGTAACCGTGGACTCCGCCGCCGCCGAAGCCCGCGACTTCACCGGCTGCGTACAGACCGTCGAAGACACTGCCGTCGGCCTTGATGACCTGCGAATCCAGGTTGGTTTCCAAGCCGCCGAGGGTCTTGCGTGTGAGTAGGTGCAACCGGACCGCGATCAGTGGGCCGTTCTTGGGGTCCAGGATCTTGTGCGGTGCAACGACGCGCACGATCTTGTCTGCCAACAGATTACGGGCACCGTGGATGGCGGTGACCTGGAAGTCCTTGCTGTACTTGTTATCGACTTCGCGGTCGCGGGCGATCATCTCGCGTTCGATGTCCTCGTAGTCGAGGAGCGGTTCGTCGGTGAGGGCGTTCATGCCGTCGACCAGATCACGAAGGTTGTTGCGCACCACGAAGTCCGCGCCCTTCTGCTTGAACGCCTCGACCGGTCCCGGCGCGCCCTTCTTGATTCGTTCGAGGAGGAGCTTGAAGTCGCGGTTGGTGAAGTCAGGGTTCTGTTCCGATCCCGAGAGTGCGAACTCCTTCTCGATGATCTTCTGGTCGAGGATGAACCACGTGTACTCGTGGCCGCTGTCGAGGATGTACTTGAAAGTTCCCATCGTGTCGAAGCCGGGGAAGTTGGGGACCGGCAGACGCTTGCCGGTGGCGTCGAACCACATCGAGGACGGTCCGGGGATGATTCGGATTCCGTGGTTGGGCCAGATGGGATTCCAGTTCTGGATGCCTTCGGTGTAGTGCCACATGCGGTCGCGGTTCACGATGTTTCCGCCTGCGGATTCGGTGATTTCGAGCATGCGTCCGTCGACGTGTGCAGGTACTCCCGTCAGCATGTGCTTCGGCGCCTTGCCGAGTCGCTCGGGCCAGTTCTTCTTCACCAGTTCGTAGTTGCCGCCGATTCCACCGGAGGTGACCACGACGGCCTGTGCGGCGAAATCGAATTCGCCGATGGGGGTGCGCGAGCTCTTCACGCCGCGCAGATCACTGGAAGGTTCGAGGACGGTTCCGCGTACACCAGTGACCGCACCGTCGGTCACCACCAACTGATCCACCTGGTGGCGGTGCTTGAACGTGACCAGTCCGCGCTTCTGGGCAGCAATCACCTTGGTCAGAAAGACATCGACCACGCCGGGGCCGGTTCCCCAGGTGAGGTGGAAGCGCGGCACCGAATTGCCGTGTCCAAGAGCCATTCCGCGGCCGCGTTCGGCCCAGCCGACATTCGGCATCAGGCGAAGCCCCAGATCGTGCAGGTACTGACGCTTGTCGCCCGCTGCGAACTCGACGTACGCCTTGGCCCACTGACGCGGCCAGTGATCTTCGCGCTCACGGTCGAATCCGGCTGTGCCCATCCAGTCCTGCATTGCCAACTCGAGGGAGTCCTTGATGCCGAGTCGGCGTTGTTCGGGGCTGTTCACGAGGAAGAGTCCGCCGAGAGACCAAAATGCCTGCGCGCCGAGGTTGGCAGCGTTCTCCTGTTCCACGACAAGGACTTTGCGGCCCGCGCGCGTCAGTTCGTAGGTGGCGACCAGTCCCGCCAGCCCTGCCCCGACAACGATGACGTCAGCTTGTTCGCTCACGACAACTCCTCTTCCGATTGGTTGTTCTGGATTATTTCGCTGTAGGACAGCAGAATTCGAGTGAAGATATCGCGGCGCAGTGCAAAGGCGGCGTTGGTGTCGGTATCGACGAGGCACTGCACGCTGGTGCCGTCGTGCACTGCAACCAATGCCCGTCCCAACGCCGTCGGGTCGCCGACGATTGTTCGCCCGACGTCGCTGAGTGCGGACTCCACAATGGGCAACAGGGTGCGAAGGATCGCGTCTTCACGGTCGGCAAGGGCTTCGCGAAGTGCCGGGTTACGGAGCGCGTGGGCTGTGAATTCCGCGTTGATCCGGTACCACTGGGGGTCGACCGGAACCACCGCCACGATCCGGGCGACAGCGGCATGGATGTCGACGGTGTTGCCGGCGGTGATCGACTCCGTCGCCAACCTCAGGTCTGCGAGCATTGATGCAGATCGCTGCTCCCACATCGCGAAGAACAATTCGTCGAGTGAATCGAAGTTGGAGTAGAACGCGCCTCGGGAGTATCCGGCGCGTTCGCAGATCTGCTCGACCGTGGCGTGCCCGAACCCGGCTTCGGAGAAGACATCTGCAGCCGCGTCGAGCAGGCGCTGCCGGGTTTGACCACGGCGTTTGGTGACACGCTTGGCCGGCGAGTTGTCCGTTCCAGTCGTCATCGGCGCCTCCGTCAGGGTGGGACCCCAAACGATACACGGATGTATCCGATGCGTAGGCGTATCTCGATTTGTCCTTCTTCGCAGGTATTTCTATGCGTATCTAGTAAATGTCCAAGAGAAGTGAATATTCAGGTGTGATCGCTACAGATGCAGATCACGCTTCCTGATCGCCGCAGTGGCGACGACGCTGATCGCCGAGGTGGCCACCAGATATCCACATGCCAGCCAGGGCGAACCGCCACTGGCGCCGATCAGTGCCGTCAGAATCAGAGGTGTGACGCCGGAGGCGTAGATACCCGAGAACTGGTAAACGACCGACAACCCGGTGTACCGGATTTCTGTGGGGTAGAGGCTCGCATACAGCGTTCCCTGGGCGCCGTAGAACAAGGCGTGAATCACTCCGAAGACCACGACCATCGCGACTCCGAAGAGCAGGAGATTCTCGGTACCGAACAGTGCGAAGGCGGGGAAGATCGCGAGGCCGTACGCGGCGATGCCCACGATGTAGACCCGTTGCGGGCCGAACCGATCAGTGAGTAAACCGGAAAACGGCAGCAAGATCGCCATCACTACTGCGGCCACGGTGACCACAAGAAGTACCGGAACCTTTTCGAAATGCAGAGTCTTGGTTGCATACGTGATTGCAAAGACGCCCCAGGTGTTGAACGCGGCGCCCTCGCCCCAGCGAGACAGCATGCCCAGTACGGTGTTTCGCGCGACTTTTCCTTGAAAGACTTCCCTGAGCGGGGCGGACGAGCGTTGTTCGAGGTCGCGAACGGCCTGAAAGGCGGGCGTCTCGTCGACCTTCAAACGGACCACCAACCCCACGATCACGAGCACCAAGCTGAGAACAAAGGCTATGCGCCAGCCGAAACGGAGAAACTGTTCGTCGTCGAAGACCGTTTGAAGTAGTGCGAACATTCCTGTGCCCAAAGCCAAGCCGAGAGCCAGCCCGATCTGCGGGATGCTGCCGAACAGCCCGCGCTTCTTCTCCGGACTGTGTTCGACCGCCAGAAGAACGGCTCCGGCCCACTCACCACCGAGAGCAAATCCCTGCAGGATACGAAGCAGCAGAAGCAGAATCGGTGCAACGACCCCGATTTGAGCTGCGGTCGGAAGGACACCCATGAGCGCCGTCGCGATACCCATGATGAACATCGTGAGGGCAAGCGTTTTCTTGCGCCCGATGCGATCGCCGATGTGACCGAACACCACTCCGCCGATGGGGCGAACGAGAAAGCCGACCGCGAAGGTCGCAAAAGAAAGCATGGTCCCGACAAAGGAACTCTGGTTGGGGAAGAACAGTTGGTTGAAGACGAGGCTCGCGGCCGTCGCATAGAGGAAGAAGTCGTACCACTCGACCGTCGTGCCGAGCAGGCTCGCGGCGACGACGGTTCTCAGTCTGGATCGCCGCTCGTCGTCGGTCTCGTTCGAGAACGGTGAATTGTGCTCGACTTCGGCAAACGTGGTCATCGGAGCCCCCGGGTCGCGGTGCAAATTCACGAAGGTATCGCCGGAGCCGAAAGTGGGCACCCGTAGCGATCAGGGTGATTTCAACCCTGTTCTTCGAGGTGGACTGTGGTTGTAATGACAGAAGAGTTCTGCCTGTTCGTCGACGAAAGGAATCACCGTGTCACTGCGCTTCCACTGGTTCTTGCCTACTTACGGTGATTCCCGGAATCTGATGGCGGGTGGGCACGGCAGCTCGATGTCCGGTGATCGTCCGGCGACGCTGAAATACCTCAATCAGATCGGCGCGGCCGCCGAGACGAACGGCTTCGAGGCCGTCCTCACGCCGACCGGCGCGTGGTGCGAAGACGCATGGCTGACGACAGCGATGATGCTCGAGACCACCGAGACGCTCAAGTTTCTGGTTGCTCTGCGACCGGGATTGCTCAGCCCGACGCTGGCCGCCCAGATGGCCGCAACCTTCCAATGGCAGTCGGGCGGTCGTCTGCTGCTCAACGTCGTGACCGGCGGGGAGGACCACGAGCAGCGCACGTTCGGTGACTTCCTCGACAAGAACCAACGGTACGCACGATGCGGCGAGTTCCTCGACGTGATCCGCCAGTTGTGGTCCGGTAACGGTCCGGTTGATTTCTCCGGCGAGTACGTCAACGTGGAAAAGGCTACGCTGCAGCGTATTCCGGATCCGGTACCGCCCATCTTCTTCGGCGGATCGTCGCCGGCGGCCGGAACCGTCGCATCGCGTTACGCGGATACGTATCTCACGTGGGGTGAGACGCCGTCCGCTGTTGCCGCCAAGATCGCCTGGATCCGCGACCTCGCGGAAGTCCAAGGTCGTCACCTCGACTACGGAATCCGTCTGCATGTCATCAGCCGGGACACCTCGGAACAGGCATGGGCAGAAGCGGATCGGCTGCTCAGTGCGCTCGATCCGGCGACCGTCGAGCAGGCTCAGGCGAGTCTTGCGCGATCCGGCTCCGAAGGTCAGCGTCGAATGCTCGAATTGCACGGCGGCGGTTCGGCTTACAAGGAGGGCGTCGGAGCGAGGTCGCTGGAGATTGCGCCGAACCTGTGGACCGGCGTCGGATTGGTGCGAGGGGGTGCAGGCACCGCATTGGTAGGTTCGCACCAAGAAGTGGCTGATCGGATTGCCGAGTACGCGGCGATCGGCCTGGATCACTTTGTATTGTCGGGCTATCCCCATCTCGAAGAGGCGTATCAGTTCGGTGAGGGTGTGCGTCCGATCCTCGAAAAGCGTGGATTGGTAGCACCGCACGGTTCGGTCGGCGGACCGGTGCGAACGCCCTTCGTCTCCAGTGGGAACTGAGTCGAAAAGCAAGCTCTTCGAGAAGGGGACGTTTGTCCCGATCTTTCGGGCACGGCCTCCCTCCGGGACTATTCACGCAATTCGGTCAGTAGATCCGTTCTAGGCTGCGCACTGTTGCCGAACTCAAGGCGCAGTACGAAAGGATCCTCGATGAAGCTGGGCACGAGTGGAGTACGTCGCGTCGTGGGAACCGTGGCAGTCGCCGCTGCAACCGCGGCAGGCGTCGCGATGGTCAATCCTGCAACTGCGTCGGCCGAGGTGGTCCCGCCGGTCGTCTCGTACAAGGTGACCGGAAACGATCTGGCACTGACGATCACGAACAACAACACGGGCATTGCCCCGTTGTGCCAGGCGTTTGTCGTCAACGCCGCGGATTCTGCTGCCGTGCTTGATGATCCGCTCAAGCTGCTCGATCCGAACCTTGTGGTGTACCCCAAGATCACCGACCCGTCCTCACTGTTCGCTGTCGGTAAGGGGCAGACGGTCACCAACACCGTGACCGATGTTCCGGACGGAACCTACGCCGTGCTCGGTGCGTGCTCCGATCTTCTCGATCTGGAGACGTTGGGTAAGCCTGTTCCTGGCGTGCCGAGCCTCGTTGTCATCGGTGGACCGTTCAGCGGCATCAATACCGGAAGCCTGAGCGACCTGTTCGGCAGCGGCAGCCTCGAAGGACTTTTCGGGTAGCTCACCGTCTGTCTCCCCAATTTTCCGACTGAGCGGTCTATTCTTCAGGCATCTGGTGATCTGACCGACTTGCCTGGAGGTTCGGAAATGCGAAGTCGTGGATTCAAACGCGTTCTCGGAAGCATTGTCGCGGCGTCGGCCGCCGTCGTGGGACTTGTTGTCATGACTCCGGCGACGGCGTCGGCAGCACCGGCGATTCTCCCGCCTCCGATGTCGGTGAGCGCAGCGGACAATGCGATCACCTTCACCATCACCAACCCGAACCCGCGGTTCAGCTTCATCAACTGCACAGTGGCGATCCTCAACGCCAGAGATGTCCCCGACGTGATTCGTGATCCGGCAAAGCTGCTCCAGCCCGGCGTGTTGGTGTATCCGACCGTCAGCAACATCCTCGATCTGTTTGCCGTTTCGCCTGGGCAGACGATCACGCGGACCGTCGGCAATCTGCCGGCCGGGGTGTACGCCGTTGCGGGAGCGTGCGTTCGACTGCTCGATCCGACCAACCCCACTATCGCGATTCCGCAGGCCGTTGTGGTCGGCGGCTGGTTCGAGGGCGCCGGAACCGGAAGTCTCTCAGGTTCTTTGGAGGACCTGGGATACAACACGGTCCAGGACTTGATCGACGCGTGGAATCGAATCAGCTCGGGAAGCAGCGGCGGCAGCTTCCAGTTCGACTACCAAGGTGGCTCGGATTTCGAGGTAGTGGGTCCCACGTCGTAGTCGGTCCGGCTCACTTGCGCGCGCGGTGGCGTCGCACCGCGTCGCGATTCGCACACGTGGGGGAGCAGTACCGCTGATTGCCGTTGCGTGAGGTGTCCGCATAGATGTTGGTGCACTCGTCCAGGGTGCACCGACCTAATCTGTGCATTCCGCGGCCGACGAGGTGCAGCGCCGTGCCTACCGAGAAGAGGGCCCTGAGGACCTCGGCGAGCGACTGTTGCGGATCGCGGTAGTGCAGATGCCACCCGTCGTTTGCGTGGTTGGTCATGCGCGGATACGCCGACGCTTGCTCGAGCATGACGTTCACCAACTCGGCGCGGGCTGCCTCCTCCGTGACGTCGACGATTTTCGACCACTCGATCAGAAGGTCGAGGGTCTCGTCGAGGTCCATCTCGGCGATGGGGAAATCGAGAATGATGCCTGCATCGACGCAGCGTTCGACGAGTTCGGCCAAGGTCTCGGGATTTCGATTGGCCAGGTCGGCGGCCAGCGTCACCGCATATTCGCCGTAAGGGTTGAGATGCACAATGCCATTACATCATGCTCGTCGTATGAAGAAAACAGATTTCGCGCCGATAAGTTGCATCCACCGCTGGGAGATCGAATCTCGGCATCGGACCAGCGAGGGGACGGTCACCTACCTGCGCTGCCATTGCGGGTCGTGGCAGACCTTGCTCGCCGAATGGGTGTCGGGCGGTGCGGGCTCGGCCGTCGCTGCGCCGATCAAGGTCAGGTCCAGGTAATGGTCAGCTAATCGCTCCGTTTTGCCTCGGGTGACATGGAACGTGTTCTAGATTCAGGGTTGTATGCCTCGGTATCGCGGCGCAGACTCTGAAAGGGAAGACGATGCAGTTCAACCTCGCTGATGTATTCGAAACCGTCGCCAGCTCGGTGCCTGATCGCGTCGCCTTGACTTACGAGGGAGAGAACTTCTCCTACGCTGAGCTGGACGCGGAAGCCAACCGAACGGCCAACCTGCTCGCGCAAGCCGGCATCTCGCGCGGCGATCATGTAGCCCTGTTCCTGAAGAACAGCGTCGAACATGTCACGTCGATCCTCGGGTTGATCAAGATCCGTGCGGTCCCGATCAATGTGAACTACCGGTACACGCCCGCCGAGCTGGAGTACATCTTCACCAACTCCGACTCGGTCGCAGTGGTCGTGGAACTCCCCGAGCATCAGCGTGTCCTTGCTTCCCTTTTCGGTGCATGCCCGGAGGTGAAGACGGTGATCGTGATCGGCGAGGTCGAGGCCGAACTGGTCGCTGCCGCGAAAGCGCATGAAGTGTCGGTGGTTTCCTTCGACGACGCTCGCGAGATGTCACCGGTAGGGGAGTTCGATTCTCGTTCGGGCGACGACGTGTACCTGCTCTACACCGGCGGGACGACCGGATACCCGAAGGGTGTCATGTGGCGTCACGACGACTTCTTCCGTAAGCCGCTCTCCGGCGGAAATCCGTACGGCGAGGAAGCTCGACAGGACCTCGCCGAGATAGCCAGCGCTGCAAAGGAATTTCCGGAACTCTCGTTCCTCATTGCCGCCCCCCTCATGCACGGCGCAGCGTTGTATTCGCTGTTCACCTTCCTCACCCTCGGTGCCCGCGTGGTTCTACGACGAGAATTCGTTGCGGAGAAGGTCGTCGAAGCGATCGAGAAGGATTCGGTACAGGTGATCCTGATCGTCGGTGACGGCATGGGACTGCCGTTGGTCGACGAGATGGAACGACGCAAAGACGAGGTCGATTTCAGCAGTCTCTTCTCGATCACGTCAGGTGGTGCGATCTGGTCCACCAGCGTTCGAGACCGCATGCTGGCGGTGAAGCCGGACCTGCTGTTGCGGGACAACTTCGGAGCCTCGGAGTCCGGTAATGACGGCGCCTTCTCCATCGACGAGGCGGGGAATCTGCGAATGCCGCCCTCGCCGAACATGATCCTGGTCGACGAGCGGCTCGAAGAGATCCCCGCCGGCTCCGACGACGTGGGCTACATCGCGCGTATCGGAAACGTCCCGCTCGGGTACTACAAGGACGAAGAGAAGACCGCCCGCACGTTTCCGACCCGCGCCGACGGCACCCGCCTTTCGGTGCTCGGCGACATGGGCAAGGTCGAAGCGGACGGCACTATTGTCTTCCTGGGTCGTGGCTCGCAGTGCATCAACACCGGTGGCGAGAAGGTCTTCGCCGAAGAGGTCGAGGCCGCCCTTCACGCGCATCCGGCAATATCGGACGCACTCGTTGTCCCCGCGCCCGACCCGCGTATGGGGCAGCAGGTCGCAGCGGTGATCGCGACCTACCCCGGATCCGACGAGTTGACTCTCGAAGCGGTACAGGAACATTGCCGCAAGACGTTGGCCGGCTACAAGGTGCCGCGCACGATCGTGCTGGTCGATGAAGTCAAGCGAACCCCGGCTGGTAAGGCGGACTACCGCTGGGCGACGACACTGGCATCGACCTAGCAACGTGGATTGGGCGACGACGACCTTTCACACGGATTTCACCACGACATAAGAGACATACCGGAAAGATGGTGCAGAGTAAGTCGTTCGCGCCTTGCGTCGTCACTCCACGAAAGGGCCTTGTCTCATGCTCATCATCGGAATACTCCTGTTCGGGATCGTCATCGGAGCGGGAGCCCAGCTGATTCTGGGGAAAACGACCGCACGAGTGGACTGGACCTTCGCATTCATCGCGGGAATCGGTGGTTCGCTGGTCGGCGGATTGCTCGTGAGTTTGATTGCAGGCGACGGATTATCATTGCGCCCGAGCGGCATCCTCGGGTCCCTTGCCGGCGCTGTCATCATCACCGCGGGGTGGCAGTGGTACCGCGGGAGGAACGCAACTACAACTACGCGTCCGTCTGATCGCTGATTTCCACAGTTCCGTCAGGGGACGGAGAGCGTCGACATATGACCGAACTACTCGATGAAGTCCTCACCGCACATGGCGGAGTCGAACGTTGGCAGTCTGTTTCAGCGATCACGGCACGGGGACGTTTGGGCGGTCTGCTGCCTCAGCGCTTCCCCGGCAACAAGCTGGCGAAGTTCACGGTCGAGGTTGAAGTCGCCGAGCAACGCACTGTCCTCCAAGACTTTCCGCGTGTCGGCGAGTGCGCTGTGTTCGACAAGGGCGTCGTGCGGATCGAAGCTCGTGACGGCGAAGAACTCGGGAGTCGAACCGACCCACGTCCAGAGTTTTTCGGGTTGAGTGGAGTCCGGCGCAACCTCCACTGGGACGCGCTCGACACCGCTTACTTTGCCGGCTACGCCTTTTGGAACTATCTGAACGCACCGCTGCTGCTCGCCCGCGACGACATCACTGTCACCGAAGCCGAACCTTGGCAGGAATCCGGGCAGCAATGGCGACGACTACAAGCAACATTTGCGCCAGAAATCGACACCCATTGCCGGCAGCAGACCTTCTATGTCGACAACGGTGGCCTCATCCGCCGTCACGACTTCGTCGCCGAACCGGTAGGCAGCTGGGCGAAAGCTGCTCTCTACTGCGACCAGCATCGCGAGTTCGACGGTCTCACCTTTCCCACTCGACGACGTGTGCTCCCGAGAGGCCCAGGCGGCCGCGTTCCCTCGCGGCCGACGCTCCTGGCGCTCGACTTCGACGACATCGAGATCAAGCGATGAACATCAGTTACTGGTTACCGGTTGTCGAGTGTGAACAAACGGAACACGGTCCGCATGCACAGAACGACGCCGACGAAGCCCAGTACCGCACTCGCGAGTGCATAGCCCGACAACTGAGGTGTGAGTTGTGGTCCGCCAGGTACGAACAGAAGGATCGCCGCGACAATCAGCGCGGTCACTCCCGCCGCCATACCCAGGGCGTTGTTCGCCGACCGTCGTAGCCATCGCCTGTCGTCGGGGTGTGCGACCGAGCGAGTGCGAAGTGTGAAGCTTCCCGAGGCGATCGAGGTCGCGATCTGATCGAGCTGACCAGGCAGGCGCCTGACCACCGCGGTTGTGACCGCCGTCGTCGACAGGATTGCCTGCGCGGCTGCAGTCGGGCTGGCGACCAGGGTCAACAGTCGGGGTACTTCGGCCCGAACAGCAGCGACGAGGTCGATCTGCGGATCCAGGAGCCGCAGGGCGCGCTCCAAAGACGCGAGCGAACGGAAAGCGGCGGCGACGTCTCCCGGCACTCCGATTCGGTGTTCTCGAAGCACGGTGAACATTCGCGCGAACGATGCCATGGAAACATTGGGTTGGACACTGAGCAGGGTGATCTCTCGGCCCACCTGGTGACGTAGTGCTCCGCGATCAACTTCGGGCGGCACGTCGAATGCCATCAGCATCGCGTCGACTGTCGCCACCGGATCACCTGCGAGGGCAGCGTTGAGGAGCACGGCGAACAAGATCCGTGTCTCGCCGTCCAGAACCCCTACTGCGCCGAAGTCGAGGAGCCCGACCCGGCCGTCATCGAGGATCATGATGTTGCCGGGGTGCAGGTCCGCGTGAAACACGCCGTGGACAAAGATCCCGTCGAGCAACGACGCAAGAAGTTCGTTGGCGATGCTGCTGCGGGTGTCGCGGTCGAGGCCGGTGAGCGCCGACTCACCGTCGGAGAGCGGTGTGCCGTGAAGACGTTCCATCACGAGCACCCGTCCGCTACTGAGGTTGGGGTAGATGTGCGGAACGACGATATCCGGGCGGTTCGACATGGTGGAAGCAATCGCGCCGGTATTCGCTGCTTCGGTGCGGTAGTCGAGTTCCTCGAGCAGTGACGTGACGAGGCCCCCGGCGAGTCGGTGAACGCCGATATCGCGTGCCCAGGGAAAACGGGTCTCCGCGAGCGCCGAAACGCGAAGGAAGATATCGCAATCCACGCTCACTTGTGCGCTCGCCTCGGGGCGTTGAACCTTCACCACAACGTCGACGCCTTCAACGGTGCGCGCGGAATGTACCTGTGCGACAGAGGCGGCGGCGAACGGCTCCACATCGAACCATGCGAACACCGACTCTGGTGCGTCGCCGAGTTCCGATGCCAGTAGCTCCGCAATGCGGACTGGATCAGCCGGTCGTGCCGAACTTTGCAGAGACGAGAGAGTGCGAGCCAACTCGGGTGGTATGAGGTCGTCTCGCGTGCCGAGGATCTGTCCCAACTTGACGAAAGTGACACCGCACCGGTTGATTACTTCCACTAGCGCGTCCCCGAACTGAGGCGCTGATGGCCCAGCACGGAGAGCGGGCCCGCCTCCCGCTCGCACGACGATGCCCATGATCTGGACGTATCGCTTGGTTCGGCGCCACGATTTTCGGCTGCGCTGCAATGCTTCTGGCGGTCCGGGGATGGATCCTGTTGGAAGGACAACTTCGAGGAAAACCAATGCGGCCAGGCATGCTGCGAACACCCAGAGCGCGACAACTCCGAAGAATATGAGCGCTGTTCCTACGCTCACCAGAAGTTGATCGTCCTGGCTGGCAATTCCTGCAAGTGTTGCGACGTATCCCGACAGTGGAACCCCCACCGAGAGTGCTATCACCGCGACCGCAAGGGTTCGCGGCCATCCGACTCTCGTCCCCAGCGTTCGTCGCATCACGCCCGCCAGTGCTGCTGCAAGAAATGGCGTCGTGACGATCCAGACCATCAAGTCCATTGCGATAGCGTACGGGTTTGCAATCTGCGATTCATCCAGGAAAACCCTGAGCCCACCCCGACTGACGGGTAACAAAGTCCGACAGTGCCCAAGCGTCGAACATGCTTGGGCACTTCGGTGTTCATTCGCTCCGATGTCGACTCGTCCTGATCGACCGTCCAAAACTGCGTTCACTGACCATCCGCGAGGCCGAACTGCGCATCATGCTCGTCAGCGATGTCCCGGCCACCTTTCGCGAGGAGCATTACAGCCGAAGAACAGGCTGCGATGGACGCCGAGCAGAAGTGAGACCGAGTGGACTCCTTTAAAGAATGGGGCCGCCGGTGAACAGGTTGAGGAGACTCACCGCGAAGAACTGGACGATCGCTATGGCGGTGGCAAACGGGTCGCCCGCATACGTAGCTTGGTTGACCCATTCGTTGAATGCGTTGATCGAACCCATTGTGATTCCTCCTGAGTAGTGATGGCGTGACTGATTGAAACTGGTGGTGCGACACTCGACACGAGGGACGTCAGTACGGACCCAGCGCAGTTGGGCATATGAGGCCACGAAAGGTCAGTGACGAGCGCCGACAGTACGCTGCGGTTGCGGCCCTCTGTGTTTCGAATGTAGTTCCCCGACTTAGGAATACCGTGAAGGACGGGCGGATTCGGTTACGAGTATCCCGCGACAGACGACATCGTCAATATTATGATGTCGGCAACAAGCGCGACGACGGCACCAATCGGATTCTGGACAATCCACGAAATTACTTCAGTCATGTTCTCGGTCCTTCCTTAGCGTAAGACGCGTGATCGAATACTCGACCAGCTATTGCAGTACCCGGCCCCGTTCGGCGAATTAAGCCTTTGCCGAAAATGATTGGCGCAAACAGATAGATCGCACATCGGGGCGTTGAATCAACTCGCCCAATCGTTGCACCTCTATGCTCGGGGTTCGATTCGTTACCAACATCTTTCGGAGAAGGGGTGATCAGTCCCATCAGCGATCGGTACCCCGCGTGCGAAACCCTTTTCCGTAAACACCTGCCCAGCAACGTCGTAACGTCAGAAGTGGCAGTTGGCGAGGCCGACCGTCTTCTCGAGATCGTGGCGAGTTTTGCTGGGCAGATGTGACACTACCTCGCGGTCTCGCCGGATCAGTCTTCCTTTCGGACATCGATGGCTGTTCTTCGTGTGGTTGTTACACAATCGACGGAATCGCTGTTGGGGGTGGCGATGCGCAGCTATTTCCCCTGCGAATCTTCAGGAATTGCCTGCGACACCCGTGGATACGGATCCTCGATCTCCACCGAGCGCAATTCCGTGTGCCGACAAACATCGCAGTGCTTCCGACCGGATCGATGCACCCAGAACCAATCGCCGTCACGCACAAAGGGCCAGACGGTTCTGGGAAAGACCCAAGCGCTCCTGCAGTTCCCGGCGATCTGTTGCGCCAGTTCGAGTTCACACTTGATCTAACTGGTCGACGCATAGTGGTGTACCGGTAGCCAAAAGAGTCTCGCCGGTCGGTTAGTGTTGACGGTGAGATACGACGCGGAGGTGGCTGTGAGAATCTGGAACTGGTTGATGCTCAAAATTTCAGCAATCGGTGGGTCGCCGAAGTTTCGGAAGATAGTCGACAGTCCGATTTGGGCGGGCGCCAATGACCGCAAGCTCTGACTGAGCGGGCGGCAGATTCTCCAATTTGCAATTGCCGACCTGCGACTGCGAGCACGCTCACGGCCTGCTGCGACGGCGACGCGACTGTCGACCTGAATTTATCCGCAATCGATATGGGAGGGCTTGTGGGAGTCTGGGGTCCGGGAAACTTTGACAGTGACACCGTCGCGGATGGGTTGGGGGCCCTGACCGGTCGAATCGTGGACGACATCACTGCCGAGTTCGAAGACGATTCGAGTCTGGAGCCGGATGAATGGGGCGGGAGATGGTGCCGGCGTGGCTCGAGATCCTCACCGATATTGCCCAGACGAAACGAGTCGGTGTGACCTTTCCATCGACGCAAGTGCTGATCGACTGGCGCGATCGATATCTGCGCGTGTGGGATGGCTACATTGACGAACTCGAACCGGACGAGGATCACAAGGTCGCTCGACGTGCAGTGCTCGTCCATACCTTCGAACAGGCCGTCTCCCTCGCAGCCGAGCGCGAACAGGCATAAACCTGGTGCGGCCGCGCTACTGACCATAGATCCGTCAGTTCCCCGGTGGAACGACGGTGAACGTGAACCCTCCGGAAGTCATTGCGTTGGCTTCTTCGAACATCGAACAGAGAGCTTCGGCGGCGTCGGTCGCCAATGCTCGGGCAGCGCTGGGGGTTCGACCTCGGGCCGTCACCGCGAGCCCAGGTATGTCCGCATCTGTGATCGTCAGATCGGACTCGTAGTCGGAAGCACTGCCACCGAGTATCTGCGCGAGTTTTTCAGCAGGAACAGACATGCCGTTGGAGGCTTCCCGATCGCCGATGTACGCATCGCGCGGGGACCCGTCGTAGAGTCCGGTTCGATTACTACTGAACTGAACTACTGCAGTTTCGGTGAAGGAGATGGTCTTCGTCCACCACAGACCTCCCGCTACGACCAAAATGGCGGCGGCAACGGCCACCATTACCTGACCGCGGCGGTCGGAGAGGAATGTTCTCATCTGTCAGTTGTACCGCCTTGGCCGGCTGATTGACCGGCTTCATCACTACCTTGTCGGCGGCTGGTCCGCGAGATCACGTCCGCTTCGCATCGTCATGATTGCGGACGAACTTCATGAGTCGGGGAATCACCCGATCGGGTATGTGTCCCAGGATTCCGTGGCCGGTTCCGGCATAGATCTCCACTTCGGCTTCAGGTACAAGATCAGCTAACCTCGCGGCCACCTGCTCGGGGTTGGAGACCACCGTCTCAGCACCGGAGATTACGAGCATGGGAACCGAAATCGACTGCACTTCTGCATCCTTGAGCATTCGTGCCCACCCGATGCCGGGCCGGTAGTTCAGCGCTTCCTTGGCGAGGGCGAACTCGAGGTCGCCGAGAACGTACCCGGGGGACAGCCAATCGTTGAGCTTGCGAATATTCTTGTCGGTGCGGCGCATACCGGCGCGGACCATCTTCAGCAGCACACGCCACGAGGGCTTGTCGAAGACTCCACCCGGTTCGATGAGCGTCACACTCGCCAGTCGTTCAGGAGAATGAAGTGCTACGAGAACGGCATGCCACGCGCCCTGCGAGTAGCCGACCAGGTGGACGCGATCGACCTCGAGTTCGTTCAATACCTCGCTGATCCAGGTGGCGAAGTCGGACTCCCCGGTCAGTGGAGAAGTCTGGACACTGAGGCCTGGTGTGCCGATCGTGTCCAGTGCGTACACGACTCGGTCTCGGCACAGGTCCTCGATGACGATGTGCCATTGCAGACAGTTGGCCCCGAGAGAGTGCACCAGGACGATCGGCGTCTCCGTGCCGGTCCCCGACCTACGGACATGGGTGGTTCCGAACGATGTCGGCACGTCGAGTTGTGTCGACGGAACCGGCCAGGTGCTCTCCAGTTCTCGGTAGATGCTCTGGTACGCCTGCTTTGATGCTTCGTTCTTGAATCGTCCGATCTTCGGCATGAGCCTCCCTCTCGCTGCTTTCAATTTTGATGGTATGACCGTATCACTAATGCGGTACGTGCGTATCATTAACGAGTCAAAGTCATCCATTCGAAAGGGGAAGGACAGCCTCATGCCGCGACTGGTCGACCATGAAGTGAGGCAACGGGAGATCACCGACGCGGTGCGGCGAGTAATTGTCGACGGTGGGCTCGCGGCGGTGACATTTCAGTCCGTTGCTGCCGAGGCCGGGATTTCGGTGCGACTCGTGCAGTACTACTTCGGCACGAAGCGGGAATTCCTTCTCGCGACGCATCAAGCTGTGCGTCAGGATGCGGGTGCTCGCTTGATGCAGGAGTTGTCTGTTCTTGGCGCGGAAGCGACACCCCGCGAGGTTATTTCAGCGTTCCTTGTTGGCATGCTCCCACTCGATCGACAACGTCGGGAGGAAGCGATTGTTCTCGGCGCCTTCCACGCTGCCGCACTGACCGGACAAGGAATCGCCGCCGAGGAAACCCTCACTGCCCCAAGAGAGTTGACAGCGCTCATTTCCGGCCAGCTTCAACGAGTGACCAATCGGGACGCGGTTGCGCCGTCAATGGATCCCGACCTCGACGCCGAGCTCATTCTGGCGGCTGTCGCCGGGCTCGCCCAGGGGATGCTTCCCGGCTACGCCACAGCAGAATTGGCGGTCCAGTTGGTTGAGCGTCTCCTCGATCGCATTCTCGGGCCGACGAGACCTCAGGCCACGAATCAACCCGAAGTCGGCCGCCGTTAGTATTCCGGGATGTCTCCTGTGAACCCAGCGCTCGCCGGCCGGGTGTTTCCCTCATCTTCGTACCTTGTCGGGCGCGAGAAGATTCGCGAGTTCGCTCTGGCGGTGCGTTCGAGCAATCCCTTGCACCATGATGTCGGTGTCGCCAGGGAGGCCGGGTTCGTCGATGTCATCGCACCGACAACATTCACAACCGTTGTCCAGCAACGAGCGATCATGGCACTGCTGCGCACGCCGGATACCGGGCTCGATCCGACTCGTGTGGTCCATACTTCCGAGAAGATCGAGCATCAGCGTCCGATAGTCGCCGGCGATGACCTGTCTACGACACTGACGATTACAGGGGTGACAGTGCGTGCAGGCAGTGCGATCCTGTCGACAGTTTCCGAGATCCACGACGTGACCGACGCTTTGGTAGCAACGGTCACCTCGACGCTGCTGGCGCGAGGAGAAGGCGCATGACCGTACCCGTCGTGCCGGTTTTCGAAAACCTCGTCCTCGGTGACATCGTCGCGAAGGTTGATCTGGTCCTCACTCGTGATGACCTAGTTCGCTACGCCGGTGCCTCCGGCGACATGAACCCGATCCATTTCAACGACGCAATCGCTACTGCGGCTGGGCTACCGGGAGTTCTGGCGCACGGAATGCTCACTGCCGGAATTGCTTTGCAGGCTATCGTCGACTGGGTTGGTGACCCGAGCGGTGTGATCTCGTATGAAACTCGCTTTACTCGACCCGTCGTAGTCGATGCCGTCGATGGTGCTGATCTCTCCATCGCTGCGAAGATCGCGCGGATCGACTCCACAACGCGGACTGTGCGTATCGATGTCACCGTCATGCACAAGGGCCAGACGGTTCTGGGAAAGACCCAAGCGCACCTTCAGTTCCCGGGCGCCTGACAGGATCGCGGGCTGCTACTGGTCACATCGGGACCTACGCATCCGGGCGGGAGATCAACTGCATTGTGGCGCAGCACTACCGGAAAGACACCAACAGCTCGTCCGACGCTTGCATCGGTGCGTATCCGTCGGCGATGACGCGCCGACATCCGTCGATCTCGACGGTGAGTAATCGTTCCTCGTTCGTAGGACGGTCCACGTAGATCGTCGACGCCACCTCGGTGGCCACCGCGTCACAGTCGGGAGCGGGTGGAAGTCCGTCGAAGGTTTCCGTCGTAGACGATGTGCCTACGAATTCGGTGGAGGAGAATCGGCAGAAAACGCTGCCCGCCGACAGCGATGTCAGCGCCGTTGTACCTGTCGTGGCTGGTCGGTAGGTCGGCCTGCAATGCGACAGTTCGTAGATCTGATCGTCGGACAACGCTATTCGGTGTTCGGTACTGCCGACCGGTGTCAGTTCCTTGATGGCGGCCAGGCCACCGGGTTTCGGTAGTCCACACGAATCGGAGGGATACCCCGGCCGAGTTGCTCGGCCTCGATCGTCGACCAACCAGAATTGCTCCAGGACAGCCAGGCTGTAGTTGTCACCGCAGCCTTCGGGGAACCAAGTCTTGTGCGCGGACGAGCGGTTCAGCATTTCCACCGCCCGACTGAAATCGCCCTCCCAACGGTGAGCAGAGAAGCTGACGGTTCGGTCGGCTGCCACGTTGTCGCTGACAAACGGGTCGCACGTGACGGCGGCGACGGGTACGAAATCGTCTGGAACTGTCGCAGTTGGTGTCGTCTGGAGCGGGCCGATCGGATACGGGGTCGCGCACCCCAGCGTCTCGGCGTCGACTATTACGGCAACTGGTCGATCGGGGATGGTCACATGCCAAAGGCCGGCAACAGCGAGGATGACGATCACGACTGCAAACCAACGCCAGAGCATGAGCACACCGTATCGTTCCCGATGTACGCCGAGCGGGAACAGGCCTAGTCCTCCGTTAACCGCCGAAGTCCTCGCATCCAAATTGAGTGGATCCAGGTCGCGGCTCGCAGATATGGTCCAATGGTGACGCATCCGAATGGTCGAAACGACAGTCCGATCCTGGTGATTGGTGCCGGCATCGTCGGCGCGTCGATCGCGTATCACCTGGCGCGCGTTGGTCTCCGAGTCACCGTGCTCGAGCGGGGCTCGGTGGCGGGAGGGGTGACCGGCAACTCGTTTGCCTGGGTCGGCCTCTCGAAGAGTGCAGCAGAAACCTACTCCGATCCGTTCCGACATGGCGCCGCACTCGAGCTCGACCGACTGGAGCGCGAACTCGTCGAGCCATTCGGTCTGCGCCGCAGAGGCGCGATCACGTGGGAGACGACGGAAGCGGAGACTCGAAAGTTCGTCGACGCGCATCGAGCACTCGGCCATCCCGTCGACCTCATCGGTAAAGAGGAAATCCTTGCTCGTGAGCCGGGATTACGGACGGCCCCGTTAGTGGCAGCCTGCGCGCCTGATGACGGTGGCGTTGATCCGGTTGCGTTCGCTCGATCGCTCCTGCGAGGTGCCGAAGAGTACGGTGCCACAGTGTATTCCGATGTCAGTGCGCTCGGGGTGCTCACGGAGGGCATGAGAGTGTGCGGAGTAATGACTGCCGACGGTCCCGTCTACGGGTCGGCCACCGTGCTCGCTGCGGGTACCGCGATTCCTGGACTCGCGGCGTCGGCGGGAGTCGACGTCGAGGTCGACGCCTCCCCGTGTTGCCTCATCAGATTCTCGACGCCCCACCCATTGGTGAACGGAATACTCTCCTCTCCGGATTTCGAGATCCGGCAATTGGACGACACGACACTGATTGCGGCTGAAGATGTTCCGGTCGGGTTCTCCGGAGATGCTCGTGAGCTTGCGGGGCCGACGCTGCACGCGATCCGCAGTCAGCTCGAGGACGGTGACCAAGTGGAACTGATCGAGGCGGTAGTCGCTGACCGTCCCATCCCGCGTGGTGGCCGCCCGCTGCTGGGCTTCGCCGAAGGCGTGTCGGGGCTCTATCTGGCCGCGACGCATCCGGCGATCATTCTGGCCGGAGCAATTGGAGCCCATGCGGCCGGGGACTTCGCCCGAGCGTCAACCCTGGACGGTTAGACGACGACGCCGGAGCCCGGTTCGACAAGGTCGAGCCGATATTGCGGTTCCTAGTTCTCTCTAGGACACGCGCTAGAGAGCGGGATGTTCGTCTACTCGGCTTGTACCGTCGATGGGCATGGACCCCGTGCGCAATCCGTATGCCCCCGGTGCCGGTCAACGCCCGCCGGAACTCGCCGGGCGCGACAAGCAGATCGACGCCTTCGACGTCGTTCTCGAGCGAATTGCGCGTGGCCGCCCGGAACGAAGTGTTGTCCTCACCGGCTTGCGTGGCGTCGGCAAGACCGTCCTGCTCAATCAGTTGCGTTCGGCCGCGATCTCCCGAAGCTGGGGGACAGGCAAGATCGAGGCGCGCCCCGATCAGGATTTACGACGCCCACTCTCGTCGGCGCTGCACATGGCAGTCCGAGAGATCGCAGTCTCCCATCGCGATCCGGAGCGGGTCGAGCAGTTCCTCGGAGTCCTCAAATCGTTTGCCCTACGCGCCACTGCGGACAAGGGAATGCGGGAGCGCTGGCAACCAGGCATCGACGCACCCGCGATCAAAGGCCGGGCAGACAGCGGCGACATCGAGATCGACCTGGTCGAGTTGCTGCTCGACGCGTCGTCGCTGGCCAGGGATGTCGGCGTCGGGATCGCAATCTTCATCGACGAGATGCAGGACCTCGGTGCCGCGGATGTCTCGGCGATCTGCGGGGCCTGCCACGAGTTGAGTCAGGACGCGGCACCGTTGATCGTCGTCGGGGCGGGGCTTCCGCATCTGCCTGCTGTGCTGTCGGCGTCGAAAAGCTACTCGGAGCGCCTGTTCAGCTACCACCGGATCGACCGCCTCGAGCGTGAAGCTGCAGATCAGGCACTGATTGCGCCTGCCGAGCGTGAGGAGGTCGAGTTCACCGAATCCGCGCTCGACGCTCTGTACGAAGCGGCTGACGGGTACCCGTACTTCGTTCAGGCCTACGGGAAAGCCACGTGGGATGTGGCGGCGTCGAGTCCGATCACGGCAGAAGACGTGCGCGTCGGCGCACCGACGGCTGAGGAAGAACTCGCTGTCGGTTTCTTCGGATCGCGGTACGAGCGAGCAACACCTGCGGAGCGTGAGTACATGCGCGCCATGGCCGATCTCGCCGGTGACGACGGGCCCGTCGCAACCGCGAAGATCGCCGTCGAGTTGGGGCGCAAGCCGGCTTCCCTTTCGCCGGCACGCGATGGACTGATCAAGAAGGGACTGATCTATTCGGCAGAACGTGGATCCATCGGATTCACGGTCCCGCACTTCGGCCGATACCTGCGCGGACAAGCGGAGTGAACGCGCTCGAAACCGCGTGGGATCGGGTGGCGGCGCTCAGTCCCAATCCGCCGGCCTGGGTGGTTCAACTGGCCGCGTTGATCGCCGTGATCATCGTTCTCGAACCGCACCTGTGGCGGATCGCCCGCAACGTCGTCACCATCGCACACGAGGGTGCTCACCTGATCGTCGCCGTCCTGGTCGGTCGACGGTTGAAGGGTCTTCGCCTGCATTCGGATACGTCGGGTGTTGCGATCTCGTCGGGCAAACCGACCGGCTTCGGCGTCATTCTGATGACGTTCGCGGGGTACGTCGGACCGTCGATTCTCGGACTCGGCGCGGCCGGGTTGTTGGGCGCGCAGCGTGCGGTCTCGGTGCTGTGGATCGGCGTATTCGTCATCGCGGTGATGATGGTCCTGATCCGAAACCTCTACGGAGTCTTCTCACTTGCAGTCGTGGGAGCCGTGTTGTTCGGGCTCGTCTGGTGGGGGACCCAGGAGCAGCAAGTGGCCGCAGCGTACTTCCTGACGCTCTTCCTCCTCTTTGCCGGACCACGCCCTGTCGTGGAACTTCAACGGCAGCGAATGCGACGAGGCGGGGCACCGGACTCGGACGCCGACCAATTGGCCAGGCTCTCACCGATACCCGCGATCGTCTGGGTCGGGTTGTTCCTGCTCGTGAACGTAGCGGTGCTCGTGCTCGGCGGATGGTGGATTCTGCGCCCTGTGGGTGGCTGACCGGATTGATCCGTTGTCCCGTCAGGACAACGGGACCAACGATTGTTGATGCTCTGCGGACGTAGTCATCGCATGAAGGCGCTCATATCGTGGAAGTCGACGAGTGGTCGTGCCGGGACTTCCCGCGGCCACACCCGCAACGACGAAGACCGTCGACGATGACAAGGATTCGTTTTGGACGACAAGAACTTCCGCGGACGAACCGCGATCATGTCCGGGGGAAGCCGTGGCATCGGACTTGCCATCGCCCGTGCGATAGCGCGCCGCGGCGGAAATATCGTGTTGCTCGCCAAGACCGATACGCCGGATCCCAGGCTGCCCGGAACTATCCACACGGCTGTGGACGAGTTGAACGAGCTCGAGGGTCATGCCGTTCCGGTCGTCGGCGACGTGAGGAACGACGACGACATCGCGCGGGCCGTGGCTGCAGCGGTAGAGCACTTCGGTGGCATCGACATCGTGGTCAACAACGCGAGCGTCCTCGACATCTCGAAAACCGAAGATCTCGCGATGAAGCGATTCGATCTGATGCAGCAGGTCAATGTCCGTGGTACCTTCGCGCTCACCCGCGCGTGCCTTCCGTACCTTCGGGTTTCGGCCAATGCGCACGTGTTGACGCTGTCGCCGCCGCTCAACTTTTCGCCGCACTGGTTGGGTGCTCATCCGGGCTACATGTTGGCCAAATACGGAATGACATTGGCGGCCTTGGGTATCGCCGCAGAGTATTCAGGTGCACCGATTTCGAGTAATTGCCTGTGGCCGGAGACCATGATCGCCACGGCCGCTGTCGGAAACCTGCTCGGGGGAGACGATAGTATCGAGCACTCGCGTTCACCCGAGATCATGGCCGATGCGGCTGTCGAGATTCTCGGGCGTCCCGCCGGCACGGATACCGGTCGTACAGTGCTCGACGTCGAGATCTTGCGCGAGGCGGGGATCTCGGATTTCTCGCAGTACGGCGGTCAGTCACCGTTGGCGATCGACATCTTCGTCGACGCTCCAATTCCGTGATCTCGGGCGATCTACAGGTATCTAGCCAAATCGCTAGATACCTGTAGATCTTCCTCACGCCACTTCGTGCTCGCCGCCCGGGGCAACCTTCTGAAGTCCGCGATATGCGTCGCTGGCACTTTGGCGACCACCGATGACGGCCTCGACCTCCGCGGCAATCGGCATGTCGACGCCGTATTCACGGGCCAGATCCATGACAGTGGGGGCGGTCTTGACGCCCTCGGCGACCTGACCGAGCTTGGCGACCGCCTCCTCGACGGTCAATCCCTGCGCCAGAGCTTCGCCGACGCGACGGTTCCGAGAAGTCGGAGCCATGCAGGTGGCAATCAGATCGCCGACGCCCGTCAAGCCGGCAAAGGTGCGTGGGTTGGCGCCCATCGCTTCACCGAGTCGGGTCATCTCGGCGAGACCACGTGCGAGCACCATCGCACGAGTGTTGTCACCGACTCCCAGACCGTCGGCCATGCCCGAGGCGATGGCAACGATGTTCTTGAGGATGCCGCCGAGTTCGCAGCCGAGCACGTCGGTGTTGCGGTAGACGCGGAAGACCGACGACGCGAACAGGGGTTGCAGCGCGGCGGCGACGCGATCGTCCTGGGTGGCCACGACCGATGCCGCGGCCATGCCGTCGACGATCTCTTTGGCGATGTTGGGGCCCGCGAGTAGTCCGACGGGATGGCCGGGCAGGCACTCGGCGATCACTTCGGTGGGACGCTGCCGGGTGCCGGGCTCGAGGCCCTTGGACAGTGACAACACCGGGACCCACGCCCGAACCTCGTTGGCGATCTCGGCGAGGGTGGAGCGAACGGCGTGCGATGGCACCCCGCATACGAGTACGTCCGCTTCGCGGGCGGCTTCGACCAGATCCGAGGTTGCCTTGAGCCCCTTGGGAAGTTTGCGCTCACCAAGGTATTTGGAGTTGGTCCGTTGCGAATTGATCTCGTCGGCTGCTTCGGAATTGCGTGCCCACAACAGGGTCGGGGTGTTGCGGGCGGCGAGGCCGGCCACCGTGGTTCCCCACGATCCGGCACCGAGGACGACGACGCGTACCGGGCGGGCCATCAGAGTGCGCTGTTCTGGGTAGCGAGTGCTGTCATGGCGCCAAGCGTTCCACTTGCGGAGCAGTTGCGGGCCAATTCCGCCGAGTCTGTGGCTCGACTTACAGATGAGGCGGCGGTTCGGGGCTTTCGCGCATTGTTTCGACCGCTTCTGCGGATTCCGCGACGATCGAGCGCATGGCGGCTTCCGCGGCGTCGGCGTCCCCGGCCTGAATAGCAGATGCGACCACTCCGTGCAGGTGAATCGCTTCGGGGTCGGCCTCGTGGGGCATCAACGAGTGGCGGGTGCGGCCTTCGAGTATCTCGACGACGATCTGCGACATCGCCCGCAGCATCGGGTTACCGGAGGCGGCGAGCAGGGTGCGGTGGAAGTCGGAGTCATGGCCGAGATAGGCGCCGGTATCGGCAGCGCGAGAGGTAGCTGACATGCCGATGACGGCTGCAGTGAGAGCGCCGCACTGCTCAGGTGTGGCGCGAGTTGCGGCGAGTCGCGCAGCCAGAGGTTCGATGCCGGAACGGAGTTCGCTGAGGATAGACAGCTGCTCGAACCGATCAGGACCGGCCAGTTGCCAGCGGATGACATTGGGGTCGAGCGAGTTCCAGTGTTCGGAGCCCAGGATGGTGATTCCGACGCGTCGACGAACCGAGGCAAGTCCGAGGGATTCGAGAACGCGGACAACTTCGCGGATGACGGTTCGCGACACGTCGTAGCGCGTTGCCACCTCGTCGGCGGAGATCGTGGTACCCGGAGCGAGCACACCACCGACTATGTCTTGGCCGAGCTGTTCCAGCATCGAGTCGTGTAACTGCTGAAACGGGACAGAAGGCATACGTAGATCGTCCCATGCGTATGGAGTAAGCCCGGTGGAAGCCGAATAAATACTACAAATTAGTGTCTGCTCTTGAAATTGTAGGTTAATTAAGGAACAGTGACCTCAATCACTCATCGGACTGGGAGTCCCTATGAACACCACAGCATTGCTGGCGGCCGAGGTCGTCCCCGCTGGTAGCGACGCACGATTGATCATCGCTGCAGTCGCCGGCGTCGCGGTTATCATCGCGCTGATCACCTGGCTCGACCTGCACCCCTTCCTCGCACTGTCCATCGGTGCGGTTGGTGTCGGTCTGGCGGCCGGCCTCGGATCGGCCGAGTCGGTCGCGGCGTTCGCCACCGGCTTCGGGTCGACCATGGGAAGCGTCGGAATCCTGATCGGTTTCGGCGCGATGTTCGGCAAACTCCTCGCCGATTCCGGCGGTGCCGACCGAGTGGTCGACACGCTGGTCGGCCGTTCCAGCACCAAGGCGCTTCCGTGGACCATGGCTCTGGTCGGCGCAGTGATCGGTCTGCCGATGTTCTTCGAAATCGGTCTCGTCCTGTTGATGCCGGTCATCATCCTCGTCGCGCGGCGTTCCGGCTTGTCCCTGATGCGCATCGCGATCCCCACCCTCGCCGGCCTCTCGGCCATGCACGGTTTGGTTCCGCCGCACCCCGGGCCACTGGTTGCCGTCTCGGCTTTGAACGCAAACCTCGGCCTCACCCTCGCACTCGGTGTCCTCGTCGCGATCCCCACTGTTGTTCTCGCCGGACCGGTCTTCAGTAAGTACGCCGCGCGGTGGGTCGACGTGAAGGTCCCGGATCTTTTTGTCACAGGCGAAGATCGAGGCGAGGAAGAGAAGAAGCAGCGTCCCTCGTTCGCGGCTACTCTCGCAGCGATCCTCCTGCCGGTTGTTCTCATGCTGGGCAAGGCATTTGCAGACGTGATCGCACCCGATTCCGAGGCACTCCCCAAGTCCGTCCTCGACTTCCTCGGAACACCCGTTGTGGCTTTGGGTCTCGCGGTTCTGGTCGGAATGGTGCTGCTGGGTCGCGGCGGCGGAATGGACCGCAAGGCCATCTCGAAGTCACTCGAGAGTTCCCTACCTCCCATCGCAGGCATCTTGTTGATCGTCGGCGCCGGTGGCGGTTTCAAGCAGGTCCTGATCGACACCGGTATCGCCGGAGTGATCGCCGACGCGATCAAGGGCAGCAGCCTTCCCGTGCTGTTCCTGGCCTGGCTGGTGGCGGTATTGATCCGCGTCGCAACGGGTTCGGCGACGGTGGCAACGGTGACGGCGTCGGGCATCCTTGCTCCGGTTGCGGCCGATCTCTCGTCCGCACATGTCTCGCTGATGGTCTTGGCGATCGGCGCAGGCTCGCTCTTCCTCTCGCACGTCAACGACGCCGGATTCTGGTTGGTGAAGGAGTATCTGGGCGTCAGCGTGGTACAGAACCTCAAGACCTGGACCGTGATGGAATGCATCATCTCGGTATCGGGCCTGGCCGGAGTGCTCGTGTTGAGCGCATTCATCTAGGTAGGCGAGCACATGAACAGCGAAGCGGCACAGCAGAAGCAGTATCCCGTGCTCGTCCTGATGGGTGTCTCGGGTTCGGGAAAGTCGACGGTCGGCGGCATGCTCGCCGGAGCGATGGGTTGGGACCTTCAAGAAGGCGACGATCTGCATCCGCAGGCGAACATCGACAAGATGGCGACCGGGCATCCGTTGAACGACGAAGACCGCTGGCCCTGGCTCGACAAGATCGCCGTCTGGATCAAGAGCCATACCGACGCCGGTCAGCCGGGCATCGTCACGTGTTCGGCACTCAAGCGGAGTTACCGCGACGTGCTTCGCGGTGAGCACGTCGTGTTCGTGCACCTCGCCGGTTCGCGGGATCAGATCGGCCAGCGATTGACCGCTCGCCTCGATCACTACATGCCCGCCTCGCTGCTCGACTCCCAGATCTCGACACTCGAGGCCGTCGACCCGGACGAACAGGCCATCGTCGTCGACGTGGGCGGGAGTCCCGCCAAGATCGCGGAGGAGATCCTGCGACGGGTGGAGACATTCGAATACTGAGCAAGCCCGGCGTGTAAGCACCCGAGGTTCGGGTTACGGTGCTTGGGTGACTGCTGCTGCGCAGACGGACTGAACCGTGACCGACTTCGACTTCCACAGCGTCTGGACGCTTCCTGCCTCTGCTGACCGCGTCTACGAGGTTCTCGCGGATGCCGAACGGTATTCGCAGTGGTGGCCTCAGATACGCCGAGTCGGGACGATCGACGAGCATTCAGGCTCCATGTCCATCCGCAGCGCTGTCCCTCTGACGCTGCTGGTCTTCGGGCGACGCGAGGTGGAAGACTCAGTTGACCGCTATCTGAAAGTGCGTCTCACCGGCGCAATGACCGGGTGGAGTAGCTGGGCGGTGCGCCCCGCTGGATCTGGTTGCGCAGCCGAATTTCGGCAACAGGTAGCGGTGTCCGGAGCGCTTGGTCTGGCCGCGAAGGTCGCGAAGCCGCTGTTCGAGTGGAATCATGAAGCGATGATGCGTGGAGGGCACCGCGGACTGTGCGCATATCTCTCCCGGCCGTGATCGCGACCAGAACTTGCACACGCTCGAGCAATTGATCCATACCCGTCGTGTCATTTTGACGCAGCGTCAGTTATCGTTCACATCAGCAGCCGACAAGTATGTGTAACTCAAATGCACAAAACGGCTTGACCTGGGAGGACGCTATGCGGACGCGAGATTCGACGGTATGGCATTGGAACGTGAGTCCGCGAGCGCGGGTTATCTTCTGCCTGACCAGGACGTTCGTGAAGCCGATGTTCACCCTCTGGCCGACCACCGAACGTGGTATCCGCCAACTCGAGCGACTCGACGCGATGGCGGACAAACTGCCGAAGCCGAAGAACCTCGATATCGAGCCTTTCACGCTGGGTGGTGTGCCCAGCGAGAAGGTGCAGCATCCACGCAAAGCGCAGGGCGAGTTGGCCGGCGCCACGATCCTCTACTTCCACGGAGGGGGATTCGTCTTCTGCGGTCTGGCAACGCACCGGGCACTGTGCGGTTTGCTCTCTGCGAAGGCCGGAGTACCGGTGATCTCCGTGCGCTACCGCCAGCTGCCGGAAGGTTCCATCGGCACCTCCGTCAAGGACGCAATGGCCGCGTACACCGCGTTGCTCGAGACAGCCGAAAACCCGAACAAGATTGTGGTTGCCGGTGACTCGGCGGGCGGATACCTGGCCATGAAGGTCGCCGAAATTACCGCACTGCGCGGAATCACGCGGCCCGCTGCCGTGGTGGGATATTCCCCTCTTCTCAACGTGAACCTCGAGGACCATGATCCCGATTTCATGAAACGTGATGCCTACCTACCGATGTCACAGGTCGAAAAGCTCAAGGACCGGTGGCTCGAGGGTCCGGACGAGATTCCTGGTGCGCAGTCGCCGATCAACGCCGACGCCAGTCTGATTCCGCCGTCGTTCCTGGTGTCCGCCGAATACGAACTGATGCGTCCGGACGTCGAGATCATGACCGAAAACTTGATCAAGGCAGGACAAGCCGTCGAAACGCACATCTGGAGTGGGCAGATCCATGCTTTCCCGGTGATCGGGAAAGCTCTTCGGGAGGGGAAGGCGATCGTCGATCTCACGATCAAGTTCCTCGAGCGAACGATGGCATCACAGAACCAGATCAGCGCCTGACGCTGCTTTTCAGCCGATCGATGTGAGTGTTGCGTAGTCGTCGTTGTCGAGAACGCCGTCGACGACTGCGCGAACTTCCGAGGCGTGCAACGTGATCGAACCGCCGTGATTGTCGAGGAAGGCTGTGTCTGCGGCATCTCGGCCGGTCGAGATGCGCACAAGATTGCTGCGCGGCGCCAATTGCGTTGCATCGACCACGCGCCAGACGTGGTCGATATTGGCTTCGACTACGGCGTGAAAATCCATCGGATCGCAGCCCGGCGCGTAGACAGCCACCAGTCGAGCGGGAATCCCCACGGCGCGCAGCAGTGAGATGGTCAGGTGCGAGTAGTCGCGGCACACTCCGGCGCCGGCGAGCAAGGTGTCGACCGCACTGTCGGTGCCGCGACTGGTGCCGGGAACATAACTCAAATGTGTACTCACCCAGCGAGTGACTTCGACGAGGAGTTCGGCCGGGGGAGTGGCGAGATCGAATTGCCCGGCGACAAAACCGAAGAACTTGTCGGCCTCGGCATACCGGCTGGGGCGCAGATATTTCGACACGTCGTAGTCGCTGACCGACGCCGGTTCTGCGCGGCCGATGACGGTTGCGTCGTAGCTGACGATCAGTTTTCCTGGGGCACAGTCGAGTAGGTGGATCCGGGTACCGTGTTCGGCGGTGATCTCGCGGGGTTCGAGCGGATTGCCGTCATGGACGAACGACATCGTTTCCAGCAGTTCGACACCCGGCGCGCGCGTCACCGCGATCTTGAACTCCAGGTTGGTCGCCTCGTCGATCTCGATGTCGAGCAGGGCGGCGACGGTACGTTTCATCGGGCCATCTTTACACCGAATACGGACACCCACCACCTGGGAGGATTGTGACGTGCGATCAGGCTTCGGGGTAGTCGACGTCGACGCCGCTGCTGAGGTCGCTGCACTCCACCAACTCGACCCCGTTCTTGCGTAGGTAGGTGTTGGCGCCGCCGTCCCCGGTGAGTGACTTTGCAAGCGTCGGCCAGTGGTCGCGTCCGATCAGGACGGGATGGCCCGGACGGCCGTGAAAGACAGCTCTTCGCAGTATGTTTCGTGATGGGGAGCTGTGACCCACGATCCGCGTCACGGTGTCGGCGTTGAGGTCCGGGACGTCGACCAGAGAGATCGCTGCCGCATCTGCGTCGTCGATTCGCATGGCGGCTTCGAGTCCGCAGCGCAGTGACGCGCTCATTCCGTGTTGCCAATCCGATATCACCACAATGACATCGGTGGTGGGCAGTAGTTCGAGGGCGTCCTCTGCCTGCGCGCCGAGCACCACGATGACCGGTGAGAGGCCTGCGGACTGCAGTGTCGTCACCCCGTGGTGGAGCCAAGACTGACCCTCGGTGTTTGTGACGAGCGCTTTGGGTTTGCCCATGCGGGATCCGGCCCCGGCCGCCAGCAGGATCCCGCACGTAGACATGACTATGCTCCGGTGACCCGCGGACGCAGCCACTCGATCAGATCGTTCAGAACTTCTTCCTGCTCAGGCTCGTTGAAGATCTCGTGGTACAGGCCGTCGTACACCTTCAAGGTGACATCCGAAGAGCCGGCCAGATCTGCGACGAGCTTGCTGCCGGCCGGGTCCGTCAAACGGTCGTCCGAGCCGTGTTGAAGCAGTAAGGGAATGGTGAGCGAGGGCAGGCGCGCCGGGAAGCCTTCCGCGGCGGTGATCATGCCGCGCGCGATGCCGGCGGGAACCTTGCCGTGGTGAACCAGCGGGTCGGCGTTGTACTTGTCGACGACCTTCTGATCACGCGATACGGCAGCAGCTTCCAGGTTCTCGACGGGCACGTCCGGGAGGTATTTGCCGACGATCTTGCCCAGCTGCATCACGATCTTCGGAGTGCCGGTTGCGATGATCACCGCAGGTCCGGACAGGGCGAGGGCTTTGAGATCGGCCTGATGGTCGAGGGCGTAGGAAAGGGCGATCGCGCCGCCCATGCTGTGCCCGAGCAGGAACTTGTCCTTGCCGGGATGTGCCGCCGTCACGATCGAGAACAACGTGTGGACGTCGTCGGTGAAGTCGGAGAATTCCTTGAGGTGAACGCGCTTGCCGCCAGAGCGTCCGTGCCCGCGATGGTCGGGTGCGTACACGATGAGCCCGAGTTCCCCGAGCCGCGCAGCAACATGGTCGTAGCGCCTCGCGTGTTCGCCGAGTCCGTGGCACAGGACGAGAACCCCGGTGGGTTCGCGGTCCGGTGTCCACACGTCGTAGACGATCTTGGTGCCGGCCACTCCGGTGAACGACGACTCTTCGTGCTGCATTGTTGCGCCCTCTCTGCGACCGGTTCCGGTACGCGGATTCTCACATGCTATTCGCCGCGTGCGCAGGGCGCGGGTGTTCAGGGTGTGAGGTCGTCGAGGAAAATTCGACACTTGTTTGTTACGTCTGGTTACATTAACTTAGGGGCGTGACCGGACAAACCGTTGATCGTTCCGACCCTGTTCCCGCCACCCGCTCGCGCCGATTGTGGCGACCCGCGGTTCGGGCTTTGCTGGACGGCGCGCTACCGCTGATCGACAAGCGAATGGCGGAATCGGTACGCCCGTTCGATCGGCCCGAGATGCTGCGTCCGCACCTGGCTTCGCGGAAGTTCGCGTGGACGCACTACGGGATCTTCGTTCCCCGGCTGCCAGGGCCTTTCCGTTACCTCAACACCATGACGTTGATCGGTGCAACCGGGACGGTGGTGTTCGACAACGACTATCTCGCTGCACCCGACGCGCGAAACACAGCAACCGTGCTGAGTTCCACCGCAGCGCCGGGCCATCACTTCTACCGGGCGTACGACGCTGCCGATGAGTGTGCGTTCGAAGAAGATGGTTCGCGAATCGCCTTCGGTGACAACCTGATCATCGAGAACAGCTATCCGAACTTCCGAGTCACCGGGCGATACGACTCATTCGACGTCGATCTCGAGATCGTGGCAACGGACCAAGCGTCGTGGTTCGTGCGTAATCCCGTCTACGACCACGTCAGTCTGCTGGCACAGTGCTCCGGAACAATTGCGAGTCCGGATGGACCGGTGAGTATTTCGGCTCCGTGCACCGTCGAGTACGCGCGGTGCATGACACCGCAATCGTTGACTCGCCGCGCCCTTCCCGAGTCGTGGAAGCTCCCGGCCGACTTTTTCACCTACCAGATCGTTCAACTGGACGACCGGCATCAGTTGTTGCTCACCGATGTTCGAGCGTCAGGGGTTACGGCGTGCAAGCTCGCCTACATTCGGACTGTCGACGGTAGTGCGAAGGTCTTCGACGACGTCGAGTTCGACGTGCTCGAGTACGCCGACGCATTGCACGTCGACCCACAGGGTCGCGAGATGCGTGTGCCGCGCGTACTGCGTTGGCAGGTACGCGATCACGGCAGGACGGTCGTGGAGTTCGAGGCCGAGATCGACTCGGAGTGGCGCTACGGTCACGGCAAGGGATACGTCGGCGCGTATACCTACCGGGGAAGCTTCGACGGTGCGTCGATCAACGGCACCGGTTACATCGAATGGGTGGACTGCGAAGTGTAAGGCCCCTAGGGTGTATCGGTGCCTTTCGTAGACCCCGCCGCGCTGACGATTCGTCCGCAGAAGATCCTTGTCGCGGGGACTTCCGGTGCCGGAAAGACGACTCTCGCCGGTCGAATCGGGCGGCTTCTCGAGATCGAACACACTGAGCTGGACTCGCTGTTCCACGGGCCCGGCTGGATTCCGCTCGACAGTTTCGAAACCGAAGTACGACGCTTTTCCAGCGAGCCGGCCTGGGTGACCGAGTGGCAGTACGGTGCGGTGCGTGAGCTTCTGGCCGAGCGTGCGGACCTGATGCTGTGGTTGGATCTGCCTCGGCGGACGGTGATGCGCCAGGTGATCACACGAACCGTGCGTCGGCGATTGCAGCGAGAGGTGTTGTGGAATCGCAACATGGAGCCTCCACTGCACACCATTCTGTTCGATCCGGATCACGTGGTGCGCTGGGCCTGGCGAACCGACGGACGCAACGCCGAGCGAATGACCACGGTTCTTGTCGATGTGCCGTCGTTGCCGATAGTTCGGCTGCGCAGTCGAGAAGAGATCGAGGCTGTGCTCGAAGTCCTCAGCCGTCTGCCCTCAGATCGTTTGAGCTAGGCGAAATCCCAGGTCGTCGATTGCAAACGTCGGATGGCTTCGCCTCCTTACGGTAGCGCCGCAACCGCGCTCGCTTTCGGCCCAACTGCCGCCGCGAAAGATCCGGTACGCGCCGTAGACCTCGGGGTCGTAGAGATCCCAGCACCATTCCCAGACATTGCCGATCATGTCGTACAGGCCCCAGTTGTTGGGTGCCTTCGTTCCGACGGGACGAGCCCTACCCTCTGAATTGTCGCTGTACCAAGCAATCTCGTCGATCTCGCCGTAGCGGTAGCCGGAGGTGCCGGCCTTGCATGCGTACTGCCACTCGGCCTCGGTGGCGAGCCGGTAGCCAGTTGCGCCCCGGTCCCACTGCGGAGAATCGGTGTCGACGTCTCGATATGCGGGTGTCAGACCGTCCGCGACCGAAAGTGCGTTGCAGGTTGCGATGGCGTCCTTCCATGAAAGGTCGACCGTTGGTTTGCTCGAATCGTCCGACGAATCTCCGTGAAGCAGCGCCCTGGTGGTGAGATGGCGTGCGAGGCGGAAGGATTCGACTTTCGAGGTCCACGCAGTACCTTTGCGGTCGTCCCGAAGGTGCACCTCGCCGGCAGGGATCTCGATCATCAACTCCGCTGCTCCGGTCATTCGTTCATCATCGCAGAGGTTGTCGCTCACCCGGGGAGACGCTCGAACGCTGCTTGTGGATCAAGGCCGGTGCGCATGCGCCATGCGGTCAGCGCAAGCCCGAGGCAGACCACCTGTGCCGGATCGTCGAGGGAAACACCCATCAGCTTCTCGATACGCGTGAGCCGTGCATAAAGCGACTGACGCCGAATGCCGAGGAAATCCGCGGTTCTCGCCTTGCCGCCCCGATGTGCGAGGTACGCGTCGAGCGTTCGGACGAGATCGGCGGAATGTGCTGTGTCGTATGCGATCAGCGAACCGAGTTGCTCGGTTACGAACACGGACAGCGAAGCGGGTGTCGTTCCGGCGGCGAGCAGTCGTTGGACGCCGACGTCCCTCGCGAGGATCACTCCGGTCCGGGTGCCGAAGCGCCGCGCGATCTGGACGACTTCGCGAGCTTGCGCGACCGCAGCCCCGACGCCCGACAGATCCGCGACCGGCGTCGCCACTCCGAGCGTGCGTACCGCGGAACCGCCCGGCCCGCGGCGTAGCAGCTCGTCGGCTTCGGTGAACGCAGTCCGCACTCGAGCGGGGGATGCGGACGCCCACCCGTGCGCGAGCACGATGACGTGATTGGCCGCAGTCCCGACGACACAGGAGCCGAGCACGGCCCGCACGGCGTCGCGTACTTGGTCAGCGAGCTCTCGAACCGGGGTTTGCCGATCGATGTCGACAGCGGCGACGAGGACGTGGTGCCCCTCCGACAACGGCGTCCACCCGGCCGCTGTCAGTCGCTCGGACAAGTCGCCGTGCGATGTGAGCACACCGCCCACCACGTCGGTGATCACCGATTGGGCGAGTGACTGTCTTGGGCCGAGATCGCCGTGACGGCCGAGTTCCAGAGCTACCGCGACGGCGGCGCAGTTTGCGACGGCGGTTCGGCGTGTGGTTGCCGGCCCGCACAGGACAAGTCGACCGAGTGAGTTCGTCGGGCCGCGTACGTCGTGGATAGTGCGTTCGGTCTCGGATCGCTCTGCGCCGGTTGTGCTGCGCTCGACGGTTCTGCCATCCGCGTCGAGCAGATCGACGCCGCACCCCGCGAGTCGTGACACCTTGTCGAGCAGCGCAGTCATGCCCTGGCCTGCAACCACGAGACTCAGAAGTTCTTGCCAGACAGGCTCGCCCGCTTGCGCCGAACCGAGAGTGCGGCGGAGCATGAGGTCGTGAAAGTCTTCGACCATCCGCTCGAAGGGCACTACTGCGTGCAGGGCCAAGAACGCGAGTCCCCGTCGGCGCGAAGCTTCGACGAGTTCGGGAGGGGCCGTGAGGAACGAGCGCCCGACTTCCATCGCGAGTGCGACGCATCCCGCGTCCGCCAATTGGTCGATGTAGGCGGTGAGCTGCTCGGGAGATCGCCCGTGCAGACCGAGGCCCGTGGTCAGAAGGACCTCACCTCCGGACAGCAGCCCACCCATTTCGTACACCTCGGACGAATGGACCCAGCGGACCACCGCGGTATCGACGTCGCCCGCGAGCACCTCGATTGCGGCGGCCTTGAACGAGGGCATCGCAAGAACTTGTCGCAGAGTCGGGAGCATTTCTATATCGTCCGCCGAGGGGGCACTTCGTCATAGAGCTAGTTCTGCCGAACTGACAGGTTGTCCCTTGTCGGGCTGTTACCACCGTGGTCGGATTGTGACACGAGCCACAATCGACGATTTTGGTCAGACTCCAGGAGCGCACATGAATCATCCGGCACACACCGATGAGTATTTTCTCGGACTTGCGATCGAACAGGCGAAGATCGGTTGGGAGGAGGGCGGCGTGCCGATCGGCGCGGCGCTGATTCACCGGGGCGAGGTTCTCGCAGTCGGACGTAACCGTCGGGTCCAGATGAACAGCGCCATCCGTCATGGCGAGACCGACTGCATCGAGCGCGCCGGACGACTGCCGGCCTCGGTGTATCGCGAGTGTGTCCTCTACACGACTTTGTCGCCGTGCTTCATGTGCGCCGGAACGGCTCGCCTGTACGAGATCCCTCGAATCGTGGTCGGCGAAAATCGTTCCTTCGAGGCATCGGAGGAATGGTTGCGCAGCAGCGGAATTCAGGTCGACGTCGTCGACGACGCGGAGTGTGTGGCACTGATGGACCGCATGCTGGCCGAGCGCCCGAGCCTGTGGCTCGAAGACATCGGCGAAGTTGTATGAGCAGCGCCGTTGAACCTGCCACGGTCGCAGGCGATTCGGAGAGCGCAGGCCCCCCGGTCGATCCTGACTATCCCGTTACTCCGGTTCCGCTTCATGCACGAAAGCCGTTCTTCTCGCTCGCGGTGGTGTTGTTGGGGTTCACCATCTTCACACCGACGATGTTGGCCGGAGCAGCGCTCGGTACCGCGTTCTCGTTCTGGAAACTGATGGTGGTGATCGCCGCCGGATCCGCCATCTTGGGGGTTTACGTCGCCATGATGGGGTTCGTCGGAGCTCGAACCGGACTGACAACAGTTGTGATGGCGCGCTACAGTTTCGGCACTCGCGGGTCCAAGCTCGCTTCGATCCTGCTGGGCGGTACCCAGATCGGCTGGTACGGAGTCATCATCGGCACGATCGGCGATCTCACCGCCCAGGCGCTGGGCTGGGATTCCTACCTCGCCAGGGCGTCGGTGATGATCGCGGCGAGCATCTTGATGTGCGTCACCGCCTGCTACGGCTACCGCGGAATGTACTGGGTTTCGCTCGTCTCGACGCCCTTGATCCTGGCGTTGGCCTGCTGGGTCGTATTCCGGTCCCTCGAAGAGGTCGGTGGATTCTCCGGCCTGGTCTCGGTTCAACCGCAGACGACCATGACGATCGCGCTAGCAATCACCACTGTCGTCGGCACGTTCGTATCGGCGGGAACGCAAGCGCCCAACTGGACCAGATTTGCTCGCTCCGGATCACAAGCGGTGTGGGCCTGCGTTATCGGGTTCCTCCTCGGAAACGGATTGATGATCCTGTTCGGCGCCATCGGAGCCATCACGTTCCACGAGGGTGACTTCGTGTTGATCCTCTACAACCTCGGGCTTGTCGGCTGGGGCCTGGTCTTGCTGTTCGGAAACCTCTGGAAGAGCAACGCAGACACCGCATACGCATTCGGAGTGGCCGGTGCCGAACTGTTCAGAAAGCCCCGCAAGACCCCGTTCGTCATCGGTGGATGTGTGATCGGCACGGCGCTCGCTCTGACCGGTGTGCACAACCATCTGGTCGACTACCTGAGCCTGCTCGGAACTTTCATCCCGCCATTGGGCGGCGTGATCATCGCTGACTTCCTGTGCCGGTGGCGGCGAGGCATACCCGAGGGGTACACCCCGCAGCCGGTCCACTGGCGAAACCTGGCCGTCTATGCCGTCGCAGCGTTCCTCGCTTGGCTTTCCGGTGAGTTCGAGGTGGGAATCCCGCCGCTGATCGGAATCGTGGTAGCCATTGCACTGACGATGTTCCTGCACAAGGCGTTTGGCAACAGATCGGCAGATCGGGAGGTCTCGACCTCCACCGTCTGAATCATGCTTCAGGCACCAGCGAGCCCCCGGCGGTATCGACCGCGCCGGGGGCTCGCGCACTTGATGGAAAGGGCAGACGCTTCCGTCTCAACCGTCATCGCAGAACAGGCAGGTACGGTGCCTCGATACCCTGCTCTTCGAACGCAGTCAGCGCCGAGCGCGCAAATGCGCGCTGGACTGCCCATTGGCGCCCAGGCTTGACCTGCGCCGTCACTCGAATGGTAATTGCCTCGGCAGTAACCGAATTGACTCCCAGCATCTCCGGCTTGTCGATCATGTCCGCCCTGATCGGTTCGGACTCTGCCGCCTCGAGGACAGCTCGCGTCGCCACCTCACACGCTTTGTGCACGTTCGCATTGTGGGCGATCGGGAGATCGAGAACTGCAGTGGCGTAACCCTGACTCATGTTGCCCACTCGCAGGATTTCGCCGTTGCGGCAGTACCACAAGGTGCCGTTCACATCTCGAATCGTGGTGACGCGCAGGCCCACTGTTTCGACGGTGCCGACCGCGTCGCCGAGATCGACGACGTCGCCGACACCGTACTGATCTTCCAGCAACATGAAGATGCCGGAGAGGAAGTCACGCACCAGGTTTTGTGCACCGAAACCGATGGCAAGACCGATGACGCCGGCGGATGCGATGAACGGCGCGACGTTGATCCCGAGGATGCCGAGGATCTGCAGCACACACCAGACGAGGATGACGATGGACACCGTCGATTTGAGTACCGAACCGATGGTCCGGGCTCGCTGCGATCGGCGCTCGTTCACCTTGGCGTTCGGAGACTTGCGAGGCTTCGACATTCGATCGATCCCGCGGTGCAGTGCGAAGCGCAGAACGACTGCGAGCGCCACGTAGATCGCGATCTCGACGGGTCGGTGAATCAACCAGTCTCGGTTGGTATCGGTCAGTTCCCATGCTTGTATTTCGGAAATCATCTCCATGCAGTCTACGGATTCGGGCCGATCCGGGCATCGGTGCAGGGCAGACGGTCCAAAGCCGAACAGGCAGCTAGGCTTACGTCATGGCTGCGTTCACTGGCATACCCGTTGCTGCACTCGATTTCTACGAAGACCTGGAAGCCGACAACAGCAAGACCTGGTGGGCAGCGCACAAGGAGACGTACGACGAAGTGGTTCGTCGTCCGATGGCGTCGTTGACCGCAGCGTTGGAGGACGAATTCGGCACGGCCAAGCTCTTTCGGCCGTATCGTGACGTTCGATTCTCGAAGGACAAGATCCCGTACAAGACGCACCAGGGAGCGTTCGTCGGTCTCGCCGAGAGCTGTGGCTACTACGTGCAGATCGACGCGGCAGGGTTGATGGTGGCCGGTGGTTTCTACGCCAGCAGTTCGGAGACCATCGCGCGTTATCGTGCGGCTGTCGACGACGACGTTCGAGGCCCGGAGCTCGAGAAGATCCTGGCCTCCGTCGAGAAGGCCGGATTCACGATCGGCGGCGACAAGCTCAAGACGGCGCCTCGCGGATACACGGTCGATCACCCGCGGATCGAATTGCTGCGTCACAAGTCGCTGACCGCTGGGCGTACTTACCCGAGCCCGCCGTGGTTGGACAGCGCCAGGACGTTGAAGGAAGTTCGCGCGGCGTGGCGCGCACTGACGCCTTTGGTCGAATGGTCCGGACAGGTGCTCGGGCCGAACTGACCGTCCGACAGAAAAGTGTGACGTAGCCGTAGGAGAGTTCACCTCGAGTTCATCAAAACCCGAGACGCCTGGGGCTAGCGTGGTGTGTGTAACCGAAAGTTTCGACCCCGCTTCGAGTCGCAGCGCCGCAGTTCGAAGCCATTTTCTCTCGATCGACATCGTGAACAACCCGTGTCAGTGGAGACCATCATGGCTATGTTTCTCGCTCTCGTCCTGATCATCTCGGTCCTCGGAATCGTCGGCACCTACCTCGCGTTCAGTGCGGTCTACTTCGTCGAGATGCGCAAACTCGACAAGTAAGGGGTGCGAATTGGCCTGATTCGACTATTTCTGGGCCGATCGCGACGACCCTCCCTGCGTACGCTGTTAGGGCATCCTTATCCGCTCGCAACAGTGGATGATTCATTTCTTTTGGAGGTTCGACACGCATGCCCGCTCAATCCACGCTCTTGCTTCCCGAGGGCTACTCCGACAACCGCCTCGTTTCGGACCTCACACGTCGGCAGTTCGGCTTCGGTGCCGGGATCGCCGGGCTGGGCGCGTTCCTGGCGGCCTGCGGTGACAGCGGGAGCAGTTCGGGTGAAACCGAAATGCGTTCTGTGACGACACCTCTCGGAACGTACGACATTCCTGTCAATCCGAAGCGGGTTGTCGCGATCGACTCACGGCTCGACCTGGAACCTGCTGTAGCGCTGGAACTTCCGCTCGTCGGTTACACGTACGCCCAGGCGACACCGTGGGTGCCTATCGATTCGTCGGTACCGTTCCTGTCGGAGATCCCCAACCGCGAGCAGATCTTGGCGCTCGAGCCCGACCTGATCGTGTGCCTGAACTACGAGAGCGAGTGGTGGCCGGTGGCCGAGATGTCCACCATCGCACCGGTTCTGACGACAGAGTTCACCGACGACTGGCGCACAAACCTCTCGCGGTTGTCGGGCTGGCTCGGTCGAACGGCCACACTCGATCGATTGACGCTCGACTACGACAATCTGATTTCCGACATCCGCAGTCGTCATGCCGAGAAGATTGCGTCCAAGACCGTCGCCAGTGTCTCGTTCATGCCGGACACGAACACGCTGTACGTCACGAGCATCCGTACCTCCGAGAAGGGCGACAAGCCCAGCGACATGACGCTCGGCGACATCGGTGGCAAAACCGCCACCTCGGAGGGGCTCGATCCCGAGGGCGGGGTCAGCCTCGAGGGCCTCGACGTGCTGGCCGGCGTCGACGGCTTCATGATCACCGAAAACGAGGACAGTGCGGCGTACCAGGCATTGGTGGCGAGCAAGCTGTGGCAGCGACTCCCGGCAGTGCAGGCGGGCAACGTCACCAGTCTGGGTGGCTCTACCTTCTACGGTTCGATCTACACGATTTCCTACGTGGCGCAGGGTTGGGATGCCCTGTACAACAAGATCAGCTGAAGCCTCTGCCGACCGGACCGATGAGTTTAGGTAACGCGGGCGGTCTAATCAGGTAGGCATTGACCAGACCTGAGGAGATCGACGTGCAAACAGAGCAATCCCCAGCGGTAGTGCAATCCCGCGACGGTACGACCATCGCATACGAACGCTCCGGTGCCGGACCAGCAGTGGTCCTGGTCGCCGGAGCGTTCTGCGACCGCGGTTGGTTCGATTCCCTGGCTGCAGAGTTGGCGGCGGACTTCACGGTGTACTCGTACGACAGGCGCGGACGCGGGGACAGCGGTGACAGTCGCGCGTTCTCGATCGACGCCGAGGTGGAGGACTTGCGGGCGGTCGTCGCTGCCACCGGTGAAACACCGCTCGTTTACGGATTGTCGTCGGGTGCCGCGCTGGCTTTGGAAGCCGCTGCGCAGGCCGTTCCGATGCGTAAGCTTGCCGTCTACGAGGCGCCGTACATGGACGACGACCAGCGTGACGAGACTGCCCAAAGTGATCTGGAGCGATTGATTGCGGGCGGCGACAGGGAGGGCGCTGTGACGCGTTTTCTGGATCTGACCGGTGCATCCGCGGAGATGGTCGACGAGATCAAGCGGAGTGCCGATTGGCCCGACATGTGCGCCATCGCGCACACCTTGCCTTACGACGTCGCTGTGTGTGATCACGGCTGCGAGTCGCTCGACTGGCTTGCCTCCATTACCGTCCCCACGTTGGTCATGTACGGCGGTGACAGTGGTCAATGGGCACCTGCTTCGGCAATGCGAATTGCCGCAAAAGTTTCGGGGACAAAGACTTTGGAGATCCCCGGTCAGGGCCACGGCGTTGCCGACGACGCTATTGTCCCGGCTCTGCGTGAATTCTTTTCCGGCTGAGCACTGGGCGGCGAAGACGATCGTCAACCTAGGGTTGACGTTTTCGATTGCGTCAACCTATGGTTGACGCATGAGCAAACCAGTGGAAATGACCAACAAGGTTCGACTCGACGACCTCATCGACGCGATCAAGAAGGTTCACACCGATGCTCTCGACCAACTTTCCGACGCCGTGATTGCCGCTGATCATCTCGGTGAAGTTGCAGATCACCTGATCGGTCACTTCGTCGACCAGGCGCGCAGGTCGGGAGCGTCGTGGACGGAGATCGGCGCGAGCATGGGTGTCTCGAAGCAGGCTGCGCAGAAGCGTTTTGTTCCCAAGGCACCGAGTGATCAGAAGCCGATGGATCCGAACGAAGGGTTCAACCGGTTCACTCCCCGGGCGAAGAACGTCGTCATGGCCTCGCAGAACGAAGCCCGCGCCGCCGGTAACGCAGAGATCCAGCCGGAGCACCTGCTCCTGGGGCTCGTCGAGGAGCCTGCCGGGTTGGCTGCGAAGGCGATAGTGGCGCAAGGGGTGGAGCTCGGATCCGTCCGAGCTGCAGTGGCCGGTGTACTACCGACTCCGACTTCCGAACTACCAGAACTCATTCCGTACGACGCTCGTGCGCGCAAGGTCCTGGAACTGACGTTCCGTGAGGCTCTTCGCCTGGGCCACAACTACATCGGAACCGAGCACATCCTGCTCGCGCTGCTCGAACTCGAAGACGGATCAGGTGTTCTGGCTGATCTCGGAATCTCGAAGTCGGTGGCGGAGTCGAACATCGTTGGAGCACTGGCCGTCATTCAGGATCAGTGATCGGTGTCAGTGCCGGCATCAATTCCTTAAGTGCCGGCATCCATTGCTCGATGTGGCTCGGAAAGCACTTGGCGAGTACGTCCGTCATCACAGATGGTGCAACCGAAGCTCCCGGCGATGCACCCAGGAGACCGGCAATCGATCCCTCTGCGCTGGTGATTACCTCTGTGCCGAATGTCAGCATCCCGACCTTTCTCGGGTGAGGCTTCACCAATTGGGCGCGCTGCCCGGCCTGAATCAGCTTCCAGTCTGCGGGATCGGCCTCGGGATAGAAGCGTTGCAGTGCGGCAAACTTGCGCCGTTTCGATGACAGTAATTGGCTGAACAGGTATCGGACGAGCGAGATGTTCTGTATTCCGACAGCAAGCAATACTGCGACGTTTCGGAATCGGATCGTAGCGAACAAGTCAGTTAGCTTGCCATGCTTGAGGAGTCGTGTGCTGAAGGTGGCATACGGTCCGAACATCAATGACGGGCAGCCGTCGACCACACGCCTGTCGAGATGGGGGACCGACATCGGTGGTGCTCCGATCGCGGCCTGGCTGTACACCTTCGCGTTGTGGGAGTCGACGACGGTGCGTTTTTCGGTATGCAGGAACTGGGCTCCGAGTGGGAACACCGCATAGCCTCGAACCTCGGGAACTCGCGCCTTCTGAAGAAGCCTGAGCGCGTACCCGCCTGCGCCGACGAAGACGAATCTAGATCTCAGTTGGAACTGAATGCCAGAGATAGTGTTTCGCCCACAGATGAGCCACGTGCCGTCTGTCATGCGCTGGAGTGATGTTACGTCGTGGCTCGTGCGGATGCGTGCACCACGATTTGTCATGGTGTGAAGCAGTTCTCGGGTCAGAGCACCGAAGTCCACGTCTGTACCTGCTGCGTATCGAGTCGCAGCTATCGGTTCGGAATCCATTCGGCCGCGCATCATCAGCGGCGCCCAATTATTGACCGTCTGAGGATCTTCTGTGTACTCCATGGCTGAGAATTCGGGTAATCCATGTAGCGTGGCGTGGCGCTGACGTAGATATTCGATGTCTCGTTTGCCGAAAACGACGTCCATGTGAGGGGTTGGGTTGACGAACGATGGGGTTTGTTTCAGCTCGCCGGTTTCCGCGAGTGATCCCCAGAATTGGCGAGACAGGTGGAATTGGTGGCTGATCTCTACAGCTTTCGCGGGGTCGCTGGGGTCGGGCATGTAGTTCAGTTCGCATAGGCCCGAATGGCCGGTTCCTGCGTTGTTCCACGCGTTGGAGCTTTCGCCGGCGGGTTCGCCGAGCCGTTCGAGTACCTCGATGGACCAATCGGGTTGGAGTCTTGCAATCAATGTACCCAGCGTTGCCGACATGATCCCGGCGCCGATGAGTATTGCGTCGAGTGGGGGCTCTTCGGAACCAGGTTTCAATCCCGACGGTGGCGACGTGAACATGGGCGGCCTTTCCTCAGAGGTTGGGGTGTATGTGCATCGTGGCCCCAAACAGACTCATCCGTCCAATGAAGAAACCATCGGTTTATGATCCGAATATGGATGAGTTTCGATCGGCTGAAGTAGAAGGGCTGGCGCCGCTTCTGGCGGCCTTCGATGTGGCCGCGGAGGAAGGCCACATCACGAGAGCTTCCGACCTGCTCGGGATTCCTCAGTCCTCGCTCAGCCGGAGATTGAAGACGCTCGAAAAGACGCTGGGATTTCAGCTTTTTCAGCCGGTTGGGCGCCGGGTTGCACTGACCTCGGCAGGGCGCGAATTACACGAACTAACTAGCCGCCTCGTCAAGGAGCTGGACAACGCAGTAGGTCTGGTCCGTAGTAACGCGGATCCGGAGGGTGGCCTCGTACGATTCGGGTTTCCACTGACATTGGGCCCGATCAGCGTCCCGTCGCTGCTCGCAGAGTTTCACGAGGCGGCGCCGCGGGTGCGATTGAACCTTGTGCAAGCGCATGGGGAATCACTCGCGCAAATGGTCCGAGACGGGCGTCTGGATCTTGCCGTGATGATTCCAGCGCCGGAGGACTTGCCTACAACGCTGTTGGGGCATCAGCAAATACTCCTGCATGTGGGTACTGGACATCGATTAGCGGCGAGAGATTGTGTCGACCTCGCGGAACTGGTCGACGAGACATTCATCGCGAGTCCGCCCACCTATCACCTTCGGATGTTGCTCGACTCTTGCTGTATGCAAACCGGATTCGAGCCGAGGGTTGCATTCGAGATCACGGAGTTCGAAACGATTCGTGCCCTGGTCTCGCGTGGTCTCGGTATCGCGTTGCTCCCCGTCGCCGAGGTCGATCACCCGGATCTCGTCGCTGTTCCGGTAACGGGCGTTCGCGATCGAACCATCGCGTTGGCCGTCGGCAATTACCGCCTGACGCCCGCCGTAATTCGACTGCGTGATCACCTGATTGCTCGTGCAACAGCGCTTCTCGGGTCGCCGTAAGGACAATGCAGAAGAGGGCCGCACCCTTGCGGGTGCGGCCCTCTTCTTGTGTCACTGATTAGACAGCGCGCACATTGGTGGCCTGAGGACCCTTCTGGCCCTGGCCAACCTCGAACTCCACACGCTGGTTCTCGTCGAGCGACTTGTAGCCGTTGCCCGAGATTTCAGAGTAATGAACGAACACGTCCGGTGTTCCGTCGTCGGGAGCGATGAAACCAAAGCCCTTTTCGCCGTTGAACCACTTCACGATGCCCTGTGCCATACCGATACTCCCTACAAACTCGATCCGGGCCCTCACATCGAAGTCCCGATCTCGATATGTCTATCCTCCCACGCCGCGCAAGTCGAACGGTGGGCGACGTGCAAAAGACGGTAATTCGGAAGCTTTCGAGGAGGGAATGGCAACTGATCTTCGACTGATTTTCGACGCTGGAGCGACCCGATCGCCGAAGGCAGGGACTGGTGGCTCGCCCAACTGCCTGCGGTGATAGATCAGCGGGAATGTACTTGTCCGCTCGAGAACGGTCCATTTTTATCGCTCCGATCTCTCGGAATCGCAAACGTAGGAACCCTATGGAAGATGAGGGTGGGCTAACCTCTCTTTCGCTGTGCCCTCGGCGCGCGCAGCAGTCGCCGAGAAGGAGAGTGCATACATGTACGGAACGATTTGTGAATCCACGACGTCTGAACTTGTGGACCAGCTCAGTCGCCGTGGGTTCTTCGGGGTCGGCGCAGTGGCAGCGGCCGCCATCCTTGCGGGGTGTTCGACTACATCAGATGCTTCTGATGCCGGCGAACAACGTGAGGTGATCAATGCGCTCGGAACCACCACGATCTCGGGAAAGCCGGAAAGGATCGTTGTTGCCAGCGACTTCACGGATCTGGAATTCCTGCTCTCGCTCGGCGTTCACCCAGTCGCCTACGGCAACACAGGATCGTGGGACCGCGGTTCACTGCCTTGGCAGAGCACCGCGGGAATAGCCGACCTCGAAAGCTTCGGCACCACAGGCGAAATCAACCCGGAAATCATCGCGCGCTACTCGCCGGACCTCATCATCGGAATGAAGACTTATCTCGAACCTGCAGCCGAGAGGCTCAGTCAGATCGCTCCGGTCATCGCGCTGGACTGGACCACCTCGTGGCGTGACGGCGTCGCCACGGTCGGGCAGGCAGCTTTTGTCGACGAGGCTGCTGCTGCAGCGATCGCCCGGACCGACGCTCTGATCTCCGACACCGCAGCTTCCCTGAACGGCTTGGGTGGCAAGACGATCATGATCGGCTCGATGTACGGCGATCAGTTGTATGTGCAGGGGGATGCCAGTGCGCCCGGGGTTCTGCTGCGCGAACTCGGACTCGACTATCGCGGATACAACGCCGAGCAGATGACTGCGCTGTCGATGGAGCAGGCGGAGGTACTCGCACCCGCAGACATTTTGCTCAGCCTCGCTTCTGATCAGGAAGCGACGACGAGGTTGGAGAACTTCGCAGTTTTCCAGAACCTCCCCGCGGTGAAGGCGCGATCCTATGCGCCGGTCGAACTTCTGCTCTCGAATGCCTTTGTCGATAATTTCGGTCCACTGAGCGCGCCGTACGCCTTGCCGCAGCTCGCCGGGGTCTTGACCGGGCTTGCGGCGGGCCAGGGAAAACAGCTCCCCTGACCTCGCTTCCGAGCCTATTGACGCCGCGTCGGCCTAGCATCGAAACATGGTGGACATAGATCTGACGGGCCGCGCCGCAGTAGTCGGCGGATCACAACCGCTGCGAGCGATACTCGAAACCCCCACTACCCCCGGCCCGTGGCCGGGGGTAGTGATGATTCACGAGGCCTTCGGGCTCGAGGAGGTGATGCAGCGGCAAGCCAAGCGGCTGGCCGCTGCGGGATTCCTGACGCTCGCTGTCGACCTCTACAGCGCGGGCGGGGCGAAGCGGTGCCTAGTGCCCACCATGACGTCGATGCTTCGAGGACACGGCAAGGCGTTCACCGACATCGAAGTCGCTCGCAGTTGGCTGGTGGAATCCCCGGACTGCACCGGAAAGATCGGTGTCATCGGATTCTGCATGGGCGGCGGCTTCGCGATGGTCAGCGCCGGAGATTTCGACGCTGCCTCGGTCAATTACGGTCAGCTTCCACGCAAACTCGATGAGGCCGTGGTGGATGCGTGCCCGATCGTCGGGAGTTTCGGAGGCAAGGACTTTTCGCTCCGGGGCGCGGCAGCGAAGCTGGAGACGGCGCTCAGCAATGCCGGTATCGAGAACGACGTCAAGGAGTACCCCACCGCCGGCCACGCGTTCCTCAACGACGCGGAGGCCGGACCCAAGGTGCTTCGTCCTTTGGAGCGCATCCTCGGAATCGGTCCCGATCCTGTTGCAGCGCAGGATGCCTGGAAGCGAATCGACTCGTTCTTCGAGCGCCACCTGGCGTGATCAGCGACTGGTTCTCTCACCGCCGTTGACTGCCAATACCTGACCGGTGATCTGCCGGGCACCCGGTGAGGCCAAGAAATGGACGGCTGATGCGATGTCGTCCGGGGTTCCGGCGCGCTTGGTGCTGGTGGATTCGATCAGCATCGCGCGACGCTCGTCCGTCAGAAAGTCCCGGAAGAACTCGGTGTCGGCGATGTAACCGGGGGAGACGATGTTCGCGGTGATGCTTTCTGGGCCCAGTTCGGCGGCCAGATCGATATTCCACGTGGCAACTGCTGCTTTGGCAGCGCCGTACGCTCCAGCTCCCTTGTCGGCGGCAATCGATCCGATGGTGATGACGGCACCGCCACTGGGGATTCGATCTCGAACTGCTGCTGTGGTCAACACTGCCGAGATCAGATTGGAGTCCAGATTGGCCCGCCACCCGGCGGCCAGGGATTCCAGATCTGACGGCGCTTCGCGATCGAAGTCCGTGTTGCCGCCGGCGCAGTGCACCACGACGTCGATGGTTCCCGGAAGTGAATCCTGCAGCCGCTTCAGGTCTTTCGGGTCGGAGTTGTCACACGTCAAGGCGTGAACATTATCGCCCAACTCCTCCGCGGTCTTTTCGAGTGTTTCCGTGCGTCGGCCGGTGACAAAAACTGTGTCTCCGTCTCGGGCGAACGCCGCTGCAACTGCGCGTCCGATCCCTGTTCCGCCGCCGGTTACCAGAACTGTGCGTGTCATGCCTACCTCCGTGAGCTACGTTTAGACCTATACGAAGAACGTATCATTTAGAGCTAAACGAGGTGTGCAGTGGTGGGCGACTACAACCCGGACGACGCGGTGGACGCGGTCGCGTTGGCCTGGCTTCGCGAAAGGCCGGGCACGCCCGTGGAGGGTATCGGCATCGTCACCAGGCTGTGGATGTGCGCCAAGCTGCTCGGTGAGGATCGCCGACGGGTACTCGCCTCGGCCGGTGCGGACACAGCGACGCTGGACCTGCTCAGTGTCCTGCGGCGATCCGGCGAGCCGTATCAGTTGACGACTCGCCAGATCACCGAGCAGACCGGAGTCACGGCCGGTGCAATCTCGCAGCGACTCGCGCGCGCGGAGAACGCGGGTCTGGTGGAGAGGTCTTCCGCCGCGGAAGGGTCACGAATAGTGCTCGTGACCCTCACTGCCGCCGGTCACGAACTGGTGGAGCAATTGGTGGACCGAGTCCTCGGCCGTGAAGCCGAACTGACGTCGATTCTCACCGAGCAGCAGCAGGCCGAACTCACCGACCTGCTGCGTGTCTTTCTCGACGGCCTACGCGGCGAACTCGGTGACTCCGGCGTCGCGCACGTCGGGGCTTGATCAGGACAGGCGCTCGAAGACCGCAGCCAGGCCCTGCCCGCCGCCGATGCACATCGTCTCGAGGCCGTAACGCGCTTCGCGACGGTCCATCTCGCGCAACAGGGTGGCCAGGATTCGTCCACCCGTAGCTCCGACCGGATGTCCGAGGGAGATGCCGGAGCCGTTGGGGTTGATGCGTGGGTCGTCGGCCTCGAGATTCCAACTCTGCAGGACTGCAAGTGCTTGTGCCGCAAAGGCTTCGTTGAGTTCGATGACGTCCATGTCCGCCAGGGACAGCCCGAGGCGGCCGAGTGCCTTCTCCGACGCCGGTACGGGGCCGATGCCCATGGTGCGCGGCGGAACGCCCGCAACGCTCCAACTCGCGAGGCGTGCGAGCGGTCGCAGTCCGAGGGTACGAGCTTTGTCGGCGGTGGTGACGATCGCCAGTGCTGCGCCGTCGTTCTGACCGCTGGCATTACCTGCAGTCACGGTGGAGTCGGGGTCGATCTTTGCGCGCATGGGACGAAGGCGCGCAAGCGATTCCATCGAGGTGTCGGCGCGTGGATGCTCGTCGGTGTCGACGAGCAGGGCCTCGCCCTTGCGCTGCGGAACGGATACCGGAACGATTTCTTCGGCGAAGACGCCGTTCTTCTGTGCTGCGACTGCACGCTGATGGGACTGAACCGCGAGTGCATCTTGATCCTCGCGGCTGATGGAGAACTCGGCGCGCAGGTTCTCTGCCGTTTCGATCATTCCGCCGGGAACCGGGAAGTCACGTCCGCCGGCTGTGACGCGGGCGCGCGCGAGACGATCGCTGAGCGCAACTCCTTCACCCTTGACGCCCCAACGCATTCCGGTTGCGTAGAACTCGGCCTGGCTCATCGACTCGGCACCGCCCGCGAGGACCAGGTCACTGCCACCGGACTGAACCTGCATGACGGCCTGGATGACTGCCTGTAATCCCGACCCGCACCGGCGATCCACCTGCATGCCGGGAACATCGATGCCCAGACCCGCGTTGAGCGCCGCGATGCGTCCGATCGCCGGAGCCTCACCGTTCGGCGAAGCCTGGCCGAGAATGACGTCGTCGATCTCCGCGCCGGAAATGCCGGTACGCGTGACGAGTTCGGTGATCAGCGTCGAGGCGAGATCTTCCGGGGCTACGTCACGGAAGACACCGCCGAAGCGGCCGACAGGGGTACGGAGCGGTTCACAGATGACAACGTCAGGCATTGGTTCTTCCTTGGGTCTGCTCGGTCAGCGGGTGGCAGCCGAGTGATTGTTGGACGACTGAGTACGTCCGAGATCGACGGAGATGGCGTCCGCAGTGGCGACTGCGGCCGGAACCAGTTCACCGCGAACAGCTTCGGCGCTGTAGCGGGCGGCTTGGGTGGAGATGTTGACGGCCGCGACCACGTCACCGGTCGCGTCCCGGATGGGTGCGGCGAGCGAGCGCAGACCCTCTTCGAGTTCCTGATCGACAATCGCGAACCCGTCGGCGCGAATCTTCTCGAGTTCGGCACGCAGTCCGTCGGCGGTGGAGATGGTCTTGCCGGTCAGGCGGGCGAAGGACACTCGGGCGAGGTAGGCGTCCAGTGCGTCGTCCGGCAAGCCGGCGAGCAGAACTCGACCCATGGATGTGGCGTACGCGGGAAAGCGCGTGCCGATGGTGATGGACACCGTCATGATGCGGCTGACCGGAACACGAGCCACGTACACGACGTCGTCACCGTCGAGGATCGACACGGACGTGGATTCACGGACCTTGGCGGACAAGGCTTCCAGATGCGGCCCGGCGATCTCGGGAAGGGACAGACTGGAGAGGTAGCTGTAGCCGAGTTCGAGGACACGGGGCGTCAACCAGAACACCGAACCGTCAGTACGTACGTATTCGAGTTCGACGAGCGTGAGTAGGAAGCGGCGAGCAGTCGCACGCGTGAGATCGGTGTGCCGGGCAACCTCGCTGAGGGTGCGACGCGGGTGCTCACCGTCGAAAGCCTTGATGACGGAAAGCCCACGGGCCAGCGACTGCACGTAGTCCGGGGACGGTCCCGGCGCCTGCTCGCTGCTGTTCTCACTCATGTTGTCTCGTTCTCCTCAGGTTCGGCCGAGAGGTCCGCGAGTGCTTGCTTTCCCAGCGCAAAAGCCAAGTTGCTGTTCGGCACACCCGCATAGACCGCGGTATGGAGAAATACTTCCACGAGTTCGTCGGGATCGATCCCGGCACGCAGCGCAGCGCGAATGTGCATGTCGAGTTCGTGTTCGTTGCCGACGGCAGTGAGGATCGCGAGAGTGAGGAGCCTGCGGGTGTGGTGATCGAGGCCGGGGCGCGCCCAGATGTCACCCCACGCCGTGCGAGTGATGAAGTCCTGGAAAGGGGCGGTGAACTCGGTGGCACCGGCAATGGAACGGTCGACGTGGGCGCCGCCGAGCACCTGGCGTCGTACGGTCATGCCGGCCGACACGGCGGCGCTACGTTGGGCGAGCGCAGATGTGTGCGAGGCAATATGCGTTGCAAGTAGTTTGGTGACGCGCCCGGCTTGTTCGACGTTGGCCAGGTGTGCGCCCGGATCGACCACGTGCAGTACCGCATCGGCGATGCCGTCGGCGATCGCACCCAACGTCGACGGAGGCGTCGCCGGATCCTGCTCGCCCGCGACGAGGAGCGTCGGAGCGACGATGCGGGCCAGGTCGTTGCGGCCGTCCCACGTCGAAAGCGCCTCGCAGCAGGCGGCATAGCCCTCGTCGGGTGTGGCTTCGACCATCGCGACGTGACGGGCGACAAGCTCCGGATCGTTCTCGGCCAGTCCCGGCGTGAACCAGCGTCCGACGACGGCGGCCGCGATGGATGCAATACCGTCCGCACGGACAGCCCGAGCACGATCGATCCACGGTTGAGCCGGGGCGAACTGCGAGGACGTGCACATCAATGTCAACGTCTCGACGCGAGTGGGGTGGTGCGCGGCGATCCATTGGCTGACAGCGCCGCCGAGGGAGAGCCCGACGAGATGTACGGACTCGAGTTCGAGCGAATCGAGGAGAGCGATGACATCGCCGGCGAGATCGGCAATTGAGTAGGGGCCCGTAGGCACCGGTGACTTGCCGTGGCCGCGATGGTCGACGGCGATGACGCGGTAGCGATTCGACAGCGCGTGAATCTGCGGCTGCCACATGGACAGATCGGATCCGAGTGAACCCAGGAGAACCACTGCCGGGGCATCGAGATTGCCGGTCTGTTGAAAGTTGAGCGCGACGCTCATCGAGATCCTCCTGTGGGGCGTTCGGCGAGGGCGCGGTCGACCAGATCGGTGGCGTGGCCCAGATAGTGTGCGGGGTCGAGTAGTTCGGCGATCTCGGTTTCGCTCAGGTGCTCTGCGATGGCGGGATCACGATCCAATCTGGTTCCGGAAGTGGCTGCCGCGGTGACGATGTCGCGCGCTCGATCAGTGTGTGCGGACAGGGCCTTGGTGACACGCTCGGCGAGAATCAGGCCACCGGTGATGTCGAGATTGCGAGCCATCGACTCGGTGTGTACTTGCAGGCCGGTGAGGCTCACGGACAGTTGGTGCGCCGCTCCGCCTGCCAGACGCAGGAGATCGGTGACGGTTTCCCACTCGGCGTGCCAGGGGCCTGCAGCGCGGGCGAATTCGTGATCCATGTTCGACAGGGCTGTGGCGACCAGTGCGGGAGCACGTCGCGCTGCTGCGCGGGCGGTGATGGCCGCGACGGGATTCTGCTTGTGCGGCATGGCCGATGAGCCGCCCGGAGCGCTTTCGGCGACCTCGGAGAGTTCGGTGGACGCCATGACGGTGATGTCGGTGGCGGGCTTGGAAACAGCGCCGGCGACGATACCGAGCGTGGTCGCGAGTTCTGCGATGGTCACGCGGTCGGTGTGCCAGGGAGTGACCTGCCTGGCCAGGCCGAGTTCGTCTGCCAGTGCATCGGCGATCCTGAGCCCATCGGGATACAACGCAGCGAGTGTGCCTGCGGCGCCGCCGAACTGAACCGGCAACGTGGACAGCACGATCTCGAGGCGGATCGCGGCGGCGTCGAGTGCGGTGAACCAACTCGAGGCCAGAAGGCCGAAAGTGGTCGGAAGTGCTTGCTGGCCCAGAGTTCTCGCGACCATCGGAGTGGAGCGATGGAGGCGGGCGAGGTGGGCGGCGGAATCGGCGGCGCGGGTCAGGTCGGCCAGAACCACCGCGCCCGCGCGTCGCGTCAACAGCATCAGCGCACAGTCCATGATGTCCTGACTGGTGGCGCCCGGGTGCACCACGGAGGCAGGCACACCTTCCTGTCCGACCCTTTCGCGCAGCATCTTCACCAGCGGAATGACGGGATTTCCGCCGGCGGCCGACGCGCGGCCGAGCGCCACGATGTCCAGACCGCCCGGTTGTGAGAGTTCGGCCGCAGCAGCAGCCACCGCGGCGCAATGTTCCCCGTCCGCCAATCCGACGGTGGCCATCGCACAACTCAGTGCGGCCTCCACGTCGAGCAACGCGGTGACCCACGCCTGGTCGGACAGGTGCTCCGATACGCGGGTGGCCCCGAACACCGGGTCGAACAGTGCGCCGCGAGTGGGCATGTGTACTCCTCTTACAGTTCGAAGAAGGGCGTCTCGACGCCGTTCGCGTCCTCGTCCTGAACATAGACCGTCCAGGAGTACCCACCGTCGACCTTGGTTGCAACCAACTTCGCGCGTTCGGTTTCGCTCAGTGAGGACAGCACCGGATCTGTTGCGTGTGCGTCGGCGTCTTCGGGGAAGTACAAGCGGGTGACCAGGCGGTCGAGCATGCCGCGAGCGAAGACCGACACGTTCACGTGTGGGGCCTCGTCCGCATCCGTTTCAGTGGGCTGCGCACCGGGCTTGACAGTGTGGACCAATGCAGTGCCCGTGGGATCCGCTGCGCTGCGGGCGAATCCGCGAAAACCAGCCGGAGTGAGCTCCACTGCGCCACGGGGATCGTCCGGATGGTTGAAGCGTCCGAGTGTATCGGCCTGCCATGTTTCGATCATCGCGTCGGCGACGGGTGTACGGGCGCCGTCGATCACCGTGATGGCCAGCGTGATTCGTCCGGGGGTATCGGCGGGAGCGGCGTCGGGGCCGTCCGTCCAGGGGAGGCCGATGTGCCAGTACGGCCCGACGGTCTGAGAGGGCGTGACACCGAAGGGGGCGGTGGTGAAGTCGCCGGGGACGACCGGATAAGTGGGTGCGGGCTTCGCGGTGTGATCAGTCATCGTGGTCTTCCTCGTTCTCGAATACGGAGGCGTTACGGCCGCGCAGGACGATGTCGAAGCGGAACCCGAGAGCCCAGTTGGGGACTGTGGCGTCGTAGTCGAAGACGCTGACCATGCGGTGACGTGCTGCTTCGGGTACCGCGTTGTAGATCGGGTCCTGGAAGAACATCGGATCGTCGGGGAAGTACATCTGCGTCACGAGGCGCTGCGTGAATGCCGTGCCGAACAGCGAGAAATGGATGTGTGCCGGTCGCCAGGCGTTGTCGTGGTTCATCCACGGGTAGGCGCCCGGCTTGATCGTGGTGAAGCTGTAGTGGCCGTTCGCGTCGGTGACGCAGCGACCCAGGCCGTTGAAGAACGGATCCAGCGGCGCGGGCCAGTTGTCGCCGGTGTGGCGGTAGCGTCCACCGGCGTTGGCCTGCCACACCTCGAGCAGTGTGTGGGGGACGGGTTTTCCGTCGCCGTCGAGTACGCGGCCGTGAACGACGATGCGCTGTCCCTGTGCTTCGCCGCCGTTGGCAATGGTCAGGTCGTTTTCGCCGGCGCCGACGCGATCCTCGCCGAATACCGGCCCGGTGAGCTCCGTGAGCCGCTGGGGGAGCAGCTTCAGCGGCTGCTTCGGGTGGCGAAGGGAAGTCGTCTTGTAGTCCGCGAAATCGGCCGGGGCGTTGACGCCAGTCGGCCGCTGGTACCTCGGCGGTAGATGCAGCATAGGGAACCTCGTCGTTCGGTTACGTGAAGTTGTTCGCAATGTGTACATGTGTTGCGCTCTGCGAACAGAATAGTTCGTAGATGTGACCCAGGCAATGCCGGGGGCGAAAAATGTTCGTTATGCGGACGGGGGTTCACAATACGTACGGGTCGCGCTACTGTGATCGACATGATGGACAAAGTCATTCCCACTGCTGCCGAGGCCGTCGCCGACGTGCCGGACGGCGTCACGATCGCTGTCGGAGGTTTCGGGCTCGTCGGAGTGCCGGAAATCCTCATCGATGCGCTCCTCGAGCAGGGCGCGACATCACTCGAAACGGTGAGCAACAACTGCGGCACCGACGGGTTCGGGCTCGGAGTGCTTCTGGAGAAGGGGCGTATCCGTCGTACTGTCAGCTCGTACGTCGGCTCCAACAAGGAGTTCGCGCGTCAGTACCTTTCCGGTGAGCTGGAAGTCGAACTCACGCCGCAGGGCACGCTCGCCGAGCGCATGCGCGCCGGGGGAGCGGGCATCCCCGCGTTCTTCACCCCGGCCGGCGTCGGCACCCAGGTCGCCGACGGCGGCCTGCCACTGCGTTACGACGGCAGCGGCGGCATCGCAGTTGCCAGTCCGCCCAAGGAAACTCGTGACTTCGACGGCGTCACCTACGTGATGGAGCGCGGCATCGTCGCCGACTATGCACTGGTCCATGCCTGGAAAGGTGACCGGCACGGCAACCTCGTCTACCGCGCGAGTACCCAGAACTTCAATCCGGCTGCAGCAACGTCGGGGCGCATCACCATTGCGCAGGTCGAGCACCTCGTAGAGCCGGGTGAGCTCGACCCCGCCGAGATCCACACGCCGGGCATTCACGTTCAGCGTGTTGTCCACGTCGGCCCCGTGACGGTCGGCATCGAGAATCGGACGGTACGAGCATGACTTCTGTACTACCCACCAAACTCACCCGCGAAGAGATGGCGGCCCGCGTCGCGCGCGAACTCGAGGACGGGCAGTACGTGAACCTCGGCATCGGTATGCCGACGCTGGTTCCGAACTACCTCCCGACCGACATCACCGTTGTATTGCACTCGGAGAACGGCGTTCTGGGCGTGGGGCCGTACCCGACCGAGGACGAACTCGATCCCGAGCTGATCAATGCGGGCAAGGAGACCATCACCGTTCTCCCCGGTGCGTCGTTCTTCGACTCCTCAGCGTCGTTCGGCATGATCCGCGGCGGCCAGGTCGACGTTGCCGTGCTCGGTGCCATGCAGGTCAGTGCCACCGGAGACCTCGCGAACTGGATGATCCCTGGCCACATGGTCAAAGGCATGGGCGGCGCGATGGATCTGGTCCACGGCGCAAAGCGCGTCATCGTGATGATGGAGCACGTCTCGAAGAAGGGTGAGCACAAGATCGTCGAGAAGTGCTCGCTTCCGCTGACCGGTAAGGGCTGCGTCCAGCGAATCATCACCGACATGGCCGTGATCGACGTGACTGACGACGGTCTCCGCCTGGTGGAGACGGCGCCGGGCATCAGCGTCGAGGACGTGGTTGCTGCTACCGGAGCGAAACTGATTCTTTGACAGTCTGTTTCATCTGATGGCTCAGCCGCCGGGTCGTGACTTCCATCCGACCTGGCGGCTGTTTTACGCCCCGACGTCGCTCAGCTCGCTCTCGACCGGAATCCAGAGCTCGAACCGTGCGACGGTGAAATCGTCGTTGTATTCGGTACGCATGATCTCGGGACCAGGTACGGAGCGAAAAGGGTTGGCAGGGAACCATTCCGTGTAGATATCTCGCCACAAATACTGCACAGATTCGATTTCCGACCCGTCGGCGGTGAAGACGGCCCACGTGTGTGCGTCGACCGTCAGCAGATCGAAACCCGTGGGTGAAGGTTTGCCGGTGACCACTCCCAGGTAGTAATCCAGTTCTGTGCCTTCGGTTCTGGGAGGCGCCAAATTGTCGACGACACTGACGATTCCCGCCGGGTCCTGATCGGAGAGCTCGCGCAACCCTCGCAACGCAACCTTGTCCACGGAGCGGGTGAAATCTTCGATCGCAGAATTGGGACCTTCGTGAACCAATGGAACCCGGGTCTTGAACCCGACTACCGTCAGGGCAGGTTTGTCCACAAGCATGTAGTCCATCGGTGTGGCTCCTTCCAGTGTCACGTGAATGACAAGTTTCTGTTGGGATTTGAGAACGGCGGGAGCGCGTTTGACCGCGCCGGGGCTCACGCCGTGAAATGCGGTGAACGCTCGTGTGAAGGCTTCCGCGGACGAGTAGCCGTACTTCACGGCGGTCTCCAACACTCCTGATCTGCTGACGGACAACTCGGCACCAGCCAGGGTGAGTCGACGTCGACGGATGTATTCGGATACGGGAATGCCGGCCAGGGCCGAGAACATCCTCCGAAAGTGATACTCCGAGGTGGTTGCCAGCCTTGCCATCTCGGCTGTCTCGATCTCGCCGCTCAGATTGCTTTCGATGTAGTCGAGCGCGCGGTTCAGTCCGTCGATCATCGTGTCTTCCTGTTCACGGGTTTCACGCTACGCAGATCACTTGGGCCGTACCCGACTATCCGTGCCCGAAAAAGTAGGGCAGGAAATGCATCTGGACAACTCAGTTAATCATCATTATCTTGAATCGAACATCGATGGCTGACCAGGAGGCACAGTGAGCACCCGTTTTCCGCAGGCTGAATTGACCGAGGTGCCCGAGGACATCGCCGCCAAGATTCTCGAGATCCAGGAGAAGTCGGGGTTCGTGCCCAACGTCTTCCTGATGTTCGCTCGGCGCCCAGCCGAGTTCCGGGCATTCTTCGCATACCACGACGCGATCATGCTCAAGGAAGATTCCGCACTCACCAAGGGTGATCGAGAAATGATCGTCACCACGATCTCTGCGGCCAACAAATGTACGTACTGCGTTGTCGCGCACGGCGCGATTCTGCGTATCTACGAGAAGAAGCCGCTGGTTGCCGACCAGGTTGCGGTCAACTATCGCACCGCAGAAATCTCCGATCGTCAGCGCGCGATGCTCGACTTCGCCACCAAGGTGAACTCCGCCTCGCACGAAATCGCCGACGCCGACTTCGACGCCCTTCGTGTGCACGGCTTCGGCGACGAGGACGCGTGGGACATCGCCGCGATCACTGCATTCTTCGGGCTCAGCAATCGCATGGCGAGTTTCTCCGGCATGCTGCCCAATCCGGAGTTCTACCTGATGGGGCGCGTTCCGCGGTCCTGATTCTTGCGGGTAGAGCAGCACCTCTCAATTTTTCGGACCGACCGGTCGTAACGTCTGGAAGTCAGCCGACGAAGTAAAGGCTGTCCACGCCGGAATTGCCGTCTTCGTAAAGAAGGCCGAAAGGTTGAGCGCTATGTCGGAGAAGTCCATCGCCCATTCTCGGAGGGTCCGCTCTGCGGCCGCCGGTGCCGTACTAGCTCTCGGATTGGCGGTGGGCGGCACGGGAATTGCATCGGCAGAGCCGGAAACCGTGTGTACCCCGAGCGCTGATCCGCTGGTGACCTGCGCCGAGGAAGAGGCAGCTGCCACCACCGACGCCGACGCGGCGACGAGCACCGAGACCACGCCGGAGAAGGTTGAAGCCGGGGTCGCCGGCACGGGCAGTGCCGAAACCGCTGGTACGGACGCTGCAGCACTGGCGGAAGCCGAAGCAAAAGCCAAGGCAGCTGCCGACGCGGCAGCGAAGGCCGCCGAAGCAGCCGCGACGGCAGGGGTCGACTCGTCCGCAGCGACAGACACTTCGGTGAAGGCGACCGAGGCAATGACCCAGGCGAGCGTCGAGGCAACCAAGGCGGCGGTCGAATCGACCAAGGCCAAGGCGGAGGCCGGGGCCGCGGAACAGTCTGCCAAGGAAGCCGAAGAGGCGGCCAAGGTTGCGGAGTCCGCGGCGGCCGATGCCAAGGAGGTAGCAAAAACAGCTCAGGCAGAAGCCGACGCGGCCGCAGCCAAGGCTGCGGAACTCGAGGAGGCTGCGAAGGCCGCCGGTTCGGGGCCCAAGACCGAAGAGGCAGCAAAGGCGCGCGCCGAGGCTAATGCTCTGCAGGCCAAGGCCGATGAGGCGAAGGCTGCCGCGGATGCAAACGCCAAGCTGGTTGCGGACAAGAACAAGGAAGCCGAGGAAGCCTTCAAGAACTGGGATTTCGCGAAGGCAGCCGTCGCTAAGGCTCAGGCGCTGGCCGCGGCTTGGAACGCCAAGCAGCTCGCGATCACCGTCAAGGAAACTCAGAAGGTGGCCACCGCCGCTGAAACCACGGCCAAGGCAGCCGAGTCCGCAGCTGCCACCGAGGTAGAAGCTGCTACCGCCGCTCGTAAGGCCGCAGATGAAGCGGCGGCTACTGCGGCTTCCGCGCAGAAGGATGCCGACGCTGCGCAGAAGGCCGCGGAGACGGCCCAGGCCGAAGCCGATGCTGCGGGCGAGGCTGCCACCGACAAGCGAGCCATCGCCGACGAAAAGGCTGCCGAAGCCGCCAAGAAGGCCGAAGCTGCCGAAGCGGCGAGCAAGAAGGCGCAGGATCTCTACCTGGCCGCCGAAGACGCGAAGGCCGCAGCCGACGCCGCGGCAGCAAAGGCCAAGGAAGCTCAGGCCGCTGCAGCCGCCGCAAAGGCCGAAGCGGATGCAGCGCAGAAGATCGTCGACGAGCTCAAGGCAAAGGGCGAGAAGGAGATCGACAACGGAACAGGCGTCGGCGGTGAAGTGATCATCGGTGAGCACACTGACGACGGCTCCGGGGTCACGAAGGTCGACGAGACCACCGCTGTAGTGAACAAGACCGGCGTCAAGCTGGTCGGCTACTACAACAACAAGGGAGCCTTCGACGTCGTCGACTACTACGTCACCGATGCCGACGGCGATCCGGCGCTCGCCGGAAGCCTGCCCCCGGTCGACCTTGCTCTCGGTGACACCGCAAGCAGCAGCACCAGCGGTAGCAGCAACTCCAACCTGCCGGCTGTATTGATCGGCGTCGGAGTCGTGGGCGCTGCCGCCGCAGCAGCTACGACGGTGGTTGTTCGTCGCAAGCGTCATGACGGCCCGGGCAACACGTCTGCGTAGCGCCGGCCTCTCGGCGGTAGCGATCCTCGCCCTCCTCGTATCCGGATGTTCGGGCGAGAACGCGGGATCGCTACCTGACCGCTCGCCGGTGCAGTCGCATATCGCGGCTGCACCGGCTTCGGTGACCGTCGATCCGGCAGAACCCGAGAGGATCGAGTTGAGGTCTGCGTCCGGGGTCACGTACCTGAGCAGTCCGTTGCACTCGGAGAAACTGATGCGCGGCGGCGAGAGTGGGCAGCAACTGAATCCCGTCGACGAACTGCCGGTGTGGTGGGGTGAAAGCGGAATGCCGGGAACGTCGACCACACAAACAGTTGTCGTGGTCGGCCACAACTACACCACTCGCGAAGCACCGTTCCGGGCGCTCCGGGTAGTGGAGCCGGGCGATCGAATTCTCCTGGGTACACCGAACGGCACGCTTGAGTACGACGTCGAAACAGTCGGACCGCTGCACAAAGGTTCGCTGCTGGGCGCTCACGAGTTGCGCGAATCGGTTCCGGGACGGCTGATCCTCGCCAATTGTGATGTCGTCGAAGGAGAGTCGACCGACGACAATTACGTTGTCATCGCCCAGCTGGCAGCGCGCTGAATCCGTGGCAGTGCAAGAATAGGTACATGGATTCCCTCGGACTTCTCTCGGAACTGGTAGCTCTCGACACGGTCTCGGGGGAGGCAGCTCCTCAACGGCGGGCGATGGATTCGATTGTCTCGTTGGTTCTCTCACGTGCGCCACAGGCGAAGGTGGAGTCAGACCTGACCGGCAATCATCCCTGGGCCTTGATCACCAACGAAGCTGCACCCTCGGCCGCGAGACTACTGTTCGCCTGCCACGTGGACACGGTGCCAGTGGGCACTGTCTCCGACTGGGAGTTCGACCCGTACGCCGCACAGGTCGACGGCGAATTGTTCCTCGGCAGAGGGACATCGGATATGAAGGCCGGCCTTGTTGCCGCTACTGCCGCGGTTGTCGACGCTTTCGAACGTGGAGTCCCGGTCGCGCTGTTGCTGACGAGCGACGAGGAAATCGGATCGCTCGGGGCTGTTCGTTCGGCCGACGCCGTTGCGAATCTCGAGGTCGGGGCCGTCATCGTTCCCGAGGCGACCGGCAATCGCATCAACCTGGGGCACCGCGGCGCACTGTGGCTCGAAGTGTCCGTCAAAGGAAAAGCCGCGCACGGGAGTACGCCGCAGCGAGGAACCAACGCCGTCCTCAAACTGCTTGACGTCGTCGACCGAGCCCGGCGTGAGCTTCCGCTGTCGTCCGACGCGTTTCTGGGTGCCGAAACCTGGAACCTCGGCTTGGTCGGCGGGGGTTCGGCTCCGAACATCGTGCCGGACAGTGCACGTGCGGTGATCGATCACCGCACGGTGGGAGACGGCGCCGACCTGCTCGCGTGGTGGCGAGCCCAACCAGAAGTCGACTCGGTGGAGACGTCGATTCATCTGGGAGGTGTGCGTACCGACGCGTCGGATCCGTGGTTGGCTACCTTGCCTATCCCTGTTGCAACCGAACCGGTTTCGTACTTCACCGACGCTTCGGTACTGGCCGCCGCCGCCCCTGGTGCTCCCGTCGTGATCTGGGGCCCTGGCACTCCCTCGCTGATGCATGCGGCCAACGAAAGCGTCAAGGTTTCCGAACTGGACGATGCGATCGCTGCTTACGGTGCGGTTGCCGCCGCTTGGCCGACGGTGGACTGACGGACAATCAGTTCAGGAGCAAGCGCGATGTGGGCTGTCGACTCGGAAGAGTTGTTCATCGCCTGATCCAGAAGTCGCACAGCTTCTTCCGCGATTCTTTCCTGCGGCTGCCCGACGGTGGTCAACGGCGGGTTGCACAATTCGGAGAATGGGATGTTGTCGAAACCGGTGACCAGAACGTCGCCGGGAACGTCGATGCCCAATGTGTGACACGTCTGCAACACGCCAAGTGCGATCAAGTCGTCGGCGCAGACCAGGGCGTCGGGGCGAGTTTTGCCGGTCAGGATGATGTTGGATGCCGTGCGCCCCCACTCGATCGAGTACTCGCCGAGTTGTGTCCACTCGTCACGAGTTTCGATGCCCATTCGATCCGCGTGGCGGAAGAAGCCGGCCCGGCGAAGTTCTGTTGACGAATTGGTCAGCTCGGAACTGATGAAGGCGGCTGATTGCGCGCCACGCTCGGACAGATGCTCCATCACCAGGGATTGAGCGGCGTCGTCGTCGACGCCGACCCAGTCCGTCTGGGTATCCATTGCAAACCGGTCCAGTTGAACGACCGGAAGCGTTGCCGCGCTGGCTCGGACGGCTTCGGCACTCAGTTCGCCGTGGCACGGGCTGATGATGATTCCGTCCACTTGCCGGGAGACGAGCGACTTGAGTCGCTGCGCTTCCACGTCGGGATCGGAACGAGAATCGCACAGGAACAGTTGTAGTCCGCGCCGAGCGAGGACGTGTTCGACGTTGACCACCAGCGAAGTGAAGAAGGGGTTCGCGATACTCGGAACCACCATTCCGACGGTGTCCGTCCGATTGCGACGCAGTGAGCTGGCGATGATGTTTCCCGAGTATCCGAGAGAATCCGCGGCTCGTTTGATCGTCGCTGCAAGCTCGTCCGAGACAGGGCGGGAGCCGGACAGTGCCCGCGACACGGTGGCCGTCGACACCCCGGCCAGTTCCGCGACATCGCGAATGGTCGCCTTGCGCATGCGTCCCCCGTTTTCTGCTCGATTCGGGTCCGAGGTTATCGAACCGCACGGTCCAGTGTCCCGCATGTAACGCGATTGAGGCAATCGTTTACAAATTCGAATTGTGAAATCCTTGACACAACCCGGTGTTGATCGCATAACCTGCTAATTCATCAAGGCAATCGATTACATCGTGTGCAGATCTTGTGCATGGACATACAGCGCAAATCTTGCGCATGGAATGGGGTAGCTGAAGTGACCGCATCACCGCTCGGAGTCTTTCCGCCCAAGCCCTCGGCGCTGGCAGAGATGTTCACCGGCACGCCATCTCTCATCGGGGCCATTCACCTCCCGGCCCTGCCGGGCAGCCCGCACTACACCGGGCAGCCGGTTTCGGAAATTGCTCGCTTCGCCGTCGAGGAAGCACACGCGTATGTCGACAACGGTTTCGACGGGGTGATCGTCGAAAATCACTGGGACATACCGTTCCTCAAGCCCGGCGAACACGGATACGAAACCGCCGCGAGCATGGGAGTCATCACGGCAGCGGTGGTCGGCGAGTTCGGCAAGGCCGTCGGCGTCAGCATCCTGTCCAACGCCGGCGAGTGCGGAGTGGCCGCAGCGTGGGCGGCAGGCGCGAGTTTTGTGCGCGTCAATCAGTGGGCCAATGCCTACATTGCCAATGAGGGCTTCATCGAGGGCCAGGCCGCCAAGACGACGCGCTTCCGCCATCGCATCGGCGCCGACCCGGTCCGGATCTTCGCTGACGTGCACGTCAAGCACGGTGCGCATGCCATTGTCGCGGACCGCACTGTCGCGGAACAGACCGAAGACGCCGAGTTCTTCGACGCAGATGTTCTGATCGCGACGGGTTCGCGCACCGGTGACGCCGCTTCGGTCGACGAGGTTTCCGTGATCCGAGACAACACCGTTCTTCCCGTGATCATCGGATCCGGCATCACGGCTGCCAATGTCGCAGCGCTGATGAAGGAATGCGACGGCGCCATAGTTGCATCCTCGGTGAAGGACAATGGACGCTGGTGGGGACGGGTCGCAGGCGAGAAGGTCCGCGAACTGTCCCGGGCCGCAGGAAAGTAACCATGATTGTCTTTTGTGGATACGCCAACAACGATGTGACGGTACATGTCCCACACGTACCGGTACTCGGTGAGCGCGTTCAGGCAACGGCCATCAGTCAGATCGACGGTGGAATGAATGCAAATGCTGCGGTATCCGCGGCCAGAATGGGCGCGCAAGTGATCTTTGCCGGTGCCGTGGGCCCGGACGCGCGGTCCACCGAGTTTCTCGAATCCCTCGAGGCAGACGGCGTCGACACCAGTTGGTCGCCGCGAGATGCGTTCCTGTCGACGGCAGTTGTTCTCATCGCGCAGGACGGCGATCGCTCAATCATCAGCCAGGACGACCCGAACGATGCCGAACGAATCGGGGTTGTCATCACCCGATTGGCTGCTGCCGGTGGTGGACGGCTGTTCCTCGACGGATACCGTGCGGGCTTCCTGCCAGAGGGATTGCCGGGAAGCGTAAGTCTGGTAATCGATCTGGACGGTTGTGAAAACAAAGCCGCGGCACTGCGCGCGTTCGCTCTGGCCGACCACGTCGTCGTAGGGCGTGCCCTGTGGGAAGGCGAGTTCGGGATCGGTTTCGACCAGTGGCAGACTCTGGCCGCCGAGCACCACACCCACCTGCTGGTGACCGACGGCTCGCGAGGTTGGACACTGGCCACACCGGACGGCGAGGTGACGAGCGAACCGGCAGTAGTGGTCGACGTCGTCGATGCCGTCGGGGCCGGTGATTGCTTCGGCGGTACGTACATCGCTTTTGTCGACGCCGGGCGCTCACCGGTGGACGCCGCACGACTCGCCGGGGCATCGGCTGCATTGGCTTGCGCCACCGCAGGCCCCCGCGGATGCCCCACCCGAGATGAATTGGACAGCTTCACAGCAACATTGACCCCTCACACCCTTTGGGAGACTCGATGATGAAACGTGCATTGCCTCTGGCGCTGGGAGCTGCAGTCGCGCTCACGCTCACCGCTTGTGACTCGGCTTCGTCGAGTGACTCGAAGGACGCATCGGGGGGCTCGTCCATCCCGCAGCCGACCCGGGTCGCCGAAAGCTGTGACGGGACGAACGGCAAGCTCAAGGTCGGTCTGGTGACCATCAACCTCCAGGCGCTGTACTTCAACCAGATCAACAATGCCGCGAAGAACGTCGCGGACAAGGCAGGCGTCGACCTGCAGATCATCAGCGGCAACGACGATTCCGTCGCGCAGGCCAACGCCTTCGACAATCTGATCGCCGCCGGAGTCGACGCGATCATCGTCGATGCAATCGACACGGACGGAATCAAGCCGTCGGTGGTCAAGGCCAAGAACGCGGGCATCCCCGTCGTCGCGGTGGACGCGACCATCGACGATCCGGCACTGTCGACTCAGGTCGGTACGGCCAACGCCGAGGGTGGTGCCAAGATCGGAAACACCTTGGCCGACGTCGCGAACAACACCGGAACGGTCGGTATCGTCGGCGCGCTCAACAGCACTGTTCAGTTGGAGCGGCAGAAGGGCTTCACGGAGACCGTGACCGGCCGCGGAATGACCGTCGGCACCGTCGTGGACGGACGTAACATTCAGGAGAACGCACAGACCGCGGCGGAGAACCTGCTGACCGGCGGTGGCGACATGAAGTACGTCTACGCAACCGGTGAGCCGGCACTGATCGGTCTCGTCGCGGCGGTCAACAGTCAGAAGGCGCAGGATCGCATCGAAGCAGTCGGTTGGGATCTTTCGGATCAGGCGGTAGGCGGACTCAAAGCCGGTTGGCTTAAAGGCGTGGTCCAGCAGAACACCTTCGAATTCGGCCATGAGGCAATGAATTCGGCAATCGACCTGGCTTGCGGACGCGGCGCTCCGGCAAACATCCCGGTTCCCACCCAGATCGTGACCCCGGAGAACGTGGCCGACTACATGTACTACTTGGAGAAGTAATCATGGCACCTCCACTGATCGAACTCTCGGGCATCACCAAGTCGTACGGACCGGTGAAGTCCCTTCAAGGAGTGGACCTTCGGCTGGCGAAGGGTGAAGTACTCGGAGTGGTCGGCGACAACGGCGCCGGTAAGTCCACTCTGATGAAGATTCTCGCCGGTGCGGTTCAGCACGACGGCGGCGAAATGCGCGTCAACGGTGAACCAGTGCGCTTTTCGACGCCTCTCGACGCCCAGCAGAAAAAGATCGGAATCGTCTACCAGGATCTGGCTCTGTGCGACACGCTGGACGTCGCCAGCAACCTGTTCCTCGGCAGAGAACCGCGAAAAGGCCCCTTCCTCGACCGGCATGCCATGCACGAGAAGGCGGCTCACATTCTTGCCGACCTGCATGTCAAGGTGAAGTCGACCTACCAGGAGATCGGGCAACTGTCCGGCGGACAGCGGCAAACCGTCGCGATCGCCCGCGCAGTCTCCTTCCGCCCAGACGTACTGATCCTCGACGAGCCCACCGCAGCGCTTGCCGTCGCCGAGGTCGAGTCGGTGCTCAAGCTGATCACGGACGTCGCAGCGGCCGGCGTGGGCGTCATTCTCGTGACACACCGCCTGCAGGACCTGTTCCGCGTGTGTGACCGAATCACGGTCATGTACGAGGGGCAGAGTGTCGACGACGTTCCGATCGGCGACCTCAACATCGAGTCCCTCGTCGGACTCATCACTCGAACTCCGCTGCCGCAACGGACATCGGCAGCAACACAGGGAGCCACGGCATGACCACTCTCGAGAAGACCCAGGCGCCGATCGAGCGCAAGCTCGCCGCGAAACCCTCCTTGTGGGACAGCGTCAACAAGCCCACCCTCGCGATGCTGGCGGTGACAGTTGCTGTCGCAGCCGTCTTCTCGGCGACCACGTCGTCGTTCCTGACATTCACGAACCTGTCGAACCTGGCAACCCAGATCGCTCCGGTTCTGATCATCGCGGTGGCGATGACTTTCGTGATCACGGCAGGTCAGATCGACCTGTCCGTCGGTGCGATCGTCGCGTTCGTCGCGGCGATGAGTGCCGAGCTTATCCAGGCCGGCGTCGATTCGTCCCTGGTCTTCGTCGCCGCCCCGGTGATGGGTGCGGCCTGGGGCCTGGTCAACGGATGGCTCGCTGCCTATCAGGGTATTCCGCCGTTCATCGTGACTCTGGCGACGATGTCCGTCATTCGCGGTATCGCGCTGTATCGGACCGAAGGATTCTCCGTTCCGGTTCCTGCCGACACTTACTTCGCGAAGCTCGGAACTGCTGAGTTCCTCGGGTTCTCCGCCAGCGCCTGGATTGCTCTCGTCGTCGTGGTCATCGGAGCAATTGCGCTCAACCGCATGCGCTTCGGGCGCTATGTCACCGGTATCGGCTCCAACGTCGAATCCGTGCGACGGTCCGGCGTCAACACGCGTCGTGTGCTCATGATGACGCTCGTCTTCACCGGCTTGGCTGCCGGTATCGCGGGACTGCTGATCGCGGCTCGACTGGGCTCGGGTTCGGCCAACTCCGCAACGGGATTCGAGCTCACCGTGATCACCGCGGTGGTTCTCGGTGGCACCAATCTCTTCGGCGGTCGCGGCACCGTGATCGGTACCGTCATCGGCGCCGTCCTGACCGGAATCATCGCCAACGGATTGACCCTGCTCGGCGTGAGCCCGTTCCTGACGCCGATCATCACCGGTGTCGTTCTGCTACTGGCCATCTGGATCAACATGCGCGGACATACACTGAGCGCGCTGTGGCGACACCTGCAGTCCGCACCGTCGGGGCCTGCACGCTCATGAGCAAGGTTCGTACTGTCACGGGAACCGTGGACAGCTCGGAACTCGGACTGGTTCTCCCACACGAACATCTGCACAACGACGTCACCGGTGCGTACACCGAGGCCCCGGATCCGGTTGTGGCACAGCGGTTGGCCGGTCCGGTACGCGCCGAGGATGCCTGGCTTCTTCACGACAATCCGTATTACAGTCTCGACAATTGTCGAGTCGACGACGGATCGGCCGTGGTGGAAGACCTTGCGGACTTCGCCCGCCTCGGTGGTCGGACGATCGTCGATCTGACACCGCCGGGACTGGGCCGGGCACCGGAGAAGCTGGCGGAGTTCTCGCGAAAGTCAGACGTGCGAGTGATCATGGGTTCAGGGTGGTACCTCGAGACGACCCATCCGGTCGAGGTCCACGAACTCGGTGTCGACGATCTGGCAGGTTCGCTCGTCGAGGAGTTCGATCCGGCAAAGGAATTGGCTCCTGGCGTGATCGGGGAGATCGGAGTCTCCCCGCTCTTCACTCAGAACGAGGCGAAAGCGTTGCGGGCGGCATGCATCGCCCAGCGCGAGGTGGACGTGCCCCTGTTCGTCCACCTTCCGGGCTGGCAGCGCGTGGGACATCACGTCGTCGACATCGTGGTCGACGAGATGGGCGTCGATCCGCAAGCAGTGGTCCTGTGCCACATGGACCCGTCCGGACACGACGCCGACTACCAACGATCGCTCGCCGACCGCGGTGTCTTTCTCGAGTTCGACATGATCGGGATGCCTTTCGATTTCCCCGGCGAGGGTCTTTCTCCGCATCCGGCGGAAACAGCCACTGCGGTAGCCGGATTGGTCACCTCCGGTCACGCATCACAGCTCCTGCTCAGTCACGACCTCTTCCTCAAATCAATGCTCAGAAAGCACGGCGGAAACGGATTCTCCTACGTACCACTCGCCTTCGCCGCCCGATTGGTGCGCGCAGGCGTAGATCCCCAGCAAGTGTCCGCACTGATGCGAGACAACCCGAGGTCGCTCTTCGAGCAGGCCGCGAAAGGAAACAGAAGCAGTCATGGGTAAACGAGTACTGATCGCCGGCGAGAGCTGGATGACGACGTCGACGCACGTCAAGGGCGTCGACGAGTTCAGTGTCCATTCCTACGTCGAGGGTGTCGGTCCGCTTCGGGATGCGCTCACCTCACGTGGCCACGACGTGACACACATGCCCGCACACCTGGTGCCGACGCAGTTCCCCGGTACCGCAGAAGCGTTGTCCCAGTTCGACGTCGTCGTTCTCTCCGACATCGGAGCGAACTCGCTGCAGCTGGCTCCCGGCGTGTTCGACCAGTTCCGCGCCGGCGAGGATCGTCTTGTCGCGCTTCGTGACTGGGTGAACGCCGGAGGCTCACTGATGATGATCGGTGGCTACCTCTCGTTCTCCGGGTTCCAGGCGCGAGCAGCTTTCCGCCAGACCGCGATCGCCGAGGTACTGCCCGTGACGATGCTGGCCGAGGACGATCGCGTCGAGACACCGGCCGGGATCGTTCCCACCGTCGTCGATGCTGCTCACCCGGCTCTCGGTGGTGCCGGCGATTCCTGGCCGGCGCTCCTGGGATACAACCGCGTCGTCGCGAAGGCCGGTGCCGTGGTTCCCGCCACCATCAACGGCGATCCGCTTGTCGCTGCCGGTGAATACGGCGCCGGACGGTCGATCGTCTTCACCTCGGACTGCTCGCCGCACTGGGCTCCGCCGGAGTTCTGTGAGCAGTGGCCCGGATACACCGACCTGTTCGACGGCTTGATCAGTTGGGTCGCCGGCGAATGAGTCGCTCCTCAGACCTGCTCGCGCGGCAGCAGAGTAATCTCGCTGCCGCGCGGGCGGTTCCATTCATCGAGGACACCATCGGCGGGACGTTGAGTGATGAGGGATTCCGCCGGTACCTCGTGATCGAAGAGGCATTCGTACTGACGGCCGTCAAGGTGTTGGGGTTGGTGGTCGCCGAATCCCCAACGCTCGACGACGCGCTCGACCACGTGACGTCGATGTCGAACCTGGTGGGCGAACAGCGCGAGTACTTCGCGCAGTTGCGTTCCCGCTTCCCATATGAGGGTGACGCAGCGGCGCTGGTCGAGGAGTCGGCCGTGCTGTCCACGCATGCCTTGACCCTCGCTCGCGAAGAGGGGAGGGCGGCGGCCCTGGTTGGTATGTACGCCGCGGAAACCCTGTATCTGTCGTGGTGCCGGGAGGCGGCGGCAGTGAAGGTAGATCGCGAACCAGCGTTGCAGGACTGGGTGGACATGCATGTCGCTCCGCCGTTCGTGTCCCAGGTGGCGGTGCTGGCGTGCGAAGTGGACGCCATGCCGAGGTCAGTGAGCGACGAGGACCTGGATCGGTGGTTCTCGGGCATGCTGGTCGCAGAGATCGATTTTCACAACGTGGTGGTGTGAGGTACTGCTGTGCGCCTTTATTAACCCCCGGCGGTTAATAAAGGCGCACAGCAAAAGGCCCGTAGGTCGCTTTCGCAACCTACGGGCCTCTTCTTTGTAGCGGGGACAGGATTTGAACCTGCGACCTCTGGGTTATGAGCCCAGCGAGCTACCGAGCTGCTCCACCCCGCGTCGGTGTGAAACCAACAGTACACGACTTCTGGAGGCGCAATTACCACCCCTGTCACCGGCCGGAGTGGGCGCTTTCCGAGTAGTAACCGCGGATGTGGCCGACTATGCGCTGACGTGCGAGTTCGCCGTTACCCGCGTTGACCGCATCTACCAATCCTCGGTGCTCGTCACGCAGTCGCATGCAGGTGCTCGGCCAGCTGTCGACCTGGACGCCCGCGAGAACGTAGGCCTCGATGGACTCGCGCAGGCCGGTCATCATGGCTGCGATCACCTGATTGCCCGCCGCATCGGCGAGCGCCACGTGGAACTGTGCGTCGAGTAGCAAGAATTCCTCGGCCGAGAGAGCTGCGTCCTCCATCGAGTCGAGCAGTTCGACGGCCGCGCGGAGGTCGGGTGCCGGGGTCCGCGATGCCAGGGACTGCATCACCTCGGATTCGAGTACGAGTCGTGTCTTCACCACATCCGAGACCGGAAAGCCTTGTGCTGCAACCTGCATCCGCATCAGCATGGTCATACCGCCGGTCGGTTTGGCCACGATCATCGCGCCGGACGTCGGGCCGGAGCCAGTCTGCGCCTTGAGGAGGCCGAGTGCTTCCATGACCCGCAACGCTTCTCGGACCGATGACCGTCCGACGCCCAACTCTGCTGCCAGAATTCTCTCTCCCGGCAGGCGCTGGCCAGGAGACACCTCGCCTGAAACGAGCCGACGTTCGAGGTGGCTCAGTACTTGTTCCCACGCTCGCGGGCTCGGCTCGGTCGGCATGAGGCAAGAGCATAACCGGGTGGACGCCGTTTATGGGGTGGCCTGTCCGGGGATGTATTACTGTGGTCAGACCACACCGACAGATTGCGGGGAACCACATGCGAGTAGCGCTGTTCGCCACCTGCATCGGGGACACGATGTTTCCCGACGCCGTCAAGGCCACCGCCCTCCTGCTCACCCGTCTCGGGCACGACGTCGTGTTTCCGTCCGGGCAGACCTGCTGCGGGCAGATGCACGTCAATACCGGCTATCAGCCGGGCGCACTACCGCTGGTCGCGAACTACGCCGATACCTTCGGTGATGCGTCGATCGACGCCGTTGTCGCACCATCGGGGTCGTGCGTCGGCTCGGTCCGTCATCAACACGAGATCGTCGCCGAGCGCTACGGCACCGCGTCGCTGTGTGGACAGGTGCAGACCGTGAAGGCAAAGACGTACGAGCTTTCCGAATTCCTCGTGGACGTTCTCGGGGTCACCGATGTGGGCGCGTACTTCCCGCACCGAGTCACCTATCACCCGACCTGTCACTCACTGCGCATGTTGAGGGTGGGGGACAAGCCACTTCAGTTGCTGCGCAACGTCCGCGACATCGATCTGGTCGAACTCCCCGAAGCAGATTCCTGCTGTGGATTCGGCGGCACCTTCGCCATCAAGAATGCGGAGACTTCGACGGCCATGCTGGCGGACAAGATTCGCCACGTTGCGGACACCGGCGCCGAATTCTGCAGCGCCGGAGACTCGTCGTGCCTCATGCATATCGGCGGCGGTATGTCGCGACTGCAGATGGGCGCCAAGACCATTCACCTCGCGGAGATTCTGGCGTCGGTGGAAAGCCGGGTGCACGCATGAGCGCTGTGACGCTGGGTCTGCCCAGCTTCCCGCCGAGGTCGCCCGAGGGTGCAGGGTTCCTGCGAGGTACTGAGAAATTCCCCGTCGCAGCACATCACGAGCTGGCCAACGCGCAACTGCGACGCAATATCGGCAAGGCGACGCACACCATCCGTGCCAAGCGCATCAACGTGACTGGAGAGCTTCCCGATTGGGAAGACCTGCGTGATGCGGGTTCGGCGATCAAGGCCGACGTCATGGCGCGGTTGCCGGAACTGCTCGAACAGTTCGAAGCTGCAGTCATCGCGCGCGGTGGGCAGGTGCATTGGGCGGCGGATGCCAACGAGGCCAACGCCATTGTGACCGAACTTGTCAAAGCCACCGGCTCCGACGAGGTCATCAAGGTCAAGTCGATGGCCACGCAGGAGATCGGTCTCAACGAGCATCTCGAAGCCCACGGAATCACCGCCTACGAGACCGATCTCGCGGAATTGATCGTCCAGCTCGGCCATGACAAACCGTCGCACATCCTGGTTCCCGCGATCCATCGCAACAGGTCCGAGATTCGGGAGATATTCCTTCGCGAGATGCCAGATGTCGATCCGAACCTCGGGGAGAACCCGGCCGAACTTGCCGCAGCTGCACGAAAGTTCTTACGCCACAAGTTCATGACGACGCCGGTCGCCGTCTCCGGCGCCAATTTCGGCATCGCGGACACGGGCACTCTGACCGTCGTGGAGTCGGAGGGCAACGGGCGAATGTGCCTGACGCTGCCGAAAACACTGATCACCGTGATGGGCATCGAGAAGATTCTGCCGACGTATCAGGATCTGGAGGTCTTCCTGCAACTGCTGCCGCGGTCCTCGACGGGCGAGCGGATGAACCCGTACACCTCCATGTGGACCGGCGTCACGCCCGACGACGGTCCACAGGAGTTCCACCTGGTCCTCCTCGACAACGGTCGGACTGCCGCGCTTGCCGACAAGATCGGGAGGGAAGCCCTGAGCTGCATACGGTGCTCGGCGTGTCTGAACGTGTGCCCGGTCTACGAGCGCACCGGCGGTCACGCCTACGGATCGACCTATCCGGGACCGATCGGCGCGGTGCTGACTCCGCAGCTCGCGGGCATGCATGGCAAAGACGATCCCAACTCGACGCTTCCCTTTGCCTCGAGTCTGTGCGGTGCGTGCTTCGACGCCTGCCCGGTCAAGATCGACATACCCTCGCTGCTCGTCGAATTGCGTCACCAAAAGGTCGAGCAATCCGGTGTCACAGCAGAGTCTTTGGCGATGAAAGCCGCCTCTCTGGCGATGTCGACCGAGGGCCGGTGGACGTTGGCTCAGAAAGCTGCCGGGCTCGGACGCGTCGTGGCCGGCAGGAAAGGGAAGATCTCTACGTTGCCACCTCCATTGAACGGTTGGACAGCTGCCAGAGACATTCCCGCACCGCCCAAGCAGACCTTCCGATCCTGGTGGGACTCCGACGAAGGCCGCGCGGCATTGGACGAGGCTCGTCGTGACGGGAAGGCGGACAGATGAATTCACGTGAAGTGGTGCTCGGACGCATTCGTGATGCCATCACCTTGGCGCCCGCCCGCGAAGGCGAGATACCGCGAAACTACCGGACTGGCAGAACCATGTCCGACGGGGAACTCATCGATTTGTTCGTCGACCGTCTGGTGGACTACAAGGCGCACGTTCACCATTGCGCTGCAACAGAAATCGCCGAGGCCGTCGCCGGAATACTGAGAGAGCACGGACTACACACTCTGGGGATCCCCGCCGGCCTCGACCGATCATGGGTAGCCGGATTCGACGGAACGCTGGTGGTGGACAGCCCGGACGTACCGGCTCCTGAACTCGAGAACCTCGACGCCGTTGTCACCGGCTCGAAGGTATCGTGCGCCGAAACCGGCACCATCTTCCTCGACGCCGGTCCATCACAGGGACGCCGTGCGTTGACACTGGTACCGGACACACACATCTGCGTCGTGTATCGCAGCAGTGTGGAAGTGGGAGTGCCGGAGGCGATTGCGAAGCTGACACCGGAGCGCCCCACCACCATGATCAGCGGCCCGTCGGCGACCTCCGACATCGAACTCGAGCGCGTCGAAGGTGTCCATGGTCCGAGGAATCTTCACGTCGTCATCGTCGACGGTTGATTCCCGTCGAGCGGGAACTCGGAGGCAGCGGGCCACATCAGCGTCTAACGTCCCGGCCATGACACAACTGTTGGCAGGCAAGGTCGTTTTCATCACCGGTGCAGCGCGGGGTCAGGGACGCAATCACGCGATTCGACTCGCGCAGGAAGGTGCAGACGTCATCGCTGTCGACGTGTGCGCGTCGGTGTCCGAAGACGTGGGTTACGCGGCCGCGACTGAAGCCGACCTCGAAGAAACGGCTCGTCTCGTGCGAGCGGAGGGGCGCGAGATCGTCACCGCTGTAGCGGACGTCCGTGACCTCGAGGCACTGCGTGCGGCGGTGGCGTCGGGCGTCGACAAGTTCGGTCGCCTCGACGTCGTGATTGCCAATGCGGGCATCGCTACGTGGAACCGTTTCTGGGAGATGCCTGAAGAGCAGTGGTCGACGCTGGTGGACATCAATCTCAATGGTGTCTGGCGCACGATGACAGCTGCGGTTCCTGCAATGATCGAAGCCGGCAACGGTGGTTCCATCGTGATTGTGAGCAGTGCTGCCGGCGTCGCCGAAGCGCCCGGCTGCGCGCACTACTCGGCGGCCAAGCACGGCCTCGTGGGTTTGGCTCGCACTGCTGCAACGGAATTGGGAAGCTTCGACATTCGAGTCAACAGCATCCACCCTGGCGCGGTGGAGACCGAGATGGGCAACGATCCCAACGTCGGTAAGGTACTCACTACTCATCCGGAGTACATGAACTCGTACAAGTGGCCGCTCACGTCCGTCCCGCGCACCACCGTCGAGGACATCTCCAACGCCGTCGTCTACCTCGCGACGGACCTCTCCCGCGCGGTCACCGGGACGAAGATCGTCATCGACATGGGTCAGACGATGGCGTAGTTGCGCTCAGAGGAGATTGAACTGCGCGACCTCGATGGTGTTCTCGACTGCCTCCGAGAGTGTCCGAATACGTTCGTCGGCGCCTGGCGCGGTCAAAATCGCCAGGCGATCGGCGTCACCCATCGGAATGCTCCTGGCGAGGGCATACAGCCGAGAACCCAGCGGATCCAAGGGATCCGGTGGGACGGGCATTCGCGGAGTCTGTTCGCCGGCCCGAAGTGCGAGCTTTCCCAACATTCCGTACATGAACTCGATGCGCTCGAGGAGCGAGTCGTATTCGTAAGCAGTGACTGGTGTTCCGTTGTTCTCGTCAGGCCACAATTCGACCTCGGCAAGTGGGTAGGGATCGTCCGGCAGCCATCGATTGACCCGGATGCGGTCTTCGGTCCGGCAATACAACTGATACCGCCCGGCACCCATGGCGACATGAGACTCGATCCGAGCCAGAGTGCCGACGTCGTGACGTGATTCGCCGCCACCGACCTCGTGGCCACGAGCGATGAGCACTACTCCGAACAGTGGGCCGTCGGCAGCTTCGAGAACGTTCTCGACCAGTGCGCGATACCGAGGTTCGAAGATGTTCAGGGGCAACACCTCACCCGGTAGCAAAGCGGAGCCGAGCGGAAACATGGGGAAGATGGGCATCAGGGGATTCTCAACCTCGGAATCGGAGGGGCGGGGAAATCGCCGGGGCGATCGATTTCGGCGAGCAGGTGCTCGGACCACGTCAGTAGACCGGGGATATCGAGGCCGTGCGGACTCTCGACCTCGTAGTGCCTGATGCGGTCGTGACCCTGGCCGAGGAGTGAGACGGCGCCGGTGTTGTTGCCCCGAAGCAGATGGGTGAGCCCGACGGCCAACTGAGCCAGTCCCTGCCACAGGTCACGTTCCTCGGGCGGAGCGCTTTTCCACGTTCCTTCGAGAATCTCGTGTGCGTGGAAAGGCATGCCGTGGTCGAGGAGGCGCTGCGCCTCGGTGATCGACTCGTCTGGTGGCAGGCGTACATCGTCCGGAATGCGCGGGACACCGCCCGCTGCGTCGCGTGGCAGTGGACGTCCGAGTCCGTCACGGGGCCGCGAATTGAGGGGTTTCCCAGCGGCGTCCCGGTCGCGTTCGGTCATACACTCAGCCTAACGGCAGCGCCTCGGCCGAACTCGCCAAAAGTTTTTTCGAGTCGCCTGTCGATTGCGGGGAGAACCGTTCGTCGTCATGTTGTAAGGCAAGAAAGCCGGAAGAGAAACAACAGACCAAGGAGTCAGTCATGAAGTACATGTTGCTCATCTACACCGCACCCGGCGGAGACACCGAACCCCAGTGCACGTTCGAGGACTGGCAGCAATACGACAAGGAAATGAAGGATGCCGGGATCTGGGTGTCCGGCGATGCCCTCGCCGACCTGACGACAACGACGACGGTTCGGGTCTCGCAGTCCGGAGAAAAGACCGTCACCGACGGTCCCTTCGCAGAAACCCGTGAAATCCTCGGCGGCTACGACGTCATCGACGTTCCCGATCTGGATGCGGCGCTTTCATGGGCCGCGCGGTGCCCCGGCGCGCGCGACGGCGGCAGCGTCGAGGTGCGTCCACTGGCCGGGTTCGGGGACTGATTCGCCGTGGACGAGCAGGCCGAGAACTCCATCGAGTCAGTGTTCCGGGAGGAACGCGGACGACTCTTGGCCTCGCTCGTCCGCCGCTTCGGTGATCTGGATCTGGCCGAGGAAGTCACCTCCGAAGCCGTCGAGGCCGCGTTGGTGCACTGGCCCGTGGACGGAGTGCCGGCTAAACCCGGCGCCTGGCTGCTGACCACGGCGCGTCGTAAAGCCGTCGACAGGCTTCGTCGTGATCAGGCCTATGCGGCGCGATTGGCGGTGATGCAGGTGGACGCCGATCGTGCCGACCCGGCGCCGCCCACGGTCGACGGAGAACTTCCCGACGAGCGGTTGCAGCTGTTCTTCACCTGCTCGCACCCAGCGCTGGCCGAGGACGACCGAATCGCACTCACCTTGCGTTGCCTCGGCGGGTTGACGACGCCCGAAGTCGCTCGGGCCTTCCTCGTGCCTTCGGCGACCATGGCGCAGCGGATCGTGCGTGCGAAGAAGAAAATCCGTCAGGCTCGGATTCCCTTCCGCACTCCCAGCGCCGAAGAACTCCCGGAACGTTTGCCCGGTGTTCTGCAGGTGATCTACTCGGTGTTCACCGAGGGGTACGCAGCGAGTTCGGGTCCGGATCTGCAACGCGTCGACCTGGCGGTGGAGGCGATCAGGCTGGCGAGGATCTTGCGCGCATTGCTTCCCGATGAGCGCGAGATCGCCGGGTTGCTTGCATTGATGCTTCTCGTCCACGCGCGTCGGGATGCCCGTACCGACGCCGCCGGCGGGATCGTCCTCCTCGAAGATCAGGATCGCGGGTGCTGGGACCAGCCGATGATCGAGGAAGGCAGCGACCTCGTCGTAGTCGCGTTGACCGGGGGAGCGCCGGGGCCGTACGGGGTGCAGGCCGCTATCGCCGCATTGCACGACGAGGCCGCCGATGTGGAGAGCACCGACTGGCCACAGATCTGCGCTCTCTACGGAGTGCTCCTCACGCTGACTCCGTCGCCGGTCGTGGCCGTCAATCGGGCAGTAGCGTTGGCGATGCGCGACGGCGAGGAAGTCGGGCTGACTGCGCTGGAGGAACTGGCAGCGGAGCCCAAACTTGCCGACTACCATCCGTATCACCTTGCACGAGCCGAACTACTTGCTCGGTTGGGGCGCACCGACGCAGCGGCATCCGCGTACCGACAAGCTCTGAAACTCGTTGGTACGGAACCGGAGCGGGCCTACCTGGAGCGTCGGTTGGGTGAGATCTCCGATTGATCGGCTCCTATCGAGGGACGTCGAGATCGAAGTACAGGGTCTCGGACCAGTAACCGAGGCCGAGCTCGCGTAGCGGTTCCTCGACGCTCTCCTGAGTCGGCGTGAACAGTCGCTCCCAGAAGCTTGGCTTGACGGGTGCGAGCGTGGCCAGCGCCGCCTCCATCTCGGCGTCGATGTCCGCCAGACCGGTCATCAGGGCCGTGCCCTGTTCGGCGAACGGTTCGTCGTCCATGTCGAAGATCTCGCCGCACTCGAGGACGAAGTAGTGGTCGGGCTCGGTGTGGCTGCGCAGGAAACGCAGCGCATCGCCGGCCATCGTGCCGAGTTCGGGGTGATCGATTCGGCCGAGGAAGTCTTCGAGCCGGGCGATACCAGGACCACAGGGCGCGGTGACCGCGATCAGGTCGGGGGTGTCGTCCCAGATGATCGACTGTTGGGCGAAGGGATTCACGGACACAAGGATCCTCGGGACCAGCGGTATCGCGTACGACCACTCGGAGATACCGGTGAGACCTCGGGCGCGAGCGGCAGCCGGATTCTCATGCGGGGCAACAGGGGTCGAGTAGAGATAGGTGCGGTTGGCCACTGGCCGAGTCCTTTCTGCGGTCGGTGTCACCTGATTCGGGCGGCGCCCACCATCCTCAATGCCAGGTCTCCGTACAGTTTTCCGATGTCTTCCGGATTCGTGTAATTGCCGGCCGGGAACCAGCGGCACACGTCGACGCACAGGGACATCAAGGCGAGGGTGACGCCTTCGGCATCGGGGATCGTGAAGTCGCCTGACTGCACGCCGGCATCGACAACCTCCCGGACCACCCGCGTCGTGCTGCGGCGAAGCGCGACGACGGTTCGGTAGTGCTCTGGTGTGAGGGCAGTGAGTTCGTACTGGACAACGCGAGCGAGTGAATGGTGCCCCGCCTGCCAACTGGCGAAGGTGCTGATCAGTTCCTGCAAACGAACGGACGGTTCTTCACCCGGTCGGTCGGCGCCCTCGACCACCTTCAACGCTTCGGTGTGGCCTTCGTAGCTGATCGCGAAAAGCAACTCTTCTTTCGAGCGGTAGTGCGGGTACATGGCGGCGGGACTCATGTCGAGTCGCGCGGCGATGTCACGGGTGGTGGTGCCGCCGTAGCCGGCAGAGGCAAAAGCGTCCACGGCTGCCGCGCGGATACGGGCCGCAGCTTTGGAGGGGCTGATCACCACGTCAGGTGAATCGCTCACGGTTTCCTCCAGGTGTGACGGATTTCGATGTTGACAATATCCCGCTCTCGATTCACTATAAGCAGGTGCTTAGATTCTAAGCGAATGCTTAGGAACATCGTTACGTGTGGCTTTGCCACGCCGAAAGGAAGCAACTCGTCATGCGTCGCACTCTGTACGGACCCGATCACGAGGCATTTCGCGAATCTGCTCGCGAATTCGTCAACCGGAACATCCTTCCGGTCGCAGAGAAGCTGATCGACCAGCGCTTCATCGATCGTGAAATCTGGCTCGAAGCGGGACGCAACGGCTTCCTCGGACTCGAGGTTCCGGAGGCGTACGGCGGAAGCGAAGCCGGCGACTACCGCTTCAACGCGGTTCTGGCCGAAGAGCTCTCGCGCGCCAGTGCAGCTGTTGCTTCGAGCTTCGGCATTCACGCCGACGTCGTTGCTCCCTACCTCGTTCAGCTCACCACCGAAGAGCAGAAGCAGCGTTGGCTGCCCAAGTTCTGCACCGGTGAGATGCTGACGGCCATCGGCATGACCGAGCCTTCCGGTGGATCCGACCTCGCCTCGCTCAAGACCACTGCGGTCAAGGACGGCGACGACTGGATCATCAACGGCTCCAAGACCTTCATCACCAACGGCTACAACGCCGACCTCGTGATCGTGGCGGCTCGGACCAGTCCCGAGAAGAAGTCCAAGGGCATCACCCTCTTTGCCGTCGAGACCGGCATGGAAGGCTTCGAGCGCGGACGCAAGCTCGACAAGGTCGGCCAGCACGAGTCCGATACCGCCGAACTGTTCTTCGAGAACGTTCGCGTGCCGTCCACCAACATCATCGGTGAGATCGACCGCGGCTTCATCCACATGATGGAAATGCTGCCGCAGGAGCGCGTCGGCGCTGCGGTGTCCAACATCGCGCACGCCGCTCCGATCCTCGAAGAGACGCTGCAATACGCCAAGGACCGCAAGGCTTTCGGTCAGCCGATCGGCTCGCTGCAGTGGAACAAATTCCTTCTCGCGGATCTCGTCACCCGCATCGAGGTCACCCAGGCCTACGTCGACAACTGCGTCGCGGCACACGCTGCCGGCGAGCTGACCGCCATCGACGCCGCCAAGGCTAAGTGGTGGACCGCGCAGGTGCAGAACGAGGTCCTCGATCACTGCGTTCAGTTGCACGGTGGCTACGGCTTCATGACCGAGTACCGCGCCGCTCGCGCGTGGATGGACGCCCGCGTCACCAAGATCTGGGCCGGATCCAACGAGATCATGAAGGAACTCATCGGCCGCGATCTCGGCCTGTAATTTCGCAACTGCAGTCGATACGTCACTGCAACCGCCACTTCCCGAACCCGACGACACAGGAGCATCACCGCGCATGTCTGTTCTCGACAAGTTCTCTCTGACCGATCGAGTGGTCATCGTGACCGGTGCGTCGTCGGGCCTCGGGGTGGCGTTCGCGAAAGCCGCAGCAGAGGCCGGCGCGGACGTCGTCCTCGCTGCTCGCCGCGTCGACAAGCTCGAAGACACGGCCAAGCTCGTGCGTGACGCAGGCCGCGAAGCATTGTGCGTGGCCACCGACATCGTCGATCCGGCTCAGGCTCAGAACATGGTCGACGCCGCGATGGAGAAGTTCGGCCGCGTGGACGTGCTGGTCAACAATGCCGGCGTCGGAACTGCCGTTCCGGCGACCCGCGAGACCCCGGACCAGTTCCGCGCCGTCATCGACATCAACCTCAATGGGTCCTACTGGGCAGCGCAGGCCTGCGGCCGCGTCATGCTCCCGGGCAGCTCCATCGTCAACATCTCGAGCATTCTCGGATTGACGACCGCCGGACTCCCGCAGGCCGCCTATGCGGCGAGCAAGGCAGGCGTCGTCGGATTGACCCGCGACCTCGCACAGCAGTGGGGAACGCGCAAGGGCATTCGCGTCAACGCGATCGCGCCCGGCTTCTTCAAGTCGGAAATGACAGACCAATACAACGACGGTTACTTGGACGCGATGGCTCCGCGCCTGATCCTCGGCCGCATGGGCGATCCGGAAGAGCTCGCGGCCACCATGGTGTGGCTCGCGTCCGAGGCCGGCGGATACGTCACCGGTCAGACCATCGCCGTCGACGGAGGAATCACCATCACCTGACGCCGATGCCGAGATGTCGCCGGCTTTGCCGTATAAGTAGCTGGTGACCTCTCGCGCCGAACCTCAGGAGAACTGGGAAGACCGTCCGCCACCATCCATGGCTGCGACGGAGCTTCTGCGTGACCTGCCGGTGACTGCCCGCGGCGTCCGTACCAGGGCTTCTCTGGTCGCAGCGGCTCGAACGGTGTTCGAGCGCGCAGGGTATCTCGACGCCCGTCTCACGGACATCACCAAGGAAGCGAACTGCTCCACCGGCACGTTCTACACCTACTTCGACAACAAAGAGCAGATCTTCGCCGCAGTTCTCGACGTCGCGCAGGAAGACATGCTGCACCCAGGCATGGGACGGGTCCGCGACGTCGACAATCCGTATGCGGTCCTCGAATCGAGCAACCGTGCCTACCTGACGGCTTTTCGCCGCAACGCCAAACTGATGGGTCTGCTCGAGCAGGTATCGCACATCGATCCGGCCTTCGCGAAACTGCGTCGGGACCGAGCCGAGACCTTCATTTCTCGTAATGCCCGAGCCATCGAACGCTTGCAAGCAGCTGGCAAGGCAGACGCCTCGTTGGACCCGCTGTTGGCTTCCCGAGCACTGTCGGCGATGGTGAGCCGTCTTGCCTACAGTTCATTCGTCTCCGAGGAACCTGGCGCCGACGGCAACCCCGTCCCGTTCGAGGACGTCGTCAAGACGGCTACTCAGGTGTGGGCCAACGCGCTGGGACTCGAAGGCGACCGCGGGTAGTTTCAGCCTTCGCCGCGGGCCGCGAACTGCTCCTCGAGGCTGTGGCGCAGTGTTTCCTCGCTGTTCTTGACAGCGTTTTCGACGAACGGCCCGATCAATCGGCCGAGTGCCTTGCCGGCAATGCCGCCGGGCAGTTTGTAGGCGAAGTCGACGGAAAGCTCGGTCTTGGAATCGTCGATCGCAGCGAACTCCCACGTGGACGAGTTGGATACACCGCCGAGCGAGGACAGCTTGATGATCCGATTCTTCTCCCACTCGGTGACCTCGAGTTTGGAGCGCAACGTGCTCGGCCCGATCTGCATGGCCGCGTCGAACGTGGCGCCGAGTCCCTGATCGAACTCTCCGAACGGGGTGAACTCGGAAACACCGAACATCCACGTCGGGACATTGCGGTAGTTGTCGATGTAGTCGAAGGCGACATCAACCGGCACGGCAGCAACCGCGGTGTGGCGAACATGGATCATGACTGGTCCCTGTCTTTCGGTGAACACCGACTCTAACCAATGGCTCCGACGTGTTCGGCGGCGGCGCAAGAGCGATCTACGGTATCGGTATGACGAACGAGCTTCCGGTACGCGGGTCCTGGCGCGATTACGAAGACCTGGGACTACCGAAACCGCTCGCTGCGGCGTTGGAGGCGTTCGTCGAGCAGGGCTATCACGGGACTTCGATCCGTGACGTCGCGTCGCGGTCCGGGCTGTCGGTGCCGGGGCTCTACCACCACTACCCGTCCAAGCAAGCTCTGCTGATCGGTCTGGCGACCGTTGTGATGACGGAGTTGTTGGAGCGAAGCCGCGCCGCCGAACTCGATGCCGGGGACGATCCCTCCGATCGCTTCGACGCGGTGATCGAATCTCTGTTGCGGTTCCACATGTTTCGACGCGAGCAGTCGTTCGTCGCCTCCTCCGAGATCCGCAGCATGGAGCCCGACAGCCGGGCTGGTTACATCGCCCAGCGCGACGAACAGCAGAAGCAGGTGGACCGGATCGTCCTCGACGGCGTCGCCTCGGGCGTGTTCGAAGCCGACCATCCCGAGGACGCCAGCCGAGCCGTGGTGACGATGTGCGTCGCCGTCGCGGTCTGGTACCGACCGGACGGTGAGTTGTCTCCGGACGAGTTGGTGGAGAGGTATTTGGAGATAGCGAGGCGCATGGTGGGGGCGAAGCGGGTGGGGGAGTGACTGTGGGGGCGAAGCGGGTGGGGGAGTGACTGTGGGGGCAACTGCGCGAATCAGTCTGAATTTTTGAGCAATTCGAGCGCTGCGTTCCGGCCGGCGCCGAAGGGGTCGGTGCCGATACCGATCCCGTCTGCGACAAGGGCACCTTCGTGAAGCAGCATGATTGCCTCGACGAGACGTTCGTCAGCTAGTCCGTCCGTCGCCAGAATGCGCCGAAAGACGTCCAACATTTCCTGCTTCTGTTCGGCGATGACAGCGAACACCGGATGTGAGTGATCGCTGAACTCGGCGTGCGCGTTGATCATGCTGCACCCCTTGCCTCCGCTCGCCTTGGACCAGGAGGCGGAAGCGTCGAATACCGCACTCAACTGTTCGGCGCGGCTAGCTCCGGCTGATGCGAGCTTCTCGTCGCGAAAGATTCGCCACCGCCGATCTCGAGCCCTCAGGTATTCAACGACGAGACCGTCTTTCGAGCCGAACCGTTCGTACAAAGTCTTCTTCGTGACCCCGGCGTCCAGTGCGACGGTATCCACGCCTACGGCATGAATCCCCTTTTCGTAGAACAGCTTCGACGCAGACTCCAGAATGCGACGCGCTTTCGGAGTCAATTCGGGTGTGGATTCCTCTGCCATGGACAAAAGTATACCGATCTGTATAGTCGGGCTCATGAGTAAACAGATCGGTATACCTCGGATCGTGACCTCGAGATCTGCCGTGACGGCTACCTTGTCGGTCCTGTTCGTCGCGTGCTGGAGTTCGGGATTCATCGGAGCCAAACTAGGCGCCGGCAGTGCCGGGGTCCCCACGCTGCTGATGTGGCGTTTTCTCCCGCTCGCGGTGGTACTGCTCCCGATTGTCTGGTTCTCCGCCCGGCGCCAGAACACGATGCCGACACCACGGGCTCTCGGCAGGCAGGTGGTGATCGGGATGCTCTCCCAGAGTGGCTACCTGTTGTCGGTGTACTGGGCAGTCGATCTCGGCGTGAACACCGGAACAACTGCGCTGATCGACGGTATTCAGCCGCTGGTGGCTGCCGCGCTGCTCGGTCCGGTCCTCGGTGTCGCAGTCCCGCGTATGCAGTGGATCGGGTTGGCGATCGGAATGGGCGGCGTCGCGATGGTCACGGCAGCCGATGCCGGGGCCGGTACATCGGCGCCGTGGTGGGCGTACGCGATTCCGTTCCTGGGGATGCTCAGCCTGGTTGCATCCACCTTCGTCCAACAACGCGCTCACACGTTCACGCCACCTCTGCAGGCTCTGGCCATCCACTGCTCTACCAGCGCAATAGTTTTCACGACACTGGCGGTGGCCTCAGGTGTCGCCGTACCACCAAGCGTCAACACATTCTGGATCGCATTGCTCTGGTTAGTCGTGCTGTCCACGTTCGGTGGTTACGGGCTGTACTGGTTACTGCTCCGTCGCATCGGCATCACGTCCGTCAACACCCTGATGTTCTTGATCGCCCCCGTCACCGCGGTCTGGGGCGCACTGATGTTCGGAGAATCCTTCACTCCGTTCACCGCGCTCGGCTTGGCGGTGGGCATCGTCGCCGTCGTCGTGGTCACCCGGGTGGGCAATCGCCCGAAGAAGCAGGACGAGGGCACGGATTCCTGCCCGGCGAGAGCTTCGATCACGTCGCGCTGATGAAGGCCGATCGGGATGTGAACCGCTCGCGGAGCGCGGTGAGTTGCTCTGCGGTGAGCTTCAGTCCGTTGATTGCGTAGTCCTCGACGGTGCCGAAGTGCGTGCGCATTTCGTCGAGAGCTGCGTCGAAATAGCTGTCACGGACTCCGAGGAGGGGTCGTAGCACTTCTGCGTCAACGCCTTTGCTCGCGGCGAAGTCGAGGATCGGTTCTGTCATGGGGGCCAGATCGGTGTTCGTCTCCAGGTAGTCGGCGCGTACATCGGCTTCGTCGGCCCCGAGGAGGAGTAGGAAAGAGGTCGCGGCCCACCCGGTTCGATCCTTGCCGGTGGTGCAGTGGAAAAGTGCTGCCCCGGAGCGTTTTTCGTCGATTAGGTCGAGATAGAACGTGCGATAGGCGTCGAGAGCGGACGGCAGGCTGACGAAGTTGCGGTTGGCTTCCTCCATCTGTGCGATCCCACGTCCATCGCTGATGGTCTCGGCGTATGCGACCGGGTCCGTCATGAGTAGTCCAGTGGCCGCGGCGTTTTGGGCATTGTCGGCAAGTACGTCGAGCCAGACTGTGCGCGTCGAGTCAGGGAGATTGTCGAGTGCGCCGTCGCGCTCGGCGGCGGTCCTCAGGTCGTATACCGTCCGGACGTCCAAGTCGGCGACCGCGGCAAGGTCGTCGCCGTCGAGTTTCGCCAGAGTCGCCGAACGATAGAGCGCGCCCGCGCGGACGGTGCCGTCCGCAACAGGAATGCCACCGAGGTCCCGGAAGTTCGGAGCGGTCTTCAGGAGAACGCGGCGATCGAGCGGGTGAGTTGGCATGGCTGACTCCTTGTGGGTTCCGTTTCCGAACTGATCATTCATGCCTTCTGCACACTGCGCACGAGCTTTTCGGCATTGCGTCTCTTGATCCACTTGTCGATGACGAGAGCCATGAAGATCCACCCTCCCAATGCCGTGATCACCCACACGATGATCGGGGCGAGGATCCAGGACCCGACGCCGCTGATCTCGATACCGTCGGGGACCAGGGTCGCAACCCAGAGCGCGAGCAGTGTGGCGACCAAGCCGACACCACCCGCGAGCGGAGCCGCGTAGTGCAGTGCCACGCTGAGCACGAATGGGCCGAGGATCATGTGTGCGAGGGTGAATACACCGATAGCGGCCAAGAAGCCGTTCACGCTCAGGCTGACCCCGGGAAGAGCAAAATGCACGACGATCAGCGCGATCGCGCCGAGAACACATTGCGAAATGAGCTGAAATAACAGACGCATGGCTTGTACCTCCGTGATCAGGTCGAGTCACCCGAGAGTGGTGTGTGCGTGGGGAACGCTTTGCTGCAGGGCTTCGGGACGAGGCGCCGTCCAGGTGCCGTCGAGCACGGAGGGGCGGGGGCGGTACAGGCGCAGTACGTAGTTCCACCCGGGCATGATGGGCAGTGCGTTCGCGACGCCGTCGAGATGGACCCCGAAGCGGATGGTGGTGCTGCCGTCGGAGTCTGGGGTGGCCGTGAGGCTGTTGATGCTGTTGACGCCCAGGGCGTTCTCTTCGAAGTATCCGGCCGCGTTGTACAGCGAGACCGACCAGAACGCATCCACGGGAACATCGTTCAGGCGGAGACGGTATTCCCCGACCGGGAGACGTTCGTCGAAGTTGACGTAGGTGGCCTCGTACTCGGGAAGGCCACCCCAGCCGGATGCGGTACCGAGCAGGTGCCTGATCGGATCGACTTCCGCAGCGGTACCGAATGAATGGTCGTACGTGGTGATGCCACGCGCGAGTGCGAGGAGTGCGTCGCGGGTCTCGGTCTGCGATTGCTCGTCGTAGTCGGGCAACGGGAACTCTCCCGTTCCGCCGCCGTCGATGTTGAGGGCGTCTTGCAACCGGTTCACCTCGGCGACGTCTTCGGGGCTGTTCGGATCGACGAGGATGCGCACGATCAGTGCGGCGTAGTCGGTCCCGACCAATTCACGCGTGAGCAGGTGCTCTCCCGGGTCGCGCAGGATGACGGGACCGAAGTGATCTTGACTGACCACCCACACGGAGATGTAGCGCTCGCCGGTATCGGGCACCGTGATGGTGACGTTCTCGCGCACGTCGATGATCGCGCTGCTGTACAGAGTGTCGCGGTTCTGGCGGATGATCGGCTGGTTGTCGAGTGACCCGAGATCACGAGTGTGGTTCCACGTGCCCAGGCCGACGCCCGCGGCCAGGCGAGCGAACATGAGATCGGACTCTGCCCGATTGAAGTTCAGGACGTTGACGGCGATCGTGGACATAGTGGGTTCCAATCGGTGTCGGGGTACGGAAGCGGGCGCGGTAATCCATGGCCCGTCGGGGTGAATCAGCCCAGCAGTCGTGCTTTCGCGGCTTGGAACTCGGCGTCACTCAGCAGGCCTTGTGATTTGAGGTCGCCGAGTTTCTGCAACTCGGCGACGAGATCGACCGGGGCCGCGGGTGCGGGTGTGGGCATCGGGAGTGCGGCATGCTGCTGGGCGAATTCGTACTGCGCCTGCTCGTAGTCGGCCTGAGCTCTCCTTTGCCGGCGGGTGGCCATACCGTCGCTGACGGCGGTCGCGGTACCGGTGACGACCGCGGTGCGGGCGGCGAGGCCCAGCAGTCCGGGGCGGCCTCGTCTCGGGATGTACGGCATGTCAGACCTCCAATTTCGGGATGATCGTGTCCATGAGGGCATTGACGACGGGTGCGGGTATCCGCTCGTAACCCAGTAGCACCGCGCCTGACGCAGCGGTGCGGGCGGCGAGTTCGCGCTGATAGACCAGCTCGAGCGCGACCAGCAGCGCTGCAGCGCCGGTGGGAATGGCTGCCGCGAGTTCGGTGATGTCCTCATGCCCGAGCAGACCGGACGCGCCGAGCATCTCGACGTTGATCTCGAAGCCGTTCGGCAACTCCTCGACTTCGATGAGGGTGAGTTCATCGTCCTCGGACTTGGAGATGACGATCAGATCGAGCAGCCGCACCAGGCCGGTATCCGTAAGGTCGGTCAGTGCGGAGAGCGCGGCCGGGTCGAGGCTCTGCCCAGGCAGGCCGAGAAGGTAGAAGTCGACGGGGCCGAAACGCGCGGCACTCACGAGAGGACCTTCAGCTTGAGTGCGGCGAACTCGTCCTCGCTGATCGCTCCGGCTTCGAGCAGTGCTGCGGCTGCGGCGATCTCCTCGCTGGGGCTCTTCCCCGCGACCTCGCGGATATACGATTCGGCGGCCTTCTCGGCGTCGCGTGCGGCCTTGTTGCTGCGTTCCGTCATCCCTTCGCCGCGGGCGACGAGATAGACGAGGGCGGTCAGGATCGGTAGGAAGAGCAGGAAGAACACCCAAACGGCCTTCAACCAACCGCTGAGCTTGTGGTCGCGGAACAGGTCGGCGATGATCGCGAACAGCGCGAAGAGATATCCGATGAAGACGGTCGCCCACAGCATCCAGCCGAGGCTTTCCCAGAAGCTCATGTGTCTTATCCGTTTCGTGTAAGGCCTGCGCACACGGTATTCCGCTGACTCACGCATTTCGGTTGATTCCGGCAATTCTCACCGGTATCGGCGGGCTTCGATCGCGGCCTAATCCGAAGCGGATGAGACCGGATTTCCACGGACATCGAACGTCTCGAGTATCTTCGACACATGATCGAAGCCGTGCGTGACGCACTCGCCTCTGGTGAGGCGGAGCAGGCTCGACGAGTCCTGCGGAAAAACTGGCTTCGTTTGATTCTCGAATCTCACACCAGGGAACTCGAGCAGCTCTGCCTTGCTCATCCCGATCCCCACGATCCGCACATCCTGCTGATACGAGCGTGCTGCCGCGATCTCAGCGGTGATCCGTACGGCGCTGAGTTTCTCCGCGGGCAGGGTCTGCGGGTGGCGTCCGACGATTTTGTCGTCTGCTTCACCGACCTGCTGCTCGCTCCGGACACCTCGACCAAGGCCGTCATCGCCGATCGCGCGCGTCACGCGCTCGCCCAGTGCGAGCCCGAGGACGATTACCCGTCCGCGCTTTTCCTCCTCGGATGGACCGAGGTCAGGCTTCGTCGTGACCTTCCTCGTGCCATCGCGCTACTTCGCTCCGCCGGCGACGAGGCGCAGTTGCAGTCGCGCACGGAGACATTGCGTCTTGCACAGTCCAACTTGGCCTTTGCGCTGACCCACGCGGGAGCATTCACCGAAGCCGAACAGATCCTCGACGGCCTTCCTGCGCGAGATGTGGCGTCCGATTGGGAACGCTTCGAAGGTGGTCTCCCACAGTCGAATCGGGGGTGCATCGCTTACTGGCGTGGCGACTTCGAGGAGGCGATCGCTCAGTTCGACTCGATCATCGTGGAGGGCAGTCCCGGAACCAACTTCGAGGCGCTCGCCCGTCTGTACCTGGTGATGAGCCTGATCGCTCTGAACCGGGAAGACCGGTACCACAACGCCGCTCGTCTGCTGCGAGGCGTGAGCACTGCGGACAAGCACGGCATTCCTTGGGATACGCTGCGGCGCGTCACCACGGCCTGGCTCGCCCACGCTCAAGGACAGGACGAGCAAGCTCGCCGCATCGCAATGCCCACGCTGACCAGAACAGGTGCTGCGGTCGCTCACGCGCTTCTCGCGGAGCTCTACCGAGTCATGGGGGATCCGGAACCGTCGGCTCAAGCGCTTCGCTTGGCAACCTCGGCCGCGCTGCCGCGATATGCGCTGGTGAGCACCCTTGTCACGTCTGCCGCCCTGAGCTCCGTCGCCGGGCGTGGACCGCAGGCGCACGAGCAGTTGGATCGTGCGCTGGCGGAAGCAATCCCCGAGCGGATTCTCGCCCCATTTCTGAGCGGCGATCCGGTAATCGTCGATCTGTTGAACGCGCACGCAACACAGGGGTCGAGACACCAGGAGCTCCTACGCACGATTCTGGAAAAACGGGGCCAGCTCTCTGCCAAGCTCGCCGGAGTCCTGACGGAACGTGAGAAAGAGATCCTCACTTTTCTGCGAACTACGATGACTGCAGACGAGATCGCTGCGCACCTCGGCATCGCCTATCCCACTGTGAAGACTCACATTCGCTCGATCTACCGCAAACTAGGCGTGACCAAACGGCGTGCCGCTGTTCAAGCAGCCGACAACCTAGACCGCGGGATCGGGGGCGATTCCGCGGCGGAGGCTGCGAACCGTCAGATCCAAGGCTTGTAGTCGCGTCCCGGAACCGCGGTTCACGTAGTCCATCGACGTGTAGAGCAGTGACCACAGCAGGTTCTGCACCCAGTCCGAACCCATGTCGGGGTCGATGGAACCGTCGGAGTGTCCGCGCTCGATTGCATCGGTGACTGAGTCGTCGTTCGACGCGGACTCGGCAAACGAATCTTCTTGATACACACCGGGAGTGAAGAACAGGACCGTCAAGAGGTCGGCCAGTTCGAAGTATTCATGGCACAGGCGAACCAGTGCTTCGGCTCCGGTACCCTCGCCGAGTCGAGCTGCTGCTGCTGCCTCTCCGACGGCGCGGGTGGCCTCGGCCGCGACTGCGTCGACCAGGTCTGACCGTTCGGGAAAGTAGCGGTGCAAAGTGGTCCGGCCGACCTTTGCGGCCGAAGCGATCTCGCTGAGGGTCGCAGCAGGCTTGGATGCGAACACCGAAACGGCAGCATCGAGGATGGCCTTCCGTGTGCGCTCGCGGGTCGCGCTTTGTTCTGGTGCGCTGTGGATCGTTGTCACGAATCCGAAGCGTAGCCGTGTCCGGTTTCGGTATCCAGTGTTTCCGAATCGGAATTTCTCTTGCCCTTTATGGAACATTCGTGTTCCATAAATTCATGCTTGAATCCGACGCTTCTCAGCCCGCACCGAAATGGAGCAATCTCCGCGTCCTCTCGGAGTTCGCTCGACCGCATCTGCCGTCGCTCCTTCTCGGATTGGTACTGGCGCTGTGCGGCTCCGCGGCGACGCTGGCAACGCCCATGGTCACCAAGTGGGTTCTCGACACCCTCGATACCGGTGCGTCGCTGAAAGGACCTATCCTCACGCTCGTCGTCCTTCTGATCGTCGGTGCAGTGCTCGGTTGTGCTCAGTGGATCGTTCTCGGAACCGCCGCCGAGAAAGTTGTCTTCGACGCCAGGTCGTCGCTGGTGAAGCGATTCCTCGCGGCGACGGTGCCGGCGCTGCAATCGCGATCCGTGGGTGAATTGGTCACCCGGGTCACGTCTGACACCTTGCTGCTGCGGGAGGCTGCGTCGTCGGCCGCGGTGAATATTCTGAACGCAGCCGCGTTGACCATCGGAACGATTGTTCTGATGGGCGTACTGGATCTGCCGTTGTTGGGCGTCACCATGGTGGCAATCGTGTTCGCCTCCATACTCTTTGCGGTTCTGATGCCTCGGATTTCCGCAGCGGAAGCGCGAACCCAGGAATCGCTCGGTCAGCTCGGCGGCGTTCTCGAGGGTGGCTTGCGTGCGATCCGGACGGTCAAGGTTTCCCTCGCCGAGGATCGCGTCGGCGCTCTGGTGACGAACAATGCGTCCGATGCGAAAAAGCATGCGATCACGGCAGTTCGAGTGTCGGCAACCGCGTGGACTGTCGCGTGGACCGCCATTCAAGGATCGATCATTGCCATCCTCGGCTTTGGTGCGTGGCGAGTCGCCGACGGCGAAATGGCAGTCTCGACGCTCATCGCGTTTCTGCTCTACGCCTTCACCCTGATGGGGCCGGTGTCGGAGCTTGCGCAGAACGTGACCTCCGTTCAGTCGGGAATCGCGGCAGCTATCCGGATTCGCGAGATGCAGTCGTTGCCCACCGAGCAGTACGACGAGGTCGTGGACGTGGTCGCGAAAACAAACGCTGCCGCGCCGCTGATCGAGTTGCGCGACGTCACCGTGAGCTACCACGGATCGAACCAGCCGGCGTTGCGCGATGTCTCGCTGGTCATTCCGACGCGTGGGCACATGGCCATCGTCGGCCCGTCGGGTGCAGGAAAGACGACCTTGCTCTCGACCGTGCTGCGATTTGTCGAACCTCGATCGGGTGAGGTTCTCCTGCATGGAGTCGGTTACGACGCGCTCGATCACCGCGCTGTGCGCGAGAGTCTCGCGTACGTGGAGCAGGAGACACCGGTGGTGCCCGGAACGATTCGGGAGAACGTCGTCTTCAGCCATCCCGATGCGACGGACGAAGAAGTCCAGGCCGTTCTGCGCTTGCTCCGGCTCGACGACGCGATCGAGGCCCTGCCCAACGGACTCGACACCGCTCTGACGGCCACCTCGCTGTCGGGCGGCCAACGTCAGCGGATCGCGATGGCGCGCGCAGTTCTGCGGCCGAGTGCTTTGCTTCTGCTCGACGAAGCCACTGCCCAGGTCGACACGCTCACCGAAGCCGCGATTGTCGACGCGATCAACGAACGTGCGCGCACCGGGGCCGTGGTGACTATCGCTCACCGGCTCTCGACGGTGCGTGACGCCGACTGGATCGTGGTCATGGAAGACGGTCGGATCCGCAACATCGGCAACCATGACGAGCTCATGGACAAGGACGATCTGTACCGCGACATGGTGGTTGCCGGCCGGCTCGATCAGGGCGAGGCGATGCTCGAAGATTGTTGACCCGGCGCATCGGCATGTGCGAGAGTGCTGTTACCGAGCGATCGCTCGGTCGGGATGTTCTTTCGGAGGTGGCTGGTGGCAATCGATCTGACGTACGCGCCCGAGGTGGTGGCGCTGATCGAGAAGACGCGCGACTTCACGCGCAACGTAGTGCTCCCCATCGAAGACGAACACGCCGGTGACATCGCTGTAGCGGGTGGCGATGCCATCCGCATCGAGATGCAGTCGGCAGCAAAAGAAGCCGGTGTCTTCGCCCCGCATGCACCGATCGAGTACGGCGGCCTCGGACTCAACATGAGTGATCGCGCGCCGGTCTTCGAGGAAGCCGGCTACTCGCTATTCGGGCCGACGGCGCTCAACATCGCGGCGCCGGACGAGGGCAACGTTCACATGCTGGCCCACGTGGCGAACGAAGCGCAGAAGCAGCAGTTCCTCGCGCCGCTCGCAAGCGGGGACATGCGGTCGGCATTCGCCATGACCGAACCCGCGCCGGGAGCGGGATCCGATCCTTCGGCTTTGAACACCCGCGCCGAGAAAGTCCCCGGTGGCTGGAAGATCAACGGTAAGAAATGGTTCATCACCGGCGCCGACGGCGCCGGGTTCTTCATCATCATGGCGCGCACGTCCGGTGAGCCCGGGCAGCGCGGCGGAGCGACCATGTTCCTGGCGCCGACGGACACTCCCGGCCTGGTAGTGGGTCGACACATCGACACCCTCGACAAGGCCATGATCGGCGGGCACTGCGAGGTCACGTTCGAGGATCTCTTCGTACCCGACGAGGCCGTTCTCGGTGAGGTCGATCAAGGTTTCGCCTACGCGCAGGTTCGCCTCGGTCCCGCCCGCATGACGCACGTGATGCGCTGGCTCGGTGCAGCGCGCCGCGGCCACGACGTCGCCGTGGCCAGGGTTGCCGAACGAGAAGGCTTCGGCTCGAAACTCGGTGATCTCGGAATGATCCAGAAGATGGTCGCCGACAACGAGATCGACATCGCAGCCAGCCGCGCACTTCTGGTGCAGGCCTGCTTCGAACTCGATCAGGGCGGGCACGCGAGCAACGCGACGTCCATCGCCAAGACCTACGCTGCCGAGGCGATCTTCCGGATCGTGGACCGCTCCATTCAGATGTGTGGCGGAATGGGCGTGTCCGGCGATCTGCCGCTGGCACGCTTGTCCCGCGAAGTGCGTCCCTTCCGCGTCTACGACGGCCCGTCCGAGGTTCATCGCTGGGCAATTGCGAAACGTGTTGTCGGAGCTGCGAAGCGCGCTGCTCGGGAGGAGTCGAAGTGACGGACTTTCCAGGACTCGATCTCGCGGCGCTCCACAAGTATCTGCAAGCCGCTGGCGTCGAGGTGAGCGGAGAGTTGCGAGCCGAACTGATTTCAGGCGGCAAATCCAATCTCACCTACGGAATCTTCGACGACAACTCGAAGTGGATTCTCCGTCGTCCACCCACGGCCGGCCTCACGCCGTCGGCGCACGATGTTGCGCGCGAGTTCCGAATCACCTCGGCGTTGCAGAACACCGCCGTGCCGGTCGCGCCGACCGTCGTGCTGTGCGAGGACGCCTCGGTGATGGGTGCGTCGTTCACGGTGGTCGAGTTCGTTACCGGTCAAGTGATCCGAACCAAAACCGAGTTGGAAGCTGTTCCGGCAGCGCAGGTCACGCAGTGCACCGACGAGTTGGTGCGTGTTCTCGCTGCACTGCACGACGTCGACTACACCGCAGTGGGTCTCGGCGAACTCGGCAGACCCGACGGTTACGTAGCCCGCCAGGTGAAGTTGTGGGCCGGTCAATGGTCACGCGTCAAGACCGAGGACTCGGCCGACGTGGACAGGTTGGCGTCGAGCCTCGCGGAATTGATTCCGGCGGAATCAGCCTCGTCGATCGTTCACGGCGACTACCGGATCGACAACACGATTCTCGCGGCGAACGACGTCACCAAGGTTGCCGCAGTGGTGGACTGGGAACTGTCGACGCTGGGCGATCCGCTGGCGGACATCGCGATGATGTGCGTCTATCGGCATCCCGCGCTGGATCTGGTTCTGGGTGAGCCTGCTGCGTGGACGAGTCCGTCGCTACCGTCCGTTGTCGATCTGGCGCAACGGTATTCGTCCGTTTCGGGTCGTGAACTGGCGCATTGGAACTTCTACATGGCGCTCGGGTTCTTCAAACTCGCCGTCGTGGCGCAGGGCATCGATCACCGATTCCGAGCAGGAGCCACCGTCGGCGGGGGATTCGACAAGGCTGGATCTTCTGTGCCGGAACTGATCTCGGCCGGACTCAACGCACTGCAAGGGAAATTCGAATGACTCGATCAGCACTGGTCACCGGCGCCTCCAAGGGAATCGGGCTCGGCATCGCAACACGCTTGGCTTCGCAAGGGTACGGGCTGACCATCACGGCGCGTGATACCGAGCGGCTCGCCGTTGTCGCCGAAGAACTTACCCGCGCCGGATCGCCGGACGTCGTCGTCTCGGCCGGCGACATGACGGACGAGAACTTCGCCGCAGCACTCGTCGCCACACACAATGAGCGATTCGGCTCCATGAGGGCTCTCGTCCTCAACGCCGGAGTGGGAACCAGTGGGCGAGTAGCGGATTACCCGATGCGACGTTTCGACAAGACCGTTGCCGTCAATCTCCGAACACCGTTTGCACTATTGCAAGCGTCGCTGCCGCTCCTGCGTACAGCGGCGGACGCGGACCTTGCCGGCGGAGCGAAGGTGATCGCTCTCGCCTCGATGGCCGGTGTGTATGCCGAGAGCGGCCTGGCCGTCTACGGAGCCACCAAAGCTGCGCTGATTTCGATGGTCGAGGCACTCAACGCCGAGGAATCCGGAAACGGCGTCAGTGCGACGGCCATCGCTCCCGGTTACGTCGACACCGACATGTCGGCATGGACACACGATCGGATCACACCGGACACCATGATCAAGGTCGACGACATCGTGGAGTTGGTGGACGGTCTGCTCAAGCTCTCGTCTCGAGCGGTCGTTCCGAAGGTCGTCATGGCGCGGGCCGGGACCAACGGCTACTCCGCCTGAAATTTCAATCCAGCTTGGCTTCGCCCCGCTTGCGAAAGAAGTGAAAGCCAGGCACCCCGACGATCGCCTGCCGCAGGTCCTTGACCACTCCGAGGAGTTCGTGGATCTCGGGCGAGACGGAGTCCAAGGTTCCGAGGATGGGCAACACCGCGGCCACCCGGTCGGTGAGCTCCGGTAGTTGGTCGATCAGCTTGATCGCGGCGCTGACCTCTGCCTCGGAAAGGTCGTCGGCGAACCTGGCGGCCAGCGGCGCGAGCTGTAGGGCGATGGGCTCGTAGATCTCGAGGAGTTGTCCCGCGATGTCCGACGTCTGCTCGACGGCCTCGACCAGTGTCTCAGCGCGAACGGTCACGGCGGCGGCTCCGATGACGACGCGGTCGGCGTTGTCGGCGATCTGGTTGATGCGCGCCACCAACCTCTCGACCGAGAAGAGGAGCGCCTCGAGTCGAGTGGGCAGGGTGACCGCAAATGCGACCGTGGACAGGGACCAGTGCACCACGTCGCCGACGGAGCGGACGACGGTGGAGCTGCCGGGCAAAACTAGAGCCATCCCTCGATACTGCCTGATGTGACGTCAAAGTACAGGTAAATCTCACATTCACGAGGCCCGCGGCGTCTTCGAGGTGTCGGTGCCGGCGCGGACAATCACTTCACCCGCTGCCTGCCGCACCGCGCAACCTGGAAGGATCGAGACATGACGGCTATCCGTACGCACACTGTGATCGACTCGCCGATCGGAGCGTTGACGCTGGTAGCAGCAGGTGACGACCTCTGCGGTCTGTACATGGCGGAGCATCGCCACAAGCCGGACGAGTCCACGTTCGGTGATCGTTCCTCGGCGGTCTTCGGTGAAGTCGAATCGCAGCTCACCGAGTACTTCGAGGGTGATCGCACGGAGTTCTCCGTGCCGCTGGCGCCCGTGGGTACCGAGTTCCAGAAGCGGGTGTGGGACACCTTGCGAACGATCCCGTACGGCGAAACCTGGACCTACATGGAGCTCGCGCAAACTTTGGGTAACCCGCTTGCAATCCGTGCTGCCGCCGCGGCAAACGGCAAGAATCCGATCAGCATCATCGTTCCCTGTCATCGCGTGGTCGGTAGCGACGGAAGTCTGACCGGTTTCGCCGGCGGCCTCGAACGTAAGCGGTTCCTGCTCGACCGCGAGCACGGCGGCGAATCGGATGTCCTCTTCTGATGCGCTCGGCTCACAATTCGGTGATCGGGAACGTCTACCGGTCGTGACACTCAAACCGTTCGAAGACGTCGTGACCGAATACGGTGCAGTGGTCCTCCGTGTCTGCCGCGCGGTGGTCGGGCCCGTCGACGCCGAGGACGCGTGGTCCGAGACGTTCATCGCGGCGATGCGGGCATACCCGGATCTGAACCCGGACGCGAACATCGAAGCCTGGCTGGTCACCATCGCGCACCGCAAGGCGATCGACATCACCCGAGTGCGTGCCCGCGTGGCCGTGCCGACAGACGACGTTCCGGAGTTGCCGACGCGAATCGGCGTGCCGGGCACGTGGGATCACGAACTCTGGGACGCACTCGAACAACTACCACTCAAACAACGTGCGGCGGTCGCCTATCACTTTCTGGGTGGGCTGCCGTACGCAGAGATCGCGGACATCCTCGGCAACACCCCGGCAGCCGCCAGACGCGCGAGTGCGGACGGTATCGCCACCCTACGAAGAACCTACTTGTCCGCTACCGCTGCGGAAGGGAGTCACTCATGAGTAACGATGTGTTCGAGGCACTTCCAGCCGTTGACGCCGACGCCATGATCCGCCTACGGGCGCGCCTGGCTGCGCAGGCGTCCGAAGCCGAATTGATCGACGTGGCATATCGAACCGTCGATTCGCCGGTCGGAAAGCTGCTGCTGGCGGCAACTGATGTCGGCCTGGTGCGGGTTGCCTTTGCCGTCGAAGGGCACGACCTCGTTCTGGAACGATTGGCGGACACCGTCAGCCCTCGTGTGCTTCATTACCCGCGCAGGCTGGACACTGTCGCTCGCGAGTTGGACGAGTACTTTGCCGGTGCGCGTCGAGAATTCGATCTGCGCTTGGATTTCCAACTCGCGAAAGGGTTTCGACGCGAAGTGTTGCGTCATCTTCCCGAGATCGAATACGGCCACACTGCAAGCTATTCGGTGGTCGCGGCAGCGTCGGGAAGCCCACGTGCGGTGCGTGCCGTAGGGACCGCATGTGCAAAGAACCCGCTGCCGTTGGTGGTCCCGTGTCACCGGGTGGTGCGCAGCGACGGCAGCCTCGGGCAGTACGCGGGTGGCCCCGAACTGAAAGCGATTCTGCTGGATCTGGAAGCCGGCCGGTGAGCGCAGTGACGCTGCGCTTTCAGGCGCCCTATGCAGTCGAACCGCTCACCGGTGCCCTGCGGGCTCACTGCGTCGCAGGCCTCGAGCGTCACGACGACGGTGTTCACACCAGAGTCGTACCGTTGCCTTCCGGACCCGTTGTCGTGTCGGTGTCGTGGACCGACGACGGTGTCGTCGTGGATTCCGATGTGCCGGTAACGGATTCCGCAGTGCTGGAGGTGATCGTGCGCCGTTGGCTCGACCTCGACGCCGATCACACTGCTGTCGAAGCGGCGTTCGGTAGTGATGAGTTGTTGGCCCCACTTGTTGCCGCCCGTCCAGGATTGCGTGTGCTCGGTTCGGTGGACGGGTTCGAGACCGCAGTGCTCACTGTTCTGGGACAACAGGTTTCGCTCGGCGCGGCGAGGACGTTCGGTGGTCGTTTTGTCAGCGCATTCGGGGTACCGGTGCAAGGGGATTTTCTTGCCTTCCCTGATCCGGACGTGGTTGCAGCGCAATCAACCGAGGGCATACAGAAAGCCGTCGGATTGACCACAGCGCGCGCAAGAACAGTGCACACGCTGGCAACTGCGGCAGCGAACGGCCTCGACCTCTCCTGGAATGCGGATCCTGTCCAATTTCGGCGAGAGCTGTTGGCGCTAAAGGGGATCGGACCGTGGACCGCTGACTATCTCACCGTCCGGATTCTCGGTGATCGCGACGCATTCGTGCCCGATGATCTGGTGTTGAAACGTGCGCTGGGGGTCTCGACGGCCAAAGAAGCCGCAGCGTTGTCCGAGCGCTGGCGACCCTGGCGAGCCTACGCGCTCTTTCATCTGTGGACCAAGGAAGCGTTTCTGTAGTCGGTCAGTCTTTCGCGCGCGCCAGTTCGGACGGCCACCAAATACGTTTCCCGATGTCGTGAGAGAGTGCCGGCACCAGGACGCTGCGCACGATGATCGTATCGAGCAGCACGCCGAAGGCCACGGCAAATCCGATCTCGGCGAGGAAGACCAGTGGCAGGATGCCCAGTACGGCAAATGTTGCGGCCAAGACGATTCCGGCTGACGTGATCACACCGCCCGTCACCGCAAGACCGCGCAGTACACCTGCGCGGGTGCCGAATTCTCCGGTCTCCTCCCGGACTCTGGTCATCAGGAAGATGTTGTAGTCGATACCCAGCGCGACGAGGAAGACGAAGGCGAACAGCGGGAACGATTGATCCGCCCCGGCGAACCCGAATACGTGTGTGAAGAAGAATCCGCTCACACCGAGGGTCGCCGCGAATGAAAGCACCACGGTGACAATGAGAATCACCGGGATCAGCAGAGCACGGAGCAAAGCGGCCAGAACCAGGAAGATCACCACCAGCACGATCGGGATGATCAGGTTTCTGTCGCGGACCGAGGCCGCCTGGACATCAAGGGTGGTGGCCGTGCTGCCGCCGACGAGCGCGTCGGCGCCGGGCACGTCGTGGACGGCAGTCCGCAGTCGCTTGACAGTTTCGAGTGCCTCCGGCGAATCGTAGGAGTCGGCGAGGGTTGCATTGATCATGGTTCGGCCGTCGATCGGTGCAACGGTGAAAGCCGCAGGGGCGCAACCCGCAGCGGCGGCTTGTGCGACGGCAGCGGGGTTGGTCTTGATCAAATCGCTGACCTTCGCGACGTCCACCTGGGTGCAGACGGCGCCGGGATCCTGCGAGATACCTTCGACGCCGCTGGCTGCTTTGATGACGGCGTCGGCCTGGTCGGCGTTTGCGGTGATCACGGCCGGTGCGCCGGCTCCGGGATCGAACTTCGAGTCGTAGAGTTCTTGTCCGACAACGGCGTCGGGACGATTGGTGAAGCTTTCGGTGGATGTCAGGCCATCGGTTTTGAGACTGCCGATCCCGGCCGCGAACAGGATGATCAACAACACTGTGGCGCCGATCCACAGTGGGCGGTCCTTGCTACCGACGGCCTCGGCGATCTTGCCCCACATCCCGTGCGTCGTAAGGTCTGCGGCGTGATCGACCTTGGGCTTGCGCGGCCAGAAGACCCACCGTCCGGTGGCGGCCAGAGCGACCGGCATGAACGTCATCATCACCAGATAGGTGCAGGCGATCCCGATGGCGGCGACGGGTCCGAGGCTCTTGTTGGAGTTGAGTTGAGAGAACGTCAGGCAAAGCAGACCGAGAATCACGGTGACAGCCGAAGCGGTGATGGCCGGCGCAGACTCGCGCCAGGCCTTGATCATCGCGTCGAAGCGGTTGGGATACGTGTGCAATTCTTCGCGATAGCGAGAGATCAAGAGTAGGGCGTAGTCGGTACCCGCACCGATCACCAACACGAAAAGGATGCCTTGAGACTGTCCGGTCAGAGTGAGTAATTCGGCTTTCGCGAGAAAATAGATCACCATCGACGACAAACCGATGGCGAGGAGCGCGGAGAACAGCGGGAAGAACCACAACACCGGCGATCGGTACACGACAAGCAGGATGAGGATCACGACCAGGAGTGCCGCGCCAAGGAGCGCTCCGTCCAGACCGGCAAAGGCGTCGATGAACGCAACGAGTAGCCCACCTGGCCCGGCTGGGAGTACCTCGACATCACCAGCTGCTTGTTTTGCTGCGTCGATGACGTTCTGCTCGGTGGTCGCCAGGACATCGCCTGCCACGGATGTGTCTCCGTCCTTGGCGACGAGTGGCACGAAGATCGACGCAGTTGTGCCGTCGGCGGAGTACTGAGTGGGCTGCATACCGTCGGCGTCTACCCCGGAGATGCCGGCAATGGCGCCGTAGGCCGAGTTGATTGCAGATTTGTCCGCCTCGGTGAGGGCCGAATCTCTATGGAACAGAACAAATCCAGGGATCGTCTCGACTGCGAGGAAGTTCGCGGATTGGTTGCTGACGATTGTCGATTCGGCGGAACTCGGGAGGTACGAGGCGTTGTCGTTCTTTTGAACCTCGGCGAGTTTGCCCTGGAAAGAACCGCCGAATCCGCCTGCGACGAAGGCGAAGATCGCAAGGGCGATCACGGTGAAGATCGGCACGCGAAGGCGCTTCACGGCTCCGCTGTCGTTCCGTTCTGCGTCAGTTGTGTCCAGCTTGGTCATGGTTCTCCTCGAACGCAGTCGACCAGCACCAACAAAGCAACGTTTTCCAGTAGAACACGCAATACGGGCGCGGTGGAACCACTTGGCGTGGAATTGACGACGCTACGAAGTGCCTTTGCCGTAAGTCTCGCGGGCTGCGACGTCCATGGGAAAACGGACGACTGTGTCGCCGAACAACAATCGAGTTGCCGAAGCCGCGGCGGCCAGCACGTGGGCGGTACCTGACTCGGGATTTCGGGTATGCACGACTACCTCGTCGTGCTGGAAGAAGACCAACTCGCCGTCCGGATCTTCGGCGAGGCGGCGCCTGAGGTCGGCCAGGAGGCACAGCGCCCACTCGGACGCAGTGGCCTGCACGACGAAGTTGCGCGTGAAACGACCGCGGGCGTGAGCGTCGCCGTGGGAGTAGAAGTCGGGAGACGGTGGGGGACAGGCCCGGCCGAGCAGTGACTTCACCACCTCGCCGCGCTCACCTGCCTTGGCAGCTTGCTCGACGTACTCGACGGCGACCGGGAATCGCTTCCGCAACAAGATGAGCAGTGCTTTGGCTTCACCCGCCGTCGCCCCGTACAGGACTCCGAGGATTGCGACCTTGGCTTTTGCGCGATCACCGCCGAAGGCTTCGGCACCGACAAGTGCGTACAGGTCGTCGTCCCCGGCGGCGGCCATCATGCGGCGGTCGCCGGACATGGCGGCCAGAATTCGGGGCTCGAGCTGACCGGCGTCGGCGACGACGAACACGTGGCCCGGATCGGCGACGACGCTCGAGCGCATTGTCTTCGGAATCTGGAGGGCCCCGCCGCCTCGACTCGCCCACCTGCCGGACACGACACCACCAGGAACGTAGATCGGACGGAATCGATCTCCCCGCACCCAACTGTCCATCCACTGCCACCCGTTGGTGCTGTACAGCTTGGCGAGTTCGCGATGACGAAGGAGTAGCGGCACAGCCGGATGATCGATCTCCTGCAGAAACCACTTGCGCGTCGACGGAAGTTCGATGCCCTGACGCCCGAACGCCTCGGTGATCTCCACCGAAGACGAAGGATTGACGGTGCGCCCGAAGACCTCACTGATCTGTGCGGCAAGTTCCTGCATACGAGCGGGGAGGTCGTATCCCGTCGGCCGCGGCCCCAGCCGTTCTTCGAGGAGTTCGCGATGCTTCTGCGTCGAGAACGGAAGGCCCGTGTGCGTCATCTCGGCGGCGCTGAGAGCGCCGGCCGATTCTGCTGCGATCAACAAGTCCAGTCGAGCGTCCGCGCCGATGGTTGCGCGCTGCTCGGCGAATTCGGTGACGACGGCGAGGGGATCGAGAACGGGTGCAGTGTCGAAGAGTCCGAGTCGATCGTCGTCGAACTCCTCGGCGGGCGGTGACGGTTTGCCGGCGCGCATTCCGAGTATCGCGCGGGTCAGGGAGATGTCGTGGCACCGCTGAACCCGTGCGCCTGCCCGCAGTAGCGGTGGGTACACGGTCGCCGTACTCGGCCACACCCACCGCGGGTGCTCGGCTTCCTCGATGGTGCGTACCGCTGCGATCAGGTCGGGGTATTCGACGGGATCGGCGAGCGGCGTTCCAGCGGGATCGGTCCGTAGGACAGTTGCCGTCACAGCTCCCGTGGACGTCGTACTACCGGGGACCAGGACAACTCGCACGACATCAGTGTGACGGCTGGGTCCGACACGCCATCGCTCGGCGTGCTCAGGCCCTGACGAACCGGATGTGTTGACCCGGGCGGGCTTGGCCGAGTCGGTCGATATCTGCGTCCGCGACCACTCCCACCACCGGATAGCCGCCGGTGATGGGGTGATCGGCGAGGAACACGACAGGTTGGCCGCTGGGTGGGACCTGGATCGATCCGAGTGCCACGCCTTCGGTGGGCAGTTCGGTGTCGTCTGTTCTTCGAAGTAGTTCGTCGGCGCCGACGCGATCGACGCGTGCGCCGATTCGGTCCGAGTCGGTCGAGATCGCCCATCGGCCATGGAGGAGTGTTTCGGGGTTGGTGAATCGATCTGCGCGAGGACCGAACACCACTCGAATGGCGAGAGTCTCGTTTGCCATCGGCGGCACCGGTGCGAGGTCGACGGCTGAGAACGTGGTCGGCGATGGCCCGATCGGGAGAAAAACACCAGGCTCGAGAGGCGCCGGACCGATCCCGGACATCGTGTCGGTGCTGCGCGATCCCAGGATCTCGGGAACCACAATGCCGCCTCGGACGGTCAGATACGTCCGCAGTCCACTCGGTGCGTAGTCCAGGCGGACGGTCTGACCAGCCCGCAGATCGATCACGCTCGAATGCCCGACCGGAATGCCGTCGCGGTAGGCCTGTGCCGGCGCACCGGTGAACGCGATCGTTGTCGGTTGCTGCGCCCGAAGACTCAGCCCACCCAGGAGGACCTCGACACCGGCTGCGCCCTCGTTGTTGCCGACGAGCCGATTGCCAAGCCTGAGAGATCGCCTGTCCGCCGCACCGGAAACCCCGACACCCGAGCGAAGATGACCTATCCGTCCGAGGTCCTGGATCAGGCTCAGCGGCCCGGTGTCGAGTATCTCGAGGCCGTTCATCGTTGTTCCTCGTTCACGAAGCGCACGCGTCTGCCGGGCTGAACGGTGGCCGGTGGTGTGGCGTTCAGATCCCACATCACGGCATCGGTGCTCCCGATGATCTGCCAGCCACCCGGTGATGCACGCGGGTAGACCGCGCTGTATCCAGCGGCCAGGGCGACGGAACCGGCAGGCACAGCGGTTCGTGATTGCGTTCGACGCGGAACGTCGAGCCGAGCGTCGCCTGAAGTCAGGTAGGCGAAGCCGGGCGCGAATCCGATGAAGGCGCAACGCCACATTGCCCCGGTGTGGGCCGCAACCACCTCGGATCGGCTCATACCAAGTGACTGTGCGACGTCGTCGAGGTCGGGCCCGTCGTACCTGACGGCGATGGTGAGTGCATCCGTCTCGGAATGCTCGTCTGTGGTCGCGGCAGAATCGGTCTGCTCGAGATCGTTCAAGCACTTCCGGACGTACGTGAGATCTGCCGCCGGGGTGCACGTGACCAGGACCGTGCGAGCTGCGGGGAGGAAGTCTTCGACCCCGACCGGGGTGTTACGCGTCAGTGCTTCGGTGAACGCTAGAACGCCAGCTTCGGAATCGAAGTCCACGAGCAATGCGCGTTCTCCCGCGGGAAGTATGCGAGTCACCGGGAGGGCTCCCTATCGACTCGAGTCCGCTCCACGTCCGCTCGCATCGCGGCGATGAAACTCGCGATGGTGGCTCGCTCTGTGGCGGTAAAATTGCCGAGGGTGCTCACCGCCCGTGAAATGAGTGGGCCGAAGTAACTCTCGCCCAGAGTGACCGCCGATGGTGTGACCTGCAAGAGCACCCGCCTGCGGTCTGCTGAGTCTCGCTCCCGAGCTACGTGGCCCGCTTTGACCATCCGGTCGACGAGCGCGGTCACCGACGCCGAGTTGATACCCAGCTGTGCGCCGAGCCAGCCTGGTGTCGCCGGTGTGTCCGAGCGCTCGGCATCGAGAAGGCAGATCAACGCGCGCACGTCGGTGGAGTGCATTTTGTACTTGTTCGCAAAGCCGGAAACCGCCACGTTCAAGTCGACGGTAAGTGCGCGAAGCGAGTGGACGATCGCCATCGCTTCGTCTTCTGCATCGCCGACGCTCAAGGATGCCTCCAGCCCTGGTGTGTTGTCTCTTGATTGTCTACTATCTCGATAATCGAGAGAAATGGGGGGGTGGGGGATGGACTTCAATCGCGCATACGACGCTGTACTGACCAAATGGCCGCAGAAACCGCTGGGTGTGGATCTCGCGGGGCGGTTCGGTAACACGCATGTGAACGTCTGTGGGCATGCAGACTCGCGGCCGTTGATCCTTCTGTCCGGGGGAGGTGCCACTTCGACGGTGTGGTTCGACAATGTTGCGACGCTGTCGAAATCCCGGCGTGTCTTTGCTGTCGACACCATGGGCGATGCCGGGCGGAGCGTTCCGAATGGTGATCCGATGAAGTCCGTCGACGATCTGATCGAGTGGATGGACTCGATAGTCGATTGCACCGGGGCCGGCACCGTTGATGTGATCGGACATTCCTATGGCGCAATGATTGCGTTGGCCTTTGCGCTGCATCGACCGAATCGTGTCGGGAAACTTGTTCTGCTCGATCCTAATTCGAGTTTCTCCGGCATGAAGGCGGGCTACCTTCTGCGTGCGCTTCCGCTGTTGCTCTCCCCGTCGCGAGCGCGCCGACGGCGACTGTTGGATTGGGAGACAGGTGAGTTGAGTATCGACTCCGACTGGCTGTCTCTTGTGGAAGTGGGCACTTCGGATCTACCGCGACCCGATCTCGTAGTGCCTCGACGTCCTTCGAAGGAGGCCTTGAGCGCACTGGATGTCGAGTTGCTGGTGGTCCTCGCACAAGACGGACGGGTGCATGATGCGGAAACCGTGTCGAAGTCAGTGCGGGAGAGGGTTCCCGCAGCGCGTGTCGAGGTGCTGAAAGCTTCTTCGCATCACAGCATTCCGATGGTTCCCGCCGATGAAATCAACCGGGTGCTCGTCGACTTCTTGGAGGGCTAGCGGATCAGGGTGCGACGACGCACCCCGGACCGATCGGTGTCGCCGGATTGACATCGACCGTTGTGACCGGCCCGCCCGCGGACGTCTGGTAGGCCATCAGAGAGTGTTCGCCCGGTGCAGTCGGAGTCCACAGCGTGACGGCGTGGCCGAGTACGACCGGCAAGGTGAAGTAGGGATTGACGGTGTCCCAGATCAGTTCCTGCGGGAACATGGTCGACGCCCGGTTCATGTCGACAATCGAGACGTTCGGCTCGTTCAACGCTGCTGTCCTGGCAACCACCAGATACGTGCAGGCCGCTCCGTACGGCGTCGTCGGCCCGCTGCTGAGACCCGGAAGGATCGTGACGTCGACTACGTCCGCGGACGCTGAAGTTGCGGAACAGATGGCTGCACTCGCGCAGAGGGCAGCGGCGACTACGGTAGTTCGAGCGATTCGTGAAAGTGTCATACCAGCAGGTCGGTTTTATCTGGGTGGGTGTTACAGGCAGACTGACCGGATGCGCGCACTTCACGTTCTGCTGGCCGGCTTCGGCTTCCTGCTGGGGTTCCTGATTATTGTTGTCTCCGGCCTGATCGAGTGGGCGTCCTTCGCCTCCCGAACCGATTTCGCCTTCGTCGGTGACTCCGCCGTGTCGGTTGGTGTTTCCAACGAGGCGATCTACACCGCCGTCGCTGCTCCACTGGTGGGTGCACTGTTGGGCTGGGTGTCAGCTGTCATCGCGACGAGGTTCGGGTGGAGCCTCACTCGTGGGGGTGCCACGCCGGCAAGCGAGTGACCAGGCAGCGGACCCGCTTGCTGGTCCGTGGGTTATGAGGAAAGGCCCCGACCTCCATCGAGGTCAGGGCCTTCCTTTGCGCCGAGCTACTTCTGTGCCGAGCTACTTCTGTGTCGAACTACTTCTTCGAGACGCGGAGCAGCTTCTTGTTGACGAACTCGTCCATTCCCCACGGACCCAGCTCGCGGCCGACTCCGGAGCGCTTGACTCCGCCGAAGGGCAGACCGGGCAACGTCGTTCCGTGCTCGTTGACGAACGCCATTCCCACGTCGAGATCTGCAGCGACCGACCGGGCGGAATCGAGATCGCTGCTCCAGACGGATCCGCTCAGGCCGTAGACCGACGAATTGGCAAGTTCCACAGCCTCGCTGGCCGACTTGACCTTGTAGACGACTCCGGCAGGTCCGAACAGTTCTTCGCTGTAGGCCCGCATGTCCGGTGTCACGTCTGCGAGCAATGTCGGTTGAACGTAGGCGCCCGGGCCGTCGATCTTCTTTCCACCGGTCAGCAGCGTGGCACCCTTGGACACAGCGTCGTCGATCTGCTCGATCAGAGTGTCTGCCGCGCTCTGCGAAGAGAGCGGACCCAAGACTGTGGATTCGTCCAACGGGTCACCGGCAGTGACGGATTCGAAGGACGTCGCCAACTTGTTGGTGAAGTCGTCGTAGAAATCTTCGGTGACGATGAAACGCTTGGCCGCGTTGCAGGCCTGGCCGGCATTGGACAGACGTGCCTTGGTTGCGGACTTGACGGTGGCATCCATGTCGTCGGAATCGAGGACGATGAACACGTCTGATCCGCCGAGTTCGAGGACGACCTTCTTGAGATTGCGTCCGGCAGTTTCGGCGACGCTGGTTCCGGCGCGTTCGCTGCCGGTCAGTGACACACCTTGAACTCGGGGATCGGCGATCATGTCCGCGATCTGCTCGTTGGTCGCGAAGACGTTGACGTAGGCGTCGTCCGGCAATCCGGCTTGTCGCAGAATCTCTTCCATCAGCAGCGCCGACTGCGGACAGTTCGATGCGTGCTTGAGAATGATCGTGTTACCGAGCATCAGATTCGGTGCCGCGAAGCGGGCGACTTGGTAGTACGGGAAGTTCCACGGCATGACGCCGATGAGAGCGCCGATCGGTCGCCGGTACACAACCGACTCCTCGGCCCCGGGAACGTCGAGTCGTTCTTCCTCGAGCAGTGCCGGACCGTGGTCTGCATACCACTGATAGATCGCGGCCGAGAGTTGTACTTCGCCCTTGGCCTCGCGGACCGGCTTACCCATCTCCAAGGAGATCATTCGGGCCAGTTCGTCTGCGCGCTCTGTGTACAGTTCGGCGGTCTTGCTCAGGACTGCCGCACGCTGCTGTGGCGCACTGTTGCGCCAGGTCAAGTAGCCGCGATGCGTGTTCGCAAGTGCGGCTTCAACTCCGGCGTCATCCAAAGTATCGAATTCCCTGACGGTTTCACCTGTCGCGGGATTGACTGTTTTGTAATTAGCCATAGTTGTACAACGTGCGGAAGGGGCTCGAAGATTCCCGAAACGCGCAATCACATTGAATCGGCTCAACAGGTTTCGATCAAATCCCGGCTGGGTACCATGTCACGCCACCTTGGGACGATGGGTGCGCTCGTAGCCCTTGCGGTCGTAGAAACGGGTGGTCACGATGCCGAGTACGACGCCGATCAGTAGACCCACCAACGTCATCCAGACGGCATGCAGCAGGCCTGCCTCACCGCGTGCGCCGAAGAACAGGATCGATCGCGTGCCCATGTAGATCTGGTGCATCGGCTCGAATTGCGCCAGCCAGGCATACAACCTGGGGCTGGCTTCGAGGGGGATGGTGCCACCGGACGAGGGCAGCGCGAGAATGACGAACACGAACAGGTTGATCAACATGCCCAACGAGCCGAACGCGGCCATCACCGACATCGCCGTGATGCCCACCGCTGTGATGACCAGCGCGCCGTACTCCCACAATGCAAGCCCGTGAGTGACCGGCATTCCGAGGGCGCGACTGATCCACTGGAACAACGCGGAGACTATGCCGGACAACACGATCATGAATGCCCATTTGACGAGCAGCGTTCGAAACCTGTTGATACCCACAACGTCGTTCTGAACGAAGAGTGGACCGAATTCGGTAGGCGCGTATCCGAGCATGCCGTCCACCAAGGAATTGACCACGGTTGCTCCGGTGAATCCCGCAAGGACCAACAGCAGCGCGAAATAGAATGCCACCAAACCGAATCCGGTTCCGTCGGGAAGCGGATCGTGGGCAACCGTGAGTACGTTCACCGGGTTTTCGAGCAGCAGGCGGCTCGCTCCGGAGATCTGGGTTCCGGTGCCTCCCGCTTCCAACTGCGCGGTGACAAGGGCGGTGAGTTGCTCGCCCATGTTCTTGTTGACCGAGGCGAGGGCTGTGGTTCCGATCGACTGGACCAGCGATGCCGAGACGGAACCGGCGCGAGGATTGGTGTAGATCGTGATGATCGGTTGCTCTACGTCACCGGCGACGACGCTGGCCTCCGCCAGGATGATCGTCCTCTTCGTGAAATCACTGGGAATCACGATCGCGCCGTACAGCGTGCCGGAGTTCAACCGCGATTGGGCTTCGGCGATACCGATCTGCTGCAGGTCGATCTTCTGGTGGTCGATTCCGCTTTCGAGGCCGGCGACGATGTCGTTTCCGAAGTTCTTGCGGTCGGCGGGGTCGCCACCGGGGAGGGTGTCGCCCTCGTCCTGGTTGACCAGGGCGATCGGGAACTGGTCCAGGTGTTTCTTGGGATCGAGTATTCCGCCCATGTACAACGCTGCCAGCGCAGACATCAAGAGGGTGACCACTATCAATGGTGTCAACCAGAATCGTGGTGTGTGCATGACGGTGCGGGCAGACGGCTCCGTGTTCTTGCTCATCCTCAGTCGACCGGCTTTCGTTCGCGCGGAGTTCCTCGGGCTGAGCGTAAACGCAAAGGTGCGCCGGGGCAGTCTTTCGATCTGCCCGCGGCGCTGGAGACCTGTCCGGTCGGCGACAGGCCGGATTGCCGGCAGTCTCATCCGAAAAGGCTGAGAACGGATCGGTAGGGTATGGCCCGCGGCAACCCTGCCGAGACGATTTCGGAGAAACCGTTGACCAACGTGCTGATAGTTGTCCTGATACTCGTAGTGATCGCTGCCGTCGTGTTTGTGGTCCTGCGTGGACGCCAGGGCAAGCCGAATGCTCGCGTCGACCCGCTCGCCGACTATCCCGAGGTGTACGACCCCCACAAGATCGGGGTCGGCGACATCATCACGTACGCGGGTATCGACCATGTTGTTCGAGGGACCATCACGCTCGACGAAGAGGGGTACATCTGGCGTGAGCACCTTCTCGACGGTTCGACCGGTCGTCGTTGGTTGACGGTCGAGGACGACGAGGGCGAATTGGAGATGACTCTCTGGATGCGTCGAGAAGGAACCAACCTGGTCCCGAACGGCGACGTCATTCTCGACGACAAGGTTCACCGCAAGATCGAAAGTGGAACGGCGAAGTTCACGGCCGAGGGTACGACGGGTACGGCCCCTTCCGGCTCGATGGAATACGCGGACTATGCGACCGCCGACAAGACCGGCCTGATTGCATTCGAGAAGTGGGCGCGCGGACAGTCGTGGGAGGTTTCCACGGGACGGGCGGTCACTCGCAGCGAACTCACTGTCATCCACTCGGGCCCCCCGGAATGAGCCTGTATCTACTCGACGTGGAGCCGACCGACGTGGATGCCTCGGCACTGGGGTTGGTACTGGGAGCTCCTGCGCCACCGACCCTCGCCGAGTTGGTGATCGGAACTTCCGACGCGACGCTGACACTCGGAGTGCTCGGGGCTTCGCACGTGGTGACGGCCTGGGCGTCGGGAAAGAAACTGACCGAACAGGTTTCGTGCGATGCTCTTGCAGTCGGCGGTGAACCACTGCCCGCAGTGGAGTCCACGCAAAACTACCGGTTCGAGTCTTCCTCGCTGATCCTGGACCGAGTCGAATTCGATTCGGAAGCTGCATCGTTGAGAGAGTCCGCCGGCCAGGACGGTTGGATCTGCGGATCCTTTCCCGGCGACGACACAGCGTTGACCGCGTTGTGTGGCGTGCGAGACCGCCAGGGGTGGAGTTGGCAGAGTTGGCATTTGTACCCGGGGGAGGGGACAGGAGTGATCGTGAAGACGCGCAGTAGGTGGCGCCCGTGAGGGGGCGGACGTGGTTGGCTCCGGTGATGGTGGCGGCCGCAATTGTCTTGTCGGCGTGCGGTGGTGGAGCCAAAGACTTCATCGCGGACAACTATTCCAAGACGTCCCAGGATGGCGACGTCGTGTTGTACTCGTCGAAAGATCCAGTGGGCACGACCGTCTCACGGATTGTCGACGCGGACGAACCAGCGGCGCGAAGTGCTGACGGCGGCAACGAATACCTGCGCTACGACGACGACATCGTCACTGTCAGTTCGGCTTCGGGCGGTGGCAGCACCATCAAGGTAGAGGACATCGACGGCACGTATCGCAGCGGCGGATACGCGTACCTGGGACCGGGCTTCAACCCGGGATCCCCGGCGGGTGGAAGCAGTGGCAGCGGCGGCTCGGGTAGTGCCAAATGACGGTAATGCTCAATGAGAAGGAGAACGGCGTGACGAACATCTTTGCATCCACTTCCGTCGAGATCGGGACGGTGGATCCGGCATTGCTCGTCGGGGGCGTTCTCGGCACCCTCGCCTACTTCGTCGTCGGTGCAGCGGTTCTGGCGACGGGATTCCTGGTCCTCGACCTCATGACACCCGGAAATCTCCGCCACCAGGTTTACGTCGACAAGAACCCGAACGCTGCGATTCTGTTGGCCTCCAATCATCTTGCGCTGGCGATCATCGTGGTGACGGCAATCCTGACCAGTTCGGACGGCTTTGCTCAGGGACTCGCCGACTCCGCGGTGTACGGACTGTTCGCGATCGTGTTGCAAGCGATCGCGCTGCGATTGATGAACGCATTCCTTCCCGGCAAGTTGGTTGCGCTGGTGCAGGATCCGAAGATGTGTGGCGCCGCGTGGGCTGTGGGTGTGAGCTTGCTGTCCATCGGTTTGGTGAACGCCGCAGCGCTCACCTGATGGTTGCCGCTGATCCCGATGTGACAGTTGACGAGCGTTCGACGATGCTCGGCCCGCGCGCACGCGTCCTTCTCCTTGCGGCTGTTGCGGCGTGCGCTGCGTGTGGCCTGATCTACGAGCTGGCCCTGTTGACACTCAGCGTGAGTCTGACCGGGGGCGGCATCACCCAGACGTCGTTGATCGTCGCGGGATTTGTTGCGGCTCTGGGTATCGGAGCGCTGGCCGCCAAACCTCTGCTGGGACACGCTGCCGTTTCGTTCGTGACGGTCGAGATACTGCTCGGGCTGATCGGCGGATTCAGTGCCGTCACGCTGTACGTGACCTTCACGTTCTTCGGTTCCAGCGCAGCAGTTCTGGTGGCGGCGACCGCGCTGATCGGCATCCTCGTCGGTGCCGAAGTGCCTCTGCTGATGACGCTCCTGCAGTCCGGTCGCAGCGACAACGACGCACAGAGCACCGGAAAGGTACTGGCCAACCTCAATGCCGCCGACTACCTCGGCGCATTGATCGGTGGTCTGCTGTGGCCGTTCGTACTGTTGCCGTGGGCGGGAATGATTCGCGGTGCCGCACTCACCGGCATGATCAATCTCGTGGCTGCGGCAGTGGTCGCGCTGATACTCCTTCGGTGGCAGCTCAGCCTGCGCGCACGATCGATCGCCGTCGTCGCAATGCTGTTGGCAGCAAGTTTGATCGGATGGTTGCTGATCGCAGCGTCGGACATCGAGACCACGTCGAGGCAGCGGCTCTACACCGATCCCGTGGTGGCCGCCGAGCGATCGGTGTACCAGGAAATCGTCGTCACCGAGCGGGGGAACGACGTGCGCCTGTTCCTCGACGGAGACCTGCAGTTCTCCAGTGTCGACGAGCATCGGTACACGGAGTCGCTGGTGTATCCGGCCCTGGTGAACGACCCCCGGCGCGTGCTGATTCTGGGCGGCGGTGACGGCCTCGCTGCACGGGAAGTGCTGCGAATGAACAGCGTCGAGCAGATCGTTCAAGTGGAACTCGATCCGGCAGTCATCGAGTTGGCCAACACGCGTCTTCGTGATCTGAACGAGGGAGCGCTCGAGGATCCACGGGTGGACGTCGTACTCGACGACGCGTTTCGGTGGCTGCGAGAGCGTCCGGAACCGGGTTTCGATGCGGTGATCGTCGACCTCCCGGATCCTGACACCCCCGCACTTGGCCGCTTGTATTCGATGGAGTTCTACGGACTTGCCGCTGCCGCGATGAATCCGGGCGGGCTGATGGTCGTCCAGTCCGGCAGCCCGTACTCGACACCGGATGCGTACTGGAGAACGGTGTCGACGGTATCGGCTGTCGGACTGAGCGTCTCGCCCTATCACGTTTTCGTGCCGAGCTTCGGTGACTGGGGATATGTGCTCGCGCAAGCGGGATCCACTCCACCCGACCTTCGTCTGCCCGCTGATGTGCCGAACCTGCGGTTCCTCGACGAGCCGACGCTGGCGTCGGCCTCGGTGTTTCCTCGCGATCGCCCGAGGCGGGAGTTGGAACCCTCGACGCTCGACCGGCCACGCATCGTCGACGATATGCGCAAGGGCTACGAACGCTGAACTCCCGACCGAGTAGCTTGAATCGAGACTCTCGGCCACGACGGAGGTACGGATGACTGTTCGGATCGAGGAGCACGCACCGGGAGTTCGGTTGCTCACGATGAAGCGCAGGAAGCATTCGCAGCTTTTCATGAAGAAGAGGTGATCGAAATGAACGGTGCACAGTCGCTCATCCAAAGCCTGGTCGACTCGGGCGTCGAGGTGTGCTTCGGCAATCCAGGAACGTCCGAGATGCATTTTGTCGCCGCACTCGATTCCGTTCCGCAGATGCGTGCGGTACTCGGCTTGTTCGAGGGCGCCGTGACCGGTGCCGCGGACGGCTACGCACGGATCGCCGGAAAGCCTGCCGCGACGCTGCTCCATCTGGGCCCCGGTATGGCGAACGGACTGGCGAACCTTCACAACGCGCGCCGCGCCCACACACCGATCGTGAACATCGTCGGGGACCACGCGACCTACCACCACGGTTTCGACGCTCCTCTCGAATCGAACATCGATGCGCTGACCGAATGGTTGGAGGGGTGGAGTCGACGTTCCGAATCCACCGCGACCGTCGGTAGCGACGCGGCCGACGCCGTTGCCGCCTCGATGAATCCGCCCGGGCACATTGCCACACTTGTCCTCCCTGCCGACGTCTCGTGGGGCGAAGGTGGAGTTCTTGCGGGTCCTCGGGACATACCGGGGCGGGCGGAAGTTTCTGCAACACAGATCGACTCGGTGGTGGGCGCGCTCCATGCCGAGGGTCGCGCCACGCTACTGCTGGGCGGCGCAGCCTGTTCCGAAGCTGGGCTGCGCGCCGCTTCCCGAATTGCGGTCGCGACCGGTGCCCAGATTCTGATCGAGACTTTTCCAGCCAGGCTTCAACGAGGTGCGGGGCTACCGTCATTCGAGCGCTTGGGATACTTCGCCGAGCACGCCACCGAACAACTTCGCGGAACAACTCAGCTGGTTCTGGCCGGAGCGGTTTCGCCGGTCTCGTTCTTTGCGTATCCCGGAAAACCGAGCGATCTGGCACCGGAGGGTGCTGCGGTGACAACGCTGGCAAGCGTCGGCGACGATGTTGCCGGTGCACTGGAGGCAGTGGCCGAACTCGTGGCACCGGGAGTCGAACCTGTTTTGCAGGAAGCGAATCGGCCGGCGCTGCCGAGCGGGCCTCTGGACGTTCGAAATTGGGCCGACGTGATCGGCGCCCTGCTGCCAGACGACGCCATCATCTCCGACGAGGCGGCGACTTCCGGTTGGGCGATCCCGATTGCCCTTGCCGGAGCGCCGCGCCACGACGTGCTCACGCTCACCGGAGGTGCCATCGGCCAGGGCATCCCGGTGGCGACGGGCGCCGCTGTGGCAGCGCCGGAGCGACCGGTGATCAATCTCGAAGCCGACGGAAGCGCGATGTACACCATCACGGCGTTGTGGACGCAGGCGCGAGAGCAGTTGAACGTCACGACGATTCTGCTCAACAATCGCGCATACGCCATCCTGCGTGGCGAACTGCAACGAGTCGGCGCAGAAGGTGGCGGCGTCGTCGCACAGTCGATGTTGGATCTGTCATCTCCGAACATGGACTACGTCAAGATCTCCGAGGGGTTGGGAGTGCCCGCGTCGCGGGCGAACACAGCGGAGGAGTTGGCCGAACAGTTTGCCGCAGCGCTGGCGGAACCCGGCCCGCATCTCATCGAGGTCATGCTGCCTCCGACGTCGTGATTTCGACGCTCGAATCGATCGTCGATCGTGCATTCAACTGGAGGTTTTCGGTGCTAGCTGCGATCGGTTTGTCTCTTCCGATTGCCCTCGGCCTGCTTTTCGTCTCGATGCCCATGGCGGTGATCGTGCTCGTCATGATCACCGCTGGAGCACATCGAGGGGCGGCATCTTTTCTACTCGGGTGGGTCCTCGGAATCTCGGCAGTCGTCGCGGTGACCATCGTGATCGCGGACTATTCGTTTGCGGAGTCGGAGTCGTCGCAGACTTCGGTGTGGTCGAGCGTCGTACGAATCGTGTTGGGTCTTGTCCTGTTCGGCTTGGCATACAAGCAGTGGCGCGCGCGTCCGCGAAACGGGAGTGAGCCGACAGTTCCGAAGTGGATGAAGAGCGTCGACGGGTTGACTCCGCGGAAGGCGTTCGGGTTGGCGTTCTTGTCCGCGGCGGTCAATCCCAAGAATGCAGCGCTGGCGGTATCCGGTGCGGCCACTATCGCGGTCGCCACGAATGTCGTTGCCCAACAGATTGTTGCCGCGGTGATCTTCACGGTCATCGCGAGCGTCGGCATCGCGTTGCCGATCCTGGTGAAGGTGTTCTCCGGCAAGCGTGCCGACGAGATCCTCGCGTCCGCGAAGGCATGGATGACCGCCAACAACGCGGTGATGATGACGGTCATCCTGACGATCCTCGGTGCGACCGTGCTGGGCGAGGGGCTCAGTGGGCTGCAATAGGTCGCCTACCATTGGCGGGTGACTGATTTCGACGACGACGCTGCCGGTTCCATTGCCTCCGCTGCTTTGGCTGTTCTGCGCGAGCAAGGCCCGCTGAGTCTCGAAGAGTGGGCGACCCATCTCGCGGAGTACGGAACTGCGACCGAGTTGGCCGATGTACTCGAGTACCTGTCCGAACCGATGCTCGGGTACCTGCCCAACGGAAAGTACGTCGCTCTCGACACGGTCCTCGAAGGGCTCGTGTTCACTCACCGGCTCAGCGAAGTCGAAATTGCGTCGGACATCCTTGACGCGAGCCCCGACCTGGAACCGATCTTGGCATTCGGCGACGACGACGGGGCGATCCGGGTGGCCCTGGCGGAAGAAGCAGCCTCCGAACGCGGAGCTGCTCCCTTCCGGAGTCGACGAGTTGTGGTACTTCCGGCCGGAACCCTCGGCGAGTGTGCCGACGGTGATCTCGTCGGCTTGGCTGTCGAAGACGGAACACTTGCGTTTCGTCTGGTCGAGATCGAGGACGAACCCGATCTTGCTCCGGCGCTCGGCGAACTCTTCGAGGAGGACGGAGTCGAGGCCCTGGATTCTGTGTGCTGGCAACTCCTGATCGAGGATCCGTCACTCTTCACGGTTCCTGTTGCGCCGCTGGGTGAGATCTTCGAGGTGGCAGGTTACGAGCACGAGCGTGAGCTACTGGCTCGGCGGGGATTCGACTTCGACGCCTACGACCTGCAGATTCGGACAGCCTTGGTGGCCAGTACCTACGACCTGACCCACGACGAGGCAGTCTCTGCCGTTGCGTTTGTCGATCTGGCGGACCGCGGATACACCGACGCGGTCATCGCCGACTTCGATATCGCGGACTGGGCCCACCGTCATGTGAGCGCTGCTCCGGACTCTTTTGTCTCACTGGCAGATCCGGGTGCTGCAGTGGCCGTGTTCGATCTCGGATTTCGGAATCAGGACCCGGTGACCGACGCAATCCTCGAAGCGCTTGCCTCCGAACTGGCCGAGCGAGGGCCACGGTCGGTGCGGCCGGCGGCTCATTGGCTCGCCGGTAAGGCCGTCGATCGGCTGGGGCGCGTCCTCGAAGCGGAGGCGCACTACGAGAAAGCGCTCCTTGCCGAATCCGGTTGGGGTCCGGCCTTGTTCGAGCTGGCTCAGTTCGCGTCGGACCGCGGCGATGCGACCCGGGCGCTGTCACTGCTCGGGCGGATCGACGGCGGAACCGAAGAGAATCTCTACGCCGTACTGCAGGACTTCGTCCCAGCCGATCACCCGGAACTCGGGCGAAACGACAAGTGTTGGTGCGGTTCCGGCCGCAAATACAAGGTCTGCCACCTCGGAAAGGCCGATGAATCCGTCAAGGCGGACGGTCGGTGGCTGTACAAGAAGGCATGCCTGTTTGCGTTTGCCTCCGAATTCGTCGACATCGTGACCGGGCTCGACGATCTCGAAAACGAAAATCTCTCCGAGGACGAACTGATCGCGGCCACGATCTTCGACGGATCGGCACTGGACGTCGCTCTGTTCGAGGGTGGAATCTTTGCCGAATTCTTGGCCAGACGCAGCGAACTACTTCCGGAGGCGGAAGTTGTGACAGCCGCACAGTGGCTCGGAATCCGGAGGTCGGTGTACGAGGTGATCGAAACGTCCGACACCGGCGTCGTGCTGCTCGATCGTGGGTCCAAGGAGACCGTCACGGTTGCTCACTCGGTCGAAGGCAAGCCAGGTGATGTGATCAGTGCTCGGGTCCTGACGGCCCCCACTGGCGCGTTTGCGGTGGGTGTTGTGGTCATGGCAACGGAATCGCAGGCTGCGAGGGTGCTCGAGGTTCTCGCTTCCGAAGATCTCGAGGCCGAAGAACTGGTGCGCGAGTTGCGTGGAGGCGCCGATCACTCGACCGATGACCGGTGACGATGTATCGAGTCGACCCCGTTAAAGTTGGATAGGTGAACGAACCGATGGATGCCAATGACTTGATCGCCGAAGCCGCGATGGAGTTGTTGCGTGAGCACGGCCCGCAGACAGCGGCGGACTGGGGCACCCTGTTGGCCGATGCCGGCCACGGTACAGCCGACGACATGGCCGAATTCGTAGAGTACGTCGAGGACCCACTGCTCGGCTACTTGAGTGAGGAGCGGTACGCCGCACTCGACACGTTGTTCGAGCATCGAGTGTTGACCCATCGGCTCACCGAAGCCGAAATAAAGTCCGGCGTTCTCGACGCGAACCCCGATCTGATGATGCTGCGGGTGTTCCTCGATCGTGACGACGACGAGATTCATGGCATCAGCGTCGTGCACCGCGGGATAGACGACGACCTGTTGGCTGATCGTGGGATCGAAGATCCGGAGTTCCCACACGACGAAGGCTTTCTACTCGACACCGACACCCTTGCCGAGTGCTCGGCAGGTGACTTGATCGGATTGTTCGTCGCTGACCGTGAGCTGACGCTCTGCACCATCCCCGAGGTACTGGATCCCGCACCCGGATTCGGCGAGCACCTGGCGACGGTCCTTGCCGACATCGGTGCTGACACCCTCGATGCCATTGTCTGGCAGTTGATGCTCGACGAGCCGTCGCTGTTCCGTCAGCCGACCGCCCCGCTGGGCGAGATGCTCGAGGCGTCAGGTTACGTCCGCGACGGTGACTACGTTGCGGTCGACGGATTCGATTTCGAGGCATACCACCTGGCGAACCGGGCCCGCATGCTCGAGGTCGGCGAGAATCTGCACCCCGAAGAAGCCGCGTCGGTGATCGCCTTCGTCGATGTGGTCATGGCCGCGAAAGCTGAAGGCGTCGAGGATGTCTCGGACTGGGCGCGCAAGCAGATCAAGGAGGATCCGCAGGCCTTCGCCGGCCTCGCCGAGCCGCCCGCGGCTGCGGCAGCGTTGGAGCTGTTGTCCGAACTCGACGATCATGATTCCGTATTGCATTCTGTTGCAACTGCTCTCGCCGAAAAAGGGTCGCGTCGTGTCAAGCCGGCAGCGCACTGGCTGGCGGGCAAGGCTTCGGATCGTCTCGGCAAGATCCTGGCCGCTGAGGCGTCGTACGAATCAGCGCACGATCTCGATCCCGACTGGACTCCCGCGATCTTCGATCTGGCGCTACTGGCCGCCGATCGAAGCGATGTGACGCGCGCGCTGGCTTTGCTGGGCCGAATCGAGGGTGGCGAGTCCGAGGTTCTGCACGAGGTTCTTCAGCGCTACGCCCCGGCCGAGCACCCCGAACTCGGACGAAATGACAAGTGCTGGTGCGGTTCCGGTCGAAAGTTCAAGGTTTGCCATCTCGGTAAGTCCGAGGTGACGTTCGACGACCGGGCCAGCTGGCTCTACGTCAAGGCTCAGTTGTTCTCGCGCACGCCGGAGTACTTCGACGCCGTGTTCGATCTCGCGCTCATCCGTGCCGAGCAGTTCAACAGCGAAGAAGCACTGACGCTGGCCGTCGAAGGTGGTTTGGCCGTCGACGCTGCCTTGTTCGATGCGGGTATCTTCGCGGCTTTTGTCGAGCGCCGCGGAGAACTGCTGCCTGCCGACGAACGCGAACTGGCCGATCAGTGGTTGTCGATTCCGCGCTCGGTGTACAAGGTCGCCTCGACGGAGCCGGGACAGTTGGTGACCCTCAGCGACGTCCGCAACGGGCATCTGGTGAAGGTCACGGACGAGTGGGGCTCAGTCAACCTCGAGCCAGGCACACTCGTGTGTGCTCGTGTTCTTCCGGCCGGGTCCACGATGCGCACGTTCGGTGGCATCGAACCGCTTGCGGTAGAAGACAAGAAGGAGTTGATCCAACTGATCGAGTCTGAGGACACCGAGCCGGGTCAGCTGGTGGAGTTCCTCAGCCGCGGCCTTGCCGGTGCGCCTTTCCGGTAGCGCGAACTACCAAAAAGGCGCACGGGGCCGGAGGCCCTAGGGCGTGACCTGAGCCAACATCATCTGCTCGAAACCCTCACCGTACGGCGGGAGCATTCCCCACTCGCCGCGTGGGTCATGCTGCGCTGCTTCGAATACCGTTCGGGCGTGACTGAACTCGAGGAAACCCTCGCGGCCGTGGTAGTGCCCGATACCCGAAGCCCCGACGCCGCCGAAGGGTGCGTCGCTCAGCCCGGGGTGAGACATTGCGTCGTTGATGGTGACGCCGCCCGAGACGGTGCGTTCGAGTACGGATTCCTTCTCGTCCAGATCGGTTCCGAAGTAGTACAGCGCCAACGGTTTCGGTCGTGAATTGATGTCGGCGACGACGTTGTCGAGTTGGTCGTACGGCAAGACGACGACGGCCGGCCCGAAGATCTCCTCCTTCATGATCTGCGCGTCGGTCGGAGGGTCGACCACGATTCGCAGTGGGCGACGACGAGTGTCTGCGGAGAGTTCTTCGTCGGGAACGGTGATGATTCGTGCCCCACGTTCTTCGGCGTCCGCGATGTACCCCTCGATGCGTGCGAGGTGACGATCGCTGACTATCGAGACCATGTCTTTGTTGTCGGCGATCGTGGGAAACAGTCCCGTGAACTGGTCGGTGAACGCGTCGGTGAATGCTTCCGTGTTCTCGCGCGGAACGTAGATCAGATCGGGAGAGACACAGAGTTGACCGGCGTTGGTGGACTTCGCGATAGCCAAACGCGAAGCAGCAGAGCTGATATCGGCACTGCGGCTCAAGACGCTCGGTGACTTGCCGCCGAGTTCGAGGGTGACCGGCACCAGGTTCTTCGCAGCATTGGCCATGACCAGCTTTCCGACGGTCGTGCTGCCGGTGAAGACGAGGTGGTCGAAAGGCAGCGACGTCAGCCGATCAGCGACTTCCGGGCCGCCGGTCACCACCGCGACCTCCACGGGGTCGAGAGTTCGACGCGCCGCCTCGGCCAGGACGGCCGCAGTATTGGGCACGATCTCCGACGGTTTGAGAACGGCGCGATTTCCTGCTCCGAGGGCGCAGGCGAGCGGGCTCAGGAGAGTGAACAGGGGAGCATTCCAGGTTCCGATGATGCCGATCGAACCCTTCGGCTGGTACGACACGTACGCCGTGGCACCCAACTGGTCCTGCATCGCTCCGGTAGCTCTCGGTGAGCGAATCATCCACTCTTCGAGCGAATCACGAACGTGCTTGAGTGAAACCATCGACCCGAGAACGTCATTCATCACCGAGTAGGCCGGGATTCGGCCGCCGAAGTCTTCGTTGATCGCCTCGGTCAGATCCTTGTGGTTTGCCACCAGGAGATCGACGACGCGTTGAATGCGCTCGCGTCGTGTCTGCGCGGACGGAAGACCAGCGGCTCGAGTTGCTTCCTGCTGAGCGCGCAGAATCTCTTCGAGATCAGTGGTGACGGCGGCATCGGTGCTCATGGGCACTCCTCGTAGTGGCGAAGTATTGACCGGACCGTATCGACGCGGTGCGAGTGGATGCCCTTTTCGTCTCGTTGACCGGGACGGATTCGATTGGTAGAGAGAACACATGTCGCAGACACAGGTAGAAGACACTGCAGTGAAGATTTCCGTCGAGGAATCGGTGGGACTCGGTTTCCTGACGCTCGATCGGCCGGCGCGGCGCAATCCGCTCTCGGCGGAGACCATGCGTGAGGTGACGGCTGCCCTTGTCGAATTGTCTGTAGACGAGCGCGTGCGGGTCGTGATCGTGCGCGCCGAAGGCCCGGTGTTCTCCGCCGGACACGATCTGACGGAGATGATCGGGAGAACCCTCGAGGACGAGCGGGCGATCTTCGACGGCTGTACCGAGATGATGGAGACCGTACAGCGGATTCCGCAGCCGGTGATTGCCGCAGTACAGGGCCCGGCTATCGCGGCGGGCTGCCAACTGGCCGCGTCGTGTGATCTGGTTGTTGCTGCGTCGAATGCTGTCTTCGGCACGCCGGGCGTCAAGATCGGACTGTTCTGCTCGACGCCCATGGTGGCGCTGAGCAGGGCAGTAGGGCGCAAGCGCTCGATGCAGATGTTGCTCACCGGGCAGACGATCGACGCCGACACCGCTGCGGACTGGGGTCTGGTGAACTTCGTCGTCGCGCCCGAAGACCTGGACCGAGAGGTGCGCGAACTGGCCGCCAAGATCACGACGGCCAGCCCCTTGACGGTGAAGATCGGTAAGCAGGCGTTCTATCGCCAGATCGATCTGCCGCAAGCGCAGGCGTACGAGGCGATGGCGGAAACCATGGCAACCAACGCCGTGACCTGCGACGCTCAGGAAGGTATGCAGGCCTTTGTGGACAAGCGAAAGCCCGAATGGCGCAATAAGTAACGATCGCTCTTCCGGTTTAGTTGGACGTCCTATAACCTGAGGCGCATGAGCCTGGATCCACGCACCAACACTGTCGACGGAGTGCTTCGGCGCTCGGCAGCCAAGTACCCCGACCGTGTAGCCGTCGTATTCGAAGATCGCACTCGCACCTACCGCGAACTCGACGACGCGGTGACGCGGGTCGCCGCCTACTTGCTCGGTCTGGGGCTCGAACAAGGCGACCGCGTCGCGGCATACGGAACCAACTCCGACGCCTATGCAATCGGATTTCTTGCCTGTGCACGAGCAGGTTTGGTGCATGTTCCCGTCAATTACGCACTGAAGGGGGAGGAACTCCGGTACCTCGTGGCGCAGTCAGGCGCCCGCGCGGTGTTGGTGGATCCGGCATTGGCGCCGACGCTCGACTCGGTACGCTCCGACCTCGATCTCGATCACGTGATCGCACTGCGGGACGCGGAACTGTCCGTGGTCACGATCGGTGAGGCGGGCGAGGTGCCGGTCTTCGAACCGCGTGCGACGTCGACCGATCTGGCGCAACTCCTGTACACCTCGGGCACCACCTCGAAGCCCAAGGGCGCCATGATGTCTCACGGTGCACTGGTTCACGAGTACGTGTCCTCGGTGATCGCGCTCGGCCTCGACAAGAACGACAACCCGCTGATCTGCATGCCGATGTACCACTCCGCGGGCATGCACGTCTTCATGCTGCCGTACCTGTCCGTCGGCGCGACGGTCAGTCTGATGCAGGCGCCGGACATCCCGGAAATCCTGCGCCGCGTCGAAGCCGAAAAGATCGGATCGCTGTTCCTGGCGCCGACCGTGTGGGTACCGCTGGCCAACCATCCGGACCTCGAGACCCGCGATCTGTCTTCGCTGAAGAAGGCGCAGTACGGCGCCTCGATCATGCCGGTCACCGTGCTCAATCGTCTGCGCGAGCGCTACCCGGACATCGGTTTCTACAACTGCTTCGGTCAGTCCGAAATCGGCCCACTGGCAACAGTTCTCCAGCCCAGCGAGCATGCTGATCGCCCGTCTTCCTGTGGTCGCGCGGTGTTCTTCGTCGAAACCCGCGTCGTCGACGCCGACGGAAACGATGTCGCCGACGGTGAGTCCGGCGAGGTTCTCTACCGCTCACCGCAGCTGTGCAACGGCTACTGGGAGAATCCGGAAGCCACCGCCGAGGCCTTCCGTGACGGCTGGTTCCATTCGGGCGATCTGGTCGTGCGGGACGAAGAAGGGTTCATCACGGTCGTCGACCGGATCAAGGACGTCATCAACACCGGCGGCATCCTGGTGGCGTCACGCGAGGTCGAAGATGCGGTCTACACGCACCCCGCCGTGGCAGAAGTTGCCGTGATCGGTACGCCCGACGAGAAGTGGATCGAGGCCGTCACCGCGATCGTCGTGCTCAAGGACGGCAACGACGCGTTGACGCCCGAGGCGTTGATTGCCCACGTCAAGGAGCGAATCGCTCCGTTCAAGGTGCCCAAGCATGTCCGTTTCGTGGCCGAGCTTCCGCGCAACCAGAGCGGCAAGCTACTGAAGCGGGAACTGCGCACCGTCTGAAGCTTGCTATAGGTTTTGCCTTACCTTCGGTTCGTTTTCAGGTCTTTGACTCCGATTGCCTCACGGTATTGACTTCGGGGGACGGCATGGACTTCGGAAACAGCAAGGTGAGTGGTGGGAATGCAGGTCGACGCAGATGACTTCGCAGATATCTTGGCGACTGCGCGGGAGTTCATCCGTAAGGAAGTAGTTCCGCGTGAGCAGGAGATAGCCGACACCGACGCCATTCCTGAGGACATACGCAAGAAGGCCGCAGCTATCGGGCTCTTCGGTTACGCGATCCCTCAGGAATGGGGTGGGCTCGGACTCGATCTCGCCCAAGACGTCGAACTGGCAATGGAATTCGGCTACACGTCTCTGGCGCTGCGTTCGATGTTCGGTACCAACAACGGAATTGCCGGACAGGTGCTGGTCGGCTTCGGTACCGACGAGCAGAAGGCTCAGTGGCTCGAGCGCATCGCCTCCGGTGATGTCGTGGCTTCCTTTGCTCTCACCGAACCGGGCGCGGGCTCCAACCCGGCCGGCCTTCGGACCAAGGCAGTGCTGGACGGATCCGACTGGGTGATCGACGGCAACAAGCGGTTCATCACCAATGCTCCACTGGCGCAGCTGTTCGTGGTGTTCGCGCGCACTCGCCCGGCGGATTCCGATGGTCCGGGAATTGCAGTGTTCCTGGTTCCGGCTGACACGCCAGGTGTCACGGTCGGTCCCAAGGACAAGAAGATGGGTCAGGAAGGTGCTTGGACCTCCGAGGTCACCTTCGACAACGTCCGAGTTCCCGAGTCGGCCCTCGTCGGTGGCGACCAGGACACCGGATACCGCGCAGCGATGACGTCTCTCGCGCGCGGACGAGTCCATATCGCGGCGCTCTCGGTGGGAGCAGCACAGCGAGCGCTCGACGAATCTGTCGCGTTCTCCGTGGTCACGGAACAGGGCGGCACCGCGATCGGCGACTTCCAGCTGGTTCAAGCGATGCTGGCAGACCAGCAAGCCGGTGTGATGGCAGGGCGCGCGATGGTGCGCGAGGTGGCCGCGCGGTACGTCAGCGGTGAGGATCGCCGTCTCGGGCCTTCGGCGGCAAAGCTTTTCTGCACCGAGATGGTGGGCAAGGTCGCAGATCTCGCCGTGCAGATCCACGGGGGCAACGGGTACATGCGCGGTGTTCCGGTCGAACGCATCTACCGTGAAGTTCGCCTGTTGCGCCTGTACGAGGGAACCAGCGAGATCCAGCGTCTGATTCTCGGTGGTGGGCTCGTGGCGCAAGCGAAAAAGCAAAACCAGCGCTGACACATTTTCCAGACGAGCTTTAACCTCACGAACGGAGTGGACATGGGATTGTTGGACGGCAAGGTTGCGGTAGTGACCGGCGGAGCCCAGGGCATCGGGCTCGAAATTGCGCGCACCTTCATCAAGGAAGGCGCGACCGTCGTTCTCGGCGACATCAACGAAACCGTGGGAACGGCTGCGGTCGCCGAACTCGGTGGAGAGTCGGTCGCCCGTTTCGCTTCCTGCGACGTGCGTGACTCCGGACAGGTCGAGGCCATGCTCGATCTGGCCGAAAGCGCTTTCGGTCCAGTCGATGTCATGGTCAACAACGCCGGCATGACGCGCGACGCCACGATGCGGAAGATGACCGAGCAGGACTTCGACGACGTGATCGCCGTTCACCTCAAGGGCGCCTGGAACGGAACACGCGCTGCCGCCGCCCGCATGCGCGAGCGTGAGACGGGCGCGATCGTGAACATCTCGTCCATCTCCGGCAAGGTGGGCATGCTCGGGCAGACCAACTACTCGGCCGCGAAGGCCGGGATCGTCGGTCTGACGAAGGCCGCGGCAAAAGAGGTCGCGTTCAAGAACGTTCGCGTCAACGCCGTTCAGCCCGGACTGGTCCGCACGGCGATGACCGAGGCGATGCCCGAACGGATCTGGAACGAGAAGCTTGCCGAGATTCCGATGGGGCGCGCAGCCGAGCCTTCGGAAGTTGCTTCGGTTGTGCTGTTCCTCGCGAGCGACCTCTCGAGCTACATGACCGGCACGGTTCTCGAGATCACCGGCGGCCGCCACATCTGATCCGTCCTGTTCGAGTGCAAGAATTCAGAGTGTGAGAATTCTGGGTGTAAAACTTCTGGGGTGACTACTGACATGGGACAGCCGAACTCGGATCTTCCGCTCGACGGAATCACCGTAGTTGCACTCGAACAGGCGGTGGCGGCACCGCTCGCCACCAGACATCTCGCGGACATGGGTGCGCGGGTGATCAAGATAGAACGCGTCGGCGAGGGTGACTTCGCGCGTCACTACGACCAGGCGGTTCACGGTCAGGCATCACACTTCGTGTGGCTCAACCGTTCCAAGGAATCGATCGCCGTCGATGTGAAGTCGGAAGCCGGCCGGCAGATCCTTCTCGATCTGGTCGCGCGAGCCGATGTGTTCCTGCAGAACCTGGCTCCCGACGCAGCCGCGAGACTGGGGTTCGGCGCGGAGGAACTGCGCGATAAATACCCACGGCTCATCGTGATCGACATGTCCGGCTACGGCAGTGCCGGCCCGCGGCGCGAGCGCAAGGCCTACGACATGTTGGTCCAAGCCGAGACCGGAATGATCTCCGTGACAGGCACACCGGAGACGGCCACCAAGACCGGCATCCCGGTCTCCGACATCGCGGCAGGAATGTACGCGCTGACTTCGATTCTGAGCGCCCTGTTCCGTAGAGAGCGAACGGGCAAGGGAGCGCTCGTCGAGGTCTCGATGTTCGATTCCACCGTCGAGTGGCTGGGCCATCCGATGTACATGAAAATGTATGCGGACAAGCAGATTCCACGTGTCGGTCTCGGCCATGCCGCGATCGTTCCCTACGATTCGTATCCCACGGCCGACGGCGAAATCCTGATCGGCGTCCAGAACGATCGTGGATGGCGAGCGCTGATGGTGGACGTGTTCGAGCGAGAGGATCTGGTCGATCATCCGCGTTACCGCACCAACATCGTGCGCGTCGAAAACCGTTGCGAGGTAGACGAATTGGTGGGCTCTCTGACGCGTCTGTACTCGACGACAGATCTGGATCAGCGTCTGGCCGCCGCTGGTGTTCCGGCCGCGGCACTCAACGACATGGCCGGTCTGCTGGAACATCCGCAGCTGGAGAAGCGTGCCAGATGGCGGTCCGTGGGCACCGAGAACGGTCCGATCGATGCCGTGCTGCCTCCGATGACGTATTCGGATGTCGAAATGCGCATGGGTGACGTTCCGGCCCTCGGCCAGCAGACGGATTCTCTGCTGGCCGAGTTGGGACTTACGGGCGACCGGATCGCGGAACTTCGCCGCGACGGATCGATTGGTTAACGCTTCTAGCGTCGAAGGTTCTCGAACACCGCGGCAATCCCTTGTCCGCCACCGATACACATGGTCTCGATCCCGTACCGTGCCTGGCGCCGGTCGAGTTCGCGCAGCAGATTGGCGAGGATCCGCCCACCGGTAGCGCCGACAGGATGTCCGAGCGAGATTCCGGAACCGTTGACGTTGAAGCGTTCTTCGATGTCCTGCGCGCTCAATCCCCAGGCTTTGGCGCACGCGAGAACCTGGGCGGCGAAGGCCTCGTTGACTTCGATGAGGTCGATGTCGTCGAGCGACAGATCGACACGGGAGAGAGCCTTCGCCACGGCAGGCACCGGTCCGATGCCCATCCGGTTCGGCTCCACACCGGCCACACCCCAGCTGACCAGTTTCGCGAACGGCCGCAGGCCCAGCCGTTCGGCGTTGGCCGCAGTGGTGACGATGGCCGCGGCTCCGGCGTCGTTCTGGCCGCAGGCGTTTCCGGCGGTGACTGTTGCTTCGGGGTCGACGCGACCTCGAATGGGGCGCAGTGCAGCAAGATCGGACAGTTGTATCCCTCGGCGCGGATGCTCGTCTTGGGTGACGACTGTCTGCTCACCACGGCGTCCGGGCACCGAAACGGGAATGGTCTCGTCGTCGAAGTACCCACTGTCTTGGGCGTGAACGGCCCGTTCGTGCGATCGCACCGCGTATCGGTCCTGCTCGTCGCGGGTGATCGAGTACTCCAGGCGCAAGTTCTCGGCGGTCTCGATCATGCCGCCTTCCACCGGAAAGTTGACTCCGCCGGAGTTCGTGCGCGGTTTGGCCAATCGGTCGTGGAACTCGACGGAAGGGCGCTTTGTGCCCCAACGCATGTCGGTGGAGTAGAACTCGGTTCCGCTCATGCTCTCGGCGCCGCCGGCGATGACCAGATCACTCATCCCGGTCTGTACCTGCATCGCGGCGTAGATGATCGCCTGCAATCCCGAACCGCAACGGCGATCGAGTTGTATTCCGGGAACGGACACGTCGAGACCGGCGTCGAGTGCCGCGATTCGCCCGATGGCCGCGGCCTCTCCGTTGGCGTACCCCTGACCGAAGATGACGTCGTCGACATCGGTGGACGCAATGCCGGTTCGTTCGACGAGGCCACGCACAACAGTGCCGGCGAGTGTGGTGACGGGAACGTCCTTGAAGACTCCGCCGAATCCGCCCACCGGGGTGCGAACGGGTTCACAGATGACTGCATCGTGCATGGAATGCGCCTGTCTCGAGGAGAGGTGGGGAATGCGTCGCGTGAACGGGCCGATCGAAGGGCCCACCGCGACCTGGCCACTCGAATATCCAGCACGCGTGGCGCGGTTGTCAACAGCAGGAACGACCTGTTCGGACATAGTTTCCGCCATACGGTTCGTATGCGAAATCGACTTTGACACATATACCGTTCGGGGATTGAATGGATACAGCGTCTCTGCCGCACACACGTCGCGGTGGGATGAAAGTTCCTGGAGTCGAATCAATTTCGTCGACCGGGAGGGCACGAAGTACCGACTGACAGGTGGAACAGTGACTCGTTTGGCGCAGACGGCGGGATTGACCGAAACTCAGACCGATATCGTCGGGGCGGTACGCGAGTTCGTCGATCGTGTGGTCATCCCCGCGGCGCAGGAACTCGAACACTCGGATACGTACCCGACCGACATCGTCAAGCAGATGAAGGACATGGGTCTGTTCGGACTGACCATCGACCCCGAGTACGGGGGTATCGGCGAATCATTGCTCACCTACGCGCTGTGCGTCGAAGAATTGGCCCGTGGATGGATGAGCGTGTCCGGTGTCATCAACACGCATTTCATCGTGGCTCACATGATTTCGGCGCACGGGACGCCGGAACAGAAGGCGAAGTACCTGCCGCGTTTGGCTTCCGGGGAACTCACCGGTGCATTTTCCATGTCGGAGCCTGCCCTCGGTTCCGATGTTGCTGCCATATCGACCAAGGCGAAGCGGACGGTCTCCGGCGATTACGTGATCACCGGCCAGAAGATGTGGCTGACCAACGGGGGTTCCTCGACCTTGGTGGCAGTCCTGGTCAAGACGGACGAGGGCGCGGAGAAGCCGCACAACAATCTGACGACGATATTGATCGAGAAACCCGCAGGTTTCGGCGAGGTACTCCCGGGCCTGACCATTCCGGGCAAGCTCGAGAAGATGGGGTACAAGGGAATCGACACCACGGAGATGATCTTCGACCGTTTCGAGATCGGAGCCGAGGAGGTTCTCGGTGGCACCCCTGGCTCGGGATTTCGGCACATGATGGACGGCGTCGAGGTCGGCCGGGTCAACGTCGCCGCGCGTGCCTGCGGAATTGCCCAGCGCGCTTTCGAACTGGCTGTCACCTACGCCAAGCAACGCGAGACTTTCGGCAAGCCGATCGCCGAGCATCAGGCCATCGCGTTCCGGATCGCCGAGATGGGCACCAAAGTCGAAGCGGCACATCTGATGATGGTCAACGCTGCCAGGCTCAAGGACTCGGGTGAGCGCAACGATGTCGCCGCGGGTATGGCGAAGTATCTGGCGAGTGAATTCTGCTCGGAGGTCACCCAGGACAGCTTCCGTATCCACGGCGGATACGGCTATTCCAAGGAATACGAGATCGAGCGGTTGATGCGTGAGGCGCCGTTCCTTCTGATCGGTGAAGGCACCAGCGACATCCAGAAGCAGATCATCAGCAAGGGCCTGCTTCGCACGTACAACTGAGCCGAGAAGCGGCACCGCGAATATGCGCGGTGCCGCTTTGTCGTGTCGGGTCAGCGGGTGAAGGCCAGGGTTGTCACCGGTGACCGGTTGCCGTATGCGTCAACGGCTTCGACGCGGGCTTCGTATGCGGTGCCCGCTGCGGCATCGGGAATCGGAATGTCGAGGCTGTTCGGCCGCGGCATGAAGTAGAAGTCCGAGAGCACCTTCGACGAGACCACCTTCGCTCCGGTGGCTGTGTCCGTGACCTCGACGGCGTAGTGGTGCACCATCTGATCGTCCTTGGCCTGCGCGATCCTCAGTGCGGTCGCACCGTTTTCGCCGGTCGTCACCGAGAGCGGAGTGCTCGAGGTGAACTCCGGCGCGTGCGTGTTCCGTGCGCCCGAGGTGTAGCGGAAGTTGTCCTTGATCTGCTGGTTGGTCGACCCGTCGAGTTCGACCGTCCACCCCGAACCGCTCAGCGTGCCCGCGCTCGAGTACGGCGGCTGCCAGTTGGCTGACCACGCGCCACCGGCGTAGATGTCGTGCTTGTCTGCCGCCATGTTGATTCGGTTGATTTCCGTGCGGTCCTGGTAGACCTCGACGAAGAGCGCTTGGGCAGTGGGTGATTCGAAACGGTTCGCGAGACCGGACTCGGTCACCATCTGGTAGCCGTGATCGATTTCGATGTACGACATCGAGCCGTCGTTGACCGACGTGAAGTCACGCTGATGGATCGACCGGTCGTCGTTGTTGTTCAGATGTGAGTGCCCGGAGAAGAAGATTGCCTGAGGGAAGGCACTCAGGTCTTCGGTCAATCGAGGGTTCGACGCCTGCTGCCCGTCCATGGCTGTGTTGCTTGCCGGCCGGTGTCCCTGGACCAGGATCGGCTTGGTCAGGTTCCCGGACTCCGCGGTGATTTCGGTCAGGCGGGACTTCAGCCAATTGCGTTGCGCTGAATCATTGTTGTAGGTTTCGGTGTTGACCGTGAAGAGATGGACACCATTGACGTCGGATTCGTAGTATCCGCCACCGGAATCCGGGAACCACTCCGCCGGATATCCGGCTCTGATCGCCGCGAGACTTGCATCGTGATTGCCGTTGGAGATCAGGAGTTGTGTGTCGTTCATGCCCTTTCGGGCGAGGTTTGCCTGGAAGATTTCTGCGACGATCTTGTGGTCGGGCCCCTTGCCGTCTCCGTTGTCGTTGATCATGTCCCCGTTGGAGAGGATGGCGTCGGGTTTCGGGAAGATGGAACCGATTGTGTCGAAGAAGCTTTCGTACTTCTTGTCGTTGTTCGCGTGATCGCCGACGTGGACGTCGGACATCACGACGACCTGAGCCAGCGGCTTTTCCGAGGTCTTGATCAGGTAGCCGAACGAGACGGCCGCGCTCGCGTGATCGCCGCGGAAAGCTGCGACAGTGACGTTGGTGTCCTGTGCGATGTGCAGCGGACGTCCCGGCGTGGCAGCTTGGCTGTCGGTGGTGGGTGTCGTTCCGTCCACGGTGTAGCGGACGGTGGCGCCGCGCTCGGCGGTGAAGGTCAGGTCGACGGGGTGCTCGTACCGTCCGCCGGGGACGCTGACGCCGGGCGCTGCGGGCGGCGTGTTGTTCTCGCCCGAAGAGCTGCCCCATTCGAAGGACGAACTGCCCCAGCCGGGTTCGGCGTGGGATTCGGCGGGGGCGATGCCGGGAACGGCGAGAGCCGCTGTCACGGCTGCTATCGCGATGGTCGTACGTCTCACGAGGATTCCTTGTCTTCGACGCGGTGGTTCAGACCTATCCGTAATTGGTCTGGACCAATTACGGTAGGTGGCGCCGGGTAGAAGAAGGTGTGTCCTGAATGTCCGATTAATGAAGCGTGTGTGAACACCCTGCAGTGCTTGGTACCGGTATACCCGGCTGCGTTTATGGCAAAGTCGATGGAGTGGACCTACGTCAGATCGAGTACTTCCTTGCCGTTGCCGGTGGTGAGTCCTTGTCGACGGCTGCGCAGAATCTGTCGGTCACCAAGCCGTCGCTGTCGCAGGGTATTCGTGGCCTCGAGCGTGAACTCGGAGTCGAACTGTTTCACCGCGTCGGTCGCGGTTTGGTGCTGACGGCAGCAGGTCGGGCATTGGTAGGGCCGGCGAGGCAGATGACTCGCAGCAGCGCGGCCGCGTTCGACGTCGCGATCGGTACGGCCGACGAGCCTCGTGGCCGGCTCGACATCTGCTCCGCGGCACATGGTCTCGAAGGTCCGATCGCACGCATCGTGGCAGACTTTCGTGAGCGGTGGCCTGCTGTGACCGTTCGGGTCGGTGAGTTGCCGCAGGGTGCAACGTCTGAGCAGGTGTTGGCAGACGGCGCGTGCGAGGTGGTCTTCAGTTACTGGCCACCCGACATGTCGGCGCTGTCCACGAAAGTGTTGGGGGTGAACGAGTACTGGCTGGCAGTGCCGTCGGGGGTTCATCCTGACGTCTGGCCGAATGGTGTGAAACCCGCTGCGGGAGAGCCGGTGTCATTGACGGCATTGCCCGATCTCCCCGTGGTGGGTGTGCTCAAACACTCGCGGGCTCGCCTTGCCATCGAGTCGTCTCTGCAGGCCGCCGGGGCCCGGACTCGGATGTCGACGGAGTTGGCGCAGCGGGAGACCGTCGGCGCGTTCGTCTTTGCTGGTTTGGGCATGGCATTCATGGAGCGTTCGTTGGCCGAGAGATCGGTCGCGTCCGGCGCGGAGATATTTCCGGTGGAGCCGGCGATCTCACTGAATTACGGCGTCGAGTTCGATCCGGAGACGCTCTCGCCGTTGGGCAGGCTGTTCGTGGAGGGCTTGTGACGTGGGGAGATGTTCTCGATGTACGCAGACCCGGCCGGTGAGAGCGGGCCGTCGCGGTAGACCAAGATCGTCTGCCGGGTGATCGGTGGGAAAAGCGAGCGAACCTCAGATGCCGGGGAGTCTTGTTCGGCGATCGATCTGGGCAGCAGCGCGGCGCCTACACCTTGCCCGACCATTTCCCGGACAGCAAGGCGATCTGGCACTTCCACGACGACGTCGGTGAGTTCCAGATCGTCGTCGATCGAGTGCCCGCGCCGAACTGCGGATGCCTCGACCACCATCGGCAGGCGCGCGACCACGGTGCGCGGAACCGGATCGGGGAGGTCTGTGGCCAGGCGAATGGGGATCGACAAGACCGTTTCCTGGGTGCTCACGGCAATTTCTCGAAGCCCGTCGGAGACTTCGGCACCCGGGTGGGTCTCGAGAAACCCGAGTTCACACGTACCTGCTCTGACGAGCGCGCGCACGTCCTGTGCGTTGGCGGAGGCGTTCGTGGAGAACCGAATTCCGGGTGCCGTCAGATGGAGGCGTCCGGCGACCTCTGCAACAGGGTCGATGGCGAGATCGGACTGAACTGCTATGGCGAGTTCCCCGGCGCGCAAAGCGGTTACCGCAGCCACCGCGGCCTCGGCCCGAGCAACGTCGGCGAGCAACGTACGGGCAGAATCGGCAACTGCCAGTCCGACCGTGGTGGGAGCCAGACCGCGAGTGGTGCGCTCGAAGAGTGTGGCTCCGAGAGCTCGTTCGAGGTTGCGCACGGCCTGCGAGAGGGACGGTTGCGAGATACGCAGGACGTCCGCGGCGGCAGTGACGCTGCCGTGATCGACGACCGCGACGAGATACTGCGCGCTGCGTATGTCCATGCCGGGTGCCTGCATCTGACGAATTCTCCCAGATGACGGAGCCTTGGCGGCGGTGACTTGCTGCGACCTGCGGACATAGGTCTGAGCTATGGCTCTGTGCGCCTTCTCGTCTTTGTGGCGCAGGCCATAGCGATGGTCGACTGTTCCAGTACCACCGACCGCGGTTCGTGCTCGGTGAGTACCTGGAACACAGGAGCGTGATGTGAGCGAGCTTCACCTACCCAACCGGATACGCCACTCGGCGTCGACACGGCCGTCCGATCCGGCAATCACGTGCGGCGACCGAACGTTGACTTGGGCTGAGCTGGATGGCGAGACCAGCACCTTGGCGAGTGTGCTGGCAGAAGTGACCACAACGGGTGCTCGTGTCGGTGCGCTACTGCGTATGGGGCTCGAAGGTGCGGAAACCTTCATCGCATGTGCGAAGGCAGGCGCTGTGTTCATACCGTTGAACTGGCGGCTCAACCCACTCGAACTCGTCGACATCGCCGAGGACGCGGAGCTCGACGTCTTGATCGTCGATGACGAGTTCGCCGCGGGGGCGGCGGCGATGTCCGCAGCGTTGCCGGACATCGAGGTCATAACCGTGGGAGCTGCAGGGGGCCTGCCGGATTCGCGAACCTGGGCGGAGTTCGTGGCATCAGGTACCGGTGTCGACCCCGGACACGGGCACGATCCGGACGCAGCAGTTCTGCAGCTGTACACGTCCGGGACAACCGGCCGGCCCAAGGGCGTCGTGGCCACGCACCGGAATCTGTACAACGAGCCCGAGGGGTTCGATGTCTACGAATTCGGTTCGAATGCAGTCGCACTCGATGCACTTCCCCTCTTTCACATCGCCGGTGCCGGCTGGATGAGTACATGCTTGTCGGCCGGAGTGCCTTTGGTGCTGCTCGGAGACATGGCGCCGGCTCGGGTCGCTGATGCCATCGCGACCCACCGCGTCACCCACGCATTTCTGGTGCCTGCAGTCATTCAGACGCTGGTAGATCTGCCGACTCTCGACAGTTTCGATCTGACCAGCCTGGAGGTGGTCGCCTATGGGGCGTCACCGATCACTCCGGCGCTCCTCGCCCACGCGATGACTGTCTTGAACTGCAAATTCGTTCAGCGATACGGGATGACCGAGACGACGGGTTCGGTATCCGTCCTTCGTGCTTACGACCATCATGTGAGCGGGCCGCGTTCGGAGTTGCTTCGCTCTGCGGGCAAGCCGATGATCGGCGTCGAGATCTCGATTCGAGACGTCACCACTGGTGAGGAATTGCCGCCCAATAATTCCGGTGAGATCGTCGCGCGCAGTAGAAACAACACTCGCGGATACTGGCGACGTGACCGTGAGACCGCCGAATTGTTCACCCACGACGGTTTCCTCCGAACGGGGGACGCCGGCCATCTGGACGACGAGGGGTATCTGTTCGTCACCGATCGACTCAAGGACATGATCATCACCGGCGGAGAGAACGTCTATCCGATCGAGGTGGAATCCATTCTGGCCGAGCACCCCTCGGTCGCCGAGGTCGCGGTGGTCGGGGTTCCCGACAAGCGCTGGGGTGAATCCGTGACCGCAGTGGTCAAACTGGTCGACGGTGCCGACGTGCCGAGCGTCGACGAGTTGATCGCTTTCAGCACAGCGAAGTTGGCGTCGTACAAGAAACCTCGCCAGATCCATTTCGTGGACTCCCTACCTCGCAACGCGAGCGGAAAACTGCTCAAGTCGAGCCTGCGGACCATGCTGAACGCGAGCGGAGAAGCATCATGATCGTGACCGAAGACGTCGGTGTCGCACAACGTGAGGCATGGGCGAACAAAGTCCTTCCACCGGTCGAACAGGTGCGGGACGGATTGTGGTCGATCCCCGTTCCCATGCCGGACAACCCTTTGCGTTACGTACTCGTCTACGCACTCGCGCTCGACGACGGACTTGCCCTCATCGACGTCGGTTGGGATCACGAACAGTCCTGGCAGGCTCTCGTCGACGGCATAGCATCGATCGGATACCACGTTTCCGAAGTGCGCTATGCGGCAATCACGCACCTGCATCCCGATCACTTCGGCCTGGCGCCGCGTCTTCGGCAGGTCAGCGGCGCAACGCTTGCGATGCATGTGGCCGACGCGACGCTCCTCGGATACCACGGTCCCGAGCAGACCCGCGACGACATCAGTGGCTGGAACCTGCAATTGTCCGAACTCGGCGCACCGGCCGAAGTGCTCGACGCGTCTCGGGTCGACCTGGTGCGGTTCGCCGAGCACGAAACCATCGACATTGTTCTGGGAGATGGGGATTCACTCAACCTGCCCGGTTGGAATCTCCGCGCCCAGTGGACACCGGGGCACACTCCCGGACATCTCTGCTTCGTGGAAGAGGCCAGAGGCTTGTTGTTCAGCGGCGATCACATGCTGCCGAGGATCAGCCCGAACATCTCCACGATTCCCGGTGAACTCGAGAACCCACTTCATCGTTATCTTCTCTCGCTCGAGGCGACGACAACACTGGGCGAGTGCGAAGTGCTTCCGGCACATGAATATCGATTCCGTGGGATCGCCGATCGTGCACGTCAATTGATGGGGCACCACGAGGAGCGATTGGCGGAGATCGTGGCTGCGGTGCAGGATGAGCCCGAATCCACGGCCTGGGAACTCTCACGCACGATCTCCTGGTCTCGCCCGTTCGAACAGATGTCGCCGCGACTACTTCGCTTGGCAGTCCGCGAAACCCATGCTCATCTTGTTGTTTTGGCCAAGCGGGAGATCGTGACACCGTCCGGCGGCACACCCGTGCGCTGGAGCATTCGCGCGCAGTGACCTTTCAAGAATCTCATCACGGAAGTAGGAACCGAACATGAGCGTCGTGCTCACCGACTTCGCCGACGGCGTTGCCGTCATCACCCTCAATCGTCCCGAGGCCAAGAACGCGGTCAATCTCGAACTTGCCGAAGCCTTGGCTGCGGCCATCGACGAGTTCGAGGAACGCCCCGATCTCACCATCGGCATTCTGACCGGAGCTGGTGGAACCTTCTGCGCCGGTATGGATCTGAAGGGATTTGCGCGCGGAGAGCGGCCATCGCTACCGGGTCGTGGTTTTGCCGGTCTGACCGAGGCTCCGCCGTCGAAGCCGCTGATCGCAGCCGTCGAAGGTTGGGCACTCGCCGGCGGTTGCGAACTGGCCTTGGCGGCCGACTTGATCGTGGCGTCCACGGACGCGAAATTCGGCCTGCCCGAGGTGAAGCGGGGACTTGCCGCGGCCGCCGGCGGACTCCTACGTCTGCCGAAAATTCTTCCGTATCAGTTGGCCATGGAAATCGCGATCACGGGGGATCCGCTCAGTGCCACCGTGGCGCACCATCACGGCTTGGTCAATCGGCTCGCCGAACCGGGACAGGCGCTGACCGTCGCACGCGAGCTTGCGGCCCGAGTAGCGGCTAACGGTCCACTGGCTGTTCGCGCGACCAAGCAGGTACTGGCAATGTCCGCCAAGTACACCGATCCGGATGCCTTTGTGGCGCAACGCGAATTCATCGATCCGGTCTTCACCTCTCGTGATGCCAAGGAGGGCGCCACGGCATTTGCCGAGAAGCGCTCTCCCGTGTGGAGTGGTTCATGAGTGCCGAGACGATCGAGCGTGCGGCCGTAAGCATCGAACGAGACGGTGCTGTCGCGACGATTGTTCTCTGTCGGCCGCACCGCCGCAACGCTCTCGATCTCGACGCCTGGATCGCTCTACGTGAAGCAGTCCTCGAACTTCAAGAGGACGCGCAGATTCGCTCGGTGATCCTGACCGGCGCGGATGGGACCTTCTGCGCGGGCTCCGATCTGGACAAGCGTGGCTCGTCGCACCCGCTCGATCGCATGCGTGTCATCAACGCAACGGCAATCGCACTGAGTGAGTTTCCCAAACCTCTGGTGGCGAAGGTCGACGGGTTTGCCGTCGGAGCCGGATGGAACATGGCGTTGCTCTGCGACTTCGTCGTGGCGGCCAAGGGTGCGAAGTTCAGCCAGATCTTTGCCAAACGGGGGTTGTCTGTCGACTTCGGTGGTTCGTGGATCCTGCCGAGACTGGTCGGCCTCCAACAAGCCAAGCGACTGGTGATGCTTGCCGAGACGATCGACGCACAGGAAGCCTACGAGCTCGGGTTGGTGACTTATCTGGTCGAACCGGCCGAGCTGGACGAACACACGTCAACACTGGCGCAGCGGCTCGCCGCCGGCCCGCCGGCCGCACTGAGTCAGTCTGCCGCCATGCTCGAACGTCACACCTCCCTCTCGTTGCGGGAGGCCTTGGACAACGAGGCGAGGGCGCAAGCGGTCAATTTTGCGACGGATGCCACCGACGCGGTTCGTGCCTTCGTGGAAAAGCGGGAGCCGATCTTCACCGGAGAGTGGGCCGTACCAGGGGCAACTCGGGTGGAGTGAGCGACGGATCGCTGGTCGTATGATGGATGAGTGGATCTGCACTTCGTCACCTACTTCGTCGCTGTTGTCGACCACGGTGGGATAACGAAGGCCGCTCAGGCTCTCTACATTTCGCAGCCCTCTCTGTCACAGGCAATTCGTACGCTCGAGCGTCGACTCGGCGCCACGCTGTTCGACCGGACGGGCAGGCGGTTGGTTCTTACCGACGCGGGCCGCACGTTCGATCTCGCGGCCAGGAGAATCCTTGCCGACGTCGAGCGCGCGAAGGCGAAAGTGACCGCCGTTCGCGAACTCGAGTTCGGTCGTGTCGACGTCGTCTCGTACTCGGCGTTCTCGATCGATCCGATGGTCGAGTTGGTCCGGCGATTCCGGGCCAACTTCCCGAAGATCGTCGTGCGTGTTCTCGACACGTACGGCCCGGCCGGGGTCGACAATGCGTTGCGGCGAGGGTCGGCCGAGGTCGGCGTCACCGATCTGAGTATCGGGTACGAAGGTTTGGTCACGGCTCCGATTGCCACTCAGGAGTTGGTGCTCGCCACCCATGCGTCGTTGTCCGGCCGACTTGCAACGCCGTTGGCGGATCCGGTTCCGCGAGCGCTCTTGCACAGTTTGCCGCTTGTGGTCGATCTCGGTGATCAATCGAATCAGTTCCGGGGCTTGCTCAGCGAAGGCGCCGAGAACGTAGTCGTGGACTGTGTCCACCCTGTGACCACGTGGGAACTCGTGCGTCGAGGAATCGGCGCCACTGTAGTGCCGAGAAGGGTTGCACAACAGCAGATGACAGACGTCTGCGCCTTCTCCTTCGATCCGCCGCTGACACGCGACGTCGGTATCGTCTATCGCTCGGGCGAGCAATCCCCGGCGGCCGCTGCATTCATCGCGACGGCTGCGGAAATGGCCACCTCCGCCGTTCCGTCCACGGAAGAGGAGTGAACTGTGGAGTTCCGGCAGATGGAGTACTTCCTCGCAGTGGTCGAGAACAAGGGGATCAACGGCGCCGCAGCGGCTCTCGGCGTTGCTCAGCCGACCGTGTCACAAGCGTTGCGCGGGCTCGAACGTGAACTGGGAGTGAGGCTGTTCCACCGCATCGGGCGCGGCATGGTGCTCAGTGCTGCCGGTCGCAGTCTGGTCGGCCCGAGTCGACAGGTTTTGCGAGACGTAGCTGCGGCGGCTGAACAGTTGACGGCATCCGATGGCGCCATCGTCGGTCGCCTCGACATCATGGCTTTCCCTGCACTGACCTCGGGGACGATCGTCGATCTGATTGCGGAGTTCTGTCGACGGTATCCGCAAGCACGAGTCAGATTCTCGGAACTCGAGCGTGAGGACAATCTGGAAAGTCTCATCCGGGACGGCCACTGCGAATTCGCGGTGGCTCATCTGCCGCTCGAGGCGGGCGAAGGGCTCGAAATCGTCGAATTGGGGGAGCAGGAATACCGCCTGGTCTACCCGGCGGGAACGGAACTACCCGAGGGGCCGGTACGCCTTTCGGAAATGCCGGACATTCCCATGGTATTCGTTCCTCGCGGGGCAGCGATGGGTGACGCGATCGAAGATTCGATCCGAAAGGCCGGTACCAGAACGGAACTCGCGGTGGTGACCGAGCAACGGGAGTCGCGGCTCCCGATGGTCATCGCCGGACTCGGCGGTTCGTTGGTCGAGCGCTCGGTGGCGAAATCGATGCCTGGTCAGGTGGTGGAACGGGCCTGCGAGCCGAGATTCCTGCGTGCGTACGGTCTCGCCTTCGACCCCTCGACGTTGTCGCCGGTGGGACAGGTATTCGTGAACCTGATCCACGAGTACCTGTCCGACGAACGCCGGTCACAGCACTAGAGTCGGCAGATTCGTTCTCGCGCGGCAGAGTACTCGGCGGCGAGACGCTCTACTACTGCATGCGTCGGAAGGACTGCATCGATCGCTCCGATGCCCTGTCCGGCGCCCCAGATGTCACGCCAGGCCTTGGTATCGGTGTCGTTGGTCGCGAAACTCATTGCGGATGGATCGGATTCGGCCAGGTTGTCGGGGTCCAAGCCGGCGGCAACGATGCTGCCCCGCAGGTAGTTTCCGTGTACTCCGGTGAACAGGTTGGAATAGACGATGTCGGAGGCCCCTGAACCCACGATCATCTCCTTGTACGCAGGATCCGCGTTAGCCTCTTCGGTTGCGATGAAAGCTGATCCGACGTATGCCAAATCGGCCCCGGCCGCGAGCGCAGCGAGAATCGAATCACCATGAGCGATGGCACCTGACAACAGCAGTGGACCGGCGAACCACTCACGAATCTCCCGAATCAGGGCAAACGGCGACTGCCTACCGGCATGACCACCGGCCCCGGCAGCTACCGCGATCAGTCCGTCGGCGCCCTTCTCGATCGCCTTGCGTGCAAAGCGATTGTCGATGACGTCATGGAGAACGATTCCGCCGTATGCGTGGACTGCGTCGTTGATGTCGGTGCGAGCGCCGAGGGACGTGATGACGATCGGAACCTCGAACTCGGCGATGGTCGCCAGATCCTCTTCCAGGCGGTTGTTGGACCGGTGGACGATGAGGTTGACGGCAAATGGCGCCGACGGATTCTCCGGGTGCTCACGATCATGTTCCTCACGAGCCACGGTGATCAGTTTGAGCCAATCCCGAAGTGCTGACTGCGGACGAGCATTCAGTGCCGGGAAGGACCCGATGATGCCAGAGGTGCACTGCGCGATGACGAGGTCAGGAGTCGAGATGATGAACATCGGTGAAGCGAGAACCGGGACACGCAGTTGCGACGTCAGGTCTGCGAAGGTCGTCACCTGGAACCGCCTTTCTGATCGACGGATTCGAGAAGTCTCGAGCGGAGGTCGGTCTTGAGGACCTTACCGGCAGCCGATGTCGGAAGGAGTTCTACCTCGACGACTTCGCGAATCTTCTTGTACGGCAGCACCTGCTCGGCGACGAACGCCTTGATCTGCTCGGCGTCGAACTCGGCGCCCGGAATCATCACCACGAAGGCTACGGGCTCCTGGCCGTTGCTCCCCACTTCGCGGCCGACGACCGCGGCAGTCGAGATCGCCGGGTGCGAAACCAGAATCTCTTCGAGTTCCCGCGGATAGACGTTGTACCCCTTGTAGATGAGCATGTCCTTGGCCCGGTCACAGATGAAGAGGTATCCGTCCGAGTCCAGGTACGCGATGTCTCCCGTGTCCAACCAGCCGTCGACGAACTGTTCTGCGGTGGTTTCCGGGTGTCCGAGATAGCCGTCGGTGACCTGAGGCCCACGCACCCACAGTTCGCCGCGTTCGTTCTCGCCCAGAACGGTCTTCCGGTCGAGCTGATCGCGAATCTGGATTTCGGTGTCGAAGATCGGGAGGCCGACGCTGCTCTGCCGATATTCCGAGCCGTTGATCAGCGGAGCGGCCGTGACCACACAGGTGGCCTCGGTCAGCCCGTACCCTTCGACGACGAGCGCTTTGGGAAATGCCCGGCGGAGTGCGGCGAGCGTGACACTGTCGATCGGGGCGGCACCCGAAGACACGACGCACACGCTGTCGGTGTTGCGCACCGTAGCGTCGGGATGAACCGACAGTGCGTGCCACATGGCGGGAGACCCGGTGAGATAGGTGGCCTCGTGCTTTTCGATCAGCTCGAGCATCCGGCCGGGTTCGAACCGACCGGCGAACACCTGGGTGAGACCGGAAATCAACAGGAACGACGTGTTGAGCAACGAATGTGCGTGGAAGAGAGGGGAGACCACGATGGTCGCCCCGGTCCCGGGCGTCGGACCGAGCACGTCGAGGCCGTCGATGCGTCGAGGCGTGACGAGACCGTCAGGACCTGCTTCCAACTCGTGACCGGTTCTCCACCCACACATCTGCGTGATGTTGCCGACGACGTTGCGGTGAAGAACACGAACACCTTTGGAGACTCCGGTGGTTCCGCCGGTGAACGCGATGTGTGCGATGTCGTCGCTACGAACCGAGGCAGGGGTGAATTCGGTGGGTAGATCCGCGATGAAGGAGTCGAATGCGACGACCGACTCCGGTGTGTCGAGCGCGCCCTCGGTGTCCTGGACCATCACGATCGTACGCACGGAGGTTCCGGAAGAGGCCGCGAGCAGTATGTGCAGCTGCGAACTCTGAGTGACCGCAGCAACGGCGGACGTCTCCTCGATCTGCTTGCGCAGTCCAAGTTCTGGTTGCAGCGGATTGACCAATGTGACTGTCGCCCCGGCCTGCAGGCAGCCGTAGTAGGCCTGGAGGAACTCGACGCAGTTGCCGAGGTGTAGCAACACGACATCGCCGACGCCGACCCCGGCCTGCCGCAGTGCGCCGGCGAATTGTGCACTGCGCTGACCGAGTTCGCGGAACGTGCACGTGCGCTCGCCGTCCACGACGGCGAGGCGATCACCGTAGAGTGCCGCCATGCTGGGCGCCCAGTACGCCATGGTGGTATCCGGGTATTGCATGTTGTGCCGCAGTTGTGGATTGGCGATCACGCTGGTGCCCGTCACCGGGGAGCCATTCGGATAGCGCCGTCGAGTCTGATGGTCTCGCCGTTGAGGTAGCCGTTCTCGAGCATCGAGACGGCGAGCTGGCCGAACTCGTCCGGACGACCCAGTCGTGAGGGATTGGGAACAGAGGCTTCGAGGGCCGTGCGCACGTCTTCGCGTAGGCGCGCCAGCAGGGGAGTGTCCATGATGCCGGGAGCAATGGTGTTTACGCGGATTCCGCGGCTGGCGAGATCGCGGGCAGCGGTGACCGTCATACCGACGATGCCGGCTTTGGACGCTGTGTAGTTGATCTGACCGATCTGACCTTCGAATGCTGCGACCGACGCCGTCATGACGATGGCACCTCGCTCACCGTCCACGGCGTCGAGTTCCGCCATCCGCTCGGCGCCGAGACGGAGTGCGTTGAACGAACCGACAAGATTCAGCTTGACGACGAACTCGAAATCTTCGACCGATCCGGCTTTTCCGTCCTTGTCGAGAATGCGCATACGACGCCCGGCACCCGCGCAGTGGACGACGCCGCGGAGGCCGCCGCGCTCGTGCGCCGCGTCGAGTGCTTCGGCGAATTGTTCGCTGTCGGTGACGTCGGCCGGGGCGAATTGTGCGGCAGCACCGAGATCGGCCGCCACCTGCTTACCGTCGGACGAAGGCAGATCGATCAACGTGACCTGCGCTCCGGCGTCGAGCAGCCGTCGAGCGGTTGCCAGGCCGAGGCCTGAAGCGCCGCCGGTGATCGCGGTGGAAAGTCCCTCGAGTTTCATGGATCAATTCTTCTTTCCTGCTGGATGACGTGTCGGCCCGAAAGCGTTGTCGGGTCAGATCAATTCGAGAATGGTCGCATTGGCCATGCCGCCGGCCTCGCACATCGACTGGAGACCGTAGCGAATTCCGTTGTCGCGCATGTGATGTGCCAGGCGAGTCATCAAGATCGCACCTGATCCGCCGAGTGGGTGGCCGACCGCGATAGCGCCGCCGAGCGGATTCACACGATCGATGGCTGCGCCGGTTTCAGCCTGCCAGGCAAGCGGGACGGGGGCGAATGCCTCGTTGATCTCGAAGGCGCCGATGTCGTCGATGGACAATCCGGAGCGATCCAATGCCTTTGCGGTGGCGGCAATCGGACCGGTGAGCATGATGACCGGGTCGTCGGCTGCGACCACTGCGGTGTGAATACGAACGAGCGGCTTCCACCCACGTGCCCGGGCGTACTCGCTGGTCGTGACGAGTGTGGCGCCCGCCCCGTCGGAGATCTGAGAAGAGTTGCCGGCGTGGATGGCACCGTCGGCGTCGAAGGCCGGGGGCAACTTCGCGAGCGACTCCACACTTCCGCCTCGCCGAATGCCTTCGTCCTGGGACAAGCCCGCGATCGGAGTGATCTGCCCGGTGAATGCCCCTTCATCGGTGGCACGGGCCGCGAGTTCGTGTGAGCGGAGGGAGTATTCGTCCAGAGCTGTTCGTGTGAGTGCCCATTTCCGGGCCATCATCTCGGCGCCGGTCCCCTGGCTGAAACCGTCCACCCCGTAGCGTTCGAGTACCGAAGCCGGAAAATGCTCACCGTTCTTGCTGGCGGTACCCATCGGTACTCGTGACATCGATTCGACGCCTCCGGCTACGACCACGTCGTTCTGACCGGAGATGACGGTGGCCGCAGCAAAGGAAACTGCCTGCTGGCTCGATCCGCAGGCCCGGGTCAGTGTGACGCCGGGAACGCTGTCGGGCCAGCCGGCAGCGAGTGCCGCTGTGCGGGCGATGCTTCCGGCCTGCTCGCCGACCTGACTGACGCAACCCCAGATCACGTCGTCGACCGTCGCCGCGTCGAGTCCGGTCCGTTCAGCGAGCGCACGCAGTACACGGGCGGACAACTCGGCCGGATGGATCTCCGAGAGGGCGCGGCCGCGACGGCCGATCGGTGTACGTACTGCGTCGACGATGACGGCATCTCGCATGTATCTCTCCTGCTGTTCGTGCCCGGTTCTGCGACTGTGCGGTCGGGGCGTGTCTCGAGTCGATCACGAGCGGGTCGACCCGGCAATGTCTTTCGGTGAATGGCTTTGTTAGCGAATGGCTATACGTGGAGTACTCAGCCTCGGATGAGCTTGCGATCGCGCTCGGGATTGGCGAAGACGAGGACCAGAACCGCGGCGATCACTCCGATGACGCCGATTGCCTGGAAGGACTGGGCGTAACCGTCGGCCGGGGTTGCAGCGTTGTCCACGATGACTCCCGTTGCGTAAGGAGCAATCAGGCCACCGATCGACATGATGGCGAGGAAGAATCCCATCGTTCCGGCAGTCTGCTGCGGCGGGCACAGCTCCGAGATCGCAGCGTTGATGAGCGGGAAGGTGATTGCCGAGAACCCGTAGCCGATCGAGACCATGGCGACAGCGACGATGGGGGTGGAGATCTGTGGCAGGAACAGGAGAATCGATCCGCAGATCAGAACGCCGACACAGGGAACGATGACGCGAACCGTACGAGAGGTGAAGCCGCGGCCGATCAACTTGTCCGTGACGGAACCGGAGGTGATCATGAGGACGAGACCGACGATCGAGGGCAGCGCGAACATCGAACCGGCCTGCATCGCACTGTATCCGAGGCCGACCTCGAAGTACGACGGCAACCAGGTGAGAACGACGGTGGTCAGCGCGTAGATGGTCGCGATGAGGAAGCAGCAGCTGACGAAGGTGCGGGAGAGCAGGATCTTGCGCCACGGCACGTTGGGCTCGGTGACCGCCTTCGTGGCTGTCCCGGCTGCCTCGGTTGCTTCTGTATCTGCAGTCTTGGTCGCCTTGACGGACTTGCTCGTGTACGGGCCCTCGGACCAACCGGCCAGCCAGCAACCCATCCACACGAGACCGAGAACGGAGAGCGAGAGAACTGCTGCGCGCCAGCCGTAATGAACGGCGATGAAGGTCAGTACCGGCGCGAGGGCGATCTTTGCGACAGAGGCAGATCCGGCGAGCATTGCGCCGGGAAGGCCGCGCTTGGCCGGCGGGTGCCACGAGTACGCCGCGGTGTGCATCAGCGCCGAACTGGGGCCTTCGGCAAATCCGAGGAGCATGCGCGAGACGATCAACATCGCGAGGCTGGCGCCGAGAACGAGGGGGAGCATGACCACGGACCAGATTGCGGCCAGGATCAACAGCGCCCAACGCAGGGTCAGGTACTTGTTGAGCGGTCCGGCGAGGAATCCACCGATGCAGAACATCAGGAAGAAGAGCGAGCCGACCATGCCGATTTGCGAAGACTTCAGTCCGAGCTCACGAGCGAGGGGCTGAGCGATGATTCCGAGGACTGCCTTGTCCGCGTAGTTGACGATGTAGAGGAAAACGACGAGCCCGGTCATCGTCCACGCACGCTTGCGGGTACCGAAGACGGGAACTGCTGACGAATCTGGCGTTGCTGTTGCTTCGGGCTGGACGTCGTTACGCTGTGGCGCGATGGGGGTCACGTGGCGTCCCTTCGAGACTGGTGGGCGGATGCGATCGTGCTCGAAGCGCGGCCTCGAAGCGATCGATGGTGGTGTGTTTGCCGGCTGACTCATTCAACGTGTTCTGGATCACTTTGAGCAATGTCGCGTCGATGATCGGAACGATAGCGGTTGCCTATGTATCGCAGGTCAGGCCATATTGGTACGCCCTATCGGACGCATAGCCGATGAGTGTTGGATCGAATGCGGAACATTGAGGCAAGGTGAGATCAGGATCACCCTGTCCCCTTGACCGACTGGAGTTCATACATGCAGCGCACCGTGTTCAACGAGGATCACGAGGCATTCCGGGCAACCGTTCGCGATTTCATCGCGAAGGAAGTAACCCCGGTTCACGAGAAGTGGGAAGAGGACGGTCACCCGCCCCGTGACTTCTACCGACGACTCGGAGAGCTGGGCGTACTCGGAATTCAGGTGCCGGAAGAATACGGCGGAGGCGGCGAGAAGTCGCTCAAGTTCAACGTCGTCGTCGCCGAGGAAGTTGCTGCCGCCGGGGCGTCGTTCGGCTCGCAGTCGGTGCATACGAACCTGATCCTGCCCTACCTGCTCGAGTACGCGAACGAAGAACAGAAGAGCCGCTGGTTGCCGGGCTTCGCTTCCGGAGATCTGATGTTCGCGATTGCGATGACCGAACCGGGAACAGGATCGGATCTGGCGAACATCGCGACCACGGCCAAGCTGTCGGAGGACGGTACGCACTACGTGGTCAATGGTTCCAAGACGTTCATCACCGGTGGAGTACTTGCCGACCGCGTCCTGGTGGTGTGCCGTACCGCGCCCAGCACAGCGGAGAACCGGCGCACGGGGTTGTCGATTCTGGTGATCGATACGTCGTCGCCCGGATACTCGGTGGGGCGCAAGATCAACAAGATCGGGCTCAAGACCTCCGACACTGCGGAGCTTTCGTTTGTCGACGTCAAGGTGCCCGTCGAGGACCGACTCGGAGAAGAGGGCGACGGCTTCAGCTATCTGACCCACAACCTGGCTCAGGAGCGGTTGACCATCGCGTTCGGAGCGGCCGCCACTGCCAGTGCAGCGCTTCGCTTTGCCATCGACTACGTCAAGGACCGCAAGGTGTTCGGCAAGCCGGTCGCGGCCTTCCAGAACACCAAATTCGTTCTGGCCGAATGCGCTACCGAGGTTGATGCCATCCAGCTGGTGTCCGACAACGCACTCGAATGTCATGACCGCGGCACTCTGACGATTCCCGACGCAGCGAAGGCGAAACTGTTCTGCACCGAGGCGGCAGGTCGAGTGATCGACAAGTGCCTCCAATTGCACGGCGGGTACGGCTACATCACCGAGTATCCCATCGCGCGTCTTTACGCAGACACGCGTGTCACACGAATCTACGGTGGCACAAGTGAAGTCATGAAGACCATCATCGCGAAGGATCTTGGTCTCTGACGCACTCTCGACATGTTTTCGGCCTCGGAACAAATGTTCCGAGGCCGAAAACATCTTCCGGGTAGGTCAGTTCGCCGGAACCCCGATTACGCCGTCCGCGATCAGCGTCGATGCGTGATCGGCGTTGGTTCCGAGGATGTCGGCGAGCACCGCGATCGAATCGCCGCCGACCTCGGAGGCGGGTCCGGTACCCAGGTGTGCGCCGTCGAACGAGGCAGGATTGGCGGCAGCCAGGTAGCTTCCGATTCGAGGTTGATCGAGTGCGGAGAACATCGGGTTGTTGTCCAGTTCGCCAGATTTCACCACTTCCTCGAAACTGCGGTACCTCTCGAACAGAACCGACGATGTGTCCAGCGCTGCAGCGATCTCGGCGCCGCTGTGTTCCCGGAACCAATGTGAGAACAGAGCAGTGAGTACCTCTCGATGACGGTAGCGATCCGCTTCGGCGGAGAAGTCGGCTCCGAGTGCAGCTTCGACAGCGTCGACAGCCGCCGTGGTGCCGGTGACCGACGCAAGGTCGCGGAAATGGCGGGTAGTGAGTGCAACGATCATGAACCGGTCGTTGTCGCTGGAGACGAAATCGATTCCGTACGTGCCGTAGACGGCGTTTCCGCCGGACTCGCGACTGCGACCGTTCACTTGTACTTCGGTGAGGTAACCGAGGGTTCCCGCGGTGGCCAATGCGACGTCTTCGAGTGGGAGCGTGATCCGAGATCCATGTCCGGTCGAGTCACGTTGGCGCACTGCGGCAGTGATCGACAGGGCGGCGTAGAGCCCGCATGCGACGTCCCAGGCGGGCAGTGCGTGGTTGACAACTCCGGCGTAGTCGGCGGGGCCGGTGATCTGTGGAAATCCCAAGGCGGCGTTGACCGTGTAGTCGACTCCGGGGCTGCCGTCGCGGTGTCCGAGGATCTCGAGGGTGATGACGTCGCTACGCAACTGGGCCAGGGAGTCGTGGCTCATCCACTTACGGCCGCCGGCGTTGGTGACCAGGATTCCGCCGCCAGGTCCCGGCGCCGTGACCAGTTGGCGTATCAGTTCTTGGCCGCGTTCGGCGCGCATGTCCACTGACAGTGACCGTTTGCCTTTGTTGAGTCCGGTCCAGTAGATGCTCTCGCCCTTGTCTGTGACGGGCCAGCGGTTGTAATCGGAGGCACCTCCGATCGGGTCGATCCGGATCACCTCGGCGCCGAGTTGGGAGAGCGTCAGTCCGCACAGCGGCGCGGCGACAAAGCTCGAGACCTCGACGATGCGAAGCCCGGACAGCGGGCCTGGGCTCTGAGTCATGTGTGGTCCTCCGTGATAGAAGAGTGTGTGCTCATGCCATCAACACGGTGAAACGCCAGTCGAGAACCGGAGTTTGTGTTGCAGAAGCATTGTGGGAGAACACGAGCGAACGCAGTTGCACTGCAGTTCCGTGTTCGAGGGGCGACGAGTTTTCGACGTGCAGTTCGCTCGTGAGGGTATCGCCCTCGTGAACGGGTCCGGTGTGATCGCACGAGTGCCACCCGAGAACCGTCACCACGTTGGGCAGAGCGCGAGTCGCCTGGGCGAGTGCGATCCCGATGGTGTGGCCGCCGTAGACGAGGCGACCGTGGGCGCCGACGCGATCGTCGTGGTGCGTCGCTGCGATGTTCAAGCTCAGCCGGGCAAGTTCGGGTGCGCTGGAGACGACGTCGCCGCTGCTGTGGAAGACGGAGCCCACCAAATCGGAATCGAAGTGCCTGCCGGGTACCCGCTCTCGATACGTGTCGAGGTCCCAACCGTCAGGTGATACGTACGGAGCCGGTTCGGACGGACCGATCGCCCCGAGGTCGTCGGCGTGGCGAGTTCTCGCCTCGATCGGGTCGGGGCTCAGGGGGAGCATGGCGCAGCGGTAGAAGTCGAGGACCGTGTTGCCGTTCTGATCAGCAGACGTCATCCGTAGCGCGGCAAGTCCGGTGGCGCCGCGTCCCGGCTTGGCCGAGTTCTCGCGTAGACCGACAACCTCGGTGCGCGTGTACAGGGTGTCGCCGAGTACCGGGAAACGGTGGAATCGCAGTCCACGGTAGAAGAGGTTCGCCTTGACGTGGTGTGTGACCACGGTTGACTGGCCGATGGCGATGTCGGTGACCAGTCCTGGATTTGCCACTGGTGCACCGGAACCCGTGACGCTCGACGACAAGTGTGCGTCGAGAGGCAGGCGCATGCGGTCACCGAGGATCGCCTGATGGGAGGCGGCGAGTCCACTGGTCAACGTCACCGCGGGCGCTTCGTCGAAGATCTGACCATGGGTGAGCTCGTCGAAGTACGGGCCTCCCACGTAGTGCTCGCTCATACGGTGACTCCTTCGGCTCGGGCAAGCGTACGACGCGCTGCCACGGCCACAGCTTCGTCGAGCATCTGGCCGTCGAGTTGGGCGGCACCCGAACCCAGGGTTTCGGCTTCTTCGAGTGCGGTCAGTACCCGTCGGGCGTCATTGACGGCGTCGTCCGAAGGAGTGAATGCGGTAGTGGCCGAGTCGATCTGCGCCGGGTGGATGACCCATTTGCCGTCGAACCCGAGAGCGCTGGTCCAGTGCGCGGCGCGGCGGAAAGCGTCGTCGTCGGTGATGCCGAGAAAGGGCCCGTCGATGGCTGCGACGCCGGCTGCGCGGCAGGCGATCAGAATTCTGTCCTGGACGGCAAGCCAGTGTTCAGGCAGTGCCGAGCGTGAACGGCCGAGCGCTGCACCGAGATCGGCGTATCCGATGATCGCGGCTTGGAGACGAGGAGTCGCGCGGGCGATGGAGTCGGCATTCTGGACGCCGAGCGGAGTTTCGATCAGGGCTTGCAGGGTGGTGTGGTGCCCACCGGCAGTGAAGAGGATGTGCTCGGCCTCGAGTAGTTCGTCGGCGGACTCGACCTTCGGGACGATCACGCTCGTCAGCGATTCTCCGAGGGCGCCGCAGGCGATCAGGTCGTCGCGGGCCCATGGTGTGGTCAGGCCGTTGATTCGGACCGAGATGGTGCGCGCCCTACCGAACTCGTGCACCAAGGTGCTCACGAGGGTTCGCGCCAGGTTCTTGTTCGCCGAAGTGACGGCATCTTCGAGGTCGAGAATCACCTCGTCTGCGTTCGAGAAGAGTGCTTTGCGTGCCTTGCGCTCGTCTGAACCCGGCGCGACCAGGGACGCGCGACGTCTGGTGGCGCGGTAGTGGTTCTCGTCCATAGTGTGTCGATTACCTCGATCTGGAAATCAAATGTACGGCCAGTTGTGAAGTGGATGAGCTGCCGTGAACGGCGTTGATGTGCACCGAACTGCCTCGATGCTGGCAGTTGCTGCGTATCGATGTCAAGGCGCGGTATTGACATTGCGCGAACAATATCGAAATATGGCCGTACAAACTTATTTCAAGTCGAGGCGGATTCATGCTCAAGCTCAACGACGAAGAGACATTCCTGATCGAAACCGTGCGCCGGTTCGTCGACCGAGAGGTCAAGCCCACGGTCCAGGAGGTGGAGCACGCGAACGAGTATCCCGAGAAGTGGATCGATCAGATGAAGCAGATCGGGATCTACGGGCTCGCGATTCCCGAGGAGTACGGCGGATCGCCGGTGTCCATGCCCTGTTATGCGCAGGTGACGCAGGAACTGTCACGCGGATGGATGTCCCTGGCGGGGGCGATGGGCGGTCACACGGTGGTCGCGAAACTCATCTCGCTGTTCGGTACCGAAGAGCAGAAGGTGAAGTACCTGCCGCGAATGGCAACCGGCGAGATCCGGGCAACGATGGCCCTCACCGAGCCCGGCGGAGGTTCCGATCTGCAGGCCATGACAACCAACGCCAAGAGCGACGGCACAGATCTGGTCGTCAACGGCGCCAAGACATGGATCACCAATGCCCGCCGATCCGGCGTGATCGCCTTGCTGTGCAAGACCGATCCAAGCGCAAGCCCTCGTCATGCGGGCATCTCGATCGTTCTCGTCGAGCACGGCGAAGGGCTGACCGTCTCCCGCGACCTCCCGAAGCTCGGATACAAGGGCGTTGAGAGTTGTGAACTGGCCTTCGACAATTACCGCATCTCCGAGTCGGCCATTCTGGGCGGTACTCCCGGAAAGGGCTTCGGGCAGATGATGAAGGGACTCGAGACCGGCCGTATCCAGGTGGCTTGCCGCGCACTGGGCGTCGCCACGGCCGCACTCGAGGATTCACTTGCCTACGCGCAGCAGCGCGAGAGCTTCGGCCAGCCGATCTGGAAGCACCAGTCGATCGGCAATTACCTCGCCGACATGGCAACGAAGCTGACGGCCGCACGGCAGCTGACGTGGCACGCGGCGCAGATGTACGACAGCGGCGAGCGGTGCGACATGGAGGCAGGCATGGCCAAGCTGTACGCCTCCGAGGTGGCGATGGAAATCGCTTTGTCCGCCGTCCGCATCCACGGCGGTTACGGCTATTCGACGGAGTACGACGTCGAGCGGTATTTCCGTGATGCACCACTGATGATCGTCGGGGAGGGAACCAACGAAATTCAGCGCAACGTGATCGTTTCGCAGCTGGTTGCCCGCGGCGGTCTGTGACGGATCGGTGAGCAAGTAGGATCATGTCGCTATGAGCGGTAAGGAAAGAGAGACGGAGCCGGCGTACCAACGCCTCTCTCGTGAGCTTCGTCAGCAGATCTCTGCCGGTACCTACCGCGACGGCATTCAACTGCCCACCGAATCCGAACTGGCGCAGCATCACGGCGTGAGTCGGCAGACGGTCCGCCGAGCCTTTCACGATCTGGTTGCCGAGGGCATCGTGTACCGAGTACCCGGGCGCGGAACGTTCGTGACCGAGAACAGCGGCCGCTATCTCCGTCATCTCGGATCCATCGAAGATCTCATGAACCTTTCGCGGGACACGACGATGGAAGTGGTGTCACCGCTGCACCGGCGCGTGGACATCGAGGCGGCCAGTCGGCTTCGGCTCGACACCGACGTCGTGTACACCGTGGTCTTCCGGCGGATACACGAGGGAGTTCCGTTCGTGCAGACGACGGCGCATCTGCCGGAGGCGATCGCGCGGCAGATCATCGACCTGCCCGCCATGGCGGCCGGTGCGGTGAGCGCCAATACGGTGATCGGCTTGCTGGAACCGCTGATCGACAGTCCGATTGTCGAAGCAGCACAATCGATCACGGTGTCCCCGGCCACGGCGGACGTTGCCAGGGACGTCGATTGCGAAATCGGCCACGCCATGTTGCGGGTGGACCGTTTGTACTCCAACGCGCAGGGCGTTGCCAACGAGTTGTCGGTGAGCTATTTCTTGCCGGAGCAGTACACGTATCGGGTCACGCTGCGCCGCGGCGCACATTAGCGCTGCACTTTTCTTTGCTGTTCAACACCTTTCAGGAGAGAACTATGCGAATTTTCAACGGAATCGACGAAGTAGAGACGGCTGTCGGTGAGCACTTGGGCTACAGCGCGTGGTTCCCGGTCACACAGGATCGGATCGACAAGTTCGCCGACGCCACCGAGGATCACCAGTGGATTCACGTGGATCCCGAGCGCGCAGCGCAGGGTCCGTACGGCGGCACCATCGCCCACGGCTATCTGACTCTTTCGTTGTTGCCGGTGCTCGGCGCTCAGGTGATGCGTGTCGACGGAATCTCCATGACCGTGAACTACGGAAGCAACAAGGTGCGATTCCCCGAACCGGTCAAGGTCGGTTCTTCGGTGCGGGCAGGTGCGGAGATTCTTTCCTTCGAGCGCACCGCGAAGGGCGCGACGATAGTCGTGCGGTACACGATCGAAATCGAAGGAGCGGGTAAACCTGCGCTGGTAGCGGATACCGTGCGCCTGTTGGTCTCCTGAATCCTTTTCCATTCTTCCAGAACGAGATTCGAGGTCAGTTGTGAAACGAGCAGCATTGGTCGCGCCGGTCAGAACCGCGGTGGGCCGTTTCGGAGGGGCACTTCGTGACGTGCCTGCGGAAAGTCTGGCTGCCACCGTCGTCAAGGAGACCGTGCGTCGTAGCGGAATCGATCCGTCCCGCATCGACGACGTCGCGATGGGGCAGTCGTATGCCAATTCGGAGGCACCGTGCATCGGAAGGTGGGCGGCGCTCGAGGCCGGGTTGCCGATTTCGGTAGCCGGCTTCCAGACGGATCGCCGATGTGGAACGGGTCTGCAGGCCATCGTTTCCGCGGCCATGATGGTCCAGACGGGTGCGGCCGACGTGGTTCTCGCGGGTGGCGTCGAATCGATGAGCGGGATCGAGCACTACACCACCGGAGCGCGGTGGGGCACCAGATCCGGTGGGCTGCAACTGTTCGACCGCCTCGATCGTGGCCGCGAGCGCTCGCACCCCGAGTGGCGATTCGGTCGGATCAGCGGAATGATCGAAACGGCCGAGAACGTCGCGACACGCTGCGGGATCACGCGGGAAGAGTCGGACACCTTCGCCGTCGACAGCCACCGAAAGGCAACACTGGCAAGAGAATCCGGCCGCTTCGATGCCGAAATCGTCGCCGTCGAACTGACGGATCGAAAAGGGAACGTCACACAGTTTCGTGCTGACGAGGGGATTCGTCCGGATACCTCACTCGAAACCCTGGCACGGCTGCGTGCGGTGACCGAGGGAGGCGTCGTGACCGCCGGTAACGCCAGCCAGCAGAACGACGCTGCGGCAGCGATGTTGGTTGTCGCCGAGGATCGTCTGGACGAGCTGGGGCTGGAACCCATCGGGTTCCTCGACAGTTGGGCCGCGGCCGGTTGTGAACCGGCGCTGATGGGCCTCGGGCCGGTTGCCGCCGTCTCGAAACTGTTTGCTCGCACCGGGGCACGCTTTGCCGATTTCGATCTGGTCGAGCTGAACGAGGCGTTTGCGTGCCAGGTTCTCGGCGTCGTGAAGGAATGGGGATTCGAGGACCTCGATCGCCTGAACGTCAACGGTTCCGGCATCTCGCTCGGGCACCCCGTGGGAGCGACGGGTGCGCGTATGGCAACAACCGCGCTTCACGAACTCGGCCGACGCGGCGGCGGAAAAGCGCTGTTGACCATGTGTATCGGCGGTGGCCAGGGTATGGCGGCCGTGGTGGAGTCTGCCTGACGAGGTTCGCTTCTGGGTACACTTGCGGCGGGGGATCGGAAGTTCTACGGAGGCAGTCGGTTGACGAATGCAGGCGCAGCAGACACCAGTGGCGCGCTGAGCGTCGAGGATGTTCGTCGCGCCAGGGCCGCACTCGAGGGGCTCGATGTCACCAGTTGGTCCGGTCGCTTCGAGCTTCTCTCCGACACCAACCGTCTGCGTCTGTTGCTCTGCCTTCATCACGCACCGGGTATCTGCGTCACGGATTTGTCCGTGGCGCTGGGGATGAGCGGCACAGCCGTCTCACATGCGCTGCGGCTACTGCGTAGCCAGGGGTGGGTGAGCGCGACCCGCGACGGCCGATCGATGCGATACCAACTGGCGGACGACACCGTTCACCAGCTGCTGCATTCGATCGGCGCCACACATTTTCACGACGAGACACCCACCCCCGGGCACACGCACAGCTGAGCGCTACTCAAGGAGTCGCGAAGAACTTCTCGACGGCCGGCGCAGCGTTCGGGTTTCCGTTGGTGATTCCTGCGCCGACTCCGGCAACCGTGCCGATGACTCCACCGACGATGCAGCCGGCGATGAAGTTCGGGAAGATCGACAGGCAGCCGATTCCGACGCCGAGGTTGGCTCCGATCAGGGTCGACTGCAGACCACCGTTGTTCCAGCCGATATTGACCTCGTTGGCCATCGTGTCGAACGCGGCCTGCTTCGGATCGTTACCGGGGAAGAGCATCAACGCCGCCTGGCTGTTCGACTCTGCGGTCGGTGTCAGTAGGGGTTGGGACGGATCGAAGCCCGCATTCGGGGGCGCTGCGACCGCGGTGCCGGCTCCGGCGCCGACTGCGGCGACGACGAGTACGGACATGGTGAGAGTTCGGGACAGTTTCATGGGGACGGCCAATCTGTCTGTGTGGAACCAGTCGTGAATGGTGGCGGTGCAGTTCGTTAACCAGAACTCCACCGTCTGGATCGATCGTGCGGACCTCCTCGGGCACAACGGGACCCGTCGTCTCCGCGCGACGGGCCGTGTTTGGTGGCTACCCGACTCCGAGTGCCCTGAAACCGCCTAGTCTCATTCGTTTTTCGACAACCGCGCACGCAATTCTTCGACCTCGGCAGTAAGCCGATCTACCTCGGCTTGCAGGGGTTGGCGTGCCAGAGCGAGGGATTCGTCCATGCGCTCCTTGTCGAAGCGTGGCGTGATGTTTCGACTGCAGTTCCAGTCGAACGCTTCGACGTCGATGACGATGGAACGCTGGGCTTTTGCCGTCATGGTGCCGCCGGGGACTTGCAAGAGCTGTTGCAGTAGTGCAGGGTCCTCGTCCGCTTCGATCACCTGCGCGCGCCCGTAGATCTTCAATCTCGTTCGCGTCGGGTAATCGATGACGAACAGCGAGATGCGATTGTTCTCTTCCAGATTGCCGAGCGTCACGAATTGCTGATTGCCGGGGAGATCGGCGAATCCGATTCGATTCGGGCCCAACACATGCAGGAATCCGCGCGGGCCGCCGCGATGTTGGACGTACGGCCAACCGTCGGGCGTCACCGTGGACATGAAGAAGGAATCCACGGATTTCACGAATCCCTGCGCGCGGAAATCGAATTCCATCGGGCCCTCGTCGGGCTGATCGAGTTTCGAACCGTACACGGTGAAACTTCCGGTCGACCGCTGACGCTCCACCGCAGCGGGGGAGAAGGCGATGTGTGCGTATCGGGTCGACATTTTCCAACTCCTGATGCTCAGTGCCAACGGTGGTCGGCAACGGCAGTTCGCGGACCGAACTTGGGTTTGACGGCTTGCCCGCTGACCTGCAGAAGCCTCACGGCGCGGTATCGATGCGGTTGAAGGGGAGCGAGGTACTGCACCATCTGGGCGTCGTCGATCGGTTCACCCAGCAGTGACCACCCGACGACGGCAGAAAGGTGGTAGTCGCCGACCGAGAGTGCATCGGAATCGCCGAATGCACGCTGAGCCACTTCGGCGGCAGTCCAGATCCCGACGCCGGGTACCGCTCGCAACCGTTTGGTCGCCTCGGTCCTGGGGAACGTGGATGCCTGCTCGAGGCGGTCGGCGACGCGAGCGCACTGAACGATCGTCTTGGACCTCGCGGGATCGACGTTCGCGCGATGGAATTCCCATGACGGCATTCGACGCCATTGGTCCGCGGTGAGTGGAACCCGCATTCCGTCGGGCGCGGGGCCGGGTGGGCGCTCCCCGAACTTGGTCAGCAGGCGGCGCCACGCGGCGAATGCGTCGATGCCGTGGACTCGTTGCTCGAGGATCGCGGGAACGAGAGCTTCCATGACGCGGCCGGTGCGGCCGATGCGCAGATGAGGGAAGCGTCGATGAGCTTCGGCGAGCTTGGGATGTTCGGGGGCAAAATCTTCGGCTTCGTCGTCGAGACCGAGCAGCGCTTCGGCGCCGGTCAGGAATTCCGTGGCGCCGGGACCCCAGGCCTGTACCCGGACCGTGTGGCGATCCGACTGGGTGATGCGGTAGGTCACAGGACCCGAAAGTTGGCGGGAAACTCGCCAGATCGCTCCGTCGGCTGACCGTCGATGTGCGGGGTCGCCGGGTCCGCGCTGATGCGGGCTGAGCGTCAGCGCGGCATCGAGCGGTCGCTGAGAAGTCACCGTGACTTCGTCGACCGGAGATAGCGGCGTCATCGAGGTCAGCGTATCGCCACCGTCCATCCTCCGTTAAGGCGTGTGTCGGTGGCGCAACGTATTGTCCGAGCCATGATCATCGTGAGCACCGACGGATCCTGTCTGCGAAACCCCGGTGGGGCTATCGGCTGGGCGTGGGTCAATCACGAGGGTCCGAGCATGTCCGGCGGAGAAGCGTCCGGCACCAACCAGATTGCAGAGTTGCGTGCTCTGTTCGAGGCCGTCGTCGCCCATCCCGGTGCTGATCCTCTACTCATCGAATCCGACTCGCAGTACGCCATCAAGTGCGCTTCCGAATGGTTGCCCAGTTGGAAGCGCAAGGGCTGGAAGACCGCGAGCGGCGGGGCGGTCAAGAACCTCGAACTGGTGCAGAGTATCGATCGAGCCATCACCGATCGAGTCGGTCCGGTGCGCTTTCGCTGGGTGCGCGGGCACGTCGGCAACCACTACAACGAAATGGCAGACAAGCTGGCCGGCGAAGCCGCACGCGCCATCGTCTCGGGGGACATCGCATCGGTCCCGCTTGCTGCCCCGGTGAAGAAAGAACCGACCGCCGTGAACTCTCCTTACAAGGAGAAGTCCACGACGGTCGAAGAACCGGCAGATCTGTTCACACTATTCTGAGCGGTTCAGAATCCGTCGGCAACCTGAACCAGCGCCCGGCCGGTGTACTTGCCTTCGCGGACCTGATCGATCACCGAGACGACGTCGCGGACGGCAACGAGGTTCGTGATCTCCTTCAGATGACGTGGGGCCAAGTCGGAGCCCAGACGGGCCCACAGCGCGCGACGGGGTTCGATCGGCATCAATACCGAGTCCATGCCCAGCAGTGAGACTCCGCGGAGAATGAACGGCAGCACGGTCGTAGGCAGCGCGGCGCCGCCGGTCAATCCGCTGGCGGCCACAACACCGCCGTAATTGATCGTGCTCAGAACGTGAGCGAGGGTCTTTCCACCGACGCAGTCGACGGCCGCCGCCCACTGAGATTTTCCGAGCGGGCGAGGCTTGGCGTCGGGATCCTCGGGAAGCCTGCCGATCACCGAAGACGCACCGAGTGACGTCAGAAGGTCTGCCGCGCCGGGCTTGCCGCTGGAGGCGATCACGTCGAAGCCCGCGCTTGCCAGAAGGTCGACGCTGACGGTGCCGACTCCGCCGCTCGCGCCCGTCACCAGGACGGGACCGTCGGCGGGCTTCACTCCGCTGGCCAGAATGGCTTGGACGCTCATGGCTGCGGTGAATCCTGCCGTGCCGATCGCGGCAGCGTCGGCGGTGGAAATGCCGTCGAGCTTCACGACCCACTCGGCAGGCAAACGGGCGATCTCGGCGTAGCCGCCGTTGCGGGCGGTCCCGATCTCGTAGCCATGTGCGACGACCTTGTCGCCCGGGGCGAATGCGTCGGACTCGGAGGCGATGACCTCGCCGGCGACGTCGATACCGGGGACGATCGGGTAATCGCGAACCACCCCGCCTTTCGGCGTGACCGCGAGCGCGTCCTTGTAGTTGACGCTCGAATACTCGACGCGAATGGTGACCTCACCTGCCGGGAGGAAGGATTCGTCGACGGTTTCGGGGGCGAAGTCGATGGTGCCGTCGCTGTCGCGGGCGACCCAGGCGTTGAAAGTAGTCATGGGTCGAACATAAAGGCCTTCGGCCCTGTGCGCCTTTTTGGTAGTGCGAACTACCGGAAAGGCGCACAGGGGCGGAGCCCCTAGATCAAGCTGCCCTCATGCACCGCTCGATCGAACGCCGGTAGCGGGCCACCGGCGCGCAGGGTAGTTGCCAATGCAGGATCGGCGAGATGGAGACGGCCGATCGCGATCAGATCGAACTCTCCGCTGCCGATGCGCTCCTCGAGCTGTGGGATGTTGTCGACTACAGGTGCGACGCCTTCGATGCGGCTGTCCCGCAGCGACTTTCCGATACCGACGCTGCCGACGGCCATCGTGACGGCGCCGGTCAGCTTCTTCGCCCAACCCGCCAACGAGAGATCGCTGCCTTCGAAGGCCGGCACGTCGAAACGCCTGATGCTGGCGTCGAGAACGTCGACTCCGGCGTCGACCAGCGCGCCCAGGATGACGCCCAACTCTTCGGGGGTTTCGGCGATCTTCGCGGTGAAATCTTGCTGCTTGTGCTGTGAGAAACGGTAGATGATCGGCAGATCCGGTCCGATGGCCGCGCGGATCGCGGCGACGACGGCGGCCGGGAACCTGGTACGACGCTCCAGGTCGCCTCCCCACGCGTCGTCGCGCTGGTTGGTGCCCTCCCAGAAGAAGGAATCGAGGAGGTAGCCGTGACCGCCGTGGATCGCGATGCCGTCGAAGCCGAGTTCGACGGCGTGCTTCGCGCTACGGACGTACGCGTCGATGACGTCCTGGATGTCCTGCTCGGTCATCGCTTCGGTGCTGGCCTGTGCGCGTTCGACGTAGGCAGCGGAGTACGAGGTGACGCCGAGCGGGCCCCACTCGCCTGAGGGGCGCATCGGCTTGAGTGAGGGGTCCATCTGCGTCATCGCGCCCCACAAAGGTCCGACGTGCCAGAGCTGAGGCACGATCTTGCCGCCCGCAGCGTGCACGTCGTCGACTACCTTCCGCCATCCGGCCTGAGCAGCGGGAGTGTGGAGGTTGGGGACGTTGGCGTGGTCGACAGCAGTCTCGTGATCGATCGCGACGCCTTCGGTGACGATCAGTCCGGTGCCGCCCTCAGCTCGTCGGCGGTAGTACTCGGCGACGTCCCGGCCAGGCACGCCCTCGATGGAGTACGTGCGCGTCATCGGCGACATGACTATGCGGTTGGACAGTTCGAGCGAACGGATGCGGAGCGGTTGGAACAGCGGGTTGGTCACTTCGTCACAGCGCTTTCATGAATCGGAAGAATCCGGGGTCCTGGTCGACACGGAGCCGGGTGAGGGTTCGGTAGCTGATCAGCCACTTGCCGTCTTCTTTGCGGTATTTCTCGTGGTAGTGGCCGTAGCCGTGTAGGTGCAGTTCTTTCTCGCCGTCGTTCCACCACAGCATGTCCTCCATCGCCCAGATGCCGGTTGCGGTGGTGGGCGAGGTCAGCACGATTTCGGGAGTGTGTGCGTGGTGCGCCGTGGTGAGGGGGATGTCGCCGTCGAGCATGTTCCGAATTGCCGCGGTGAGTTTGTCGATGCCCACTACCTGGTTCGAGGTGTCGCCGGTCTTGGGTTGCTTGTCTGTCGGGAGTCCGCCCCACGTCTCGCTGACGACGTCTGCGGTGTGCAGGGTTGGGTAGACGTGCCACTGCTTGGTGTCCATGCAGCGTAGGCGCGCGGCGAACACACGCTTGATTTCCTCGATTGCGAGCAGTTCCTCGACGGCACTGATCGACCCCACTTCGGACTCGGCCTGAGACATTCAACCTCCAACGGTGATCGGCAAGATGGGTTCACATTCGGGTGCTCCGGGCGGGCCGTCAACGACCTGTCCCGGTGAGCGCGACGGCACTCGGTATGGTCGAGCGAACGAAAGGGGTGTCAGACGTGTGTACCGAAGAGGTCCCATCGACCGGACCGGAGGAGATCGCCGAGGTTCGGGCTTTTTGGCGCGAGTTGGGTGTTCCTGGCGTGATCGACGTCCATACCCATTTCATGCCGAAGAGCGTCATGGACAAGGTGTGGGGCTACTTCGATTCGGCGGGACCGATGATCGGTCGTCCTTGGCCCATCGCCTACCGACTTGCCGAGGAGGAGCGGGTACACCGTCTCCGCGAGTTCGGTGTCCGGGCTTTCACGTCGATGATCTACCCGCACAAGCACGCGATGGCTGAGTGGCTCAATCAGTGGGCCGTCGAATTTGCCGCGCAAACGCCCGATTGCCTGCACACGGCCACGTTCTATCCCGAGGAGTCGGCGGCGTCGTACGTCGGCAAGGCCCTGGATTCGGGCGCGCGAATCTTCAAGTCCCACATCCAGGTCGGAAACTACGACCCGAACGACCCTCTGCTCGACAAGGTCTGGGGTCAGCTCGAGGACTCCGAGACGCCCATCGTGATCCATTGTGGATCGGGACCGGCGCCGGGGGAGTACACGGGACCTGATCGCATTGCTTCGCTGCTCGCACGGTACCCGCGCCTGTCGTTGATCGTCGCCCACATGGGGATGCCCGAGTACAGCGAATTCCTCGATCTGGCAGAGGCTTACGGCAATGTCCGCCTGGATACGACCATGGCGTTCACCGACTTCACGGAAGAGCAGTGTGCCTTCCCGAAGGCGGACGTATCACGGCTCGTCGACATGCAGGACCGGATTCTGTTCGGTAGCGACTTCCCGAACATTCCGTACCCGTATCTCACAGCCTTGCAAGCGGTTACGCGCTTCGATCTCGGAGACGAATGGCTGCGAGCCGTCGTGCACGACAACGCTGCCAAGCTCTTCTCGGTGAGCTGAGCCCACCGAGAAGTATTTCGCTCATCGCAATTTGATGCTGCCGCCGTCGGCCATCAACGTCTGTCCGGTCATGTACTTGGAATCCTCGCTCGCCAGGAACACCACGACGGGAGCGATGTCGGTTTCGGGATCACCGATGCGTCCGAGGGGCACCTTGGCAACCGATGCGGCTGCGCGCTCAGGGAAGGCTTCCTGCCACTTGACGACGCCTTCGGTGGCGGCGAACGGGCAGACCACGTTGACCCGAATGCCTTCCGGCGCCCACTCGTTGGCGACGACGCGCGTCAGGCCTCGCACAGCTTCCTTGGCCGCAGCGTAGGACGTCTGGGTGGGCATTCCGTCCAAACCTGAACCCGATGCGAAGTTGACGACCGAACCCTTGGTCTTCGCGAGTTCGTCGTGGCACGCCTGCATGAGGTGGACAACGGGGTAGAAACCGGTGTTGAAGGACAGGTCGAACATGTCCTGCGTGGTTTCGAGCAACGGAGCCTGACGGGACGCATGAGCGTTGTTCACCAGGATGTCGAGCTTGCCGAAAGCCTCGAGCGCGGCGTCACGGATCTGCTCGGCCGAACCGGCGGCAGCAAGGTCGACGTTCAGGAACTTGCCGGAGCCGGCCAGTTCTTGTTCGAGGGCCTGGCCCTGCTCGTCGTTGATGTCGACGAACAGGACCTTCGCGCCTTCACGGGCGAAGACTCGGGTGACAGCGCGACCGATTCCACCGGCGCCGCCGGTGACGATCGCTACCTTGCCGTTCAACCTCATGAAACGCTCCTCTTCGTAAGTGCTGCTCAAACTGTTGCGGTCTCGTCGACTGCAAGTGCGATCTTTTCGAGGCCGGCGATGCTGTAGGCGGCGTAGGTCTCGTACGGCCCACGGCCGGAGAAGTAAGACGAGAGCTGGCCACCGAGCTCTTCGACGGTGAACGCGGATCCGGCTGCGTCGAAACGATTCTCGACCTTGGGTGCTTCCATCAACGCCACCATCTTGCCGTAGACGACGAAGACCTGTCCGTTGATCTCGTCGGAATCGGGGGATGCGAGGTAGCTGACCAGGGTCGCGACGCGCTCGGGTGCAAGCGGATCGAGGCCGACGACGCCGGTGTTGTTCTCGCCGAAGGCTTCTGCCGTCATGGCGGTGCGCGCACGAGGGCAGATCGCGTTCGTGCGGACGCCATAACGGGAGAGACCTGCAGCGCTCGAGAGCGTCAGAGCGGTGATGCCGGCCTTGGCTGCCGAGTAGTTGGGCTGTCCGGCGCTGCCGAAGAGGAAAGCCTCGGAAGAGGTGTTGATGATGCGGCCGTAGACCGGTGCGTCGGCTGCCTTGCTGGCTGCGCGCCAGTGGACTGCGGCTGCGTGCGAGGTGGCCGCGTGGCCCTTGAGGTGCACGCGGATGACGTCGTCCCAATCGGATTCGGTCAGGTTGAAGATCATCTTGTCGCGCAGGATGCCTGCATTGTTGACGAGGATGTCGAATGATCCGAAGTTCTTGACGGCCTCTTCGATGATGCGCCCGCCGAGTGACCAGTCGGAGACGTCGCCGGTGATGGCGAGTGCCTGTCCACCTGCGGCCTTGATCTCGTCGACCACGTCGTTGGCCGCTGCACCCATGTCGTTGACGATGACGGCTGCACCGGCAGCCGCGAGTCCGAGTGCTTCGGCGCGACCCAGGCCGGCGCCGGCGCCGGTGACGGCGGCAACTTTGCCTTCCAAGCTCAGTGATTGCGTCATGTCGTGCTCCTTCGATCCGGTCTGGCGGGTAGGTATAGCAAAATTAGTATTCATTCTAATTTGAAGTCGAGAGTTCGGTAGTCGTTCCGAAAAAATCATTCGAGCGAAATCAGAATTAGTTCTAGTTTTGAACAGAAGTTTGGCCGACTGAGGAGGAGTCTCACTCAGCGGGAGCGGTGATCTGGGTCACGAGCGCTGCATGCCACCTTGGGGCGACGCGGCGATCCCACCGCGTACGCGTTTGCGTCACCACCGATCCGCTCAGTTCTCGGCCGCATTCGTCGGCTCCAGGGTCGGATAGTTCCCACCGAAAACGCAGTACGGTCGGCCCCGAATTCACCGGGCCGGACATCAAGGAAGGCACCAGCAGTGTCACTGAATTTGGCAGATCTGTACGAGGGCATCTCGGATCTGATTCCGGACCGCACGGCGCTCGTGTGCGATGGTCGTCGTCGCACCTACGTCGAGCTGGACGAGGGCTCGAATCGCATCGCCCGCCACCTGGCGAGCGTCGGTGTCGGGCCCGGCGATCACGTTGCTCTGCACATGCGCAACAGCATCGAGTTCGTCGAGAGTTTGCTCGGCTGCCTCAAGATTCGTGCGGTCCCGATCAACGTCAACTATCGCTACGTCGACGCCGAACTGACCTATCTGTACAACGATTCGCAGTCGGTGGCACTGATCGTGGACGAGGAGTTCGTTTCCGTCGTGGAGACGGTTCTCCCGGCCGCGCCCGGCATCAAGCACGTCGTTGTCGTCGGCGAGTCAGCCGTCCGCGATATCGAAGGCGTCGACGTCGTTCGATTTGCCGACGCTGCCGCGGAGCAGGCCGCCACTCGTGACTTCGCGCCCCGCAGCAACGACGACCTCTTCGTCATCTACACCGGCGGCACGACAGGGATGCCCAAGGGCGTCATGTGGCGTCATGAAGACTTCTACTTCGCGGCGCTCACCGGCGGAAATCCGTTCGGTCCGCCGCACACGACCGCTGAGGCTCTGTTCGCCGCGGTGCCGAACGTCCCCGCGATGAACATGCTCAGTACCGCACCCCTGATGCACGGTGCGGCGTCGTACTCGCTGTTCACCGGATTCTTCATGGGCGCCAACGCAATTCTCATGGCGCGGTTCGACGCGAAGACGACGCTCCAGCTCGCCGGAAGTGAGAAGGCCGTCTCCATCACCGTCGTCGGAGACGCGATGGCACGTCCGCTCGCAGACGAATTGGCAGCAAACGCAGCAGATTACGACCTCAGCACGGTCGGAATGGTCTCGTCCGGCGGAGCCTTGTTCTCGCTCTCACTGCGGGAGCAGCTCAAGTCGATGCTTCCGAACCTGGTGATCCGCGACGGATTCGGCTCCTCGGAGTCGGGCGTCGACGGCAATCTGGAGATCGGTCAAGACGGCCTGATGCGCATCGCCGCTCGCGACGAGACCCGCGTCGTGGACGAAAGGATGCGGCCGCTGGAGCCGGGATCGCCCGAGACCGGTTACATCGCTCGCAGTGGTCACGTGCCGGTCGGCTACTTCAATGATCCGGTCAAGACCGCGGCTACGTTCCCGGTGATCGACGGGGTGCGGATGTCGGTGCTCGGCGACGTCGGACGCGTGGAAGCCGACGGCTCGATCGTCCTGCTGGGGCGTGGTTCTCAGTGCATCAACACCGGCGGGGAGAAGGTGTATCCGGAAGAGGTCGAGCAGGCGCTCAAGAGTCACCCGGCGGTGCTCGACGCTTTGGTCGCGGGAATTCCGGATGCAAAGTTCGGTGAGCGCGTCGCTGCGGTCATCACGACCCGCGAAGGCTTCGACGTCCCGGACGCTGCCGAGATCGGTGAGCATTGCGCGTCGCAGGTCGCTCGGTACAAAGTGCCGCGCACCGTCATGAATGTTCCGTCGATCAGGCGTTCTCCCAGCGGAAAGGCCGACTATCGCTGGGCCAAGGCCACTCTCGCCGAGCAAGTCTCCTAGTCCGGCCGGAGCCGTCCAGCGCGTTTGTGAGGGACGCGTTGGGTGGCTCCGGTGCTCTAGCCTGTCACCGTCAGAACCAGCAGAGCGACGTTGAGTGCAACGATCAAGCCCGCCGCAATCCACGCCGCGACGGTCGTGAGCGGGGCATTGCGCGCGTCGCCCATGAGTTCGGGGTCCGAGGTCATTCGCACCAGCGGGATGATCGCGAAGGGGATGCACAGGCTCAAGACCACTTGGCTGAGCACGAGCGCCAGCGTCGGGTCGACGCCGAGTCCGAGCACGATCAGTGCCGGGATGAGCGTGACGATCCGGCGTGTGATCACCGGAATCCGAATGGCCAGAAGACCATGCATGATCTCGGCGCCGGCCGCGCATCCCACGGAGGTCGACGCGAGTCCGGAGGCGAGGAGGCCGATCGCGAACACCACGGCTACGCCCGGGCCGAGCGAATTCTCGATCGCGGCATGCGCACCGTCGATGGTGTCGGTGCCGGGTACTCCGCGCAGCGCCGAAGCGGCCAGCAGCAGCATGCCGATGTTCACGCCACCGGCGATGATCAACGCGACAACGACATCCCAACGGGTGACTTTGAGTAATCGCTGCAACCGTGGGCCGGGTTTGATGTGGCCGTGGCGATCACGTGCCAATGCGGAGTGAAGGTAGATCGCGTGCGGCATGACCGTTGCTCCGAGCATGCTGGCGGCGAGCAGTACGGTCTCGGTTCCTTCGAAGCGGGGGACCAGTCCGGCGACGGCCTCGCTGCCGGAGACGTCGGTGAAGGCGAGCCCGGTCAGGAAGCCGATGGTGATGATGGCCAGCAATCCCATGACCACGAACTCGAAAGTGCGCTGTCCGCGCCGACTTTGGATCGTCAGGATGACCATCGACACGCATCCGGTGATCAGTCCGCCGAGGAAGAGCGGGATGTTGAAGAGCAGGTTGAGTGCGATGGCGCCGCCGATGACTTCGGCGACGTCGGTCGCGATCGCCATCATCTCGGCCTGGAGCCAGAACGCGCGGCGGTTGTTCTTACGCAGGCGCTGACCCAGCATTTCGGGCAGGGATCTGCCGGAGACGAGACCGAGTTTCGCGGACAGATACTGCACGAGGACGGCCATCGCGTTGGCGAGTACGAGTACCCAGATGAGGAGGTAGCCGTACTTGGCGCCGGCGGTGAGGTTGGCGGCGACGTTGCCCGGATCGACGTACGCGATTGCCGCGACGAACGCCGGACCGAGCAGGGCGATGGATCTCCCCGTGGGTCGTCGGCGCGGAGTCGTCGGCTCTTGCGTACTGGTGCTCATCGGTCTCCTGGTCACACATACTCGGACCTGTTGGTTCGAATAAGTGAACTATAGAGTTCGGGGAGCCGAACTTTCAACAGCTGTGCGCGGTTACCGACCGCAGAGGGTCCCTAACCGCGCACAGGCCGGTTAGGCCGTCACGCCGGCAGCCAGGAGAGCGCGAGCCTCGGGTCGGCCGTCGAGGAGGGCGTTGGTACGCAGTTCGACCTTCCACTCGCCGTCCGTCTTGATCAGTTCCCAACGGTTTGCGGTGATGCGGAGGACCTTGAATCCCGTCGGGTTCTCGGGATCTTTGATGACCAACTGCGAATGGCAGGTCGCGACGGCCTTGTTGCCGTCGATGCGGATGTGGGCGGGTGTCATCATGTGGGCCGCGCCGTTCATGATCCAGTTCTGGTGTGAGGCGCTGTGAACCATCGCGCGCAGTTCGCCGCGGCCGTGCATCGCACCTGTATCGACGTCGTAGACGCCGTCCTCGAGCCACAGGTTCGCGACCTCGTCGGCTGATCCGCTGTCGACGGCAGGGCTGTATGTGGTCAGCAGTTCGGTGATCGCGAGCTTGTCCTCGAGCAATTCCACTCGGGCGAGCAGGGATTCGATCAGGGCGGTCGAGTCGGTCATCGGTACGTCCTTTGCATTGAATTGTCGGGGAATCAGGAAGTGGTGAAAGAAAAGCCCTCGGCGAGGGCGATTCGGTGAAGTTCTTCGAGTTGTTCGCAGTAGTGCTCGACGCTTCGAGCGCCGACCGAGCAGCTGGCGATGGTCGCCCCGGCGTCACGGACGCGAGTCAAGGCGCGAAGGGTGGATTCGCGATTGCCGAGAGGATCGAGCGGCGCACCGGCGGGAAGCACCACGTCGAATCCGTCGGGGAGCGTCGTGGCATCGAGCATTTCCTTCAGTTCGGAGAATCGCAGCCCGAACGGCACCCACCCGTCGCCGTGTGTGGTGGCCCGGCGCAGCGATCTCTTGGTCCGGCCGCCGATCCACAGCGGCACCCGTTTCTGGACGGCGTGGGGTTCGACGACAAATCCGGAGTAGTCGTAGAACTCGCCGTGATACTCCGGAGTCGGCGTCGACAGTGATGCCCGAAGTGCGGCCAAGGCATCGTCAGCGCGCGCTCCTCGGTCGGCAAATGGAGCATTTATGATATCGAATTCTTGTTTCAGAGTCCCCACCCCGAGGCCGAGTATCAGGCGTCCATTGCTGACGCGATCAAGCGTTCCGTAACGCTTGGCGATCTCGAGGGGGTGGTGGTAGCCCAACACCAGCACCTGGGTCGCCAGCAGGATTCGTGATGTACGCGCGGCGAGAAAACCAAGGGTGGCGAGCGGATCCCAGTAGGTTCCGCCGCGCTCGGCGGCAATCTCCTCGGGGACCGCCACGTGTTCACTGCAGGTCAGATGATGGAAACCGAGTCGATCCGCCGTGGCGGCCACTGTGGCGATCTCGCCGATGTCAGCACTTGCCTCCCACTCCGAGCGCGTGCTCGGGTGCTGAATCAGGACCGGCGTGACGATTCCCAGGTGCATCGGGCGTTTATAGCGTCCCCACTCGCCCAGCGGCAGGTGAATTACCGCTGATCGGGATCGAAAAGATCGATTCACTTTCCAGAAACTGTGACCTGGGTTATAGTCGGTAGAATCAATTCCAGTTTTCGGGAGGCGTCCATGACCATTGTTGACATGAACGACACACTGTCCACCGTCCAGACTGCCGGTGGGCAACCCAAGAAGGATCTGCCGCCGTCGATGGTCGAGCGGATGACAATGATTCTCGACGCCTTCGACGGCCGCGCCGCGCGGCTGACGCTGGAAGAGGTCGCGTGCCGTACTCAGTTGCCGCGCTCCACGGTCCACCGCATTCTCGATCAGCTGGTCAAGCTGGACTGGGTCGATCACGCATCGTTCGGCTACTGCCTCGGGCGTCGCGCGCTCGGCCTCGGTGGTGGCGACGGCGGCCACAGCCAGATCCGCGAAGCCGCTGCACCGCTTCTGCACGAACTGCACCTGCAGACCGGCATGGTCGTTCACCTATCGGTGCTCGACGGACGCGAGAGCGTCTATCTCGACAAGGTCGGCGGACGATTCGCCGCGGCGCTCCCGTCCCGCGTCGGCGGCAGAGTGCTCGCTCATTCGACGGCTGGTGGCAAGGCGATGCTGGCGTGGATCGACCCCGAGCGCGTCGACGCTCTGTTCGGGCCTTCTCTTCCCCGCTGTACCGAGAACACGATCACCGACGTCGCTGTGCTCCACCAGGAACTGAACCGCATCCGTCAGCGTCGGGGACTGGCCTTCGAACGCGGGGAGTCGGCGCGTGGAGTCGCTTGTGTGGCTTCGGCAATTCGCGGACACGAGGGTCCCGTCGGCAGCATCGCGTTGTGTGGTGACATGCGGACCGCTCAGCTCGAGCGAGTTGCTCCGCTGGTCGTCGACGCGGCTCGCGAGGTCTCACGGACGCTGTACCCCGAACTGGGTGCTCCTCGCCGCGGCCGCAAAACGCCTCCCGTTCCGACCAATACGTTCTCGGCGGAGACGATGGATCGCCTGCTGGCAGCGTCGTCCGACCACTGGATCTGACGTATTTTGATCGACTTGTCTCGCTGATCGGGACGAGTCATAGCAGCTCAGCGGTACTGATGGCACCGTTCGGACCATGACGACTGAACTGAGCTACGAGGGAACTCTGAAGGAACTGCAGACCGATCTCGGTGTGCTCCGGTACCACGAAGCCGGCGACGGCCCGCCGCTCCTGCTGCTGCACGGATCGGGCCCCGGCGTCACCGGTTGGCGTAACTACCGCGGCGTTCTCGCGGACTTCGCGGAGCACTTCCACTGCTACGTTCTCGAGTTTCCCGGATTCGGCGTCAGCGATCCCGGCCCCGACCATCCGATGATGATGGCGCAGGCGTCGGTCGGGATGTTCCTCGACGGCCTCGGCCTCGGCCCGGTCCACATGATCGGTAACTCCATGGGCGGCATCGTCGCCACCAAGGTCGCGATCGACGAGCCGCACCGGGTGAGCAAGCTCGTCACCATCGGCGGCATGGGAAAGAACACCTTCTCGCCGGGGCCCGGTGAAGGCATCAAACTTCTCATGGAGTTCACCGACAACCCCACCCGCGAAGCCCTGGTCCGCTGGTTGCATTCGATGGTCTTCGACCGTGCCGTCGTCACCGAGCAGCTCATCGAAGAGCGTTGGGCCCTGGCCACCGAGCCGACGACGCTCGAGATCGCCCGTCGTATGTACAGCAGCAAGGCCATGGCCGCCATGGGCGCGGCTGCCGCTGCGTCGACCGCCGTGCCGTACTGGGCGCAGCTGAACAAGATCAAGGCGCCGACGCTGTTGACCTGGGGACGCGACGACCGCGTCAGCCCCGTGGACATGGCGATTCTGCCGATGCGCGACATCCCCAACGGCGAAGTTCATATCTTCCCCAACTGCGGACACTGGACGATGATCGAAGCTCGCGACGCCTGGGTCGCGTCCGTTCTGGCATTTCTGACGCGTCCAGAAGGCAAATAAGGCCCGTGCGCCTTTCTGGTAGCCCCCACTACCAAAAAGGCGCACAGGGGTGCTCCCACTCACCGGGAAGCGTTTCTGCACTTCGGTGGGCTACCTGCCACCGTTTCACCAACAGATTTTCATTCTGCCCAGGCACTCGCCGGGTAGCGAAACCAGAAAGCCGGAAAAATCATGGGTCAGGTTCTGGACAACATCTCACAGTTCGCCGACGAGATCCGCGCCGACGGGGTCGAGGGCGACAAGCTGATGCGCTTGACGGACGGCAGCGCGAAGCGCTTGCGCGACTCCGGCGTCATCCGGATGTTCCAGCCGAAGGAGTTCGGAGGCCTCGAGGCGCATCCGCGTGAATTCGCCGAGACGGCAATGGCTATCGGCGCGATGGACGGTGCCACGGGCTGGGTCAGCGGCATCGTCGGTGTTCATCCGTGGGAGCTTGCGTTCTTCGACCGCAAGGCTCAGGAAGAGGTGTGGGGAACCGATCCCGATACGTGGATGGCGTCACCGTATGCGCCGATGGGCGTGGCGAGGCCGGTCGAGGGTGGGTACATCCTCAACGGTCGTTGGTCGTTCTCGTCCGGCACCGATCACTGTGACTGGATCATGATCGGCGCGATGGTCGGTGACGAGTCCGGCAAGCCGTTGATGCCGCCGAAGCACCTGCACGTACTGCTGCCGCGCTCCGATTACGACATCGACCAGGACAGCTGGAATGTCGTGGGCCTGCGCGGAACCGGGTCGAAGGATCTGATCGTCAAGGACGCGTTCCTGCCCACCTACCGCACGATCGACGCCGGAAAGGTGTACGACGGGACGGCGTGGAAGGAAGCGGGTCGTACGGAGACGTTGTACAAGTTCCCGTTCTCGTGCATTTTCCCGTTGGGGATCACCTCGTCGTTGATCGGTATCGCCGAAGGTGCGTTGGCGTGCAACATGGCTGCGCAGCGTGAGCGTGTGACGGTCAGTGGTGTTCCGATCAAGGAAGATCCGTACGTGCTGTTCGCGATCGGTGAGGCGGCGGCCGAGATCGCTGCTTCTCGGGCTGCGATCTTGGAGACGGTGGATCGTTTCTGGGACATGACGGAGAAGGGGCAGGAAGTTTCGTTCGAGCTTCGTGCGATCGGTCGGCGTACGCAGACTGCTGCGGCGTGGCGGGCGGTGCGGGCGGTGGACGAGATCTTTGCTCGTTCCGGTGGTGGGGCTTTGCAGTTGAACACGCCGATGCAGCGGTTCTGGCGTGACGCTCATGCCGGTCTCGCGCATGCGATTCATGTGCCTGGCTCCATTTTCCATGCGTCGACGCTCTCGCAGCTCGGCGGCGAACCGCAGGGTATCCACCGCTCGATGATCTAGTCCCACAAATACTTTCGAAGCAAGGACGGTTAGGCATGACTGAAATTCGGGGCCTGGGGTATCTCAGGATCCAAACGCAGGACGTGGCTCGCTGGCGCGAGCTCGTGGTCGACGGACTCGGCCTCGCGGTCGGTAGTGGCCCGGAAGCCGACGGCCTCTACTTGCGCCTGGACGAGCGTCGTGCGCGACTGATCGTCCTGCCCGGTGAGACGGACAAGGCTCTCGCAGTGGGCTGGGAAGTGCGAGATCAGTTCGCGCTCCAGCGTGTTCGTGAAGCAGTGGAGAAGGCCGGAGTCGAGGTCGAGGTTCTTTCCGAGGTCGACGCCAGCTACCGCGATGCCGAGCAGGTCATCGCATTCGACGATCCCAACGGCAACCGAGTCGAGGTCTTCTTCGGACCGGTACTCGACCACAGCCCGTTGGTCACCCCGCATGGCGGCCGTTTCGTCACCGGCGATCAGGGCCTCGGCCATGTGGTGCTTCCGGTTACGCGTTTCGACGAGGCATACACCTTCTACACCGAGGTGCTCGGATTCCTCCCGCGCGGTTCCATCCGTCTCGGCGGCATCGATGCGCCGCCGCCGGCTCGCCGCGTTCGCTTCATGGGTGTCAACCAGCGCCACCACAGCCTGGCGTTGTGCCCGGCGCCGCCGGTTGACGAGCCCGGTCTCGTGCACCTGATGATGGAAGCCGAGACTCTCGACGCCGTCGGTCAGGCTCTCGATCGTGTTGCCAAGCTCGGCTTCTCGATCTCCTCGACGTTGGGTCGCCACACGAACGACAAGATGGTGTCGTTCTACGTGCGCGCACCCGGTGGCTGGGATCTGGAGTTCGGTTGCGAAGGCATGCTTGTCGACGAAGCCTTCTACACCGCTGAGGAAATCACGGCGGACAGCTACTGGGGCCATGACTGGTCCGACAGTGAACCGCTGGCCGCGTTCACTCCCAAGAGCTAGCTCTTACGCAACGAAAAAGCTCGGTCCCAATGCATATCGGGGCCGAGCTTTTTCGTGCAATAGATCAGGAAGCTGCTGCGGCCAAACCGGTTTCGAGGTCGGCGAGAATGTCGTCGATCCCTTCGATGCCGACCGCAAGGCGGACGAGCCCCGGGGTGACGCCCGAAGCGAGCTGCTCTTCGGGAGTGAGCTGCGAGTGCGTCGTCGACGCGGGGTGGATGACGAGTGAGCGAACGTCACCGATGTTCGCGACGTGGCTGTGCAGTGTCAGGGCGTTGACGAACTTCTTGCCCGCGTCGACACCACCGGCGAGCTCGAAGGCGACGATTGCGCCGGTGCCCTTGGGCGCCAGCTGCTTTCCGCGCTCGTGCCACGGCGAGGAGGGCAATCCGGCGTAGGCGACCGAGGTGACCTCGGCGCGGCCGTCGAGGAACTCGGCAACCTTCTGTGCGTTGGACACGTGGCGCTCGATGCGCAGGCTCAAGGTCTCGATGCCCTGCGAGATGAGGAAGGCGTTGAACGGTGCGATGGCCGAGCCGAGGTCGCGCAGAAGCTGAACGCGTGCCTTGAGGGCGTAGGCGGGTGCGCCGAGATCGGCGAAGGTGACGCCGTGGTAGCTGGGATCCGGAGTGGTGAAGTTGGTGTGGCGTCCCTGGGTCCAGTCGAAGGTGCCACCGTCGACGATGACGCCGGCGATCGCGGTACCGTGTCCGCCAAGGTATTTGGTGGCGGAGTGGACGACGATGTCGGCGCCGTGCTTCAGCGGCTGAATGAGGTACGGAGTTGCGACCGTGTTGTCCACGATCAGCGGGATGCCGTGCTCGTGGGCGACTGCGCTGATGCCGGGGATGTCGAACACGTCGTTCTTGGGGTTGGAGATGGTTTCGCCGTAGAACGCCTTGGTGTTCGGAAGGATTGCCTCACGCCAGTGATCGAGGTTGTCCGGGTCCTCGACGAAGTCGACGGTGATACCGAGCTTGGGCAGCGTGTAGTGGAAGAGGTTGTACGTGCCGCCGTACAGGCGAGGGCTTGAGACGATGTGGTCCCCGGCCTCGGCGAGGTTGAGGATCGCGAAGGATTCGGCGGCCTGACCGGACGCAACCAGCAGAGCCGCGACTCCGCCTTCGAGGGCGGCGATGCGCTGCTCGACGGCGTCCTGCGTCGGGTTCATGATGCGGGTGTAGATGTTGCCCGGCTCGGCGAGGCCGAAGAGCGCCGCCGCATGGTCGGTGTTGTCGAAGACGTAGCTGGTGGTCTGGTAGATCGGAAGCGCCCGAGCGTTGGTAGCGCTGTCCGGGCCCTGTCCGGCGTGGACCTGCTTGGTTTCGAACGACCAATCGGCGGTCGGATCGGTATCGACGGGGGTGTTCTCGCTCATGAATTCATACTCCGTGGTGAAGGTGGGTTGGTGCGGGTCAGGCGGTTTCGACGACTGTATGCACTGGGACGGGATTGCGGGTGAGATCGAGTACGGGGCAGTGGGCGTCGACCGTTTCCTGCAGTTCCAGGTAGCGCTCGCGGGGTTCGGGGCCGGTCAGGGTGACGACCACGCGGACCTCGGAGAATCCCGGACGGACGGCGTCGTCGAAGCCGAAGAATCCACGAACGTCGAGGTCACCTTCGGCCCTGGCCGAGATGTCGTCGAGAGCGATACCGAGTTTGTCCGCCCAGACGCGGTAGGTGACCACCTGGCAGGAGAGCAGGGAAGCGAGGTAGTACTCGACAGGATTGGCTGCGGTGTTCTCGCCGCCGAGGGCCGGTGGCTCGTCGACCTCGACGCTGTACTTACCGAGAGAAATGGTGCTGGCAACGGCGTCGTGCGCCTGGGCGGAAGCCTTGAATACGACGTGTGCTTTGCTCGCGTCTTTGTCGATGGCGTCGGCGTTGGCTGCTACGACGGAACTCAGGTGTGAGATGGAGGCGGTGGTCATGACAGAAATGTCCCCTGATCTGGGTGTACATACGAGTATCGACGTGAGCGGCGCTCACGTCGTAGGTCCGATCAGTAGATCGGACACCCGGATGTACAGACATGCGCAAAGTCGACATGGCGCCGCCGCGTCAGCAGCGTGCCCGTCTCGTATGCGCCGATTCCCGTCACAGGAGAGACTGTAACCGGTTCATACCCTTTCCGACCAGACGTATAGGAAATCTGTCTCGGATTGTGGTCTGTCATGCGGGCGGCAGTCCGCTCCATCGGGGTGTCCGACGAGTGGCGAAAGCGTCGAGTCCTTCGGCGATGTCCGGAGAGCGCAACACTGCGTCCTTGGCGTCGTCGGTGACCTTCCATCCGTCGGCGTCGGCGTCGGCGTAGAGAGCCTCGATGGCCTTCAGACTCAGACTCACGGAGGTGGGGGAGGACTCGCAGATCTCCGCTGCCATCACCAGTGCCTCGTCGAGTGCCTTACCAGGGGCAGTGACTGCATTGACGACGCCGAGGTCCTTTGCCCGTTCGGGATCGAGTGTGCGGCCGGTGATCAAGAGTTCACGGGCGACGTTGATCGGAAGCGCGCGAGGAGCCCGAAAGAGTGCGCCGGACGTCGCAACCAGACCGCGTTTGGTTTCGGGAAGGCCGAATTGCGCTGTGGCGGAGGCGACGATCAGATCGCAGGCCAGTGCGATTTCGAAACCGCCACCAAGCGCGTAGCCCTCGACTGCAGCGATCAGGGGCTTGTTCCGCCGGCGCCGAATGACGCCGTACTCACCGCCGCGAGGCATGCGAAGGTCGGCCCGCTCTCGGATATCGGTTCCGGCGCAAAAGATGTTGGGGGTTCCGGTGATGATGCCGACCCACAGATCAGGGTCGTCGTCGAGAAGATTCAGCGCGGCTTCGATTCCCTCGGCAGTCTCACGGTTGATCGCGTTACGGCGTTCTTCGCGTTCGATCCTGACGATGAGAACGCGGTCATGGCGTTCGGTGGAAACAGTCGACATAATTGGACTGTAGTCCACTTATCGGAGGCGGAGGTGCGTCACCTGACGGGACGGACATTGGACACATTCCGGACTGTGGCGAAGACTGTGTTCTGAGGCGGAGAAGGGCAGGTCGACGTGATTTCCAAACGAGAACAGAACAAGCGCGACACCAACGACAGGTTGCTCTCGGCTGCTCGAATTCTGTTCTCGGCGCAGGGTTTCGCCAGCACGACCGTCGACGACATCGCCGAGCGAGCCGAGGTGTCGCGAGCCACCTTCTTCAATTACTTCCAGGGCAAGGACTCGGTTCTCGAGGCGTTGCACAGTGATCATCTCGATCAGCTTGCGGCACTGGTGGATCAGCTCATGGAATCGCCGATGCCGACTTCTGATCGGATCTCCCGGATTTTTCAGGATTTTGCGCAGCAAGCGATCATGCATCCGCGCTATCTGCGCATGGTGACTGCAGAACTCGAGCGCGACTTCGCCTCCTCCGGAGCGGGGGCGGCCCACGATCATCGGTTCCACGTGGAACTTCTGCGGATCGTCACTGCCGGTATCGAAGCCGGCGAAGTGAGATCGGACTACCCGCCGCTCTTTCTCGCACAGATGATCGGTGGTACGTACGGAGCGTTGGTCCGCTTCTGGCGGCAAGACGCCGATTACGACGTGGTCGGAGAATTCGATCGCGGAGCCAGGTACGTCGCGGAAGGCATCGCTGCTCGCTGATCAGGGAGTGGGCACTACCAGAGGCAGCATCTGCTGGACGCTCTCCGAAAGATAGTTTGCGGCAGTCTGATCGCCGGACAGATGGCGCAGCAGGCTCTGCTGGAACAGGCCGTCGAAGATTGCGTACATCGCCGCCGAGGTGACCGATGCCTCTACGTCGAGAAGTTCGGCGTAGCGAGAAACAATGCGCCAGATCATGTTTTCGAGACTCTCGTCGATCGCGGCGACGTCGGCTCGGAACGACTCCTCGAACATCGACTGCGCGCGCAGGTCGTACCAGAGGCGGTGCATCGTGGGTTCTTCGATCATGGTCTCGGCGAGCAGTGCGCCGAAACCGGTTTTCAGTTCCTCCGGTGTCTTCGCGGTGGCGACGATGCCGTCGTAGCGGGTGACGCAGCGTGCCTTGTAGTGGCGCACGCAGTGGGTGATGAGATCGACCTTGTCGCTGAAGTAGTAGTGCAGGACGCCGTGGGAGAACTCCGAATTCTGGGCGATTTCGCGCAGGCTCGTGCGTGCGTAGCCCAATTCGGCCAGGGTTTGCAGTGCGGCCTCGGCGAGTTGATCACGTCGCTCGGAGAATTTGTCGACCTGGCGACGCGACACCTTGTCTGCGTTGGACCGCTTGGCGGAGTCGGACCGCTTCGCGGAGTCAGACTGCTGGTCCGGGGAGCTAGGTGCAGCCTTTTTCCCTGCCTCACTAGGCTTCTCGACTGTCGTGGTCACGATGGCACGTCCTGTTCCCTGCGGTTTCCACAGCGGCACGATCACCGCGTCCGAATCAGTGTAACCCCTGGTCTTTGACGAGCGTGTAACAAAATCTTGACAGTCGTCAAGATTTCTCTTGACACTCGTCCAAAGTTGAATACTCTGTGACTCACACCACTTGGCAGCGTCGCTGTGAACGGTGGCATCGCGAGAGTCGTTTCAGTCATGGAGGCAGTCGAAAATGAGCGTGTTTGATCTCGAGGGACGAAAAGCACTGGTCACAGGTGGTGCCAAGGGGCTCGGAGCCGGAATGGCTGAGGCGTTGGCGAAGGCGGGGGCGTCAGTGATGATCGGCGACGTTCTCGAAGACGAGGGTCGTGCCACCGCAGAGGCTGTTGGTTCGGGCGGAGTCAAAACCGGCTTCGTAAAGCTGGACGTCACCGACGACGCCAACTGGGAAGAGGCAGTCGCCGCCACCGCGGAGACTCTCGGCGGCTTCGACATCCTCGTCAACAACGCAGGCATCGAGATTTCCTCGCTGGTGGTCGACCTCGATCCGAATGACATCCGCCGTATGTGTGAGGTCAACATCCTCGGAACAGCGCTCGGAACCAAACACGGACTGCGCAGCATGCGTCCGGGTGGCGTAGCCGGAACCGGCGGTTCCGTCATCAACATCTCTTCAGTGGCCGCAACCATTCCGTTTCCCGGGATCAGTGGATACTCCGCGACCAAGTCCGCGGTCGATCGCTTCACCAGAGTTGCCGCCGCCGAGTCGGGCAAGCTCGGCTACGGAGTCCGCGTCAACTGCATCTACCCGGGTCTTGTCGCCACGGAGATGGGTCTCGGACTCGCGGCGGACATGGAGAAGCTCGGTCTCTGGCCCAGCGCCGAAGCAGCAGTCGGAGACGTCATCGGCCTCACCCCGCTCGGCCGCCTCGGTGAAGTGAACGACATGGCTGACGCCGTTGTGTTCTTGTCCTCCGACGCCGCGCGATTCATCACCGGTATCGGCCTCCCCGTCGACGGTGGCATGGGCATGTAGCTCGCCCTTCATTCGTACGTACACCCTTCTCACGTCTTCGAAAGGTTCCACGAACATGTCCGAAAAGAAGCCCGTCATCGTCTACGGCGTCTCCGGGTACACCGGCCGTCTGGTGTGTGAATACCTGCGCGAGTTCAACATCCCGTTCATCGCAGCCGGCCGCGACGCCGCTCGCATCCAAGAGGTCCTCGACAAGATCCCCGGATTGGACACCGTCGATCACGAGGTCGTCGAGGTCGAGCACACCGTCGAGGCGCTCACCGAACTGTTCACCGGTGCACAGGTTGTCAGCAACATGGTCGGGCCGTTCATCAAGCTTGGCGGGACCGTCGTCGAGGCCGCGCTGAATGCCGGTTGCCACTACATGGATACCACCGGTGAGCAGGACTGGGTACTCGACGTCCAGGAGAAGTTCAGCGACAAGTATCAGGAGAAGGGCCTGCTCCTCTCTCCCGGTATCGCGCAGATGTACACCACCGGTGAGATCGCGGCCAATATCGCACTGGAAACGCCGGGGCTCGATACGCTCGACATCCTCGTGCTGTGGAAGGGATTTCCCACCTACGCGTCCACTCAGACGATCTTCACCATCCTCAAGGCGAACTGGTACTACCTCGAGCAGAACAAGTACGTGCAGTGGGCGCCCGGCCAGACTTTCGACGTCGTCGTTCCGGGCCAGCACGAAACTGCGCTTGCATTGCCGTGGGGCGGAACATGCCACCCGGTGTGGTTCAAGAACGATCCGCGAGTTTCCAACGTCAAGGCTGCGGGCGGAGTGTTCGACCGCACCGTGATGGAAGGCGTTGTCGCGACGCAGAAGATCGTGGAGGAGCAGATCAAGACCCTGCCCGCCGACGAGCAGGAAGCCGCCTTGGCCGAGATCGCCGGATCGGTTCAGGCCGGTATGCCCCCTCGTGAGAATCCGCGCATCAACACCTCACTCGACTCCGTCTACGCGTCGGGCCCGCTGGGTCGCTCGCACGTCGTGATCCACGGAAACTGTAACTACAAGCAGACGGGCCTCCTGCACGCCTATGCAGCGCATTCTCTGCTCCAGCAGGCGCCGAAGCGGACCGGGCTTGCCTCGGCTTGCCAGGCGTTCGGCCATCGCGAACTGCTCGGCGCGCTACGTAGTTTCGGGCTGGCTCTGGAGCCGGAAGTAACCATCAACGCCTAACTCGTCGCCCTCGTCATCATGTTCACGGCTCCCGGCGTGTAGCGCGCCGGGAGCCCCGCCCTGGAGGCTCCCCATGCGTTTGACCGACTATCTCGACAAGGGAGCCTCTCTTGGTTCCACCGCACCGTGTTTGACGATGGGGGAGCGCACTCTCTCCTACGGCGAGGTGCAACAGTTCAGCCGACGCTTCGCAGCTTCGCTCGCGGCTTCGGGCATCGCGCCGGGCGAAAAGGTCGCGATTCTGTCCGGCAATGATCCGATCTCGTTCTCGTGCGTATTCGGAATAAGCCGGGCCGGCGGCGTCTGGTGCCCGATCAACCCTCGCAACGAAGCTGCGGAAAACCGAGACCTGTTGGATTTGTTCGATTGTCGCGCTCTGTTCTTCCAGAAGTCCTATGCGCCGCTAGTCGACCAGATCAAGGATGCGCTTCCCCAGTTGGTGACGCTCGTCTGCATCGACGGCGAATGGGACTCGGCACAGTCCCTCGAAATCTGGCTCGGGGAAGAAGAACTCGACGCCGCGGCGCCCGACGACGTCACCATGCTGGTCGGCACCGGTGGTACAACTGGACGGCCAAAGGGAGTGATGTTGACCGGGCACAACATCGAGACGATGACCGCAATCACTTTGATGAGTTATCCGTTCGAGGGGCGCCCGGTGTATCTGGCGCTGGCACCGTTGACTCACGCCGCCGGTGTTCTGTGCTTCCCGATCATGGCCCTCGGCGGCGAAGTGGTGATCATGCCGAAGCCCGATCTCGGGTACTTCCTCGCGAACGTTCAGAAGCACAAGGTGACTCACACCTTCCTGCCGCCGACGCTCATCTACATGCTGCTCGAGCACGAGGCCCTGTCTGCCACGGATCTCAGCTCGCTGCAATGCTTCTGGTACGGAGCGGCGCCGATCTCCCCGACCAGACTCGCGGAGGCGATCGACAAGATCGGCCCGGTCATGGCTCAGCTGTTCGGGCAGAGTGAAGCCCCCATGATGATCTCGACGATGTCACCGAAGGAGCACTTCGGCTCGGACGGCACTGTCGCAACGTCACGACTTTCGTCGGCGGGTCGACCGTCGCCGCTGGTGACCGTCGGGATCATGGATGACAAAGGCGCGCTGCTCGGACGTGGCGAGCGTGGTGAGGTGGTGATTCGCAGTTCGTTGGTGATGGCGGGTTATTACAAGAACCCCGACGCAACCGCGGAAGCGTCAGCCCACGGCTGGCATCACACCGGCGATATCGGGTACCTGGACGACGACAATTTCCTGTTCATCGTCGACCGTGCGAAGGACATGATCATCACCGGCGGTTTCAACGTCTATTCGGTCGAGGTGGAGCAGGCACTCATGGCGTATCCGGGGATTCAGGACTGCGGAGTGATCGGGTTGCCGGATGACAAGTGGGGCGAACGCGTTGTGGCAGTGGTGCAACCGCACCTCGGCGCCGACATCGACGGCGCCGAGGTGATGGCTTTCGTGAAGGCTCGCATCGGAAGTGTGAAGACTCCGAAGCAAGTCATCGTCTGGGACGATCTACCTCGCTCCAAGGTCGGCAAAGTTCTCAAGAACGAGATCAAGAGCGAGCTGACGGGCTGAGGTCACGACTCGCACACCACGTCTTCGGCCGGTAGTGAGCCGTCGAGCAGGTACGAGTTGACGGCGGCGTTCGCGCAAGTATTCGCGTAGCCCGGGAACACCGCATGAGTGCGGCCTGGAACTGTCACGAGCCGTGAGCCTTTCATCGCTTCATGCATGCCGAGGCCTTCGTCGTACGTCGTGCGGGTGTCACCGGTTGCCTGGATCTGCAATGCCGGAACGTTGTTGTCGATGTCGATCCGCGTAGGGGCCTCACTGCGCCAGAACGCGCACGGCATGATCGTGTTGTGTGTGCCGGCAAAGATCGGCTGATCATCACGGTGCTCCTCCAACTTGTTGCGGTACCACTGGGGATCGCTCGGCATCGATACGTCTCCGCAGACGATGGCGATTGTCCCGGCATAGTCAGGACCGGTTCCCAGTTCGGTCTGGAACCATGCCTGCATCAATCCCGTCAGCTGGGGATGGATGTTCTCGACGGTCTTGCCTGCGGCGAGATCGCGCAACTGAACCAATACCTGTGCGAATGCCTCGCTTTCCTTTTCGGTGTCGCCGGTTCCGTTGACGTACATCAGGAATGGAAGGACGTGATCGTCGACGGCATGATCACCGATCTGTATCGGAGTGGTGGCCGCGTCCGAGATCAGCTTCTCGATGAGGGCGCGAACTTCGGCGGGCGTCGATCCGAGTGCATAGGTGGAGTTGTGTTCTGCTGCCCACTGCGAGAATCCGTCGATCGCTTTCTCGTTGGCCGGGCCCATGTCCTGGAACATCTCGTATCCGTATTTCTTCGGATCCGGTGCACTGTCGAGAACTACACGGTCGATCCTGTCCGGGAACATTTGAGCATAGGTTGCACCGAGGTATGTGCCGTACGACCACCCGAAGTACGACGCCTTCTCCTGGTCGAGGGCGCCACGAATCACGTCGAGGTCGCGGGCGATGTTTTGAGTATTGATGTGTGGCAGATAGTCCGGGTACTTGTCCCAGCATGTGTCAGCGGCCTCGCGTGCGAGCGCAACACTTTCGTTCCATCCCTCGTCCGTGGTGCCAGGCGAACGCATCCATGTCATCTGTTCGACGCCGCAGTCGATCGGTGTGCTCTTGCCGAGTCCTCGGGTGTCCATGCCGATGACGTCGTATGCCGCTGCGACTTCCGGTGTCATGCCCGCATTCAGAATCTCGGGCAATCCCAGTCCTCGGCCACCCGGGCCACCAGGGTTGGTGAGCAGGATCCCGCGTCGCTGTGCGGGGTCGGTGGACGCGACCCGCGAGATCGCCACTTCGATCGTTTTGCCGTCAGGGACGGAATAGTCCAAAGGTACTGTGACCATGGCGCATTCACTTGCGGTCGACGTTCCGGTATCTGTGGCGCATGGCCCCCACTCGAGATCCTGTTCGTAGAACGCGCTGAGATTCGATTGTGGATCATCCTGCGGAGTAGCAGGATCCGAGCACGCCGCCAATGCAGGTACGGCGAGCGCGGCAGCGGCGATTGTGGTAGCCAGCCACCTTCGTGGTCGAGGCATGCGTGATCTGGGCATGGTGAATCCAGTCATTGTCGTGTCCTTGCGTTGAGCCCATTTTCGGGCAGTGTTGGTCACCCCACTTCGAAGGTGGGGGTTAATCAGGGTTTTTCAGAGGCGGGGTTGACGGGCGGCGAACTCCGCGGCCACAGCCTTCGCGAATCTTTCCTGGGTGACGGTTCGTCGATCCGCTTGGTGTTCGCGCAGCACCGCTACCAACCGGGTGGGGGAAGCGTCCTCCGGTGCAGCCTGTTCGGGTAGCACGCTCTCGGTGAAGTCGCAGAACTGAATGGCAAGGGCCGCAATCGTGTCCGCGTCAGCCGGTGCGTCGGCGAGGGCATACATGCGAGTTATCAATTCGATGGCCTGCTCGCGGTTCGGCTCGGCCAATACCCGGCGATGGGCGGACAGGAGTGAATCGCAGACCTCGGGATCGCCCCCGGAGACCGTGAGTGCGAGGATCAGAAGTTCACGCTCGTTGTCGATCCACGCTGTCGGCGCACCGGCAACGACGTACTGTGCGAGCACTTCCGAAAACGCGTCGGGTAGTTCAGGATCGGCATTGCGGCGTAGCGACTCGATGTGCGCACGCTGAACAGCGATCTGTTCGGCCTTCGTCGCCAATTCCTTGTCGAGGGCATCGAGTGCAGACCGAGTGTCGTGAGCGTCGCCGTCGAGTAGTTCGGCGATCTTGGCAACAGGAATCCCCAGATCGCGCAGGCGGCGGATGCGACTCAGTCGTGCCAGGTCCACCGCCCGGTACGTGCGGTAGCCGTTGGGTTGGCGTTGTGGTTCTTCGAGAAGGCCGTTCGAGTGGTAGTAGCGCACGGATCTGACGGTGGTGCCGGCCAATTTGGCCAGCTCGCCGATGGTCATCATCGCCCTGCCCTCCCGTGATCGAATCGGATTCCGTCTGTGAAAACCATTCTCCAACCTTGACGCGGCGTCAGGGTCAAGATTCGCGCCGGAGAACGTGACCGTTGACACTTTAAGGAGGCGGACTTAATCTGACTTTTGTCCTTTACGACATCGTCGATTTCGAGGAAGTGCCCTGATGGCTACCCCTTTTCCTGCGGCAACAATCTTTCCGATCCCCACCGACCCGCTTGCTGCGTACGGTCCACTCGTTGCTCGCCGGAATCCCGAGTCGGTAGTCCCGGCACCGTACGAACACCTTGCGGTCAAGGCGGTCGCGCCGACGATCGGAGCGGAAATCTCCGGTATTCGACTCGGCGGGGGTCTGTCTGATGCCGTGATTGCGGAACTCCGCCGAGCTCTCCTCGAATGGAAAGTCCTCTTCTTCCGCGATCAGGACCTCGACCGAGCGGAACATCGAGCTTTTGCCGAGCGTTGGGGCGATCTCGAACAGCATCCGTTCTTCAAGTACACGCAGCCCGGGCAGACGGACGTCGATGTCACGACACTGGCGAAGGATGCGATGGTCGGCGGAGTCGAGAACAACTGGCACAACGACGTTACGTGGCACGAGTTTCCTTCGTTCGCAGCAGTTCTTCGTGCGGTCGAGGTGCCAGAGGTGGGTGGTGACACTTTGTGGGCCGATACTGCAGCTGCCTACGATCTGCTTCCTGAAGACATCAAGAAGCGTATCGACCCGCTTGTTGCAGAACACGATTGGATCAACTCGTTCGGCAGGTCGATGCCGGTGGATGCGGTCGAGATGTTGCGTCCGAAGTTCCCCGCTGTGCAGCATCCGGTGGTTCGGATCATTCCGGAAAGTGGCAGGCGGGTGTTGTTCGTCAACATGACCTTCACGCAACGGATCTTGGGTGTGTCAGAAGAAGAATCGAACGAACTTCTCACGATGCTGTATCGCCACGTCAATCGTCCGGAATTTCAGGTCCGTTTGAAGTGGGAGCCGAATACTGTTGCCTTCTGGGACAATCGGACCTGCCAGCACTACGCGGCCAGTGACTACTTCCCGGCTCGTCGTGTGATGGATCGAATCTCGATTGTCGGGGATCGACCGGTGGGCGTCGGGGCTGATACGACGCTCAGCGCCTCGAGTGTCTACTACGGGAAGTAGTAACGCACCTCACATAGTTTTTCGACGCCTTGTCGATATGATTTCGACAAGGCGTCGATAAAAGTCGGCGTGACTCGTATCGACGACTTTGGAGCTTCCCGAATGTTCCTCGCCCTGCGTGAACTGTGGTTTGCGCGAAATCGATTCCTCTTGATGGGTGCCGTGGTTGCCCTCATCTCGATCCTGATGGTGATCCTGTCCGGCCTCTCGTCCGGACTGGTCAATGATGGTGTGTCCGCGTTGCAGCGGACGCCGATTCAGGCGTTTGCCTTCGCGCCGGACACCAAAGCCGACTCGGCGTTTTCGCGCTCGGTCGTCACCGAGGAGCAGGCGCAGGCATGGCGCATGCAACCCGATGTCCAAGACGCCGAGCTCTTCGGCAACATGATCGTCAATGCAAAAACTCGCAGTGGCACGCCTGTCGATCTCACGCTCTTCGGTATCGAACCTGGCTCCTTCCTCGAGCCCGTCACCGCCGACGGGAGGGGACTGCAAGCCGACACGGACATCATCGTCAGCTCTACTTTCCGCGACGACGGTGTTGCGATCGGTGACACCGTGATACTCGATCGACTCGGTACGGAGCTGACAGTTGTCGGATTCACCGAAGACAAGCGCACTTTCGGTCACGTCGACGTCGCCTACCTGCCCCTGCGTACTTGGCAGGAGGTTCACGCCGGTGCCAAGATCGGCGAAACCGCCAATGCCAGTGCCTATTCCGAAGCAAGTGTTGTTGCGATTCGGGGCGTTGGTGGCGCGTTGCCGGACCTCGTGTCGGGCGATGCGGCGGCAGGAACGTCCGCAAAGACGCTCGAGGAATCTTTCGACTCCTCACCAGGCTTCTCTGCGGAAATGATGACAATGTCGATGATCAAGGCGTTTCTGTACGCGATTTCGGCGCTGGTGGTCGGTGCATTCTTCAGTATCTGGACGGTTCAGCGCGGTCGTGAACTCGCAGTGTTGCGCGCGATGGGAGCCTCTACCGGCTTCCTGCTTCGTGACGGCATGGCGCAGGCACTGGTAGTGCTGCTTGGTTCCATCGGCCTCGGTGTGTTGCTGGGCTTGGGGCTCGGTTCGGGGCTCGAAGGCGGGGGGATGCCGTTCGCCCTCGAGTCCGGCCCAGTCGTCAACGGCGCAGTGCTCTTGGCGGTACTCGGGCTGGTCGGCGCAGCCGTTGCCATCGTCCGTGTTACCCGTGTCAACCCGCTCACCGCATTGGGAGAAAACCGATGACCACAGTCGAAAAGACCACAACCGGATTGGTATTGACCGCTGTCAGTCTTCGATTCGGTGACGGTGACTCCACCGTGCTCGCCCTCGACAACGTGAACCTGGAGGTCTCGTGCGGTGAACTTGTCGCGATCGTCGGACCGTCAGGCGCTGGAAAGTCGAGCTTGCTCGCTGTGGCCGGCGGACTCGGTCGGCCGTCGAGTGGAACGATTGTCATCGACGGCGTGGACGTGTCGGCGATGCCGGCCCGTGCTCTCGCCAAACTTCGACGAGACAAGGTCGGCTTCGTCTTTCAGTCCGGCAACCTGATTCCAGCGCTGACGGCGCGCGATCAGCTTCGGCTGATTCCCAAGCTCACGGGGCGGCCGGGTCGCGATCCCGAGGAGTTGCTCGACTCGGTCGGTATGAGTCACCGTGCAGATCGTCGACCCGGTCAACTCTCCGGCGGTGAACGCCAGCGCGTCGGTATCGCTCGGGCATTGATGAGCAATCCCTCGCTACTGCTCGTCGACGAGCCGACGGCTGCTCTCGACCGCAAACGCAGCCATGAGGTGGTCGAACTGCTCTCGCGCGAAACTCACGAGGCAGGCGTCGCTACGATCATGGTGACCCACGATCACGACGTGCTCGGGCACTGCGACCGCATCCTCGAAATGGTTGACGGTCGGTTGCGTCAGAGCGAGTAAGCCCGCGAGGGGACTGGAGGAGATTCGGTGCCGAGGATCGATGCGCCCACTGTGGTCGAGCATCGTGCTGCTCAGCGCCGTGCCCTCCTCGACGCTGCACACGCTCTTCTGTCCGAGGCCCCGGATCGGCCACCGGGGCTCGGTGAGGTGGCAGCGAAGGCCGGGCTCGCCAGGTCGAGTGCCTACCACTACTTCCGGTCCCGGGAAGATCTCCTCAGTGCCGTCGTCGAAGACATGTTCCCGCGCTGGAACGACAAGATCGTCGAGGCGATGGCAGGCGCAGACGATCCGGTATGGGCGTACGTCGAGGCAAACCTCCAACTGGTTGCCGACGGAGAGCATGCGATAGTCGGAGCGCTGGCGACACTGACCCCGCAAACATTTCGAGATTCGCGGATCATGGAAATGCACGACAGTCTTGTGCTTCCGCTGGTCGAGGCCCTCCGCCTCCGTGGCGTGTCGGACCCGAAGCTCACCGCCAAGTTGATCAACTCGCTGGTGCATACGGGTACCGAACTGATCGAATCCGGTTGCAGCATGGACGAAGTCAGGTCCGCCGTGCGTGAGGTCCTCGCGTGAGTGGCAGCCTCAGGCCGTAATCAGATCCATCCGAAGGTACTCGGTGATGCGGAGCAGCCTCGGGGGTTGGGACACGTCTGAGGAAAGTGCTTGAAATGCTTCGTCTTTCGCGACGAGGCGTGGGGTGCCGAGGCTCACCTCCGTCTCGTCGACCGACAGTCGAGCGCTTCCCGCTCTCAAGACGTTCTGCACCCAGTCCGAGCCTGATCCATACACCAGAATGAAGACATAGCCACCCTCGACCGGATAGGCGTCGAGAGGTGTCCGGTAGGTCGTGCCGGATGTGCGTCCGACGTGAGTCAGTACCGGCCATTTCCCGCTCGAGATCGCGCGAGGATTGAACACTCGCTTGTTGACATGTCCCCACCATCTCGGCATCGGCATTGCGGTCTCCCTTCGCGAGCGCCTTACGAACGTAAGGCGGGCTTACACCTGTAAGGGTGACTTACGTATGTAAGGTTGTCAACGTATTCGTTCCGCCGAGGGGAGTCTGTGTGTCACGGCAACCGCGACAGTCGCTGAACAGAACTCGCGTAATCGAGGGTGCGATCCGCGTTGCCGACGCGGGTGGTGTCGAAGCCGTCACGATGCGACGGGTGGCCCAGGAACTGGGCATCGAGGCGATGTCGCTCTACCACCACGTGCCCAACAAAGATGCGATTCTCGACGGCCTCGTCGATGCGGTCTTCGAGGCGATCGACCTGCCCGACAGTGAGTGTGCGGATTGGCGAGACGCAATCCGTGGACGCGCCTATTCCGCTCGCACAGTCCTGTCGCAGCACCGTTGGGCTCTCGGTCTGCTGGATTCGCGACGCAACCCTGGCTCGGCGACCCTGCGTCATCTCGACGCTGTGCTCGGAGTCCTCCGGAAGGCCGGGTTCACACTCCCGATGGCCGCCCACGGAGCCTCGCTGATCGACAGCTATATCGGCGGATATGTTCTCCAGGAGGCGAATCTACCGATAAGCGCACCCGGCGACGTCGAAGAAGTTGCGAGTGACATCCTCGAGCACCTTCCGGCTGAAGAGTTGCCCTTCCTTCACGAGATGATCGTCGATCACGGTCTGAGTCCGGCTTACGACCACACGAGTGAGTTCGCCTACGGTCTCGATCTCATCCTCGATGCGCTGGAGGCGCGCCGAGGCTAGCGCTGAACCGGCACGTGCTTCGTGACTATCCGGTGGATCAGACGAGCAGCCGTTCGGGCAGTGCGATTGTCGACGTCGAGGCTCGGGTTCAGTTCGGCGACATCGAGAACCGCGAGTTTTCCGCTGGACGTGACTCGGTCACATACGTATTGGATGGTTTCGAGGCTGACTCCGTAGGCCGCAGGTGCGCTGACGCCCGGCGCCACAGCTGCAGGCAGGACATCGAGGTCGATGGTCAGGTAGACCAGATCGACGTCGTCGAGGAAGTCTGCGAGGAACTGATCCACGACGCCTCGGCCGATCGCTCCGCATTCTTCGTCGAGCAGATAGCGAACACCGAGGCGGTGAGCCGTGTCGAACAGTGCCGTGGTGTTGCTCGGTTGGCTGATTCCGATCACGCTGTACTGATGTGAGGTGCCTGCCGCGGCTTCGTCCTCGGCGATCTGACGAAAGGGTGTGCCGGAGCTGGGTATCGGATCGCCCCGCAGGTCGAAGTGCGCATCCAAGTTGAGGATTCCGAGTTTGGCTCCAGCGGTTCGCAACTCGGAGCCCGCGACGCCGAGGTATGTGCCGTAGGCGATTTCGTGTCCTCCCCCGAGAACCACAGGGAAGTGTCCCGAATCAAGCGCAGCGCTGACGGCGTTCCCGAGTGCGGCTTGACCGGCCTCGAGTTCTTCACCCGACACGGCAACGGTTCCGGCGTCCTGAATCTGCAGTGGTTCGGCCAGCGCCATGGAAGCCAACCCGGCTCGCAACGCGTCCGGGCCATCCGCGGCGCCGCGGCGGCCCTTGTTGCGGCGGACTCCTTCGTCGCTGGAGAATCCGATCAGAACACAGTCGCCGGGAGCTGTTTCGGCTGAATACGGTTGCACGGCATGATGCCACCGCAGATGCTCGGCAGTGGTGCCGTCGGAGCGCCCGGTCCACGGCTTGGGTTCGATGTCGACTGCGATCTGATGAGCCACGACGGCCTCCCGGTGAGTGTATTTCAGTAGCTTGTGGCGAGTGCGCCGTTTTTCCAGACCTCGCGCACCAGAGGGACGCCCGGGCGGTAGGCGAGGTGGAGGTACGACGGTGCATCGAGCGCGATGGCGTCGGCACGTGTTCCGAGAGAAAGGGTTCCGACGTCGGTGCGCTGCAGCGCCCGGGCGCCTCCTGCAGTGGCTGCCCAGACTGCCTCGGCGGGTGTCATGTGCATGTCTCGCACCGCAATTGCTATGCAGAACGGGAGGCTGGTGGTGTAGCAGGTGCCGGGATTGCAGTCGGCGCCGAGAGCTACGGTGACGCCGGCGTCCAGCAGTGCGCGGGCGTCGGGGTACTTGTTGCGGGTGGAGAAGTCGGCACCCGGCAACAGTGTTGCGACGGTGGAACTCTGAGCCAGGGCGTCGATGTCCTCGGCGGTGACGTAGGTGACGTGATCGACGGATGCGGCTCCCATCTCGACGGCGAGTTGAACTCCTGGCCCTTCGCCGAGTTGATTGCCGTGGACGCGGGGGATCAGTCCAGCGGCGACGCCTGCGCTCAGGACTGCATGTGCCTGTTCGCGGTTGAACGCGCCTCGCTCGCAGAAGACATCGATCCACTTCGCGTGTGGCGCACAGGCAGGGATCATCTCGTCGCACGCCATGGCGACATAGTCATCGACGCGACCGGCATATTCGGGTGGTGGAACGTGGGCGGCCAGCAGTGTGACCTCGTCGGTGAACTGTCCGGCGATCAGTGCGCTGCGTAGTTCGCTCTCGGTGTTCTGCCCGTATCCGGTCTTGCATTCGACGGTTGTGCTGCCGGAGCGCAGGGATTCGTCGAGTAGGCGTCGAACATTGGCCTGCAATTGTTCGTCGGTGGCCGAGCGCGTCGCTTCGATGGTGTTGCGAATGCCGCCGGCGGCGTACTTCTCGCCCGCCATGCGAGCTGCGAATTCCTCGGCCCGCTCGCCACCGAACACCAGGTGCGAGTGACTCTCCACGAAACCGGGGAGCAGGGCCCGACCGCCGATATCCTGACCGATATCGGCAGCCGGGGCGTCGGCGGAATCACCGACCCAAGCAACAACGCCGTCGTCGAAAACGATTGCCGCGTCGTGTCGTACGCCGAGCTTGCCCTCACCCAGAGTCGGGTCATTGGTGACGAGGGTTCCGATGTTGGTCAGAACAGTGGTTCGAGAACCATTCGTGGTCAATGTAATTCCTAACTCAGGGTGAGGTGGTGAAGCTGTTTCAGTTCTCGGTCATCGGGATTCGGACGCCGCGGGTGGCTGCCGTGTCGATGGCGTGGTCGTATCCTGCATCCGCATGCCGGATGACGCCCATCCCGGGATCGTTGGTGAGAACTGCTTCGAGCTTCTTGGCTGCGAGTTCGGTGCCGTCGGCGATGCACACCTGTCCCGCGTGGATGGAGCGTCCCATACCGACGCCGCCGCCTTGGTGGAGTGAAACCCACGAAGCGCCGGACGCGGTGTTGACCAGGGCGTTGAGCAGCGGCCAGTCGGCGATCGCGTCGGACCCGTCGATCATCGATTCGGTTTCGCGGTACGGCGAGGCGACCGATCCGGAGTCGAGGTGATCGCGGCCGATGGCGATCGGTGCGGAGAGCTCGCCCGAGGCCACCATCTCGTTGAACTTGAGGCCGGCGAGGTGGCGCTCACCGTATCCGAGCCAGCAGATACGAGCCGGAAGGCCTTCGAAGGCAACCTTTTCGCCGGCCATGGTGATCCAGCGGCGCAGGTGCTCGTTCTCGGGGAAGAGTTCGAGGATGGCCTTGTCGGTGGCCTCGATGTCCTTGGGATCACCCGAGAGCGCTGCCCAGCGGAAGGGGCCGAGGCCTTCTTCGAAGAGCGGACGGATGTAGGCGGGAACGAATCCGGGGAAGTCGAATGCACGGTCGTAGCCGGCCTTGCGGGCCTCGTCGCGGATGGAGTTGCCGTAGTCGAATACCTCGGCGCCGGCGTCCATGAATCCGACCATGGCCTTGACGTGTGCGGCCATCGCGTTGCGGGAATCTTCGGTGAACTTCTGCGGATCCTTCTCCGACATGGTCTTCATGTCGCCGAAGTCGATGCCGATCGGCAGGTAGGCGAGGGGATCGTGCGCCGAGGTCTGGTCGGTCACGATGTCGATGGGGGCCTTCATCTCCAGCAGCGCCGGGAAGATCTCTGCCGCATTGCCTTCGAGGCCGATGGAGAGTGGCTTCTTGGCATCGCGTGCCGCGGTCGCCAGTTCGAGCGCGTGCTCGATGCTGTCTGCCTTGGTGTCGAGGTACTTGTGGGCGATACGACGGTCGATGCGGGTGATGTCGCAGTCGACGCAGATCGCGACGCCGTCGTTCATAGTGACGGCGAGAGGCTGAGCGCCGCCCATGCCGCCGAGACCCGCAGTGAGGGTGATCGTTCCGGCGAGTGAGCCGTTGTAGCGCTTCTTCGCGATGGCGCCGAAGGTCTCGTACGTACCCTGCAGGATTCCCTGGGTGCCGATGTAAATCCAGGAGCCTGCGGTCATCTGGCCGTACATGGTCAGGCCGAGGTCTTCGAGACGGCGGAACTCTTCCCAGTTCGCCCAGTCACCGACCAGGTTGGAGTTGGCGATCAGCACTCGCGGTGCCCACTCGTTGGTGCGGAAGACACCGACCGGCTTGCCGGACTGCACCAGCATGGTCTCGTCGTTCTTCAGCGTCTTCAGCGTGGCGACCATGGCGTCGAAGGCAGCCCAACTACGCGCTGCGCGACCGGTTCCGCCGTAGACGACGAGGCTGTCCGGGTGCTCGGCAACATCGGGGTCGAGGTTGTTCATGAGCATGCGCAGGGCACCCTCCTGCTGCCAACCGAGCGTCGTGAGCTCGGGGCCGCGGGGAGCGCGGACGGGGCGCGGCTCGTGGCCGGGGGTGCTGATTTCCATTGTGTTCTCCTAGCTTGCTGAAGTTCGAAAGACGTTGGGGGATCAGACGCGAGAGTCGGTCATCGCGGTGTGATCGGGGTAGATCATCGACGAAGGGGGATTGCTCGTGCGCTTGGCGAGTGGGTAATAGATCAGCCCGGTGAACACGATGCCGACGAGCCACGAGATGTCGGCGCCGCCGAGCATGTCCGTGACGGGGCCGGTGTACATCTTCTGGGCGAGGAACGGGATCTGGGCGAGAACGCCGGCGGCGTAGCAAGCCAATGCGGTGAAGTTCCATGCTCCGTATCGACCGTTGACGTCGTACAGCGCCGGAATGTCGATGCGTTCCTTGGAGATCAGGTAGTAGTCGATCAGATTGATCGCACTCCACGGCGTGAACACCATCAGCAACACCAGGACGAAGTTCTTGAAGTTGTCCAGGAAGTCGGCGCTGGCGGCGATGGCGATCAAGACCGAGACCGCAGTGAAACCGAGGATGTAGAGGGTGCGCGCGGTGCTCGAGATTCGAGACTGTCCGTTGAAGGCGGTGACGGTGGTCAGGATCGACATGAATCCGCCGTAGGCGTTGAGCACGTTCACCGTCAGCTTGCCGACCAGGATGACGAAGTAGATCAGGAAGGCGATGGCAGCGGGTCCGGCCAGATCTCCCATGAAGCCGACCTGGTTACCCAGGAACGCGTCGCCGGCGCAGGCCGCGACGAGAGCGCCGAAGGTCATGGACCACTGCGATCCGATGACACTACCGAGGAACGTCGACCAGAACGTGGTGCTCTCGGAAGTGCTGCGCGGCAGGTAACGCGAGTAGTCGGCGACGTACGGGCCGAAGGTGAGCTGCCAACCGGCACCCAGCGAGATCGCGAGCAGGAAGGTGACTATGTCGAAGCCCTTGATGCCGACGTACGAGGCGACGTCGTACTCGAGGAACAGTCGAACGGCCAGGTAGGAGAATCCGACGATGCCCACGACGGTGGCGATCCTGCCGACGATGTGGATCAGCTTGTAGCCGGTGACCGCGACGAATGCGGTGAGGAGACCGAAGACGACGATGCCGACGGTGGGGCTGTCGATGTGCAGGATCTTGTTGACGGCCTGTCCGGCCAACACGGTGCCGGTGGCAGCGAAGCCGAGGTACATCAGGATGACGAGAACAAGCGGTACGACTGCTCCCTTGACGCCGAACTGGGCGCGACTCGAGATCATCTGGGGGAGACCCATACGCGGGCCCTGTGCGGAGTGAAGCGCCATGACAGCGCCACCGAAGATGTTGCCGATCAGAAGTCCGACGATCGCCCAGATGGCGTCCGCGCCGAATACGACGGCGAGAGCGCCGTCGACGATTGCAGTGATCTGCATGTTGGCGCCGAACCAGAGAGTGAACTGGCTGCGCGGGGTGCCGTGTCGTTCTGCATCCGGGACGACGTCGATAGTGCGTCGTTCCGGAGTGAGGATGACCTCGGCCGGTCCATCGTGAGTCATAGGCCTGTCTTTCTGCTGCGAGCCCGTCGAGCGACGGAATCGACGTCGGGGTATTGCCCACCTTCTTCGTGCTTGGTGCTTTGCGCCTTGTGCTTTGTGCGCTGGGTCACTGTCACTGCGGATAAATGTATATGCCTGTATATACAGGCGTCAATACCCGGGACCCGTTTTCGCGTAAATGCTGTGTAACACCGCGCGAGAAATCAGAAACCCTTACCCGGGTTGAGGATTCCGAGCGGGTCGAAGGCAGCCTTGATCGATCGGTGCAGTTGCATGCTGTCCTCGCCGAGCTCGAGAGAGAGCCAGCGACGCTTCAGAACGCCGACGCCGTGCTCTCCGGTCAGAGTTCCGCCGAGTTCGAGAGCACGCCGGAAGACCTCGTCCGCGGCGGTCCACACGGCTTCGGGGACCGAGCCGTCGGCAGTGCGGTCGAAGACGAAGGTCGGATGGACGTTGCCGTCACCAGCATGCGCGACGGTCATGATCTTGACCATGTGCTCGGCGGCGGCTCGGTCGATACTCTCGAGCATGTCGGGCAGTTTCGACCGCGGGACCCCGACGTCTTCCACGAGACATTGCCCGAGTCGTTCGGAAGCCGGATAGGCGAGTCGGCGAATCTCGAGTAGCTGTGCGGCTTCTGCCGCGTCCTGCGAGACGGCGACAAAATCTGCGCCCGCCCTCTCGAAGTGTTTCTGCATCGCCGCGGCTGCTGCGTCGGCATCGACCCCGTCGGCCTGTGCGATCAGCATCGCGGCGGTGTTGTCTTCCAACCCGATTCGTTTCCAGTCGTCGACTGCGCGCAGCGTTGCTCGATCGATCAGCTCCAGCAGGCTCGGTCCGATCCCGTCGCGAACGACCGCGGTAACTGCGTCCGCTGCGGAGCGGAGAGAATCGAAACTGCCGACGACGGTGACCGGTGCTCTCTTGGGCTTGGGCTGCAACTTCAGCGTGGCACTCGTGACGACTCCGAGTGTTCCCTCCGAACCGACGAGAAGACTGGTCAAGTCGTATCCCGCAACACCTTTGACGGTCCTTCGGCCTGTCCGCACGATCCGACCGTCGGCGAGCACAACCTCGAGACCCAGGACTGAATCGCGGGTGACGCCGTACTTCACGCAACGCAGTCCACCGGCGTTGGTGGCGATGTTTCCGCCGATCGTGGAGATCTCGAAACTGCTCGGATCAGGGGCGTACATCAGCCCGTACTCGTCTGCTGCTCGACTGATGTCGGCGTTGATCACCCCGGCTTCCACGACAGCGAGTTGATCGTCCGGATTGACCTCGAGAATCGAGCGCATGCGAGTGGTCGAGATGACCAGGCAGCCCTCGACGGCTGCCCCGCCGCCCGCCAAACCGGTTCCCGCACCGCGGGTTACCACCGGGACACGGTGAGCAGTAGCCCATTTCAGCGCCTCGGAAATGTCGGCCGCAGTTTCGGCGAGCATGACGGCTGCCGGATGGCCGGGTTCGGTGAGATGGGCCTCGTCACGGCGGTACGAGTCCATTACCGCAGGGTCGGTGATCAGGCGACTCGAACCGATCGACCGAGCAAGTTCGTGGACGGACATTCTTTTCTCCAGTCGGTCAAAGGTTGTATGCGAGTGCATCCACAGCGGAGATCACGGCGTCTTCTGCTGCCCGCTCACCTACGGTCACCCGCACTCCCTCGCCGGGGAACATCCGGACCGAGACACCCTGCGCGACGCAGGCCGCTTCGAGCGCAGAAGCTCTCTTGCCGAGAGGGATCCACACGAAGTTGGCACCGCTCGGGACCGTCTCGACGCCGCGCAGAGCCAATTGCTCACGTAGGTGAGAACGACCCTCGGTCACCGTTTCGACTATCGAATCGGTGTGTGCCGGATCGGTCAGGGCCGCGCAGGCCGCGGCCTCGGCAACGGCGCTGAGCCCGAAGGGCGGTGCAGCGCTGCGAAGATCCGCTGCGATCGCCGAGTTGGTGACGGCATAGCCGGCACGAAGTCCGGCCAATCCGTAAGCCTTGGAGAAGGTTCGGAAGACGACGATGTTGGGAAAGGCTCGAAGCAGGTCGACGCCGTCGACGTCGCTGGTCGCGAACTCCCGGTAGGCCTCGTCCAGGAGGATGAGGACGTCGCTCGGGATTGCACGGGCGAACGAGACGAACTCGGCGGTCGAGAACTCGCTACCGGTCGGATTGTTGGGGTTGCAGACGAGTACCGCGCGGGTTTGCGGGGTCACCGCCGCCGCCATTGCACTCAGATCGTGCCGATGTTCGGAATCGAGTGCGACGGGGACACCGCTCGCCCCGGCGATTCCGATCAGTATCGGGTACGCCTCGTAGCTGCGCCACGGGTAGACGACCTCGGTGCCCGGACCCGTGTACGCAGTCAATACCTGCTGGAGCAGTGCCAACGAACCGGCGCCGACCAATACCTGGTCGTCGCCGACGCCCAGGCGGCCGCTCAACCGAGCGATCAGCGTGTCGCCGAACAGCGACGGATACAAGTGCGAGTGTGAGGCCGCGAGATTGACGGCCTCGAGAATGGCCGCCGAGGGTGCAACCGTCGACTCGTTGCTCGACGCCCGCCACCGAACCTGCTCGAGGCCGGCGGCTTTGGAGTATCGAGGGAGTGCTTCGATTTCGGGTCGGGGGCGAGGCCTCAGCGCACCGGGCGCGCTCATGCCAGGGCGCCGATCGCGTTCTCCGCGGCCGCAACAAGTGCACCCGATGCCGCCAAGTCCACCGCGGCCTCGATCTCGGGGGACAGGAAGCGATCGGTACCCGGCCCCTGCACCTTCTCGCGCAGGGTCCGAAGGACGGCTCCGGTGGCGGGGGAGGGCTCGAGTGGGGAGCGCAAATCGATTCCTCGTGCTGCAGTCAGTATCTCGATCGCGAGAACTCGGGTGAGACCGTCGATGGACCGGCGGAGCTTGCGTGCACCCGACCATCCCATGGAGACGTGATCTTCCTGCATGGCCGAGGAGGGAATCGAATCGACACTGGCCGGGCTCGCGAGTCGCTTGAGTTCGGACACGATGGCAGCTTGTGTGTACTGCGCGATCATCAGTCCGCTGTCGACACCGGGGTCGTCGGCGAGGAAGGGGGTCAGACCGTGATTGCGTGCTACGTCGAGGAAGCGATCGGTGCGGCGTTCGCTGATACCCGCGACATCCGCGGTCACGATGGCGAGGAAGTCCAAGACGTAAGCGACGGGAGCTCCGTGGAAGTTACCGTTGGATCGAACCCGTCCGTCGAGGGTGACAACGGGATTGTCGACAGCACTGGCCAATTCGCGCCCGGCGACGAGGCGGGCGTGATCGACGGTGTCGCGTGCGCCGCCGGCGACCTGCGGTGCGCACCGCAGTGAGTACGCGTCTTGAACCCTGGTGCAGTCAGGGCCCGCGTGGCTGGCGACGATCGGGGAGTCGGCAAGCAAGCGCACCATGTTCGAGGCGGCCGCGCCCTGTCCGGGGTGGGGGCGAAGCGCCTGAAGATCGGCGGCGAACACTTGATCTGTGCCGAGCAAGCCCTCGACGCTCATAGCGGCAGCGATGTCGGCCAACTTGAGCAGATGATCGAGATCGGTGATCGCAAGGGCCAGTTGGCCGAGCATCCCGTCGGTACCGTTGATCAGTGCGAGGCCTTCCTTCTCGGCCAGAACCACCGGTTCGAGGCCATGAGCAGCCAATGCCGTTGCCGCATCGGTGAGTTCACCGTCGGCGGTGCGGACGGAACCTTCACCGATGATTGCCATCGCCACATGCGCCAGTGGTGCCAGATCTCCCGAGCATCCGAGGCTGCCGTATTCGTGCACCACCGGGGTGATGCCTGCGGTGAGTAGGTCGGCGTACGCCTGTGCGACTACAGGGCGCACTCCGGTCCGCCCGGTGGCGAGCGTCGACAGACGCAGAAGCATCAAGGCCCGGATCACTTCGCGTTCGACTTCCGGTCCCGAACCTGCCGCATGTGAGCGGATCAGGCTGCGCTGCAACTGTGTCCGCAGATGCGCCGGAATGTGCCGGGTGGCAAGTGCGCCGAATCCGGTGGAAACTCCGTAGACCGGTGTGGGGTCTGCGGCCAGCGCTTCGATGCGTGCACGACTTTCGGCGATCGCGGCCAGTGATTCCGCGGTCAATGCAACGCCGTATCCGTTGCGCGCGACGTCGACGACGTCGGCGATGGTGACAGCGCCGATTCCGACCTCGATGGTTCGGGTGGCTGTCTGGGTGGCAGGGGTGGCGTTCATGGGACTCCAATGATGATGCGTGGCTATCTAACAAAGTCTTGTATACGAGACTCTAGTCTTGAATATGAGACGAAAACAAGGCCCGCAAAGTACGGAACGGAGAAATTGGCTACATGTCTGCGGTCGGGGTCTCCACCATTCGATCTCCGAGATCGGCGGAGAACTCGGCGCTGACGGCGCGCACTCGGTCGGCGATCAGGGCACTCTCCTCGGCCGATTTGGAGCCGGAGAGGAAGGTGACGCCGAGAGCTGCGACCGGACGACCGTCCCGTGTGATCACGGGGCTGGCGATGCAGTTGATCCCGGATGTCGTCGCATTCCCTTCGACCGCATATCCGCTCTCACGTGCTGCGGCGAGCAGTTCTCGCAGTTCGGCGAGCGTCGACGGACCCGTTCCGGTCCGCGTCGGCCAGGTGTACCCCTCGTAGAGCGCGCTGATCTGTTCCACGTCCAGACGGCTCAGAATCGCCCGCCCGACTGCGGTGAGATGCGCCGGAAGGCGGGTCCCGATCTCGGTCACCAACCGAACGCCGGGCTTCAGAGGTTCACGTTTGTCGAGGTAGATGACGTCAGAACCCTGAAGTACCGCCAGATGGGAGGTCTCGTCGGTCGACTGAGTGAGTGCCAGCATGAATCGTTGGCCCTCACGGTGAAGTGGGCCGGACCGCATGTACGACGCACCGACTTCGAACGCCGAGACACCCAGGGTCCAGGCGCGTTGATCAGCCCAGTACGAGACGAACCGTCGATCCCGCATGACATTGAGGAGGTGATGCGTCGTACTCTTCGGCAGCTCGAGGGCGCTGGAGATTTCTGCCGTCGCCAGCGGCACACCCCGGCGGGCCAGGAGATCGAGCACGTCGAGCACGCGCTCAGCAGATTTCACGCGGCTCGTCGTCATATGGGGTGTGTCCTTACGGGTAGGGCTGAGGTGGGAGCGGGGAACCACATTGTCTCGGATACGAGACTGAATCGCCAAGTGCTCGGATACGAGACTGAATCGCCAAGTGCTCGGGGTGGTCAGGGTGTCTGGCTGCCGAGTTCCGCGGACAACCGGGCGCAGTGCTCCACCAAGACGCGGCCGTGGCTGGCGCAGACCTCGTCCGTCAGACGGAATGTCGGGCCCACGACGCTGAGCGCTCCGGCTATCTGACCGACCGCGTTGTAGATCGGCGCGGCAACTCCGGTCGAGTGATCCTCGATGGTGTCGTGCGCAATGGCGTACCCGCTCTCGCCTACCTTGCCGCTCAACGCTGCGCCGACGGCGGTGCCGTCCAGGGGAACGCTCTGGCCCACCCACCCCATGTGGCGGATCGCGTGCGTGCCCTCGATCTGATCGAGATACAGCGCAGTGTCTTTCGGTCCCTTCGTCGACAGGTAGGTCGACTCTCTCGTGGTTTCGGCGATGGCCTTCATCGCGGGCCGCGCTCTCGGCAACAGTTGATTGTCACCGAGTGCGCGAGCCCCGATCTGTAGTAGCCGCGGGCCGACGCGATAGACGTTGTCCTCGCCGCGGACGACGAACTCGGTTTGTTCGAGGCTTCTGATCAGGCGAAGCGCGGTACTGGTTGCCAGATCGGTTGCCTTGGCGGCGTCGCCGAGCGTCAACCCGCCGTGCTCGACGATCGCACCGAGAAGTTCGAACGTGCGATTCGCGCTGCGGGTCACGTCGCCGGGGGCCATGTCCTACTCCAAGTGCCGAGGGATGTCTGCGCTGAATCTATCGCGAGCCCGGCAGTACCTCACCGTGGTGCTCGTCCAGCAGGGGACTGCGGCGGACATCGGGGCGTCGGCTATCACCGAACACGACGGGTTGTCGTACGTAGGAGATTTTTCCTGCTACCGGGTGCTCGAACGATTCGACGACTCCGCGATACTCGGCCTGCGCGGAGGTGAGTGCCTGCTGGACGTCCCAGATTTCCGAGCCGGCGAGGCCCGCGTCGCCGAGAATACCGACCACGTCGGCGACGGTCTTTCCGGCAGCCCAGTTTTCGATCTCCTTGCGCAGTGCCGGTTCGTTCTCGGTCCGGGCGGTGTCGTCGGCAAATCGGGGATCTGCGATCAGGTCGACGCGATTCATCGTCTGCGCCAGCTTCTCGAAACCCGACTGGCTCGCAACTGCGAGGACGAAGAGTCCGTCGTCGGCCTTGTAGGTGTCGAACGGTGTTGACACCGGATGACGGTTGCCGACGCGTGGGGGAGTGAGCCCGGTGGATTGCAGTTGGCTGTGTGCTGTCGGCAGCATGGCGAGCATGCTGTCGAACATCGCGACGTCAAGGTGCTGCCCGAGTCCGCTCGCCCGTGCACTCAGCAGGGCGGTACTGATTCCCCAGGCGGCGAACAGCCCGGCGACCAGGTCTCCGAACGACTCACCCAACCGTGTCGGCCCGGATTCCTCCGAACCGGTGATGCTCATGATTCCCGAAAGAGCCTGGACTACAAGGTCGTAGGCGGCGGCTCCGGACATGGGCCCGTCCTGTCCGAAACCGGAGATGGACGCGTACACGATGCGCGGATTGCGAGCCCGCGCAGCCTCGTAGTCGATTCCCAGGCGCTTGGTGACGCCGGGGCGAAAGTTTTCGACGACGACGTCGGCGGTCTCGATGAGCGTCAGCAGCGCCTCACGGTCCTCGTCGTTCTTGAGGTTGAGTGCCACCGAACGCTTGCCACGATTGAGCACGTTGAAGTAGATGCTCTCGCCGTCGCGGAACGGGCCGAGGTGCCGAGAGTCTTCACCGTGTTCGGATTCGATCTTGACGACGTCCGCACCGGCGTCGGAAAGCAGTGCGGTGCAGTAGGGTCCGGCAAGGACGCGCGAGAGGTCGATTACCCGGATGCCGTCGAGTGGGGGAAGTGCAGTCATGTCCGCGCCTTTCAGAACTCGGTGGAACGCGGCGACGGAGCATTGCCGGCAATGGTGAGCAACTGGATCTGCGAGGTGCCCTCGAAGATGCGGAGAATGCGGCAATCGCGGTACAGGCGTTCGATTTCCGATTCGCGCATGAAACCTGCGCCACCGTGGATCTGTACGGTTTGATCGACGATCGAGAAGCAGGCTTCGGTGGCGACGTACTTCGAAATCGATGCGGCGCGGCGGATGTCCTGACCGGCGTCCTTGACGTCGGCGGCCCAGTCTGCGGTGACGCGTGATGCGACAAGTTGCGCGTCGCAGCCACCGAGGAGTAGCTGGATTGCCTGGAAGTCGAAGATCGGCGTGCCGAACTGCTTTCGCTCCGTTGCGTACTCGCGTCCCAGTTCCCAAGCGCGCAGAGCGATGCCGTTTGCCATTGCCGCTACGTCGATGCGTGCTCGGTTCAGGGCGGTCAAGGCAATGTTGCCGCCGCGACCTTCGGTGCCGATCACGGAGTCGAGCGGCAGAACGACGTCGTCGAGGTAGACGGTGTACGTCGGGGCCGAACGAATTCCCATCTTGTCCTGCGGCTCCGAGTAGCTGATTCCCGGAGTTCCCTTGGGGACGACGAAGGCGGTGATGCCTCGGAATCCTGCGCTCGGGTCCGTCTTGGCGAAGAGCACGACCAGGTCGGCTTCCTTGGCGTTGGAGATGTACGTCTTCGATCCGGAGAGATGCCAGCCGTCGTCCTCGCGTCGGGCGACGGTACGCATCGAGGCGATGTCGGAGCCGGCATCGGGTTCTGTGAGTGCAAAGCCGGCCAGTAGTTCGCCCGACGCGAGCTGGGGCAACCAGCGATGCTTCTGCTCTTCGGAGCCGCCGACGAGAATCGGCTCGAGGCCCAGGTAGTGGGCGGTGTAGATCGATGCCAGCGCGGCGTCGGTGCGTGCAACTTCTTCGATGGCGACCAGTTGGGTTCGTGTCGACAGACCCAGCCCGCCGAATTCCTCGGGCACGGAAATGCCCATGAGGTCCTGCTGCCCGAGGCGCTTGACCAGCTGCGCCGGGAACTCCTTGGACTCGTCGCGTGCGGCTGCTCCTGGGTGGATCTCGGCGTTGGCGAAGGCTCGGACAGTGCTGCGGAACTCTGCGAGATCGACGCTGTCGGTGTCGGGCGCGGTCTGGGTAGTCACGGGGGCTCCTTCGAGGCGGAATAGTTACGAATTTCATCTAATGAAATCTAATTGCCACTAGTTGGCATGGACTGACTATGGCCGAGGGTGGCGAATTTGTCCAGGGGTGAAGTTGTTGTGTCGCGGCTCACGTTCTGCAATGATCAACTTGTCTAAGCCTGTATAGACAAGTTGATTGCGGATCGAACCCACTACAAGTCGGAAGCAGCGTGGCTTTCGACGGAAGGTGCTGACATGAGCCTCGTTTCAGTCGACACGACACCGGACTCCGAGAATGTGAGGAGGGTGTCCAGTACGTATTTCGAGGGCTTGTCGGCGGATCGATACGCTGCGCTCGCCGAAGACCGCAAGCTGGCGATTGTCGCCGCGCACATGGACCTTTCGCGTCGACGAGGACACAACTCGTCGATCTCGCGACTCGCGCCGGCCGGGGAGTTAGGGGATGGCCCCGCGATTCAATACGTCGGCGACGACATGCCGCAGCTCGTCGAAGCGGTCTTGGCGACACTTGCCCGTGCCCGCGTGGAACCTGAATTCGTGGTGCACCCCGTGCTTCGCACAGCCGTACAACCGGCGCACAGCACCGAAGACGCCCGGGCCGGGGAGCGCACCGAATCATGGATCCACATAGGACTACCCGCACACTGTTCGGACGCGCAGGCGCAGGTGATCGCGGACGACGTCGCCGGAATCCTCGACCGTATCGCGCGTGCCTTCCGCGATTCCGTGCCCCTGCGGGACCTCGTCGACGAGGCGCGCGAGCAACTGGACTCGAACGGCTACGCCGAAGAAGCTGACTTTCTCCGGTGGTGCAGCGCCGGAAACTTCAGTGTCATCGGTGGTGCGCGAACTGTCGACAGTGACGAGCCGTACGCCATCGGCGTGCTCCCCGATCCAACCGGCTCTTCGGATTCGAAAGCGGCGCCCCTCGCGATTGCAGTGGTGTACCTCCGGCAAGGGTTCGGTGGATCCGAATACGCCACCGAGATCGACGTGTCCGTCGGCGACCGTGCGTACCGATTCGTCGGGTTCTTCACCGCGACCGGTATCGTCGCCGACGTCAGGCGAACCCCGCTCGTGCGAGGACGCGTCGCAGAAATCTTCGAGGCCTCAGGATCCACCGTCGATTCGTTTGTCGGACAATCGATGCTGGCAGTGATTCAGTCGATTCCGGTCACAGTGCTCCTGGCGGCCGAGCCGGCCCGAATCGCGGACGCGCTGGACGAACTCACTTCCGTGGACGGCCGCACATCGATCCATCTGTTCTTGCAACCGGTGGGAAGTTCCCCGGTGACAGGGCGAGATCAAGAGTTGTCGGCTTTGCTCTTCGTTCCGCGCGAGAAATTCAGTACGACGATCAGAACAACGGCCGAGTCGGTACTCGCCGACGCACTCGGTGCCCACAATATCGAGTTCTCCAGTCGAGTCTCGGAATCCCCCTTGGCCGTCGTACATTTCACGGCCACAGTCGGCGGCGGCGCGAACTTCGCGTCGGCGCGACAAGCACGGGAGATTCGGGACCTCGTCGTCGACGCGTGCCTGACGTGGGACGAACGATTCGTTCTGGATGCTTCGCACTACGACGAGCGGCGCAGGCGTGCTCGGTTCGCCGAGCGCGTTCCGGTGGCATACAAGCAGGATTTCGACGCTGTCCGAGCCGCCGAGGACATGGCGGTGTTCGAGGGCCTCGCGCCCGGAGAAGTAAGTCCAAGGTTGGCCCGTTCTGTCGACGGACCGGGTACTCACCGTCTCGGGCTGTACGTCTCGGGTGATCCGCTCTCGCTGGGCGAGGTGCTGCCCGTATTGCAGAGCCTGGGCGTCGAAGTGGTCGACGAGCGTCCGTACGAGATCGCACCGGCGGGAACCGAACAGTCCAGGATCTACGAGTTCACGCTCGACTATCCGAGTGCTCCGGTCGAAGGCTTCGACAACTTTGCCGCGCGATTCGCGGCGACGTTTGCCGCGGTTCGAAACGGTGACGCCGAGCCGGACTCGTTCAACGAATTGGTCGCGATCGCGGGACTCGGCTGGAAACAGGTAGTGGTGCTGCGGGCATACGCGGAGTTCTTGCAGCAAGCGGGATTTCCTTACAGCACCGGTCGCGTCGCCGAGGTACTTGCCGATCATCCCGAGATCGCCGGCAGATTGTGCGAATTGTTCGAGAGCCGTTTCGATCCTGACGTCGTCGACGGAGATCGAGGTGCACGTGCAGCAGCGGACGTGGAAACGGCCGTGGCGCAGGTGCAAGGACTCGACGCCGATCGGATCCTGCGCGCGTTGTCCGAACTGGTCCGTAACACGTTGCGTACCAACTATTTCGTGTATCCGACTCAATCGCTCGGCGCGCTCTCGTTGAAGTTCGATTCGGAGAAGCTGTCCGTATTGCCTTTCCCTCGACCGAAGTTCGAGATATTCGTGTACTCACCCGATGTAGCAGGTGTGCACCTTCGTTTCGGTACGGTGGCTCGCGGCGGCTTGCGCTGGTCGGATCGGAAAGAGGACTTTCGCACCGAGGTACTGGGATTGGTGAAGGCGCAGGCAGTCAAGAACGCAGTCATCGTGCCTGTCGGAGCGAAGGGCGGATTTGTCGTCAAACGCCCACCGGTTCCAGGGCGGGGCGCAGACGCAGACCGAGAAGCTGCGTTGGCGGCCGGGATCGATTGCTACCGATCCTTCATTCGCGGACTACTCGATCTGACCGACAACGTCGACAAGCAGAGCGGGGCCGTTGTCGCGGCGCGGCGGGTCGTTCGCCACGACGGAGACGACACGTATCTTGTTGTCGCCGCGGACAAGGGAACTGCGAAGTTCTCCGACATCGCGAACGAGGTTGCCGCGGAGTACGGATTCTGGCTCGGCGACGCCTTCGCGTCCGGCGGGTCGGTCGGCTACGACCACAAAGCCATGGGTATCACGGCGAAGGGCGCCTGGGAAAGTGTCAAGCGGCACTTCCGTGAGCTCGGCGTCGATACCCAGCACGATGACTTCACCGCGGTGGGGATCGGAGACATGAGTGGCGACGTCTTCGGCAACGGTATGTTGTGCAGCAAGCACATTCGCCTGATCGCGGCGTTCGATCATCGGCACGTGTTCGTCGATCCGGACCCGTCGCCTGAGCGCTCGTACGACGAGCGATCACGTCTCTTTGCGCTCCCCCGATCCTCGTGGGCCGACTACGACCCGACCTTGATCAGTGCCGGCGGCGGAGTGTGGGAACGCTCGGCGAAGCGCGTTCCGATCAGTGACGAGATACGAGAGGCACTGGGCCTCGAGGACGACGTCACCGACCTGACTCCACCGCAACTGGTTCGGGCGATTTTGCGGTCCCCGGCAGATCTGTTGTGGAACGGCGGCATCGGAACGTACGTCAAGGCCTCCGGTGAGTCCGACCTCGAAGTCGGCGACAAGAGCAACGACGCCGTTCGGGTGAACGGCAACGAAGTGCGTGCCCGAGTGATCGGTGAAGGAGGCAATCTCGGCCTCACCCAGGCCGGACGGATCGAATACGCACGCGGCGGTGGACGGATCAACACAGACGCCCTCGACAATTCGGCCGGAGTCGATTGTTCCGACCACGAGGTGAACATCAAGATCCTTCTCGACTCTCTGATCAGCTCAGGCGTCGTCACGGACTCACGTCGTGACGCACTACTCGAATCGCTGACCGACCAGGTCGCAAAACTCGTTCTCGCAGACAACCGTTCGCAGAACGAACTGATGGGTACCACGCGGGCGGATGCGGGGGCGATGATCGGTGTGCACGGCAGAGTGATTTCCAACCTCGAATCGCGCGGGATCGTCGACCGTGTCATCGAAGGGTTTCCGACCAAGAAGCAGTTCGCCGCGGCCGAGAAGTCGGGAACGGGGCTGACGTCGCCGGAACTCGCCACACTGATGGCCCACGTCAAGCTCGATCTGAAATCCACGCTGTTGGCGGGAAGCTCGATCGACAACCAGATCTACCGCCAGGTGCTGGCGAACTATTTTCCGGAGGGCGTTCGAGTTGCAGGGGGTGACGCTCTCGACCGGCACCCACTTCGTCGCGAGATCGTCGCGACAGTGCTGACGAACAACGTCATCGATCGAGGCGGCATCACCTATGCGTATCGGCTCGGTGAAGAAGTCGGCGCTGATCCGGAAGACGCAGTACGTGCCTTCACTGTGGTCTCCGAGGTGTTCGGACTGTGGGGGTTGTGGCACGACATCAGCGAAGCCTCGATCTCGACCGCAGTGTCCGACGAGTTGATCCTGCTCACCAGGCGACTGCTCGACCGGGCGTCACGGTGGATGCTGACACGTCGTCCGCAACCGCTGGCCGTCGGGGCCGAGATCAGCAGATTCGGTGATCGCATCGCGGAGGCGTCGGCAGAGCTCGATGGCTGGCTGGTAGGCGCAGATCAGCGGAACCTGGCTGCGCGAACGGTCCTCATCACGGACAAAGGCGCGCCGGAGAACCTGGTCAGGCGAGTGGAGATATTGCTCGATCAGTTCGGACTGCTCGACGTGGTGGAGATCGCGGACCTCGCCGATCGGACGATCTCGGAGACCGGCGAACTCTATTTCCGGCTCGGTGAGCATGTTGGGCTCGTCCCGATGCTCAATCGAGTGTCGGCGTTGAGCAAGGACGGAAAATGGAACGCGTTGGCGAGGTTGTCGTTGCGGGACGAGTTGTACTCGACGGTGCGGGCCCTGACCCTCGACGTCTTGGCCGACGCGGAAGCGGGTGACACGACAGCGGAAAAACTCTCGAGGTGGGAAGAAAGGAATGCGTCGAGAATCGAGAGGTCCACTCTCGCGCTCGCAGAGATCGAGGCGTCCGGGCAACACGATCTTGCTGCGCTTTCGGTTGCGACGAGCCAATTGCGGCGCATGGTGGGTTAGGTCCGGCGCGGACGCTCGCGGATGGATCGGAAAGGTGCACGAGGCGGATAGACTTCGGAGGCCGAACGGGAGAACCGACTCGGTGGTTTTCGACGAACGGGTGGTGGCGATGGCGATTGCCGAAGTGGACGCAGAACTCGCCGTGCTGTTCAACGAGGCAGGCGGCGAGTCCGCCCCTGCCTACGAACGGGTCAAGAACCTCGTGGTCTCGCAGATCAACTCGGGTCGGTGGACCGAAGGCGATCAGCTGCCTTCGGAGAATCAACTGGTCAGTGCGCTGGGGTTGTCACGAATGACGATCAATCGAGCGCTTCGCGAACTCACCAGCGACGGTCTGATCGTGCGGATGATGGGGGTCGGTACTTTTGTCGCCGCCACGAAGACCGCGTCCCCGCTGTTCGAAGTCAAGAACATCGCCGACGAGATTCAGCGCCGCGGCCACCGTCATCGAACCGAGGTCGTCTTCGTTCGTGAGGAAGAAACCGACCACGGGCAGACGTTCCTTCGTGAATCGGTGGGCAAACGGGTGTTCCATTCGCTGATGGTGCACTTCGAGGACGAAACTCCGATTCAGGTGGAAGACCGATTCGTGAATCCGAACGAGGCGCCCGACTATCTGCGCCAGGACTTCACCGCGATCACCCCCAACAACTACTTGAGTGACGTTGCGCCTCTGGTTCGCGGCGAGCATGTCGTGGAAGCGGTGTTGGGTAGCCCGGACGAATGCGAGCTGTTACGCATCGATCGCGGGGAACCGTGCCTGCTGATTCGCCGCCGCACCTGGTCGGCTAACGGATTGGTCAGCGCGGCGCGCTTGATCCATCCGGGTTCACGCAATCGCTTGGAAGGAACCTTCGAGCGCTGATCGTTTCGAATGGCGAATCCTGAACACTCGCTCGTCCGATTGCACCATTTTCGGGGCCGACTTCGGTGCAATCGACCAGGACGTGACTGCGAGCACACTGAGATCATGGGTGGACGGTTATTGCTTCCGCAACCTCACTTCCCGACGAGTGAGACCTGAGCGGATCCCAGCAACGCCGTCTACGCCGCTCGCTTCCATGATCGAAGGAGTTCGACCTGTGACCGACTTGCCCAAGGACCTACTTGTCGCCCCGAAGTGGCAGGAACGCCTCGACGAACTGGCAGCCAAGCATTCGGTACCGGGCGCGCAGGTCGGTGTGATCGCGCTGGGCGAAGACTGCGCGGCGGATATCCGTGTCATCACCACCGGAGTGACGAGCCTGAACACGCGCGTCGACGTCGACGCAGACACCCTGTTCCAGTACGGATCCGCGAGCAAGATCTGGACGACGACGCTGATCATGCAGCTCGTCGACGAGGGCAAGCTGACGCTGGACACCCTGGTGGTGGAGGTGCTTCCGGAGTTCACGATCGCGGATCCTTCCAACACGAAGGAAATCACGATCCGCCAGTTGCTCACGCACACAAGCGGTATCGACGGAGACCTGTTCAACGACACCGGTGACGGTGACGACTGCGTCGAGAAGTACGTCGACGAACTCGCGACCGCGATCAGCGTCACCGAGCCCGGCGGGCATCTGAGTTACAGCAACGCGGGTTTTGCCGTTGCCGGCCGCATCGTCGAGGTCCTTCGTGAGATGACGTGGGACGAGGCGTTGGTCGAATATCTCTGGAAGCCACTCGGATTGACGCACATCATCACCAAGGCCAAGGACGCGCCGCTGTTCCGCACGGCCGTCGGCCACGTGGCCAACCCGGATCGGACGTCGCCGGACAAGGTGATTCCGACCAAGCAGTGGCTGCTTCCGCGCGGTATCGGTCCGGCCGGGATCATCACCGGATCGGTCAGCTCGCTCCTGACCTTCGGTGCTGCACACATGCGTGACGGACTCGCATTGACGGGTGAACGCATTCTGTCCGAAGAATCCGCGCGCCTGATGCGCACTCCGCAATTCGACCTGACCGCGGTCTCGAGCGTCGATCAGGCCTGGGGTCTCGGCTGGATCCTGTCCGACTGGGGTGGCGTGACGTCCGCGCAGCACGGTGGTGCGACGATCGGCCAGATCACTCGTTTTCACACCTTCCCCGAGCTCGGTCTCGCCATGGCCGTGGTGACCAACTCGCGTGGCGGCGGCGCCCTGGCCCACGACATCGAGAAGGAGATCGCCCAGGAGCTCGATCTCGTTCTGCCGGAGCCGAAGTCCGAGCCGAATGCGGAAGACATCGACCTGTCGCACATTCTCGGAACCTATGAATCGACAACCGTGCGAATCGAACTCACGCGCGGCGAGGACGGCGGATTCCAGGTGCAGAACTTCGCCAAGGTCGAGATCGACGGCGAGCCGCCGGCTCCGCCCACCAAGGTCGTGCCTCTGTCCGCCTCCCGGTTCTTGATCAGTAACGAGAGCGCTTCGGGTGAGATGGCTCATCTCACGATCGATGGCGAGCAATATCTCTACATGACAAGGCTTTTCAAGAAGATTTCCGACTAGTCGCGGCGATTCTCTCCGCTGAATGAAATCTCGGGCAGGTCGAAGGCGATGAGGGCCCTCGACCTGCCCGCACTACTTTTCGAGGAAAACTCATGATGAAACCTCTCGCTCCTTTTCCGGACGTGAATCACCCCGCGGCACTGGATGCTTACGGCCTTGCGCCGGTCATCGACGGTCACAACGATCTGGCCTGGACGGCTCGCGAAACTGCCGCATACTCGGTGGAGAATCTCGAGAAGGATTCCATCTTCCAAACCGACATCGACAAACTCGGTCGCGGCGGCGTCGGTGCGCAGTTCTGGTCGGTTTACACCCCGTGTGACCGGACGGAGCCAGAGGCGGTTCAGTACACACTCGAACAGATCGACTACGTGTACCGGATGATCGAGCGATATCCGGATACTTTCGAATTCGCGCGTACAGGTGACGACGTGCGTCGCATCTGGAGCGAGGGCAAGGTCGCGTCCTTGTTGGGCGCGGAGGGCGGTCACAGCATCGGCAGCTCGCTCGGTGTCCTGAGAATGATGGCGCGCCTTGGTCTTCGGTACATGACGCTGACGCACAACGACAACACCGGGTGGGCGGACTCCGCGACGGACACTCGAGTACACGGCGGGCTGACCGACTTCGGTCGCGAGATCGTGCGCGAAATGAATCGGCTCGGCGTACTCGTCGACCTGTCGCACGTCTCGGTGGAAACGATGAGAGATGCCATCGAGACGTCTTCGGCGCCGGTGATTTTCAGCCATTCGTCGTGCTCTCAGCTGTGCGGTCACCCCCGTAATGTTCCCGACGACGTCATGCGACTGCTCGCGGACAACGGCGGGGTCATCATGATCGCCTTTGTACCCATGTTCCTTTCTGCCGAGTACAACGAGTGGTTCAAAGGCGGGCGAGTCGGCCCACGACCGGCGATGACAGTGGACCATCTCGCCGACCACGTCGAGCATGCCCGAGACGTCGCGGGCATCGACCACATCGGTTTGGGCAGTGACTACGATGGGTTCGACGACTTTCCGGACGGTATGCAGGACGTATCCGGTTTCGCGGTGTTGATAGACCGTCTGGCGGAACGCGGTTGGTCCGCGGAGGACTTGGCAAAGCTGATGGGCAACAACGTGTTGCGTGTGCTCGACGAGACCAGTGCGGCCTCGATGTCGAGCCTTTCCTAGCCGTATCGACGCCCGAGAAGATGAGGATGAGAATGAAGAAGATTCGTACCGTTGCACTGAAGCTGGTTGCTTCGGTGTCCGTAGTTCTGGTTGTGCTGGTATCGATAGCGCTCGTATTCAATGTCGGCTCCAGCAAAGCGAGCGTTCCGGCCGGGGAGACGGGCAACCAGTTCGTGTCCGTCGACGGAAAGAACATGAGCTACTCGATCCGCGGCAACGGCGATCAGACCATAGTGCTGTTACCCGGGTTCGGAACGTCCGCACCGATTCTCGACTTCACACCGCTTGTCAACGAGCTCGCACCTGACTACCGCGTCGTCACGATCGAGCCCTTCGGTTACGGCTACAGTGATGGAACGGACAAGGACCGCACGACTGCGAACATCGTCGAAGAGATTCATACGGCAGTACAGTCGCTGGGAATTGACGAATACATCCTCATGGGGCACTCGATCACTGGTCTCTATGCGCTGGACTACACCGCGAAGTACCGTGACGAGGTCACCGCATTCGTGGGTATCGACAGCAGTGTTCCAGGGCAGCCGAACATGGATACCAAATTCCCGATCGACGCACTCCGAGTTGGAAGGCAATTGGGCTTGGCGGAATTGCTGTCCAAGGTCGTCGGTGGTGAAGCCTCGGACGAGTACCTCGATCCCGCCGCAAAGGACGAGATGCGACAGTTGACTGCGAAGAACAACTTCAGCGATACCTATCTCAACGAGATGGATCATCTTTCGAGTAACTTTGCTGAAGCAATCGGCAAGACGTTCCCAGCCGATCTTCCGATTCTGTTGTTCGCCGTGAACAATTCAGAAGTTCAGGGCTGGACAGAGCTGCACGAGGGGCAGGCAGCCTCCGTCGATCACGGAGAGGTGATCTTGCTGGACGGAGACCACTACCTGCACCACACCAGGTCGAAGGAAATCGCCGAGAACCTCGGAAGGTTCTTGGGTGAGCTGAACTGAATCCGGAAGGACGTTAAAGTTGGAGGCGGGGCCATCGAGTCGAGATGGTCCCGCTTCTTTCTTCTCCACTGATCGTTCGGAGGCATTGTGGCGCAGACCTGGTCACGCGAAGAACTAGTGAGCGAGCTGGACTCGGCGTATTCGAAACTCGAAGCGTTACTCGACGGCGTCGCCGAGGCCGATGCGTTCGACGCCGTTGCCGTCGATGCGTGGACGGTGCACGACGTACTCGCTGTGCGTGTCTGGTGGGCAGAGGCCGTCGCAGAGTGGATAGGTGCCGGGCTGCGAGACGAGGCTCCGCAGACGCCGGCGGCGGGTTACAAGTGGACGCAAACACCCGCACTGAACCAGTCGGTTGTCGACGCGAGCATCGACATTCCGGCTCAGGAGCTTCGTGACCGCTTGGGAGCTGCTGTTGCGATGTTGCGCAACTACATCGAGACCCTTGACGATGATCAACTGCTGTCGGTCGGGGTTTTCTCGTGGACCCGGACGTGGCCGGTCTCGAGGTGGATCGCCGTCAACACGATCACCCAATACGCGTCGTTGTCGAAAATGATTCGGCGAGTGCTGAAGTCGAACAATCAGCTCTGAAGTCGATGCATCCGCCACACCGTCGGTCCGTCAGTCAGTGAGATTTCGCCTGCTATCGTGAAACCGAACCGTTGGTACAGCGGTAGATTTCGTTCGGTCGACGTATCGAGCCAGCAATTCTGTTCGGTTCGATCCAGTTCCGCCAAAGCATGTTTCAGTAGCGCAGAACCCAATCCGGTTCCGCGTGAGCGCGGCGTCGTACCGATCGTTGCCAACGACCACGCGTTGTCGGGGACGGGAAGCGCAGACAGTTGTTCGTCAGCCTGAAGAACGCGCTCGAACCGATCTCCGTGCAGTTCGACGATCTTCTCGACGGTCGCTTCATCAGGCTCTGGAGCGTCCGGCGGCAGGACTGCGATGACGCCGTTGCCGGAATCGTCTATGTAGGAACGCCCGAACGGTAGTGCCAGGTGTTCGAGGTAGATCCGTTGCAGAGTCGCGACGCGTTCCACGTGGGAGTCTTCGGCGACGCACCAGTTCGTCCAGGGGTAGTCGGCAAACGCCTCGCCGAGAACCTCGGCGGCACGGTCGAGGTCGTCGATGGACAGCGGTCGAACAGAATTCTGCATAGTGCCACTTCAGCACAGTGAGGTCTTCCGTCGCCACTCGATTTCGGCGGTGTAGCAGGTGCGCGGGCCGTGGTCACGTACTTGTGAGTTCATTCAAGAAAGTTGGACGAGGCTGTCGATCCTGCGTTGACTGGTAGTGATCGGGCAATCGCCGAGCTGTCAACTCCGGGCACGTGAGATCCGGGTACGGCGATTCTCCGCGAAAGGAACAGATATGAACAGGCTCGAAAGCAAGAGTGTAGTGATCACAGGCGCCGCCAGTGGAATCGGGCGTGCAGCAGCACAACTCATGGCGGCAGAGGGCGCCAAGGTGTTGGTCGCCGACCTCGATCCTGTGCGTGCAGAGGAAGCGGCGGTGGCGATTCGCGAGACCGGTGGCAATGCACTGGGTTTCGGCGTCGATGTCATGAACGAGGACTCTCTGGCAGCGATGATCGAAAAGGCGGTCGCCGAATTCGGCGGCATCAACGTCCTGTGTAATCACGTGGGCGGTAGTAACCCGCGCAAGGATCTCGACCTGCTCCGGATGGACTTGGACGAGTGGGATCGCGTGATGTCGCTCAACGTCCGCAGCACTGTCGTCGCTTCACGACTTGCCATTCCGCACATGAACAGTGCCGGTGGAGGATCGATCGTCAACACGGCCTCGGTAGGTGGATTGATCGGGGATTCCCTGCAGTCTGCCTACGGATCCGCCAAAGCGGCAGTCATTCGTCTGACGCAGTACATCGCAGTCCAGTACGGAGCAAACGGCGTTCGGTGCAATGCCGTAGCGCCGGGCGCGATCATGACACCCGCTCTCGTGGACAACATCCCCGCTGATGTCATCGACGGCATGAAGCAGGCAAACGCCCTGCCTTACCTCGGCGAACCCGAAGACATCGCGCATGCCATGGTCTACCTGGCTTCGGACGAATCTCGCTACATGACGGGGCAGACCCTGGTGGTCGACGGCGGACTCACCAGCAAGAGTCCGCTCGCGACCGGCCGTTCGTCGATGTTGAGCTGAATCAGCTCCGCCAACCGCTGGGGCCGGCGCCCAGAACCTCGATGGATCCCTGACTGGCGTGTGAATGCTTGGTGCGGTGCGTCATTCGCCACTTTCCGTCGATCCGCGCCCATGAGTCGTGGTAGTCGCCGAGGGTGAAGAAGTTCAGGTGAGCCTTGCTCCCGGTGCCCACATGCATGTCGCTGACATAGGAGCAGCTGGTGGCGAGATCGCCGACCACCTCGACCAGCACGTTACCGATCAGATGTTGGGTGGGACCGCACTCGTCGAGGAACGAGCGGATGGACGCCACTACCTCGGCGGGTCCGCGCAGAGTTCCGGTGCCCAATTCTGCCGTAGCGTCCGGCGTCATGATCCGGTGGAGTTCATCCCACTCTCGCGCATCCATGGCTCGGGCGAACTCGAAGATGGAGCGGGTGATCTCGCGTTCGTCGAGAAGAGTGGTGATGTCGATGCTCATGCTGTGCGCCTTTCTTAACGTCGGGGGGTTAATAAAGGCGCACAGCAGATGTCAGCGGTTGAGCAGCTTGCGCATCGCTTCGGCAGCACCCTTGACCATCTTGTCTCGGGGGAAGCCACTGCGCTTCTTGGCGCCTTCGTAGTTTCCTGCAGCCACCCAGATCGGGCCGTCGGCAAGGTGTTCGAGACCTTCACGTGCAACATCTTCGGGCTCTGCGACGTTCATGCCCGGGATGTCGAAGTTCAGTCCCGCGCGAATCATAGCGGGTGTGCGAGTGACACCGAGAATGAACTCGACGACGTGAACGCCGTACGGCTGGAGTTCGAGCCACAGGCTTTCGGCGAAGATGCGCCCGAATGCCTTGGACGCCGCGTAGATGCTCTGGTGCTCGGAGCCCATGAATCCGGCCAGCGAACCGAGCAGCATGATGCCGCCGCGTCCGCGATCCTTCATCAATCCGCCGAAGTGGTGCGAGAGTTCGAGCTGCTTGTTGATGTTCAGCTCGATGACTCCGGCAAATCCCGTCAGATCTCCGGTGACGAACTCGTGGCCGTAGCTGTTGGCGCCGGCGTTGAAAATGAGGAGACCAACCTCGACGTCGTCGGTGACAGCCTTGATCTGATCGAGCGCGTCCGGAACGAGCAGATCCAATGCGAGAGTGCGTACTTCGACGCCGTTGGCGCGTGCCTTGGCCGCGGTCTCCTCGAGCGGGCCCGGCTTGCGGGCGATGAGAACGAGGTTGATGCCGATCTTGCTGAGCTCGTCGGCGAACCCTGCGCCGACACCTTCTGAACCGCCGGCGATGACTGCCCACGGGCCGTAGTACTGAGGATCGATCATTACTACCTTCTTCGAAAGATGTTGGCTTGACTAGTGAAACGGAGTCGGTACGGGTTCGCTGTCGTCGACGATCGGCTGAGGCACCGGCTCGTCGTTGAGGATCTCGAGTTCGCCCGCTGTTGCAGCGTTCACGATGGACGCGATCAAGGCGCCGCACTGCTTGCGAGGGGCACCGGGTCGTCCCTCTCGCTGCCCGAATTCACGGTCGTCGGCGATTTCGAGGCACTGGGCGCGGGCCTGGTCACTCCACTGAACGGTGGTGTGTTCCCAACTGTTCTTCTGGACCAGGACCTGAGCCTTGCACTCAGCGCACTGAAGAGGCTGCATCTTCGTCTGCCTTCTTTGCAGCGAGGTTGTCTTCGACTTCCTTCTGCCAGGCTGCGACGGGTCGCGCGGTGTCGAGTTCGAATTCGAAGCGCTCGGTCATCTCGGGAGCGATGTCCGCGACATCGACGTAGAACTGTTCGTACCAGCGACGGAGCTGGTAGACCGGGCCGTCTTCTTCGCACAGGAGCGGGTTCTCGATGCGAGTCTTGTTCTTCCAGATCTCGACGTCCTGCTCGAAGCCCTTGGCGATGAACGTGCCGAAGTTCGCGGCCATCGCGTCGGCGGCTTCACCCTGGAAGCGATCCGACTTCTTGACGATGATGCCGTACTGGAGCACGAACTTGTCAGCGCTGACCGGGTAGTGGCAGTTGATGAGCACAGAGTCGACGTTGTAGTCCTCGTACTCGTAGGTCAGGTCGTCGACCATGAAGGAGGGGCCGAAGTACGTGGCAACCGAGTTGCTGCCGACCATCTTCGGGGTGCCTGCTGCGTGGGGACGCATGTCCGAGCGAGCGACGCCGCGCATGTACTGCGTTGCGGCGTGGCCTTCGAAGACGTTCTTGAAGTACGTCGGGAAGGAGTAGTGCACGTAGAAGAAGTGCGCCATGTCGACGATGTTGTCGACGATTTCGCGGCAGTTGGTGTCGACGGTCGTGGTGTACCAGACCCAGTCGCTCCACTCGTCGCTGAGCGCGCCTTCGATGCGGGGGATAGCCACGTCGTCGGTCGGCGGGTTGCCCTCGGGGTCGTGCCAGACGAAGAGCATGCCGTCCTGGTCGAGGGTTTGCCAGGCGCGCGTCTTGGCCAGCGGGGGGACGCGGCGTGCGTACGGAATCTTCTGGCACTTGCCGTTGCCGCCCCAGCGCCAATCGTGGAACGGACAGGCAATGGCGTCGCCCTTGATGGTGCCCTGGCTCAAGTCGCCACCCATGTGACGGCAGTACGCGTCGAGGATCTTGACGTTGCCTTCACTGTCGGCGAAGACGACCAGTTTGGTGCCGAACGCCTCGATGGAGTGCGGCTGGCCGTCCTTGAAGGACTCCGTGAGTCCAATGCAGTGCCATCCACGCGCAAAGCGTGTAGGCGCGGTTCCAGCTTGGATCTCGCGAACCTCGTCGTTGTCGGACTGAGTGATCGTCACGATGAGTCCCGTCCTTTCCAGGGGCAGTGTCGACGCCCGACGCTAGGGGAGCGTGAATTGCCTCTGGGGTCTCGTCTCACTGGCCGGGATCAGCGGCGAGCGCGAGGATCCGGCGGCTGATCCCGGCCTCCGGGACTTCCGATCACCGGAACGCGTGACCGACATATCGTGACGGGGCAGCCGTTATGTCTATCTGCCGATCCGCTCCCTCACGGTTCGGTGCGAGGAGTGTCTCCCATGGTCAACAAGGTTCTGAGTTCAGTCCGTGATCTGCTTCCGAAGATCGCGGCCCGCGCTCAGAAGGTCGACGATTCGCGCAAGATCTCCGAACGGACCATCCGGGAGCTGTCCGAAGCCGGCGTCTTCTCCATGCTGGCGCCGAAAAGATACGGAGGTGCCGAGAGCGACCCGGTTCAGTTCTACGAAGTGGTCAGGGCCATCTCGGCTGCCTGCGGCTCGACCGGTTGGGTCGCGTCGGTGGTGGGGGTGCACCCGTGGCATCTTGCACTTTTCGACGACCGAGCGCAGGCCGACGTGTGGGGAGAGGATCAGACGACGCTCATTTCGTCCGCCTATGCGCCGGTCGGTCGACTGACGGCGGTGGACGGAGGCTACGAGCTATCGGGCCAGTGGGGTTTCTCCTCCGGTTGCGACCACGCGAGTTGGGCGTTGCTGGGAGCGATGGTGGTCGGCATGGATGGTCGTCCCGTCGATTTCATGACGGTGTTGGTGCCGCGCACCGATTACGAAATCCGTGACGTGTGGGATGTCGTGGGTATGCGGGGCACCGCGAGCAACGAGATCGTGGTCGAGAAGGCCTTCGTTCCCGAGCACCGATTGAAGCGCAACTACGAGACCGCACAACTGCGTGGGCCTGGCCAAGCGGTCAATCCTGGCCCGCTGTACAAACTTCCGTTCGGGAGCATCTTCACCTCGACGGTTGCCGCTCCGTGTGTGGGCATCGTCGCCGGTTGTTACGAGGGGTACCTGGACGTGATGCGTGAGCGCGTCCGTCTGAGTTTGGGTGGTGGACGGTTCAGCGAGGATCAGTTCGCTCAGGTCGCCGTCGCACGTGCGTCGTCGGAGATCGATGCTGCGATTCTGCAGATGGATCGCAATATCCGGGAGATGTACGAACTTGCTGTGGCCGGTCAGGAGCTCCCACTCTCGATGAGGCTGCGTGCGCGTCGTGATCAGGTTCGTGCGACGGAACGCTCGGTGGAAGCGATCGACATGCTTTTCAAGACGGCAGGAGGGAACTCCCTCTCTCGCGGAAACCCGATCGAGCGTGCGTGGCGTGACGTTCATGCGGGCAGCGTTCACGTTGCCAACGAACCCGAGCGCGCGTTGGCGCTCTACGGCCGGGCGGCGTTCGGACTGCCGGTGGAGGACAACCTGATCTGACGGGTTGGCGCGTCACCGGGTGGGGTATTTGCCTTTGGATGAGGGAAGTACCGGCTCTGACCATCGGCTCGATCGTCGACATGGCGGGTGTCGCGCGCGCGAAGGTGATGCCGGCCGGCCGAACCGGTGTCTTCGAGAAAGCCGGTGCGGGAGTCTCACCGAGCTGGAACGTCTTCTGTAGCGACGATCGGATTGCCTTCACCGATTCCTTTTCCGTCGTGGGTGATCTCCGGTTGCGTATCGACCGCTCCGACCTCCGTGATCTCGGCGGGGGCGTGTCGTGGGCGCCGGCGACGTTGCACGAGCAAGACGGTGCGACGGCTGCCGTGTGTACTCGGTCCGCACTCACTGCCGTCGTGGCGCGGCTTGCCGCCGACGGACTGGAAGCTCGGGTGGGTCACGAGATCGAGTTCACTCTTTTCGGTGATGCGTGCAACGGAGCGTGGTCGGCGTACGGGTTAGGTGCAGTCCTGCTCCGCGAGGACTTCCTCAAGGACCTTCTGCGCAATGCCGAACGCGCACAACTTCATATCGAGCAAGTGCATGCAGAGTACGGACCGGATCAATTCGAGATCTCCATCGCTCCGGCAACTCCTGTTCAGGCTGCCGACCTGGTGATACTGGCCCGGATCTTGATCAGCCGCACTGCCAGAGCCCACGGATTGGCGGCCTCGTTTTCACCGATACCTACGGTCGGAGGTGCAGGGAACGGTGCACACCAGCACTTTTCGTTGAACTCAGGTGGGCGGCCCGTCTTCTCCGGTGGCGGGCAGGAGTACGGGATGACCGACAAAGGATCGTCAGCTTTGGGTGGAATCCTCTCTCACCTCGCGGAATTCACGGCCATCTTTGCGTCCTCACCGCTCTCCGGGGTCAGGCTGCGACCGGACAATTGGTCGGGGGCCTACGTCTGTTGGGGGCTCGAGAACCGGGAAGCGGCACTGAGGTTCTGCGCAGAGTCACCGTCGAATCCACACGGCGCCAACGCCGAAGTGAAAATCGTCGATCCATCGGCCAACCCGTATCTGGCGACCGCTGCGATACTTGGCCTTTCGCATATCGGTATCGGCAATGCCTCGCCATTGCCGCCGGAAATTGTGGTGAACCCGTCGACTCTCACGGAGGCGGAACGTGATGAGCGCGGGGTGACCCGAGTCCCCACCGATCTGCGCGAGATAGTGCAGAAGTTCAACTCCTCCTCGGTGGCGAAGGAAATCTTCGGGGAGTCGATCATCGAAGCGATGGTGTCAGTGAAGGGAGTTGAGCGCGAGACTTTCTCCCAGATGGACGAGGCGACAACCGTCGAGCGGCTTCGATATACCTGGAGCTGAAAGGGTTGACGCGCAAGATGTCGAGTCCTATGTTTAAGCTATTCCTTAATTAAGGAGTTGCTTACATGGACGAGCGAAGTGGCCGACTCGATGCAGTGTTCAGCGCATTGGCCGACCCGACGAGGCGTGAAATGCTCTCTCGCCTCACTGATGGTTCGATGACCGTCGGTGAGTTGGCCGAGCCGTTCGAAATGAGTCGACCCGCCATCTCTCAGCATCTGAAGGTGCTCGAGCGAGCCGGTCTCATCGAACGAACCGCCACCGCGCAATGGCGCACGTGCACCCTTCGCGCAGAGGGTCTCGACGACGCCAGCGCCTGGGTCGACGAACACCGGCGAGGCTGGAACGAACGCTTCGACCTCCTCGACGAGCGTCTACGTGAGCTGAAGCAACCTCGACCGAAGAAGGAGAAGGACAATGAGTGACCAGAACGTCGATGCCACTGCAGAATTCACCATCACCCGGATCTTCGATGCGCCGCGCGACCTTGTCTGGCAGGCGTGGACCGACCCCGACGAGGCGGCGCGCTGGTGGCATCCGAAGGGTGTCAGCAGTCCTCGGGAGTACGTCACGATCGACCCCCGGGTTGGCGGAACGTACCGCTACCTGATGATCAACGACGAGAACGGAGCCGAGTACCCCACCGGCGGAACCTATCTCGAGGTCGACGAGCCGAAGAGGCTGGTCTTCACCTGGGGAAATCCGAGTGATCCAGTGGATGCCGCACCTCGGATAACGGTCACGCTCGCAGAACGGGGTGACAAGACCGAAATGACCTTCCACCTGGTAGGAATTCCGGGATTCAAGGGTGACGGGAATGCGTACGACGGATGGGAATCCGCTTTCGACGTGTTGGACGAAGTTCGCGCCGGCGACTAGTCGGGAATCGGACACCGCGACAGCGGTGCCGGTGATTGAATGGGGCTGATAGTCCATTCGTCACCGACGCAGGAGAGCCTGATGGCACCAGAAGTTGCGGTAGTTCTCGAGGGATACACCTACTTCGAATGCCCGCGCTGGCACGAGAACCGGATCTGGGTATCGGACTTCTACACCTACCAGGTGATTTCGGCCTGCGAGGACGGGACAGACATACGCGTCGAGGCGGAGGTTCCAGGGCAGCCGTCCGGGCTGGGGTGGCTTCCGGACGGCAGATTACTGGTCGTCTCCATGCGGGACCAGAAGATTCTGCGGCGAGAATCCGATGGCGAGTTGGTGGTGCACGCAGACTTGTCCGGGTACGTCAGTGCCAACGTCAACGACATGCTGGTCGACGCACAGGGACGAGCGTACGTGGGCAACTTCGGGTTCGATCTGATGAACCTGGCCCCCGTCGAGACGGCAGATCTCCTCCGCGTCGACCCGGACGGATCGGTGCACGTCGTCGCGCGAGATCTCCACTTCCCCAACGGAATGGCTCTGACGTCGACCGGAGATCTGCTCGTGGACGAAACGCTGGGAAATCGAATCAGTGCGTTTGCCGTCCAGGCCGACGGCTCTCTGGGTGAACGCCGCGACTGGGCGTCGTTCGGGCCGGTGCCTGGTGGACCCGAGATGGAGACCACCCTCGCTCAGATCGTCGTTGCGGCGGACGGGTGTTGTATCGACGGAGACGATTCGATGTGGGTGGCCGATGCCCTCGGAAGCCGTGTTCTTCATGTGGGCGCCAGCGGGGAGATAGTCGACGAAATTGCCTTCGACAGCGGTGTCTTCGCTTGCGGACTCGGCGGTTCCGACGGTCGTACCCTGTTCGTTTGTGCCGCCCCGGATTTCAATGAACACGCTCGCAAGGTGGCTACCGAAGGAAAGCTGCTGTCGATTCGCCTGGAGCCTTTGATCTGATATGGAATTGGTGACCTCGCTACCTGCCGACACTCCGCTGCGGCAGGTAGCTCAGCACGTCCGACGCATCGAGAACCTTGGTTTCGACACGGTGCACATCTCCGAAACCATTCGTGATCCGTTTGCGGTGGCGGCCCTGGCCGTCGAGCACAGCAGTACTCTCACTGTCCGGACGTCGATGGTTGTCGCGTTTGCGCGCAGTCCCATGGTGACGGCTTTGGCTGCCTGGGATCTTGCGGGTTTCTCGGGTGGGCGATTTCAACTGGGGCTTGCGACGCAGGTGCGTGGGAACATCGTCGGGCGGTACTCGATGCCGTGGACGGATCCTGTTGCGCAACTGCGTGATTACGTCAGCGCTGTACGCGAGATCTTCCGAGTTTTTCAGGAGGGCGGTGAACTCGACCATGCCGGAACGCACTACACCTTCGACCGGCTGCAGCCCTACTTCAATCCGGGGCCGCTCGATGTTCCGGCTCCGGAGATCTGGACCGGGGGAGTGAACTTGCGCATGTGCTCACTGGCGGGAGCCGTCGCCGACGGTTTTGTTTCTCACCCCACCAGCTCCCATCCGAAGGTGCTCGCGGAGAGGATCATTCCATCGTTGACGGCAGGAGGAAGGAAGCCGCGACTGATTGCCGTTCCGAAGATGATCACCGGCAAAGATCCTGCCGCGATACTTGCTCAACGAGAAGCGGTGCGCAGTGAACTTGCCTTTCTCTACTCCACTCCGGCGTACCGAGTCGCGCTGGAGGTCCTCGGATTATCCGAGGTCGGGGAAGAACTGACAGTGATGGCGCGGGCAGGTGATTGGGCTCGACTACCTGCCGTCCTCACCGACGATGTTCTCGACAGGCTGGTCACGCAATGCACCTACGCCGAACTCCCCGAGGTGCTGAGTTCGAAATACGCGAGTCTCTGCGACGGCATTGCACTGGCGGTGCCGGCGAATCCCGCCGACGACCGCGTCTTCGCAGCGATGTGTGAGGAGATTCGAGCCGCCGCAGCGTCTGCCCCGTGACGTCCAGTCGGCGCGAACTACACTCTCGACATGGGGCGCGTCTACGAAGGCATCGATGAAAAGCTCACCACGTGGTTGCAGGCTCAACCGCTGTTCGTCGTTGCCACCGCACCGTTGTCTGCTGACGGGTTGGTCAATTGCTCACCCAAAGGGGGAGTCGGATCGTTTGTGGTGCTGACATCCAACCGGGTGGCGTACCTCGACCTCACCGGCAGCGGTGTGGAAACCATCGCGCACGTGCGCGAGAACTCCCGAATAACACTGATGTTCATGGCGTTTGACGGACCACCGAAGATCGTACGACTGCACGGTCACGGACACGTTCTGCTTGCAGGGTCGGAACCGTTCAACGAGCTTGTCGGTAGGTTCCCTGAGCACCCGGGGCTGCGGTCGATCGTCGTGGTCGATCTGACGCGCATTTCGGATTCGTGCGGATACGCAGTACCGCTGATGGACTACCAATCCGATCGTGACGTGCTCGACCGCGTAGCGGAGAAGAGGGGGCCGGAGCGGCTCATCGCCTATCGCGCCGAGAAGAACGCGAAGAGTGTGGACGGGTTGCCCGGTATCGACCTGGAGTGATACAAAATCGCGTCGCCGTGCGAAAGAGTGTGGGGCAGGTGATTCTGACATTGCCTGCCCCACGTCCTCGTTGTGCTGGTTACTTCGCCATGTCCTGGGCTGCTCGGTACGAGAAGACCATGGCCGTGCCGAGCGGAACGCCAGGACCGGGGTAGAAGCGGCCGCTCAGTGACGCGCTCGTATTGCCGGCGGCGTACAGGCCGTCGATGGCGCTGCCGTCGGCACGCAGGACTCGACCGTTGACGTCGGTGACCAATCCGCCCTTGGTGCCGAGGTCACTGAGGACGATGCGGGCCGCGTAGAACGGACCGTTCTCGATCGCCGTCAGTGCCGCATTCGCGCCGCCGTTGGGTGGGCAGAAGAATGCGTCGTACGGGTCTTCGCCGCGATGGAACTCTTCGTCGACTCCCAGCTTTGCGGCATCGTTGAACTTTTCGACAGTGCTGCGCAATGCGTCGGCCGGCAGTCCGGTCTTGGCGGCGAGTTCTTCGAGAGTGTCGGCGGCGACCCAGGTTCCGGCCTCGAGGTGCTTGGCGGGCGCCGTGTTCGGGATGCAGATGGCAGGTAGTCCGCCACCCTCGCGCGAGTCGAAGATCATGAACGACGGCACTGCAGAACCGTTGTCGTCGTGCGCATCCATGGCCCGGCCGAACTGGTCGTACGGGAGAGACTCGTTGAGGTAACGCTCGCCCGCGTTGTCGACGACGAGTCCGCCGCGAACGCCGACCATGAATGCGGCGCTGCCGTCCGGCTGCTCGACGCCGGGGCAGAACCACGCCTGATCGAGCAAAGCGGTTGCGCCACCGACAGCAATTCCGGCGGAGATCGCGTCACCGGTGTTGGCGCCGAAGGGACCCATACTCCAGATCGCTTTGCCGGGGGTGCCGGCCTGCTCACGCATCTCGGCGTTGCCTTCGATGCCGCCCGCTGCCATCAGCACACCGCGGTTCGCCTTGATTCGCTGGGTTTCGCCGCCGGATTCGACCTCGGCGCCGACAACCCGACCGTCTTCCACGATCAGGGAGGTGAGGATGGATTCGGTACGAAGTTCTGCGTTACCGGTGCTCTGGACTGCGGCCAGCAGTCGGCCGATCAGTGCGCGCCCACCGATCATCGGGCCGGGAGCATGATCCTGACCGGTGCGGTCTTGGTCGAGTTCCGGACGCACCTTGCCGGCGAGGTCACCGATGTCGGCGGGATCGAGATCGAGAGGGTTGATGGAGCGTCCCGTGTCCATCCGGCCTTCGGCCTTGTAGTAGTCGGGGAACGCACGGAACTCGAATTCGATGTGCGGGTTCTGCTCGAGTAGTGCGACGACATCGGGAGCGGTCTCGACATAGGCATCCTGGCGCTCGGACTCGGCGTCGCCGAGCAATGCGCGCAGATAGGTGCGTGCGTTCTCCGTTGAGTCGGGGAGTCCCGCACGTTCCTGTACTTGGGTTCCCGGCAGCCAGATGGATGCGCCCGAGTACGCGGAAGTTCCGCCGAAGCGATCGGTTTTCTCGAGGACGATCGTCGTCAATCCTCGAGCTGCCGCGGTGTATGCGCCGGTCAGCGCGCCGCCGCCGGAGCCGACTACCAACACGTCGCACTCGGTGGTCCAGTCCTGCATCATTGCGTCCTAACTCCAAGAGGGTGGGGTGTCCACGGAATACCGCACGGGGAGAGAAGGCCATGCCAGGTCCCACTGAGCGGGCAATATGCCGAGATGGGTGGTCGAGATGAGAGAATTGGCGAGGTCGTTCGCGACCGGGACACAGAATCGATGATGGGGGCGACGTTGCCGAGAATTGCCGAGGTCAGGGACGCTGCAGAGCCCAGTTCGGACGAGCAGCGGGCGCGCCATGTGCGGATGCTGGAAGCGGCAGCCGAATTGGGGACCGAGAAGGAACTCTCACGGGTACAGATGCACGAGGTCGCCAAGCGGGCGGGCGTGGCCATCGGCACTCTTTATCGCTATTTCCCCTCGAAGACGCACCTCTTCGTCGCTGTGATGGTCGAGCAGATCGACCAGATCGGTGCCAGCTTTGTCAGGCATCAGGTTCAGTCGGACAATCCGCAGGATGCGGTGTACGAGGTATTGGTTCGCGCGACTCGCGGGTTACTGCGTCGGCCGGCTCTCTCGACTGCGATGCTGCAGTCGTCCAGTACCGCCAACGTCGCGACGGTGCCGGACGTGGGAAAGATCGATCGCGGCTTCCGGCAGATCATCCTCGACGCGGCCGGGATCGAGAACCCCACCGAGGAAGACAACACCGGGTTGCGTCTGCTGATGCAGCTGTGGTTCGGGGTCATCCAATCGTGCCTCAACGGTCGAATCTCCATCCCCGATGCGGAGTACGACATCCGCAAGGGATGCGACCTGCTTCTGGTGAATCTCTCACGGCACTGACGTGACTTCGCCCCTCTCTGGGGAGGGTTCGTCATGTTCGCAAAATTGAAATAAATTCTATTTTTGAATCCGCATCAGTTGAGAGTTGATGTCAATCCGGACATTGCCCTGACATCATTAATAGAATAAATTACAGAAAAATAGACGGTGAGCCAGCTCACCGACCGAAAACTCCACGAAGGAGCGAACATCATGGGTCATGCAGTCATCGTCGAGGCCGCTCGGACACCGATCGGCCGTCGTCGCGGCGCCCTGGCGGGACTGCACCCCGCCGAGATTCTGGGAGCAGCGCAGCTCGGCGTTCTCGAACGGGCAGGCGTCGCACCGGAAGACATCGGACAGATCATCGGCGGCTGTGTCACCCAGGCAGGTGAGCAGTCCAACAACGTCACGCGGCAGGCGTGGCTGCACGCCGGATTGCCGTACAGCACCGCGGCAACCACTATCGACTGCGCCTGTGGATCCGCCCAGCAGGCAGTGCATTTGATTTCCGGCCTGATTTCTTCTGGTCAGATCTCGGCCGGTATCGGCTGCGGCGTCGAGGCTATGAGCCGTGTGTTCCTGGGTCAGGCAAACGCACCGGGAACGGGAAACCCGTACCCGGACGACTGGACCATCGACATGGGTGACCAGTTCACCTCCGCGCAGCGAATTGCCGAGAAGCGTGGGATCACGCGCGCCGACGTCGACGCGTTCGGTCTGGAATCGCAGCGCCGCGCAGCTCAGGCTTGGGCAGAAGGACGCTTCGACCGCGAGATCGTGCCCGTCAAGGCTCCCGTGGTGGACAAGGAAGGCGTGCCTACCGGTGAGATCGCCACTGTCACTCGCGACGGGGGACTGCGTGAGACGACGGCAGAAGCGCTGGCTGGGCTCAAGCCGGTCATCGAAGGCCATATCCACACCGCCGGCAACTCGTCGCAGATCAGTGATGGCGCGGCTGCGGTACTGCTGATGAGCGAAGAGCGCGCACAGGAACTGGGATTGAAGCCCCGCGCGCGGATCGTCGCGTCCGGCATGGTCGGATCCGATCCCTTCTATCACCTGGACGGACCGATCGAGTCCACCCAGATGGTGCTCGACAAGGCCAAAATGACCTTGGACGACATCGATCTCGTCGAAATCAACGAAGCCTTTGCCTCGGTCGTGCTCTCCTGGGCGCAGGTTCACGGCGCAGACCTGTCCAAGGTCAACGTCAACGGTGGTGCGATCGCGCTCGGACATCCCGTCGGTTCCACGGGCGCTCGTCTGATCACCACTGCGCTGCACGAACTCGAGCGCTCGAACAAGTCGACGGCTCTGGTCACGATGTGCGCCGGTGGCGCTCTCTCGACCGCCACCATTATCGAACGCATCTGACCCGTACTGACACTGTCGAATTGACGAGGTAGACATGACTATTGGATTGAGTGAAGAAGATCGTGACCTCCGCGACTCCGTACGGGGCTGGGCGGCGCGTCACGCAACACCCACCGTCGTCCGTGAAGCCGTCGAGGCGAAGGTCGAAACTCGCCCCCAACTCTGGAACGGGCTTGCCGAGCAGGGGCTTCTCGGACTACACGTAGCCGAGGAATTCGGCGGCGCAGGATACGGATTGGTCGAACTCGCCATCGTCGTCGAGGAACTTGGACGCTCGATGGTTCCCGGACCGTTCCTGCCGACGGTAGTGGTCAGCGCTGTTCTCAGTGATGCCGGAGAAACGGACAGACTGCCGACGCTCGTGGATGGCAGCACGCTCGGAGCTGTTGCACTACAGCCGGGTTCGCTGAAGATCACCCGCGACGGCGACAACACCACCCTCAGCGGAACGTCCAGCCTTATTCTCGGCGGCCATGTCGCTGACCTGTTCCTCCTCGCGACGGACAGCGGATTCGTTCTGCTCGGACGTGACCGCCTCGAGGTCACGGACTTGGCCAGCTACGACGTCGTGCGTCGTAACTCCGAGGTCACCGTCGACGGTTTGGTGCTCACCGATTCCGAGATCCTCACCATCGATACCCAGCGTGTACTGGACATTGCCGCAACACTGTTCGCGGCCGAGGCATCAGGCTTGGCCGACTGGGCAGTCACGACGTCGGCCGACTACGCGAAGGTGCGTCAGCAGTTCGGTCGCCCGATCGGCCAGTTCCAGGGTGTCAAGCACAAGGCTGCACGTATGCTCGCGCTTGCCGAGCAGGCACGCGTCTGCGCTTGGGACGCTGCGCGTGCGCTGACTCCCGCCAACGGCGTCGGTGCCGAAGAGGCTTCTCTCGCAGCAGCCGTCGCCGGAGCCACGGCCCTCGAGGCTGGCTTCTCCGTCACGCGTGACTGCATCCAGGTGCTCGGCGGAATCGGCTACACGTGGGAGCACGACGCGCACCTGTACCTGCGCCGCGCGCAGTCCCTGCGAATTCTGCTGGGTTCCACGGCATCCTGGCGTCGTCGCGTTGCCGAGCTGACCATTGCCGGAACCCGTCGCGTGCTCAGCGTCGAGCTGCCGCCCGAGGCCGAGGCGATCCGAGCCGACGTCCGAGCCGAGCTCGCTCCTGCACTCGAACTCGAAGGCGCCGCCCAGAAAACGTATCTCGCGGAAAAGGGCTACACCGCACCGCACTTCACGGCTCCGTGGGGCAAATCCGCCGATGCCGTCAGCCAGCTGGTCATCGCCGAAGAACTGCGCGCTGCGAAGATCAAGCCGCACGACATGATCATCGGCAACTGGGTCATCCCGACGCTCATCGCGCACGGCAACGAAGAGCAGCTCGCCAAGTTCGTCCCGCCGTCACTGCGCGGCGACATCGTCTGGTGTCAGCTCTTCTCCGAGCCCGGCGCAGGTTCCGACCTCGCCGCGCTGAGTACAAAGGCCACCAAGGTCGACGGTGGCTGGAAGTTGCAGGGCCAGAAGGTGTGGACGTCGATGGCACGCGACGCGCACTGGGGAATCTGCCTCGCGCGCACCGACGCCGACGCCCCCAAGCACAAGGGTCTGTCCTACTTCCTGATCGACATCAAGAACAGCGGCCTCGACATTCGCCCGCTTCGCGAGATCACCGGTGAAGCACTGTTCAACGAAGTCTTCTTCGACGACGTCTTCGTTCCCGACGAGTGCCTGGTCGGCGAGCCAGGCGACGGCTGGAAGCTCGCTCGCACCACGCTGGCCAACGAGCGTGTCTCGCTGTCCAACGACTCGTCGCTCGGATCGGGTGGCGAGGCTCTTCTGAGCCTGGTCGACGGACTGCCCGGTGGCATCGACGACGAGCAGCTGACCGTGCTCGGAAAGGTGCTGTGCGACGCGCAATCCGGTGGTCTGCTCGGTCTGCGCACCACGCTGCGCTCGCTCACCGGCGCGCAGCCGGGTGCCGAATCCTCGGTGGCGAAGCTGATCGGTGTCGAGCACATCCAGCAGGTCTGGGACGTGGCAATGGAGTGGGCCGGACCGAGTTCACTTCTGGGCGAACAGCATCGGATGTCTGCAACCCAGATGTTCTTGAACTCGCAGTGCATGTCCATCGCGGGTGGTACAACCAATGTTCAGCTCAACATCATCGGTGAGCGAATCCTGGGTCTGCCTCGCGACCCTGAACCGGGAAAGTGACCTGCACATGAGCAATCGCACCTTCGTCATCGGCGTCGGCATGACCAAGTTCGAGAAGATCGAGACCCGCGACTGGGAATACCCGGACATGGTGACCGAAGCCGTCTCGAATGCCCTGACCGATGCCGGGATCGGCTACGGCCAGATTCAGCGTGCTGCGGTCGGTTACGTGTTCAACGCGTCGACAGCAGGACAGCGAGCTCTCTACGAGACCGGTCTGACCGGCATTCCGATCTTCAACGTCAACAACAACTGCGCGACCGGCTCGACGGCGCTGATGATGGCGCGCGAGTGGGTCCAGGCCGGACAAGCCGAGTGCGCCTTGGCCGTCGGCTTCGAGAAGATGACCAAAACGGCGTTGACCGGTAACGGTGAGATGCCCAAGGTCACGACCTTGGACTCTCAGCTGAAGATCATGGTCGAGGATTACGGGTTCGCCCGATCGCCGATGACAGCTCAGCTGTTCGGTAACGCTGCCGTCGAGCACATGAAGAAGTACGGCACCACGGTCGAGCAGATCGCAGCGGTGGCGGTCAAGAATCACAAGCATTCGGTGAACAATCCGTACGCACAGTTCCGTGACGAGTACACCCTCGAACAGGTACTCGGCGACAAGATGATTCACGAGCCGCTGACACGTTCGCAGTGCTCGCCGACCTCGGACGGCGCCGGAGCCGCGATCGTCGTGAGCGAGAAGTTCGTGCGTGAGCACGGCCTCGAAGACCGGGCGATCGAAATCGTCGCACAGGCGTTGACCACTGACACCGAGGCAGCGTTCGCCGAGAAGTCGATGATCGACGTGGTCGGCGCGCCGATGACGGCAGCTGCGGCAGAGCAGGTCTTTGCGCAGGCCGGGATCACCATCGATGACGTCGACGTCATCGAACTGCACGACTGCTTCGCGATCAACGAGATCATCACCTACGAGGGCCTGGGGATGTGCGCGGTCGGAGAAGGCGGAAAGCTCGTCGAATCCGGCGCGACCACGTACGGCGGCCAGTGGGTCGTCAACCCGTCGGGTGGTTTGATCTCGAAGGGACACCCGCTGGGCGCGACGGGCTTGGCGCAGTGCGCCGAACTCACGTGGCAGCTCCGCGGGACCGCGGATGCGCGGCAGGTCGAAGGCGCTCGTATTGGCTTGCAACACAACCTCGGACTGGGCGGCGCGTGCGTCGTGACGGTCTACCGAGCCGGAACTTTGGAGAACTGATGGCTATCGATCTCGAGGTGGCGTTGGCCGCCGAACCGACTGTGCGCGAGGCGTCGTGGACCGATCGCGACGTCATGCTCTACCAATTGGGACTCGGGGCAGGGGTGAATGCTCTCGATCCCGCTGAACTGACCTGGGTGTACGAAAAGGGGCTGAAGGTACTCCCGACGTTTGCAATGGTTGCAGGCCAGGGAGTTTCGGCGGGTGTACTGCCCGCACCGTCGATGAGTATGCCGGGAATCGACATCGATCTGCGAAAGATCCTGCACGGTGGGCAGTCGCTGGCACTTCACGCGCCCATCCCGTCGACGGGTGCTGCCCGTATTTCTTCTCGGGTCGCCGATGTCTGGGACAAGGGAAAGGCAGCTGTGATCGTTCTCGAGACGGCGGCCGAGGACCTGGACGGGAATCCGTTATGGACCACCGGAATGCAGATCTGGGCGCGCGGCGAAGGTGGATTCGGCGGCAACACCGGGCCCGAAGTTGTTGCCGGGGTGCCTGATCGAGCGCCCGACAAGGTACTGACGTCGAGCACGAGTCCCTCACAGGCGCTGGTGTACCGACTCAGTGGAGACATGAACCCGCTGCACGCTGATCCCTCCTTCGCGAAGATGGCGGGCTTCGATGCACCGATTCTGCACGGCCTCGCGTCGTACGGCATCGTCTGCAAGGCCGTGGTAGACGGGATTCTCGACGGAGATCCGACGCGGGTGAAGAACTACTCGGTGCGGTTTGCCGGTTCGCTCTTCCCCGGCGAATCCATCACCACCTCGGTATGGCAGGACGGCAACACACTGACGTTGGCGGCGACGTGCCCCGAACGCGAGAACTCCCCGGTTCTCACGCACGCAACAATGGAGATCAACTGATGGACCTCGGTTCGCACCCCACAGCAGCGACACATCCGGGCGGCACGATTCTGACGTCGCCGCCGCAGGACGCCCCGGTCGACCGGGCCACGGCAGCAGCGCGTCGCGTTGTCGACGCGATGCTGCGCACCGACCGCGGAAACGCCAATCTGGACCGGGTTGCGGAGGAGCTCAACAGCATTGCCGAGCATCTCGAACAGCACTCACCCGAGGTGGCCGAGCGGTTGATCGACATGTGGAACGGTGAGGGCGTGACTCGTCACGACCCCGTGACCGGCCCCGAGAACGCCATTGCGCCGCCGCTCGTTCTGGAAGGGCTCGCTGACGGGTCGGTGCAGGGAGTGGTCACGTTGACGCTGCCGTACCAGGGCCCTCCCGGCCATGTGCACGGCGGTGTTTCGGCGCTGCTGCTCGATCACGTTCTCGGCGTCGCGAACGCCTGGGGTGGAACTTCCGGCATGACAGCACAATTGAGCACTCGGTACCATCGCCCGACTCCGCTGTTCGAGCCACTCACGATCAGCGGCAAATTCCTGTCCAAGGACGGCCGCAAGATTCACACCGTCGGTGAGATCAAAACTGCGGACGGCGAATTGTGTGTGTCGGTAGAGGGATTGTTCATCGACAAGACCGTGCCGCGCCCCAGGTAGGGGCTTCGCCCCCGTGCGCCTTTTTGGTAGTGGGAACTACCAAAAAGGCGCACAGGGGTTCTGACGAAGGAGGGCCCAGTGGGCAAGCTCGACGGACGTGTAGCAGTGGTCACCGGTGCCGGTATGGGCATCGGGCGCGGAGTGGCGGGCGCGTTCGCGCGTGAAGGCGCGTCGGTGTTGGTTGCCGAGATCGACGAGGCGGCGGGCCTCGAAACCACCCAGTGGTTGCGGGACGAATGGGGCGCGGAGGCGGAATTCGTCCGGACCGACGTCACTGACAAAGCTCAGGTTGTTGCCATGGTCGACAAGTCCGTCGAGCGGTTCGGACGCCTCGACATCCTGGTCAACAATGCTTGGCGGACTTTCGGTTTCGCTCGGCTCGAGAAGATGACCGACGAGCAATTGCGCGGCGGTTTCGACATGGCAGTGATGGCGGCATTCTGGGCGATGCAGGCTGCCCTGCCGGAACTGGAGCGTCACGGCACGGGCCGCGTGATCAACATGTGCAGCCTCAACGGCGTGAATGCTCACATGTACTCGGTGCAGTACAACGCGGCGAAGGAAGCATTGCGAACCCTGACTCGCACTGCTGCCCGCGAGTGGGCTCCCAAGCAGGTGAACTGCAACGTCATCTGTCCCGGTGCGCAGAGTGCGGCGTACAAGCGTGTCGCCGAAGCCAATCCGGAGAACGTGGCAGTGATGGCCGCACAGAACCCGATGGGGCGGATCGGCGATCCCCTCGACGACATCGGCCCCGTTGCGGCCTTCCTGGCAAGTGACGACAGCCGTTACGTCACCGGCAACACCCTCTTCGTCGACGGTGGTGGGCACATCAACGGCGTGCAGTGGGCGCCGACCGTCGACTGATCGACGGCGACTCGGCCGGTGTATCCGGCATCTATTTGGCCGTGAACCCGGCGTCGACCGGCAACGCGATACCTGTGACGTATCGAGCCTGATCCGAAACCAGCCAGGCTATCGCGTTGCTGACTTCGGCAGCTTCGATCAACTCGACGTTCAAGAGGTTGCCCACGTCGGCTCCGCTCGATGTCGGGGAGTCCGCAAACAGCTTCGCGACCGCATCGTTGACGACCATCGGTGTATTCGCGCCAGTCGGGTGCACGGAGTTGACACGAATATTGTGGGGAGCAAGCCAGTGCGACCACGTGCGCCCGAGCCCCACAATGGCGTGTTTACTCGCGCAGTAGCCGGCGGATCCGCCGGTGCCGTCACCTCCACGACCGACAAGTCCCAGAGTTGATCCGGTCAGGACTATTGCGCCACCTGTACCTTGTTCGATCATCGCGGGCGCTGCTGCCTGGACGGTATTCCAGACGCCGAATAGATTGACCTCCATCTGGTCGCGGAAGGCGCGAGCATCGTCGATATCCGGGGACATCATGCCGATACCGGCGTTGGCCAGGACGATGTCGACGCTGCCCAGCTCCGCAATTCCTTCGGATACCGCAGTTCGCAGTGCGGACAGATCGCGAACATCCACTTCTCGCGCGACGATACTTCGTCCCAGGTTCTCGACCGCTGCTGTTGTCTGCCGCAAATCGTCGGCGGTTCCCATCGGGTAGGCCACCGATTCGATCTGACGGCAGATGTCGAGCGCAATGATGTTCGCGCCCTCCTGCGCCAATCGCACGGCGTGGCTCCTGCCCTGACCTCGGGCGGCCCCGGTGATCAGTGCGGTTTTGCCTTCCAACTGTCCGGGCATGCGTGCTCCGTCCGTCGTGAATCATGATTACTCGGTCATGAGTACTGACCCGAGGGGACGGCGAAATTCGTCGCCGGCGACGTAGTCTGAGTTCAGTTACAGCGGGAACTCGCTTCGGAAGAGAAGAGGCTCGGGATGTCCGATTGGGTGAAGAAGGTCGAAGCTGAAGCCAAAGGGCTCCTCGCCGAGGCGGAAGAAGAGCTGACCGTCCTCGAAGGTGTCGACACCATAGATCCGCTTGCCGACGACGATCCGGCACCAGAAGACGGCACCAAGCCGACGTCAGACTGACCCTGCGACACGTCGGCGCGCCTCGACACCGCTCGGTATCTCAGAACGGTGGCGGGTCGTCTCCGAAATCGATGGGTTCTCGGTGAGCCGGCGGTGATTTCCACTGCCTACATTGAACGTATTTCTCTGCTCGTTTCTGTATCCGTCGACGCTGGCGATTGCGTTCACTCTGGATACGGGCAGCTTTGTTCTCCTCCTGGGTCCGCCGATTTCGACCGCCCTGGGGCGGTGTCGGTTCGTGCGATCCAGCCATCAATCCTGCGGGTCGCGTTCGGTAACAATGCCCGGTCGGCGACGTCAGCGACATGGTCCGATCCTCGTTCGACGTGAACCGCCACCGGTCGGAATGCTTGAGGCGATGATGGTTGCGGCAGAACGCACTCATATTCGACGCGATCGTTTTACCGCCGCATTCGGGGTCGCCGTGATGGAACGGTTCATTGTGGTCCAGATCGGAATTCCAGGCCGGGACATCACAATGCAGCCATTGGCAGCTGCCCGCGATGATCCGTAACCAGGTTTCGAGAACGGCGCCCGGTCGGTAGACGCGCGCCGAAGCAGGCACCGGCTCTGCGACGTCATCAGCAGGTGCGCGGACGTTTCGAATTACGGCGTCACGGGCGATATCGCGAGCATGCTCAGCGCTGATCACCCCGTACCCGTCGAGGTGGGCGGGCTCACCGCCACCGTGCAGAGTGGAATCAGTCATCACGACGTGAACCACGGGCCGACGAACGACAACACTACCGCTACGATCCTGCGGGCAATCAGCTCGGCCACAGTTGCACGGCAAGAATTGTGATCCGTTGGTCAACTCGAAGAGCGCGTCGGCTCGTCGCTGCTCGTACGTTCGTGAGTCGTTTCGGCATACCGACACTGCCAACTCGCGTAGTCGGCCGTCGAATGCCCTAGCCTGCTCTGCCGGAACGCTTCCCAAGATCTTTGCCATCCCGTCCTCGGCAGCGCTGACCCCGACGAAGCGATCGGTGAGAGCACGGCGTCGGCGTTCTCGCATACCTTCCGGGTCCACCATCGCCACGATCCGATCGATCGCCGCTGTCAGTCGCCTTCCCGTCAAGCCCGTTCCGCCTGCTACTGGTGGGGCGAGAACCTGCGCGAGCAGTAGTCGTTCCACCTCGTCGATCAATTCGTCTTTCACGTTCGCGGTCGCGGAATCGATCAAACCAACTCGGTACAGATCCAACTCGCCACGCGCCATCGCCGCTCGAGTGCGATGCAGACGAGTCCTTAACGAGAACCCCAACCCGATCAGCTTGCCGGCAGCCGCGCGACCCATCGTCAGTGACGCACCGACTTCCGACTCCGCCAACTCGTGTGCGGTCGACGACCACACTGGCGACATGCTCCGAGCTTCGCCGCGAAAAGAACTCGGCAATCACAGCGAGCTTGCGTTCGACCAGCATCGCCTCGCATGCATGCAGATCGGTCATGAGATCAACCAGCGCACAATCAGTTTCGGTACCGGTCAGCTGTGCTGAGATACCGAAGAGCTCTGTTGTCGGGTTGAACATGCATCCATTCTATTCGAATGTGTGTTCGATGCGAACCGAATTCTCAAATCAGTCGGAATAGTCCGAATCGGCCGAAATGCTTATTGTGCTTGCGTTTTGGATCCTGTTCATTCGAAACTCGAACGTGATTGTCGTGCCACTGTGTAAGTATCGGCTTGTGGCAGACAACGCGGTGAAACTCAGTGAACAGTCGCTTGTGCTCTTCATGGACTATGGACAGTTTTACTTATACGGCGACGATGACGGTTTCGGGAGGGAAACGGACCTGCTCGAACTCGCGATGGCTTCGCGCCCTGCGTACAGTGACGGCACAGTTGTGATTGTCCTGAGCCCGCACCAGAACAACTTCAACATGCATACAACGGTCGAAGTCTGGTCCTCCCGACCCACATCCGATCGCGAGAAATGGCAGCAGGTCAGTGAGTCGTTTCTGACGGTTGGTCCGCAGGGGTCAATCAGCTTTGATTCACCTCCGGGTGGGGAGTTCATTGTCTGTGATGTACCCGAGGGGTCATATCTGGTCGAGATTGCCGGCCGCGGTTTTGTAAACTACGGCTGGCCCGGATCGACGGAACCCGGAGATGTTTGGCGGGTGCGTATGTGGCCTGCAGGTGGTGACGAGGTGCGGCCATCGCTGCAGTGGGACATGCCGGGATATGGCGTTCCTGTGGACGAACCGATACCTGAACCGATTCCTCGTCCACAACGGGACATCGAGTCGAAATGGATAACGATTTACGGCGAGAACGGCGAACCGTCCAGGGTTGTGCAAATCAGTGACCTCCGCGCCGAAGCTGCTGAACGAGAGCGGCAGGAGTGGGGAGGAGATCCGATGCCTGAACTCGAACGATTCCAGTCCGGCAAAGAACTAGCTCGTATGGACCGACCACTTGCCGAAGCGGTCGTCCGCATGAACGTCGCGACTCTTCGTCGACTCGCGTTTTGGGCCGCTGTGCAGGCGTATGAGCATGCGGGATTAGCCGACAGGGATTGGGTTCGTCCGGCCCTCAACGCTATGCATGTGGGACAACAACTTCCGGAACCCTTCGGAAATCGCACAACGGCATTCGAGCACCTACACGAGGAGGAATTCGGTGCGGGGACCGACAATGTGGAGTTGGAAGTCAAGATCGAGATAGTGGACCATTCGTCGCAACCGGAGTCCAATCCGTTCGATCACGGGAATATTCATGTCCCGTCCTACGCTCTCAATGCGATTTTCGACGCGATCGAATCGGACCCGTTGACCGCAGCGGTCAATGCATTGGGAACGGCAGCAGTCACGTTCGGGAAGGATATCCGCATGTTGTTCGCGAGAGCGCGAGTTGAATTCGACCTCGAAGACTGAACCCCAAGTTATTCAAGGGACCTTCGTAGTGCGGTGAGCGGATCCGAGGCATCTCGACGCCCACGCGGACCAGGCCCTTCGGGGTTGACGAAGCGGCCCTCGTCCGAGCGAGTCCACTCGCGTACGGCCCATCTCTCCTTGATCGCCCAACGGCCGTCGCGCCGCTCCATGTGGTCGATGAACCGCGCACCACTGGTGAAGTTGATCATTCCGATGTCTTCGGGCCCGCCCCAGTGTGTGGACATCGAATATGCCTCGCTGATCGCGTGGTCGCCGTGCAGTTCGACCAGGTGGTTGCCGATGTGGTGCATCGTGCCGCCGATCGCGGAGAGTTTTGTTGTGGCCCAGGCGATGTACTCGTCGATGGTGCCGTCGAATCCGGTGTGATGGTCGATCGCGTCCGGGTGGTAGGCGCTGCGGACGAGATCGAAGTCGAGGCGATCGATGCCGCGGCAGTACGTCAGAACCACCTCACGAATTGCCTGCTTGTCGATGAGATCCTGCAGTGCCTGGTCCATGTCACGCCTCCTTGATGCTGGTCATCCAGTCGAGTAATTCCGGTAGTTCTTCGGCAGCGCAATCGAATACGGCAGGCCGAAGCACCACGGCAGACGCGCCGCGGTCGGACCAGTCCAGGACCTTGTCAGCGGTTGCCGAGAGGTCGACGGACCGATTGTCGCGCCGAACCGGCGCCGCAGACACTTGCACACGTGCGGTATCCGGCTCGCGGTCGTGGGCTTCGAACGTGTTGCGCAGCAATGTGACACTGTCGGTGAACGTTCCCAGGTCGGTCGGGTTCACGGTCCAACCGTCGGCGACGCGTGCTATGCGGTCGAAGTTCCGCCGGCTTGGTCCGAAACCGAAGAGCACCGGTACGCGATTTTGGATCGGCAGCGGGAGGCTGTGGTAGTTCTCGAAGGCGAAGTCGCGTCCCTTGAAGGTGGCCGGAGCATTGGTCCACAGTTCGCGACACGCTGCGACAGCCTCCTCCATGCGCCCGAATCGCGCGTCGAAAGGCATGTTGGTAGCGGTGTATTCGGCTTCTTGCCAACCGACGCCGAAACCCATGACGGCTCGACCTTCGGACAATGAGTCGAGAGTTGCAACCTGTTTGGCAAGCAGGGCGGCTGGGCGAACAGTGGCGATCAGAACCGATACTCCGAGGCGAGCGCGTTCGGTCACTGCGGCGATCGAGGAAAGAAGTGAAATCGGTTCGTACCAAGGGTGATCCAACGGGAACAAGAAGTTGTGTTCGGCTACCCGCTGAGCGTGTGCTTCGGCATTGAACCCGAGATGATCGCCGGTGCAGATCAGATCGATCCCGGCACGGTCAGCACGCGCGGCGAAGTCCAGAACCGGGCGAATCTTGCCGTCGAACAGGGCCTCGAGGCCCAAGATGTTGACGCCGATTTCCACAGTCGTCGTTCCTCTACAGTGCCCGCTTGGCATGCGCGGACATCTCGCCCATGTTGTCCAGACAGAAGAGTCTCGAGCTGAACTGCCACGACCCGTCGACGCAGGTGAAGCGATCGAAGTAGCGCCCCGCCAGAATAGGTTGCAGGGCAAGATTTTCGGTACCTTGGATGACCGTGACGTACGAGAGTGCCGTCGCTGATTCACCGTCGACCGCGATTCGCGTGTTGGTCAGCAGATGTTTGGTTCGTGGAACCGGCGGATCACCGTACATTCGAATGAAGCCGCTGCAGGCTGCGAACACTGCGTCGGCGTCGGACGAAATGAGCGTGATGGCAACCCCGTCCGGCCCGCACTGCCCGTAGTCGGACGAGGCGAACAATGCAGCGACTTCACGCAATCGGCCCTGATCGATCAGATGCGTGTACTCGCAGAGCAGGTCACGGATCGCCGACTCGGCGACGATCCGTGACAGCTCCGTGGTCATACGGTGATCTCGCGCCGAACCATCTTGCCGGTTGCATTGCGAGGCAACAGATCGCTGGTGATGCGCCACTTCGACGGCACCTTGAAGTAGGACAGTCGCTCGGCGGCGTAATCACGCAGCTCCGCCTCCGTTGTGGCGGCTCCGGGACGCAGGACAACCACGGCGGACACTTCCTGGCCGAGGTCGGGGTGCGGCATGCCGATGACAGCGCACTCGATCACGTCGGGGTGTTCGTCGAGCGTCTGCTCGATCTCGGTGGGGTAGACGTTCTCGCCGCCACGCAGGATCAGGTCGGAACGACGACCGGTGAGACGGAGACGCCCGTTCTCGATTACGCCGAAATCGCCGGTGCGGAGCCAGCGTCCGGGGGCAATTGCCGACTCGGTCGCCTCGTCGTTCTCCCAGTATCCGAGCATGACGAAGGGGCTGCGTACGCACACTTCACCTTCGATGCCGTCCGGCAGCCATTCGCCGAAGGGATCGCGAATCTCCATCGAGACGGTGATGATCGGACGCCCGAGAGTGCCTGGGAACTCTTCGAGTTCGGCGCCGACGGCGACCGCAATGGCGGTGCTGCATTCGGTGAGGCCGTAGCTGTCGACCAGAGCATTGCGTGCGAACGGCACCTGCTCCTTGAGGCGTTCTTTGAACGCGGGCGACGACGGCGCGGATGCCAGCGAGAATGCAGTCAGCGAAGAGACGTCGTACTTGGCGATGTTGCCGTGCTCGAGTAGCCGCGATGCCATCGTGGGGACAGCACCCCAGTTGGTGACACGCTCGCGTTCGACCAACCCGAGCACCTTGTCGACGTCGAAGCCGCCCTCGGTCAGGATGACGGCACTGCCCGTCGCGAGACGGGGAACCACCAGATTGTGAAGGCTGGCGATGTGGAAGAGCGGGGAGGTGAGTAGATAACGCAGTGGGCTCGGCTTGGAAGCGTCGTACTCACGGCCGGTGAATGCGGCGCCGATCGCGTCGCTGTACTTGTGGTAGTCGACGACGGCCATCACGTTGCGGTGCGAATGGAGTGCGCCCTTGGGGCGGCCGCTGGTACCACTGGTGAACAAGATGACGGCAGGGTCGTCCTCGTCGATGTCGGTGCTCGGCACGTCGGAGCCTGCATATTCCGCGATGAGCGCGGGCAGATCCTCTTCCATGGTGAGGACCGTGATGTCTGCCGGCAGTTCGGGGAGGGCGGCGCCGCGCTTGGCGTCCACGACCAGAACCTTCGGACGTGAGAGCTCGATCCCGTGGGTGACCTCGCGCGGAACCCACCAACCGTTGAGACCGACTGCGATCGCGCCGAGCGCCTGCGTCGCGAAGAACGTCATGACCCATTCGGGAGTGTTGGCAGCGAGGATGCCCACACGGTCGCCCTTGCGGACTCCGTACTTGTCCCGCAGAGCAGTTGCCAGCGCGGCAACGGAATCGGCATGCTCGGTGAACGAGATTCGACGATCGCTGGTGACGAGATAGTCGCCGTCGCCCCAGGCGCGAGATGCCGAGATCAGTTCACCGATGGCGTGACCGCGGTTCTTCATCACAGGCATGACGGTGCCGAGAACCTCTTCTTCGACGATCTCGAATGGCCCACCTGGACCGGTGAGGCGTGAGACCGCCTGGTCCAGAAGCAACTGCGGATCTGCGGGGGCAGTCATGGAATGGCCTTTCGTATTGTGGCGCTTTTCACGTCACAAAATCTCACGAGAAAATCATATCTGTGGCGGCGGTTACCACTGAGCGAGACTGGGACCGTTCCGGCTCTGAGGCGTCGATACGTTCGAGTCGTATCGCAGTTGGAGTAATCGACATTCCGATATCGACTAGGACACAGGACACGATGACGAACACCGCCACCGAAGCATCTTCGAATGCAGCTCTTGCAGCTCCTCAGCGCGAGGACGTCGCGCAGATGTTGATCGACCGTCTCGGTGATCAGCACCTGGGCCTGCGGACGCGGACGCAGGACTGGAGCTGGGACGAGGTGGTGCGCGAGAGCGCAGCGCGCGGCTCGCTGGCGAAGTCGCTTCGCGCGCCCGGACCGTTTCACATCGGAGTACTTCTCGAGAACGATCCGGAGTTCCTGTTCTGGCTCGGCGGCGCGGCCCTGACCGGGGCCACGATCGTCGGCATCAATCCGACCAGGCGTGGAGCTGAACTCGAGGCTGAGGTCCGGTACGTCGACTGCCAGCTGATCGTCACCGACAAAGCAGGCTACGAGAAGCTTGCCGGCCTGGACCTCGGGCTGACCGAAGATCGTTTCGTCCTCGTCGACGACGCGTCGTACCCGGACAAGATTGCAGCACATCACGTCGAGTCGCCTCAGATCGACCTCGGTGTCGACGCGTCGACGCTGTTCTTGCTTCTCTTCACCTCGGGCACCACCGGAATGTCCAAGGCAGTGCGGTGCAGCCAGGGGCGTCTGACGCGGTTGGCCTACGCGAACTGCGCCAAGTACGACATCGACCGCGACGACGTCTGCTACTGCTGCATGCCGCTCTTCCACGGCAACGCGTTGATGGCGCTGTGGGCGCCGGCCCTTTCGCAGGGAGCTACGGTCTGCCTCGTTCGTAAGTTCACGGCCTCGGGATTCATGCCGGACGTTCGGTTCTACGGCGCAACATATTTCACCTACGTCGGTAAGGCCTTGGGGTATCTCATGGCGACGCCGGAACTGCCCGACGACATCGAGAACACCCTCACCCACGGCTTCGGGACCGAGGCGTCGCCGGGGGACAAGGCAGAGTTCATCCGTCGTTTCGGTGCACAACTTTTCGAGGGATACGGTTCGAGTGAAGGTGCCGGTTCAGTAGTGCTCGATCCGAACCAACCTGCCGGAGCGCTGGGCCGTCCCGCGAGCGAGAACATCGTCATCGTCGATCCCGATACGCGCGAAGAGCGACCCCGCGCAATTCTCGACGAGCACGGTCACGTGCTGAACCCCGACGAATCCATCGGCGAGATGGTCGACAAGGCCGGATCGAAGAAGTTCGAGGGGTACTACAAGAACGAAGACGCGATCGCCGAGAAGATTCGCCACGGTTGGTACTGGACAGGCGATCTCGGCTACGTCGACGAGGCCGGCTTCATCTACTTCGCGGGACGCAAGGGCGACTGGATCCGCGTCGACGGTGAGAACACCTCGGCTTTGATGATCGAGCACATCCTGCGTCGGCACCCCAAAGTGATTGCCACGGGTGTCTTCGCGGTACCGGATCCGCGTTCGGGTGATCAGGTCATGGCTGCGATCGAGGTCGCCGATCTCGCCGATTTCGATCCGGTCGAGTTCGCCGACTACCTTGCCGCGCAGGCGGATCTGGGTACCAAGGCAGCGCCACGATTTGTTCGCGTTTCGACCGACCTGCCCGTCACGGGCTCCAACAAGGTACTCAAACGTGAACTTCAAGCCGATCGCTGGCGGACCGACGAACCAGTGTTCCACTGGGTGGGCCGAGGCACTCCCGAATACACGTTGATGACCGAAGCTGACGTGGTGAACCTGGAGAAGGAGTTCGAGACGCACGGCCGCACGCGGTTCCTGTGAGTGAAGTTGCGCTGGTGACCGGCGCTTCCCGGGGGATCGGCCGAGAGTGCGCGCTGGCATTCGCGCGTGCCGGATTCGACGTTGCAATCACTGCTCGCACCGTTCGTGAAGGAGAGGGGCGGGCAGCCCCGCGAACGAGGCAAGGCGAGCAAATGATTCCGGTGCCCGGCAGCCTGGAGACGACGGTTGCCGAGATCGAGTCCTTCGGTGTGCGCGCATTGGCCGTTCCGATGAACCTGCTCGATCTGGCATCCGTCCGCGGCGCCGGTGAACGGGTGCTGGCCGAGTGGGGACGTGTCGACGTGCTGGTGAACAACGCCTATGCGCAGACTGTCGGAAACATGGACCGGGTGCTCGACATCGAGATCGACGACGCTCAGGCGATGGCGATCGGGAATTATCTGCACCAACTCGCTCTGGTCCAGGTGATACTCCCGTCGATGATCAAGAGCGGCAACGGCGTAGTGGTCAATCTGGCATCGGGCTCGGCGACCATGGATCCGCCTGCGCCTCCCGGCGAGGGTGGTTGGGGTCTGTCGTACGCCGCGTCGAAGGCGTCGTTCGGACGTATTGCCGGAGCGATCAACTCCGAGTACCGAGACGCCGGAATCAAAGCGTTCAACCTGAGTCCGGGATTTGTCATCACGGAATCAGGGAAAGCCCGTGGTGGCGCGGACGCAATCGTGGACGCCGGATTTGCGGCCACACCGGCATCCGTACCCGCTGCAGCGGCGGTGTGGCTTGCAACAGATCCCGATGCGGACCGGTACCTCGGTCGCGTCGTGGATGGTCCGAAATTGATGGCGACACTGGAGGAAACGGTATGAAGCTCGGCGTGGTCGTTCCGGTCGAACTGGGTCGAAGCGGAGACCCTGATTGGATTCTGCAATTCGCCCGTGCGGCCGAGTCGCTGGGTTTCGACGAGATCTCGGCAGTGGAGCACTCGGTGGTCATCGCCGACACCGAGAGCGAGTACCCCTATTCTCCGACCGGAAAATCGCATCTTCCCGATGACTGCGACATCCCGGATCCGCTCGAACTGCTTTCGTTCGTGGCGGGTGCCACAACCACTTTGGGCTTGTCCACTGGAGTTCTGGTGCTGCCCAATCACAATCCGGTAGTGCTCGCCAAACGATTGGCGACGCTCGATCGCCTTTCCGGTGGGCGATTGCGCATCTGCCTCGGCCTGGGGTGGATGAAGGAAGAGATCGAGGCGTGCGGCGGTGACTTCGAGCGCCGCGGCAAGGTAGCCGATGAGGCCATCGCGGTGATGCGTTCACTCTGGGCGGGCAAGGAAGCAGTCGATTTCGACGGCGATTACTTCTCGTTCAAGGGTGCGTACAGCTGGCCGAAGCCGCACCGCGAATCCGGAGTTCCGCTCTACATCGGTGGACACAGTCTCGCTGCTGCTCGGCGAGCAGGCCGGTTGGGTGACGGTTTCCAGCCGCTGGGACTGGCCGGTGAAGATCTCGACAAGGCCGTAGCAGCGATGAAAGCTGCTGCGGTGAAGGCAGATCGAGATCCTGCCGACGTCACGCTGGTACTCGGTGCGACACTGCCCAGGCTCGACGAAGCGAAACTCGAGTGGGCACGCGGGTTGGGAGCCGATCGAATCGTGCTGTCCGCCAGTCGTCGTGGCACGTCGCTGGAACTGATCATCGACGAAATGGCCGAATGCTCGAAGCGGCTGGGGCTGAGTAACTAGGAGTGCGGGCGTGACCGGCAGCCATCGGAGCGGCTGCCGGTCATTGCTGTCGGAACGTCGATCAGTTATTGCTTGGTCAGCAATTTGCTCCGGAGCTTTGCGATCGTGTCGGCGTCAAGTTTCAGCACGTCCTGCGAAAACTTCTCCCACCCACCGAACTGGTCGCGAATCTTGTCGAGTACTGGCTGAATCTGGCTGGGACGCTGCTCCATCAACGGTTTCAACAGATCGACATCGATTCCTTTCGAAGACAGAAACGTGTAGGTCTGTTCGTTCTTGGCTTTGTTGTAGGTGTTCGACAGGACGAAGTCGTCGACGATGGTCTTGTCAGGAACACCCAGAATGCCGAGAAGTAGAGCTGTCATCAGTCCAGTGCGGTCTTTGCCTGCCGTGCAGTGGTAAGCGACTGCGGACTCGGAATCGGCGATGGTCCGTAGGGCTTGGGAATACCCGGCCATTCCGTCAGGCTTGGACAGTTGGTCGACGGCGCCGGTGTCGCTGATCCGGACGGCTTCACCGCCCCCGAGCACCTGCTCCACGATTGCAGGGTCACCAGATTTCAGGGCACTCGTAATCGCTGTGGCAAGAGCCTGAGTGCCGGCATCCAGGACTGCCGTGTTGACCACTTTCACGTTCGCGGGAACCTTGTCTGCTCCGTCCTTTGCGATCTCGCTGTCACCTCGGAAATCGACAACGGTCCGGATGCCTGCGTTCTCGATCGTTTGTTGATCGTCAGCAGTCAGATCGCTCAAGCGGTCGCCACGAAAAACCAGGCCCCACTTGACTGATCGGCCGTCGGCTGTCTCGTATCCGCCGACATCACGCACGTTGGCTGCGCCCTGCAGCGTCACGTGGCGGGTTGACGCGATGGTGGAAGTGCCGTCCTCGTCTATGACCTCGAAGTACCAGCGTGACAGTGGGTCGAGGCCGTCGACCTCAGTGGAGAAGCCGTCGACCGTGCCAATTTCCTTTCCTTCTGCGGCTGGGTTTTTCGGGTCGGTGGCGGCGAATACACGCACCTTTTCCGAGCCGCCGTGTTCCCAGACCAGCGAGTAGTGTCCGGCGGACGCTGATGTCACGTCGAGGTCGGTCGGCGTTTTCGCCGACTCGGCCTTGCTGCATGCGCCGAGTACGAGCATGAGTCCTGCCGCCGACAGCGCAAGAACTCGAGTTTTGCAAGTAGCCATGGGTCCTCCGAATCCAATTGGAAATCGGAGGCTACGCACCAGTGATCACTGTGTCGTGACCGTGTTGTGCAGAGCGGGAAAACTGCAGGCTGGAGTGCTTGTCGCCGATGATGATCAGGGATGGGCCAGCCCGTTCAGGAGCATCGCGCCGACAAAGATGGCACTGCTTGCGCGAGCGCTGCAGGACGGGTTGATCGCAATCGACGAACTCTGATCGAAGCGCGAGCGATCGGGTGCGTCGATCCGGGAGTCAGTCGAGGGCGGTGGCGTCGGTTGTCGGCGTCTTGGTGCCGGGAGTCGCTTCGATGTCGAGAACGACCTGGCTGTCGGTGGCTTCTTCGGGGAAGACGTACCGACGCATGGCCCACCAGCGGAAGGCCGTCGCCAGCAGGGTCCCGATGATCGATCCGCTGATGAAGTCCGCGAAGTTTTCCATCAACACCGACACCTCGGGTTGACGCAGATGGAACACGTACCGGGAGGTCCAGAGTGGTACCTGGTTGATGGCCAAACCGATACCCGCGACGATGAAGAACAGAGCGGCCTCGTGATGGCGCTGTCGACCACCGCGCTGCGCAAACGACCATTCGCGGTTGAGGACGTAGGACAGAACCGTCGCGATCAGGACCGCAAGGATGTTGGCCGTCACCGGGTGCTGAGGCAGAACCGTCCACTTGATGCCGAAGAACAGCACCGTGGTGACGATGAAGGCGATGCCGCCGACCACCAGGAACTTGAGCATTTCTGCGTGCGGCAGGACGCGCACGAGAACCCGCTCAGGAAGCCTATTGACCATCTTTTCGACAAACGCCATTGTTCGAGGCTAACCCTGAATACGACCGAGGGCACAAATCGTCGATGCCCGTGTCGGCAAGATCATCAGAATCCGTACCCGAGAATTGCGTGCTTCTGCGCGTTGAAAGCGAAGTCGAAATTCAGGATCTCCTGCGGATCGGACGCGTGGAGTCGGTGCGCCGCCGCGAAGGTCTTGGCCTGGTGCTCGCCCAGGTACAAGCTGCTCAGGACATCAGAGGGCATCGTGATCGCAGGCACCGCGTCAGTGGCCGTACAGGTGGCCTTGCCGTCCTTGACCTGAAGTGCGAAGGTTCCGCCGGCCTTCAGGAACGGATCTTCGACCTTGATGACTGTGTCCAGGTCAGCAGCATATTCACGAGCCTCGAGAGCCGCGGGAACGTCCATGATGCGCAGCCACAGTCGATCGGAGCGCGTCGTCGTCCGGGCAAGGCGGTAGTCCGTGAGCATCAGCCGGAGTGGATCGGCAGGATGCTGGCGTGTCTCGATCCGGGTGACGAGGTCGAGGCCGCAGATCGTGCGCCACAGCGCCGCGTGCGCATCTTCGGTGATCGTCACGAACTCGTCGATCCGGGCGATGCTGTCGCGGCCCTCGCTCGTGTGCCGGTAAGCGATGTATCCGTCCGCGTGTGTCAGAAAGAACAGTCCGGAGGCGCCGTCACGATCCTCGGACGGGTCGGCGAACATATGGTCCCAGAGCGGTTGCGGACGGACCTGAGCGCCGGGTGTCTGCAGCCGCCAGCGGTCGTAGATCTCGGGAAGAAGCGTCGAGGCAGCTTTGATGTCGACGATGGACACGCCACCATTGTCGGGCACCTCGGGGCGGAATCGTGCGAAGCGGCGATCGAGGGTGATGCCTTCGCTGAAGGTGGCCGGGCCGTATCCGAAGCGGTTGTAGATGCCGGCCTCGCTGGCCGTCAGGGCCGCAAGTGGTGCTCCGGTCGACTCGATGTGGGCGTGAAGTGCAGTGAACATCGAGCGTAGGACACCACGTCGACGGTGAGTCGGGGCGACGGATACCCAGGTGATTCCGCGCGTGGGGAGTTGGCGTCCGCCGGGCACGGTGAATTCCATGTCGATTTCGATGGCCACGCCGACGGGTAGGTCACCGTCGACGGCGAGGATGATGTCCTCGGGCTTGTAGAGCGCCTTCGTCAGTTCGCTGACCGCGGGAGACGGGTGAAAACCGAACCCCACCGAGTCGAGTAGTTGGAGAGCCGGCCAGTCGCTCTCGGTAGCGGTGCGGATGGTGATCTTGTTTTCGGGGCTCACGTATATCGACTTTGGCATAGATTGCGTGAAGACGCACATGAATATCGGGGCTGACGTTTCCGCACCGGCTCCCAGGGGTACCGCCCGACGGACCAGTCCTGCGGCACGGAGAAAACCGATACGGAGAAACACTGTGGCGATCACCGACATCAAGGAATATGCCCATCTGACCGAGGAAGACGTCGAGGCACTCGGGCGCGAGCTGGATGCCATTCGGCTCGACATCGAGGAGAAGCGCGGCGCGCACGACGCTCGATACATCCAGCGGACGATCGCGTTTCAGCGCTCTCTGATGGTGGCCGGCCGCATCGTCTTGTTCGCCAGCAAGAAGAAGCCTGCCTGGATTCTGGGGACTGCGCTCCTGGGGGTCGGCAAGATCATCGAGAACATGGAACTCGGCCACAACATCATCCACGGCCAGTGGGACTGGATGAACGATCCCGAGATTCACTCGAGCAACTGGGAGTGGGACAACACCTGCCCGTCCTCGGGATGGAAGCACTCGCACAACTTCACCCATCACAAGTTCACCAACATCGTCGGACTGGACAACGACGTGGGCTACGGAATCATGCGCGTCACGCGCGATCAAAAGTGGCACGCCGACTACCTCTTTCAACCGATCACGAATTTTGTGCTCGCGACCCTCTTCGAGTGGGGAGTGGCACTGCATCACCTCGAAACGGACAAACTCCGCAAGGGTGAGGTGAAGTGGTCCGAGAAATCGGAGATGGCCAAGGACGTCGGTAAGAAGATCGCGCGTCAGGTGGCGAAGGATTACATCCTGTTCCCCGCCCTGACCGGCCCCGCGTGGAAGACCACGTTGACGGCGAACGTCGTTGCGAACCTCATCCGAAACTACTGGAGTTACGCCGTCATCTTCTGCGGGCACTTTCCCGACGGTGCCGAGAAGTTCACGCTCGAGGAATTCGAGAACGAATCGCGCGCTCAGTGGTACCTACGACAGATGCTGGGCTCTGCCAACTTTCATGCCGGTCCCGTCATGGCCTTCATGAGCGGCAACCTCTGCTACCAGATCGAGCATCACTGCTTCCCGGATCTGCCGAGCAATCGGTACTCGGAAATCGCGGTGCCGCTGCGGGACTTGTGTGACAAGTACCACCTCCCGTACACGACCGGGCCGCTGTGGAAGCAGTACGGATTGACTCTGCGCACCATCTGGAAGTTGTCGCTGCCCAACAGGTTTCTCTCGGCTTCCCAGGACGACGCTCCGGAGACGCACTCGGAGTTGAAGTTCCGCATCCGAGGCGGAATCAAGGAAGTGTTCGGCGTCGATCCGCAGACGGGTAAGCGGCGCGGACTGCGAACAGCGATCGCGATGGTCTCGAGCTGATCAGTTACCGCTTGTGCGCCATTGAACGAACCACGAGATCGCCGGTCGACTGGATTGCCTGCACCAGCACGATCAAGATCACGACTGCGACGAACAGCACCGGTGTGTTGAATCGTTGGTAGCCGTACTTGATTGCGAAGTCGCCGAGTCCACCGGCGCCGATGGCACCTGCCATGGCCGAGAAGCCGATCAGCATCACCGCCGTCAGGGTTGCTCCTGCTACCAATCCCGGAACGGATTCGGGCAGTAGCACCTTGGTGATGATGTCTTTGTCGGTGGCGCCCATGGACCGCGCTGCCTCGACGCGTCCGGAATCGACTTCACGCAAGGCGTTCTCGACGACGCGCGCAAAGAAGGGCACCGAACCGATGGTCAGCGGGACGATCGCTGCCGTGGCGCCGAGCGCTGTTCCGACGATCGCCCTCGTTGCCGGGATGAGGAGCACCAACAAGATGACGAACGGCAGCGAACGGCCGACGTTCACCACGGTGCCCAGAACCGAATTGAGGACGCGGTTGGGACGGATTCCGTCGGGCGCGCTCGCGTGCAACAGAACACCGAGAGCGATACCGATGATCACGGTGAGCACGAACGAGACACCGACCATGTAGAGCGTGTCGAGTAGGGCTTCCCATGCTTCGCCCAGGGAATCCTGCCAGGACGTCTTGTTCATGAGAACGTCACCTTCACTTCGCGCTGCGAAAGATGTTCTTCGACAGACTTTCTTGTCTCTTCGTTGCTGACGAGTCCCGTGTGTGAGGCGAACTCCACGCGAAGGCGACCGACCTGATGGGATCCGATGTCCTCGATACCGCCGGAGATCACGGTGACGTCGACGTCGAGATCTCGTGAGAGTTGGGAAATCACGGGTGAGGTGGACAGTGAATCGACAAAGGTGAGGAGCGCCGGAATTCCGGTCGTGGACGTTCGTACCGTTCCGGTCGGCAGTAGCGCCTCTCCGAGGGGTGAGTCCGGGTCTGCGACCAGTTCGGTGAGCGTTCCCTCGTCGACGATGCGGCCCTGATCGATCAGCGCAGCGCGATGGCAGATCCGTCGAACCACGTTGAGCTCGTGGGTGATCAGAACAATGGTCACACCGAGTCGTCGATTGAGATCGGCGAGCAGGTCGAGGATCGAATCGGTTGTGTCCGAGTCGAGGGCGCTCGTGGCCTCGTCGCACAGGAGGACGTCGGGTGAAGCCGCCAAGGCTCTCGCGATGCCGACGCGTTGTTTCTGGCCGCCGGACAGTTGCGAGGGGAAGGCGTCACGTCGGTCTTCCAAGCCCACCAACTCGATCAGCTCGTCGACGCGGGCACGTCGATCTGCCCGCGAGTATCCCGCCACTTCGAGAGGGAAGGCGATGTTGGCGGCGACCGAACGGGAATGCAGCAGGTTGAAATGCTGGAACACGACCCCGATCCGCTTGCGTGTGTCGCGCAGTTGCGCTGGACTCAGCGCGGTCAGATCGGTGTCGCCCAACAGAATCCGGCCACTGGTCGGGCGTTCGAGCAGGTTGAGGCAGCGCAGCAAAGTCGACTTGCCGGCGCCGCTCTTGCCGATGATGCCGAAGATTTCGCCGTCTTCGATTTTCAGGGATACGGAATCGAGTGCATGCAGAACCTTTGTGCCGCTGCGGTATTCCTTGGAGACCGATTCGATCGAGAAGACCATGACGGGTCTCGATCAGGTAGCGCTGGCCGGAATGACCGAGCCCTGATAGGTCTGCTCGATGAACGTCGCGACGTCGGCGGACGTCAATGCCTCGGCCAACTTCTGTACTCGCGCATCGTTTTCGAGCGAGGTGCGTACGGTCAGGACATTGGCGTACGGGTTGCCCTCGGCCTTCTCGAGCACCAGGGCGTCCTTGGCCGGGTTGAGGCCACCTTCGATTGCGTAGTTGCCGTTGATGATTGCGAGATCGACATTTCCGTCGTCGAGCGTGCGCGGCAGCTGCGGGGGATCGACCTGGGTGAACGTGAGTCCCTTGGGGTTGTCGATGATGTTCTTCTCGCTGATCTGCGTGATGTCGGTGCCGGGGGCGCCCAACTGCTGATCGAGCTTGATCAAACCGGCCTGCTGCAGCAGGTACAGCCCACGGGCGAAGTTCGTCACGTTGTTGGACAAAGCGACCGTTGCGCCCTGGCGCAGGTCGGCCACGTTGGTGACCTTCTTGGAATATGCACCGAGGGGCTCGACGTGGACCTTCGCCACGGCGACCAGGTCGTCGACACCCTTCTCCTTCGACCACGATTCCTGGTACGGCACGTGCTGGAAGAAGTTGGCGTCGGTGTCTCCGGCTTCGAGCACCTCGTTGGCGTCGAGATCGCCGGTGATCTCGCTGACCTCGATCTTGGTGTCACCGAGCAGGCCCTTCTCTTCGACGAACTTCAGGATCTCGGCGTGCGGAACCGAAGAAGCGACGATGCGAAGAGGTGCGTTCTCGTCGGAGGAGTTGTCGCTCGAGCACGCGGCTACGGTTCCGACTGCGACGGCGGCCACTGCGAAGGCAGCGAGGAATCTTCTGGTGCGCGAGCGTGACATGTGAATCTCCAAGACATAGCCGAACGCACGCCGAGATGGCGTGACAGTTGCTGAACGCTAGCCCGGTAAACCTCCCGTGAGGAGATACAGAATCACCGCGATTTTTTCATGTACCTATTGTCCGAGCAGGATGACCGGAACGTCCTCGGCGAAATCGACGACCAATTCACGACGCGAGAACAGCCAGGTGCCGTCGACCTTTTGGAAGCTGTCCTGGTAACGGATCTCGATCCGGTTGTCCCGGTGGCCCTCGCCCCGCGGATAGATGTGGTGAGCGGAGCAGTAAGCCTCACCGTGTGCGGTGGTGGGGCCGTCGAGGTCGAGGATCTGCTGCTCGACGATGTGCCGGGTCGAGTGCAGATGTGAGACGGCATCGACCACCGAACTGCTGACGACGAAGTTCCCACGTATCTCCGTCGGCGCACCCGTTCCGTTCAGTGCCGGCGGCAAGACGAATGCCACGTCGTCAGTGAAGAGAGCCGCAAGTGCAGTGGTGTTTCGGCGGTCGACGGCCTGTGCGTACCTGGCGGCCAAGTCGGTGAGAGCGACGCGATCCGAGGAGTCCATGCGCATATCTCACCCTATGTGACGCCGCTCATGTTTCGGCTTCCCGCTCATCGAGACACTCACAGCGCCCACCTGGGCATCTGGTTAGCGTCCAGGCCAAGAGTTGCCAGCCATGAATGCCATAGGAGAAACAGCGATGGATCTGAGGGAATCGCCCGAGCAGCAGGAGCTCCGCAAGGAGTTGCGCGCGTACTTCGCGGCGCTGCTGCCGGAAGAGAAGCGTCGCGCGGCCGGCGAGCAAGGTGTGGGTGGCGAGTACTTCCGCGAGATCGTGAAGTTGCTGGGCAAGGACGGTTGGCTCGGTATCGGCTGGCCCAAGGAATTCGGTGGACAGGGACGCTCCATCGAAGAGCAGTTCGTGTTCTTCGACGAGGTTCAGCGCGCAGGTCTGCCGTTCCCCTTCGTGACGGTCAATACCGTCGGACCGACGTTGATGAAGTACGGCACCGAAGAACAGAAGGAACGTTTCCTGCCCGGCATCCTGGCCGGCGACATCGTCTTCGCAATCGGGTACACCGAGCCCGAGGCCGGCACCGACCTCGCGTCACTCAAGACTCGTGCGGTTCTCGACGGTGACGAGTGGATCGTCGACGGCAACAAGATCTTCACCAGTGGCGCCAACACTGCCGACTACGTGTGGCTGGCCTGCCGCACCGACGCGGATGCCCCCAAGCACAAGGGAATCTCGATCCTGATCGTCCCCACCGAGGACGCAGGCTTCGAGTGGTCACCGATCAACACCGTCGGCGGCTTGATGGTGACGTCCACGTACTACTCCGGCATTCGAGTTCCGTCGAAGGACGTTGTCGGCGAGGTCAACGGTGGCTGGCAGCTCATCACGGCTCAGCTCAACCACGAGCGAATCGGCCTGGCGGCCATCGGTGGTCGCACGTACGGTCTGTGGAACCTGGTCCTGGACTGGGCCAAGGAAAACGGCGCCATCGACATCCCGTGGGTGCAACAGGACTTCGCTCGCACACACGCCAAGCTCGAGGCCATGCGACTGCTGAACTGGAAGATGACGGCAGCCGTCGCACAGGACACGCTCTCCGGAGCCGACGCCGGTGCCACCAAGACGTACGGGACCGAGACTCACGTCGACGTCTACCGCACCCTGCTCGGAATTCTCGGCTCCGCCGGTCGCATCCGCCCCGAGTCTCCGGGCGCTCTGCTTGCCGGTCAGATCGAGCAGATCTCGCGTCAGGGTGTCGTGAACACCTTCGGCGGCGGCGTCAACGAAGTTCTGCGGGACATGGTCGGCACCATCGGCTTGGGACTCGTTCGCGAAAAGAGGGTCAAGTGAGCGACATTTCGGCGCAACTCGACGCTTTTGTAGGCCAGACGCTTGTTCCCACCACCTGGGGGCCAGACGAGGTCAACATCCCCATGATCCGGCATTGGGCCGAGACCATGGGCGATACCAACCCCGTCTACCTCGACGACGACGCTGCCCGCGCCACCGGTCGTGACGGCGTCGTCGCTCCCGCTCAGATGCTTCAGGTCTGGATCATGCGGACCTTTACCGACAAGATGGCGGGCAACGACCCGTCGCAGGTGTGGACCGATCTGATCGCCACCCTCGACGCAGCCGGCTACAGCTCTGTCGTGGCCACCGATTCCGATCAGGAGTTCTTCGCCGAACTGCGCCCAGGCGATCGCGTTAACTACACCGAGGTCATCGAGTCGATTTCGCCGGAGAAGAAGACCGGCCTCGGTGTCGGACACTTCGTCACGACGCTCAAGACCTACCGCAACGGTGACGATCAGGTTGTCGGCACCCAGCGGTGGCGGACGCTGCGGTTCAAACCTCAGGAATCTGCTGCGCCCGAAGCTCCTCGTGCACTGCGTCCGCGTCCGGCTCTCAACGCGGACAATGCCTTCTGGTTCGAAGCGGCCAAGGAGCACCGTCTGGTGATCCAGCGCTGCACGTCCTGCAAGACGTTGCGTCATCCCACCGGCCCGATGTGCGGCGAGTGCCGGTCACTCGAGTGGGACACGATCGACGCGTCGGGGCGTGGCACGGTGTACAGCTTCGTGGTCAATCATCACCCCAAGATCGACGCGTTCGACTACCCGCTCATCGTTGCGGTAATCGAACTCGAAGAGGGAACCCGATTGATCGCCAACATGGTGGGTATCGCGCCCGAAGATGTCGTGGTCGACATGCCCGTGGAACTTGACTGGATCGACGCCGACCCGGATCTGACGCTTCCCGCGTTCCGGCCGGCCGTACGCGAGGAGCACTGATGGACTTCAATTTCAGCGAAGAGCAGGAAGCAATTCGCGCACTGGCCGACGAGGTCTTCACCAGCAAGGCAACGATCGAGCGCACCAAGGAGATCGAACTCTCCGCTGAGCGCGTCGACCGTGAACTGTGGCGCGAACTCGCGAGCACCGGCCTGCTCGGTATCGCCCTGCCGGAGGAGTTCGGCGGCGGTGGCCTCGGCTTGTCCGAGCTGTACGCACTGCTCGAACAGCAGGGACGTCACGTTGCGGCCGTGCCGATCTGGGAAACGACCCTTGCAGCATTGGCTGTCAACGAACTCGGCTCTGATTCCCTTCGCGCCGAACTCCTTCCGGGAGTTGCCGACGGCAGTCGATTCCTGACCGTCGGTCTCGAAGAGTTCGGTCCGTACACGGGCGGCGACCCACTGACCACGGCTGAGCAGGACGCCGACGGCAACTGGACTCTGACGGGTGAGAAGGCAGTAGTGCCGATGACTCACGTCGCGAACCTTGCTCTCGTTTCGGCAACCGCTTCCACCGGTACGGCACTGCTGCTGGTCGACCTGAGTGCCGAGGGAGTGACGCTCGAACAGACGCAGTCCACCAACTGGGAGATCTGTGCCAACGTCACCTTTGCCGGTGCCCCCGCGCAGCTGATCGGTGCTGCTGACGGCACCACGGTTCCGTGGCTGATCGACCGCGTTCAGCTGGCATTGGCCGCAATCCAATGGGGCGTCGGGTCGGGTGCAGTCGCGCAGGCCGTCACGTACCTGAACGGCCGCAAGCAGTTCGGCCGTCCGCTGGCGACCTTCCAGGCCGTCAATCATCAACTCGCTGACTGCTACATCGATCTCGAAGCGATGCGCGTGACACTGTGGCAGGCCGCCTGGCGCATCTCCGAGGGACTGGATCTCGGCACCTCGGTACTGGTCGCCAAGTGGTGGGCTACCGACGGCGGACAGCGCGTCGTGCATCGCACCACGCATGTTCACGGCGGCATGGGCGTCGACACCGACTACCCGGTTCACCGTCATCTGTTGTGGGGCAAGCAGATTGCTGCCACCCTCGGTGGTTCCAGCTCCGATCTGGCGCGTCTGGGTGCGCAGCTCGCATCCGGTGTGGAGGTGCTCGCATGACCGTACTTGCCGGTCGCAGTTACGCAGACGTCGTTGTCGGAGAGGCATTGCCCGAGTTGGCGATCCCGCTGACCCGCACGTTGATCGTCGCCACGGCAATCGCCACTCGCGATTTTCAGGACGTGCACCACGATCCGAGCCTGGCCCAGGGGCGTGGCTCGAAGGATGTCTTCATGAACATCCTCACGAGCAACGGTCTTGTCGGTCGATACGTCACGGACTGGGCCGGATCTGCATCGACCCTGCGCCGCATCGCCATTCGTCTCGGGGCGCCCAACTACCCGGGTGACACCATGACGATGACCGGTGAGGTCGTGTCCAAGGAAGACGGAGTGGTCGTGGTCAAGGTGCAGGGTGCAAACAGCCTCGGCAACCATGCATCCGGCACCGTCGCAGTCGCTTTCAAGGAAGAGGAGAGGCCCTGATGGCGATCAGCCCACTCTCGGGAGCCGCCGCCATCGTCGGCACCGGATCCACCGAGTTCTCCAAGAACTCCGGCCGCACCGAACTGCAGTTGGCGTGTGAGGCCATCGTCGCGGCACTCGCTGACGCCGGTATCGATCCGTCCGAGGTCGACGGTCTGTCCACCTATACGTCGGAGACGAACGGCGAAGCGATCGTGGCTCGCAACTGTGGCCTCGGCGAGCTGAAGTTCTTCTCGCGCATTCACTACGGTGGCGGCGCTGCGTGTGCCACCGTGCAGCAGGCGGCCATGGCAGTTGCGACGGGTGTTGCCGACGTCGTGGTTTGTTACCGCGCCTTCAACGAGCGCTCCGGTGTGCGCTACGGCCTGGGCCAACACGATCGACCGATGGACAGCACGGCGGACCGCGCCGCGTATGGGTGGATGACTCCTCAGGGATTGTCGACTCCCGCTCAGTGGGTCGCCATGTTCGCCCGCCGCTACATGCACCAGTACGGTGCGACGAGTGAGGACTTCGGACGAGTTGCAGTGGTGGCGCGCAAGCATGCCGCCAACAACCCGGCTGCTTGGTTCTACGAGCGTCCGATCACACTCGAGGACCATCAGAACTCGCGCTGGATCGCCGAGCCGCTGCACCTGCTCGACTGCTGCCAGGAAACCGACGGCGGCCAGGCATTGGTCATCGTCTCTGCCGAGCGCGCAAAGGATCTGGCCAACAAGCCCGTCGTCATCAAGGGCGCCGCTCAGGGCAGTAGCAAGGATCAGCACATGATGACCAGCTACTACCGGCCCGACATCTCCGGTATCCCGGAGATGGGCCTGGTTGCTCGTCAGCTGTACGGCCAGAGCGGCCTGACACCGGACGACATCAACGCCGCGATCCTGTACGACCACTTCACTCCGTTGGTGCTTCCCCAGCTCGAAGAACTGGGCTTCTGCAAGCCAGGCGAAGCAAAGGACTTCATCCGCGAAGGCAACCTCGAGATCGGTGGACGCCTGCCGTCCAACACTCACGGTGGTCAGGTCGGCGAGGCGTACCTGCACGGTGTCAACGGAATTGCCGAAGGTGTGCGACTGGTGCGAGGCACGTCGACCAACCAGCCCGAGGGCGTCGAAAACGTATTGGTCACAGCCGGAACAGCAGTACCCACCAGCGGTCTCGTTCTCGGCGCTGTTTGAGAGAGGAAAAGACAGTGACAACTTCGGAAGCTGCGAAGACCGCCGGCGATTGGCGTGGAGCCGATCTCGGGACCCGCACCGTGTCGTACACCGAGCGCGACGCGATCCTGTACGCACTTGCCGTGGGCGCCAAGGCGACCGAGCTGGACCTCGTCTTCGAGGATCAGCTTCGGGTACTGCCGACCTTTGCTCTGACGCTGGCGCAGTGGGCTCCCGACGCTCTGGGTTCGGCGGGCGCCTTCGACACCTCGACGGCACTGCACGGCTCGCAAGAGCTGAAAGTGCTTGCTCCGCTTCCGCGTAGCGGTGACGTGACCTTGAAGGCTTCGGTCGGCGAGGTGTGGGACAAGGGCGCAGCGGCCGTGTTCGAAGTGAAGGTGGAGTGCGAATACTTCGTCGCGACCTGGTCACTTTTTGCCCCCGGTGCCGGTGGATTCGGCGGAGAACGTGGACCCTCACGTCCGGCGGAGCCGACCGGCGAGCCTTCGTTGACCGGTGTGTTGACCACAGCGGAGAACCAGACGGCGATGTACCGGCTCCTGGGCGACAAGCACCACATCCACATCGATCCCGAGGCTGCGGCGCGGATCAACCAGCCGCGTCCGATCATGCACGGCCTGTGCACGTTGGCCGCGAGCACGCTCGAGCTTGCCCGGGTCGCCGGAGTGCATCCGGCGGACCTCGTGAGCCTCGAGGGTCGATTCGCTGCGGCAATCCATCCGGGTGAAGCGCCGTCCATCGTTGCGTGGGGAACTCCCGACGACCTGGCCTTCCAGGTCACCAAGGGTGATCAGGTAGCGATTTCCGGTGCACGAGTGAGCTTCTCCGCTCGCTAGTCCCTCCAGACTCAACTGCGGGGTGCTTGACCCCTCGTCGCGCCCCGCAGTTGTTCACACGAAGAAGCAGCCCCCGAGCGAATCCGCTCAGGGGCTGCTTCGTATTTGTTTCAATCCTGGTGGGTCGCCATGTAGCGAGCCGGGTACTCACCGCCGCCGTGAACGGCGATGTCGGCGCCGTTCACGTACGAGGAGAGCGGGCTCGCCAGGAACAGGCAGGAGTTGGCGATATCGGCCGGCACGGCCATGCGCTCCATCGGAATGGTCCTGGTGACCGCAGCGCCGCCGTCGGCGCCGTAGACCTCGGCGGCAGCCTCGGTACGGATCAGGCCGGTGGTGATGTGGTTGATCCGGACCTTCGGCGCCCATTCGAGGGCCAATGCCTTGGTCAGAACGAGGAGGCCTGCCTTGGCTGCGCTGTACGCCGCGGTTCCGGGCTGCGGGTCGATCGCCGAGACACTGCCGATGTTGATGATGGCACCGCCGTCGTCCTGAGTCTGCATCACTGCATTTGCGGCCTGGGCAACGTTGAAGGGTGCCAACAGGTTCAGGGCCACGATCTTCTCGACGAAGCGGGGTGACACCGTCGCAGCATCGGCATCGGGGGAGCCGCCGGCGTTGTTGACCAGGACGTCCAGACGGCCGAAGCGCTCGACGGCATCCTGGACGAGGGCTGCGGCGTCGGCGGGATCGCGGACGTCAGTGGCGCGAAAGGCTGCGCTACGGCCGTCGGCGGTGGGTAGGTTTTCGGGCTCGTTACGGCCACAGACCAGCACGTTCGCACCCGCGGCGAGGAAGGTTTCGGCGATGACGTAGCCGATGCCTTTGGTGCCGCCGGTGACGATCACCGAGCGTCCGCTGAAATCGACGGGGTTGGGCAGTGTCACGGTGGAGCCTTCCTGGTGCGGTGCCGAGCTGAATTGCCGCCCAATGTGATTGACGCGACGTGGTCGCACACCTTAGGGTCAAGCAAGTGCTTGGTTGTTTTGTAGGTCGAGTGTAGACGACAAACAGCGGCAGTCACCAGAATCGACCGGTCCCTCCCGCAAAAGGGACCTCTGCGTCGACGGACATTGGAGTAGTCACATGGGCAAGCTCGAAGGCAAAGTCGCACTCATCACCGGTGCGGGTCAGGGAATCGGGCAGGGGATTGCCCTGGCCTTGGCCAAAGAGGGCGCCGTGATCGCCGTTGCCGGCCGCACCGAATCCAAGTTGCACACCACGTGCGGACTACTGGCTGACATCGGTGCGCGCGGTGAGGCGGTGGTCTGCGACGTCAGCAAGAAGGACGACATCACCGACGCCGTGGACCGTACCGTCGAACTGTTCGGCGGAATCGACATCCTGGTCAACAACGCCAACGACTGCAAGCCCGGCCCACTCTCGAGCGTGCTCGACGAAGACTTCGAGCGTTCCTTCGCGACGGGGCCGCTCGCCACCCTGCGCATGATGCAGGCGTCGTACCCCCACATGAACAGTCGTGGCGGTGGCGTCATCATCAACATGGTCACCTCGGCGGCGGTGCGCTGGGATGCCAGTAACTACGGCGCTTACGGTTCCATCAAAGAAGGCATGCGCTCGTTGACCCGCGCTGCGGCCTGTGAATGGGGCAAGGACAACATTCGCGTTCTCAATGTTGCCCCGCACGCCAAGACTCCCGCGTTGCAGTGGTGGATGGACAAGAATCCCGAAGAGGCAGCGGCATTTGTCGCAGGTATTCCGCTGGGACGCGTCGGAGACCCCGAGACCGACATCGGTCGTGCCGTCGTCTTCCTCGTCAGCGAAGACGCCGGGTACCTCACGGGTGCCACGATCCCGCTCGACGGCGGCCAGTCGCGCTGGGGCTGACCGCCATCGACCCGATCAGGTCATCACGGCGCCGCCGTCGACGGCAATCGTCTGGCCGGTGACGTTGCGAGCCTTGTCACTGAGCAAGAAGGCGACCATCTCGGCGATGTCTCCGGGCGTCTGAGCTCGACCCATCGGAACCATCTGTGCGACAAAAGAATCGAAGACGTCAGCATCGGAAACATCTGTGAGCGAGGGATCGCGTCGACGCAGTTCCTTGATGGTTCGAAGCCACATGTCGGTGAGGATCAGGCCGGGCATGACCGTATTCGAGCGAAGTCCTCGAGTCGCACCGATCCGGGCGACGCTGTGACTCATCTCGATCACGGCGGCCTTCGACGGTCCGTAGTGCGCGAGCATGTCACCGCCCAAGCGGGCACCGATCGACGCGATGTTGACGATCGCTGCCGGACCCTCGGTTCTGCTCACGAATTCGCGGCACATCAGGAAGCTGCCCTTGGTGTTCACCGCAAAGGTGTTGTCCCACTGGTCTTCGGTGATCTCGAGGAACGGAGTGAAGACGCCGATTCCGGCGCCGTTGACGAGTGCAGTCGGGCTTCCGGCCGATGCAGCCACGTCGAAGGCGTTCTTGACGTCACCTTCACGTCGAACATCGCATCGTGCCGTGTGGACTGCTACGCCAAGGCTTTCCAGGCGTGCTGCGGTGTCGGCGAGTGCGGCCTCTTCGATGTCGAGGAGAAGCAGGGTGCCGAAGTCCTCCGCAAGGCGCTCGGCAATAGCGGCGCCCAACCCGGCAGCTGCGCCGGTGACAATGGCTACGGGCGCGCTCACGGCAGGTGCGTTTCGAGCAGTGGGGCAAGCAGTTCGGCTGCGCGCGCCGCCGTGATGACCTCGCTCGGGTCCACCTTGGTCACGACTTTCGAAGCAGAATCTTCGTAGACATGCTCACCGATGAGTCGCCCCTGCTCGTCGTACGGCCAGACAAATGCCAAGGTCCGACGCACGAGATACCAACCGTCGGGGTCGATGTCCGACGACTGTTCGGGGGCTGCGGGGGTGGATCCACCCGATTCGTGCACCGCGCCGAACACCCCGTCTCCCAGAATCGATCCTGGGACGAATTGACTGAAGAGAGTCTCACCCGAGAATCCGCTGTCGGAGACCGCGAAGTCGGACTGTCCGGTCCACATGACAAGGGTGTCCGTCTCGGCGAGTGACTGGTAGAAGTTGGTGACGGCGTCCATGCCGTCCAGAACAATCGACTGCCCGTCTTCGAACAACCGGTAGACGGGTTCTTCGACGGTCATGTCGGGCGAGAGGATTTCCTTGTAACGACCGGAGACCTCGAGCAATGCGTGGCGCCGGTAGTTTCGGAGGATCTTCTGGTGCCGCGGATTGTCGATGGTTTCCAATTGCTTTTCGACGCCATCCATCATGTGGACGAATTCGTGCTCGTACTTGCTCATCACATCTCCTGGTTTCGCGGATTCGGCGGGCTGTCCGGATCTGCGACAACTGTGACCTGACGTGGCATTCGCTGTACATGTAGAACTTCGTTCGACAATTGCCAGTTTGCTTAACTCCGCTGTTCAGATACCGTGATGGTCATCACTTTGCTGGCGAACGGCGGCCTAAGACAACCGAATGGACGGTAATGAAAAAGGCGAGAAGAGGTGAAGATCTGAATCTGCGGTTGGTGTCCTCGTTGCTCGTCGTCGTGGCGGAAGGGCACTTCGGACGAGCGGCAGACCGGTTGTTCGTCACGGCGCCTGCTCTCAGTCAGCAGATTCGTCGACTCGAGGAGCAGGTGGGAGTCGAGTTGATCGATCGCAGTTCGCACCCGGTGGTGCTCACCGCCGCGGGTGAGGTGTTCGTCGCGGATGCACGGCCCGCTCTCGAGTTCGCCGTCCGCGCGATGAACGGGCTCGACGCACTCGAGCGTCGGCGGGCCAGGCGGTTGCGGATCGGATTCATCAACGGGGCGGCCGGAAGTTTGGGACGTGCGGTGATCGATTCGTTGCATGCGGAGGTGGAGCTGGTCCAATTGGACTGGTCCCAACAGGTTTCCGCGGTGGCGAGCGCGACCGTCGACGCGGCCTTCGTGCGACCGCCACTGCCGGTGCTCGACGGTGCGGTGCTCGAACGGATAGGCGTCGAACCGCGGGTGGTGGCTCTGCCTCGAGGGCACCAACTGGCGGGTCGCGCGAGCATCGAGATTTCTGAAATAGATGGGACTGTGCAGGTTTCGAGTGACGGCGCACCACCCGAATGGGTGAAATGGTGGTCGGTGGACCCGCGCCCGAGTGGTGTACCCGTCCGGTACGGTCCCTCTGTCCGCACGATGGACGAAGCGCTCGAGGTTGTCGCCAACGGTCGGGCGGTGGTGATAACGGCAGCAACCATTGCCGAGTACTACACCCGCTCGGATATCAGTTTCGTGCGCATTTCCGACATCGAGCAGTGTTCGATCGATCTGTGTACCCGCGAGGGCGACAGCAGTCCGGCAGTGATCGAGCTACGCAAAGCTGTTTCAGCCCTCGGTACCGCCAGGTGATTGCCGTGTCCTGATGTGATGCGCATGTACTCGGATGAAATACGCATTCTTGCCGTCTTCGTTTTAGTCAGATAGACTAAAACCATGAAAACGATCAGCACGGCACTTGAAATCGTCGAGGCAGCACGAGTTTCGGCCGATGTGTTCGGGGGAGACTCCAGCGATCTCGACACCCGTCGCGCTGCGAAGCGTCGTTTTCATCGGCTCGCCTCCGCCATTCATCCGGACCGGGCGAAGCCCGAAGATCGGGTGCGATACTCGGCCGCAACATCTCGGTTGAACGAGCTATACCGCAGTTGGACAGCGGAGTTCGAGCCGGCAGATTCTCGGCCCGTTTATGTCGGCGAGCGGGGCGAGTACACGTTGGGTGGACTGGTAGCGCGCGGCTCGGTCGCTAACCTGTACCGGTCCGATGCCCGTGTCGTACTCAAGATTCCGCGAGACCCTCGGGCGAACTCGATGATCGAGGCCGAACGGAATGTGTTGACGGACATCGAGAATTCGTGCGAAGCCGGTTGGGCAGTCTCGTACTTCCCGCGATTGATCGATCAAATCACCCATGTGGGCAGCGGCACGAGACGTCAGATCGATGTGCTGGACGATCTGACCGAAGGTTTTGTGAGTCTCGCCGACGTCCGTGAGGCGTATCCGGGTGGCCTCGATCCACGGGACTGGGCGTGGATGCACCGACGGCTACTTCGGGCTCTGGCAGCAGCTCATGCGACTGGTTGGGTGCACACCGCGATTACCGCGGAGAACGTGCTGATCGAGCCTGATCGGCACGGGGTGGTGCTGGTCGGCTGGTCCTTTGCCACCCGTACGGGCAGCCGCCCGGTGGCGACGATCGGTTCCGATCGTGATTCGTACCCACCGGAACTCGGCGAAGGAGCGTCTCCGGCCTGGGACGTCTACATGGCTCATCATTTGATGCTCCGAATGCTGGGCGAGCAGACCCACGAACGGATGAAGGCGTTTGCCGACGGCTGCATGCAGGACAACCCGAGATTGCGTCCCGACGCGGTCGACCTACTGGGTGAGTTCGACGAACTCCTCGATCTTCTCTATGGCCAGCGGACATTTCGTCCGTTCGCCGTTCCATCCACGAAAGGACAGTGATTGTCATGGGCTACGGAAACTGGGACGACAACACCTATTTGGCGGGCAAGACTTTTCGTGCCGCACGCGGTGTCGACGATTTCGGTTACACCGATTCGCTTCGGTCGCGTCCGCGAAGCAGTTGGAAAGCGGACCCGACCCTCGACCCCTTCGGCGTCGACAAGCGTGAATGCCGAGACTCGGCCGGGCACCCCGATTCTCTCCCGATAGCAGTGCTTTTCGATGTCACCGGCTCGATGGGCGCTGTTCCTCGAATCATGCAGGACAAGCTCGGAAAGCTGCACGGGCTGCTGCAACGCAAGGGATACGCGGATGATCCGCAGATTCTGTTCGGTGGTATCGGCGACGCCGATTCCGATCAGGTGCCACTACAAGTCGGTCAGTTCGAGTCGGGTAACGCGATGGACGAGCAGCTTCGGACCATCTTCCTCGAGGGCAACGGTGGTGGACAGAAGTCGGAAAGCTATGAATTGGCAGCATATTTCATGGCGCGCCACACCAGTACGGATGCCTGGGAGAAGCGCGGAAGGAAAGGCTACCTCTTCATCATCGGCGACGAGCTGAACAAGCCGCGGCTCTCGGCTCGTCACATCCGTTCGGTGATCGGCGACAAGGTACGTCAGGACGTATCGGTCTCGTCGATCTACCGTGAACTCGAAGAAAGATGGAATGTCTACTTCGTTCTGCCAGATCAGTCGTCGTACTTCAACGATCCGGAAATCGCGGATCACTGGAAGAAGTTGCTCGGTGAACGCTTCGTCAAACTCGACGACCCCGCTGCGGTGTGCGAACTGATCGCGCTGACGGTCGGAATCGGTGAGGACCGCATCGACCTGCGTGACGGACTGGCGGATCTCCGCGACATCGGTTCAAGAGCTGAAGCCGAGACCGTCGGCAAGGCTCTCGCTGTGATCCCAGGGCGCAGCACCGCGACGGTGGCCGGGTTGCCCCACGATCTCGGAACCGATACGGACGATGTTGATTTCGCATAGAAGGAGAGCATGATGGAGCCGTTCGAAGACCGCGATATCGTCGTCGTAGACCTCGGGTTCGGAGATGCGGGGAAGGGAGCAACCGTCGATTGGCTTTGCTCCGACCAAGCCGATTTGGGTGTGGCCGCAGTGGTCCGGTTCAACGGTGGGGCACAGGCAGCGCACAACGTGACGGTCGGCGAGTACCACCACACGTTTTCGCAGTTCGGTTCGGGAACGCTGTCCGGCGTCCCGACGTTTCTCTCGAGATTCGTGTTGGTCGAGCCCATCGCCCTCGCCCGGGAGGCGCGTGCTCTGGAAGCGCTCGGAGTTCGAAATCCGTTCGATCTGATACGGATCGACGCGCGCGCATTGTTGACGACGCCGATTCACGTGGCCGCCAACAGGGCCCGTGAGGATGCTCGCGGCGGTAACCGACACGGCTCGTGTGGCAAGGGGATCGGTGAGACCGCGGCGTATGCGCTCGAAGTTGCGAATGCGCCTACGGTGGGAGACTGCCGGCGACCTGATTCCTTGCGTCGTAAGTTGTCGGCGTCGGCCACATTCTACGGACCGTTGATCGCGGAGAGTCGCCACGGTTTTCCGCCGATCGACGACATGGTCGACATGTACGCGGAATTCGGTGCCGTCGTGGACATCGCCGACCCGGATGCGCTGGGCGCGTTGGGTGCCCGTGGTCGTCTGGTATTCGAGGGGGCACAAGGTGTCCTTCTCGACGAGTGGCGGGGGTTTCACCCACACACCACGTGGTCGACGGTCGAGCCGTCCAACGCGCGAGCGATGATCGACGAGTTGGGGCGGGACAGTTACGTACTCGGCGTCACCCGCACGTACATGACACGACACGGAGCTGGGCCCTTCCCGACGGAGGATCCGGAGCTGGCGAAGGTGTTGCCCGAGCTGCACAACGGGACGGGTGAGTATCAAGGCGGATTCCGGACGGGCCACCTCGACGAGTTGTTGTTGCACTACGCAATCGAGGTGAGCGGTGGCGTCGACGGTTTGGCGCTTACTCATCTCGACGCGATGGATCGCGCGCGGGCTGCAGGCGTCCCGATCCACGGGGTGCACGCGTACGAAGGATTGCCGTTCGTTCCCGTCGGAGAGTGGAAGGATCTCGATCACCAGCAGGCGCTGACAGATTCCCTGAAAGCCGTAGGGGTCGTGCCGAAGGAACTTCCGGCCGACCCGGAGGATTTCGCCCGGTATCTGAGCGAGGAAATGGGTGCGCCGGTAGTGCTGACCGCGAACGGTGCCGACCGGGTCGATCGTCAGATGCGATGCCCAGTGCCTGCATGATGGACGGTGTGGACCAGTCACTTGTCTCGATCGATGTCATCGCGCTCCGGTTCGGCAATCCGGAACCCGGGATGTTGCGATTTGCCGTCACTCCGCGGCAAGCGGAGCCGTACACCGGGCAGTTGGCGCTGCCCGGTGTACTGCTGGGCGCCGGTGAGCGGTTGCAGGACGCCGCCAGGCGAGCCGTGACCACCAAGCTCGGAATTCCCGACGAGAAGATCCTCGTCAGCGGTCAATTGACCGTGTTCGACGAACCCAATCGCGACCCCCGCGGTCCGACGCTCTCGGTGACCATGTGGGCAGTGATCTCGTCGGACGAGGTGCCGGGTTCGGCCGAATGGGTGAGCTGGGACAACCCGGGGGACCTTGCGTTCGACCACAATCGGATAGTCGCCGATACCCGCCCGATCCTTGCTGACACCCTGTTGTGGCGAGATCAGGCATTCACGCGGGCACTACTGGGTCCGTCGTTTCCGGCGTCGTACGCGCTGGCCGTGGCGGAGGAGCTTTCCGGTGTGCGTCCGGACCCGGGCAATTTGAACCGGACGCTCAAAGCGTTGCCAGGGCTGGAACGTACGGACGAACGAGTCCGGGTCAGTGCCACCGGGCGACCCGCGGTGGTCTGGGCGTGGACCGAAAACAGCTGACCTACCTCAGAAGTTGCCCCGCGCGGCCTGCTCACGCTCGATCGCTTCGAACAGGGCTTTGAAGTTTCCCAACCCGAATCCCAGTGAGCCGTGGCGTTCGATGATCTCGAAGAACACGGTGGGACGATCTCCGATCGGCTTGGTGAAGATCTGAAGAAGATAGCCGTCCTCGTCACGGTCGACGAGGATGCCTCGCTTCTGCAATTCCTCGATCGGAACTCGAACCTCTCCGATACGCGCGCGCAGTTCTGGATCCTCGTAATACGAAGCCGGAGTGGAGAGAAACTCGATTCCTTCGTCGGCCAGAGCGTCGACTGCTCCGAGGATGTCGTTGGTCGCAAGTGCGAGATGCTGAGCGCCGGGACCTTGGTAGAACTCGAGGTACTCGTCGATCTGTGACCGCTTCTTCGCGATGGCAGGTTCGTTGAGTGGGAACTTGACTCGGTGATTGCCGCTCGAGACGACCTTGCTCATCAGCGCGGAGTAGTCGGTGGCTATGTCGCCGCCCACGAACTCGGCCATGTTGGTGAATCCCATGACGCGGTTGTAGAAGTCGACCCACTGGTCCATCTTGCCGAGTTCGACATTGCCGACGACGTGGTCGAGGGCCTGGAAGATTCGCTTGGGCGCGCCGTCACGCTTGCGGTACGACGACGTCCGTTCGACGTATCCGGGAAGGTAAGGGCCGGTGTAGCGGGAACGGTCGACGAGGGTGTGCCGAGTCTCGCCGTACGTCGCGATGCTGGCCAGGCGAACGGTGCCGTGCTCGTCGGTGACGTCGTGCGGTTCGCTCAACACTGTCGCGCCTTGGGTGATGGCGTGTGCGATGCACTTGTCCACGTCAGGGACGCTGAGCGCGATGTCGCGGATACCGTCGCCGTGACGGCTGTGATGTTCGATCAGCGGACTTGCCGGATCCACAGCACCTTTGACGACAAACCGCACGGCCCCGCTTTTGAGTACAAACGCGTGGTGGTCGCGGTTTCCCGTCGACGGGCCTGAATAGGCCACCAATTCCATGCCGAACGCAGACTGGAAGAAATGTGAAGTCTGCGTGGCATTTCCGACGATCCATTCGAGGCCGTCCCAACCGCTCACGGGGAAGGGATCGTGATCGCTGTCGTACTCGACCAAGCCGACCAACTGGCGCAATTGCTCCAGATCCAGGCCGGCCAACTGTTCGTCGTCGGTGAGAGTCTGTTCGACGGTCATGGTGAGTCCCCTCTGAGTGCGATGTACACAGCGCGGTGCTCGAGTCATGTTCGGCACTGCCGGTACAAACAGATAAGTCCTTCAGAGGTTGGGTAGTCAACGGAGGTAGTTGAAAGTAGACACAGCGCCGGAATGCGAAGATGGTGGCACTGTTTTGTAGGCAATTTGCATAGTTGAACGACGAGTGGAGCGGACGTGAATCTCGACGCAGTGGATCTGGCTCTGTTGGACGCGATGAACAAGCACCCGAGAGCCGGTGCGTTGGAGCTTTCGCGTCAGGTCAAGGTTGCGCGGGCGACAGTGCAGGCGAGATTGAAAAGGATGGAAGATGCGGGCGTCATCGCCGGATACGCGCCGCACGTCAATTTGGCTGCAGCGGGTTTCGGAGTACAAGCATTCGTGACTTTGCAGATCGCCCAGGGGGCGCTCGACACCGTCACCGCGGAACTCGAGGCAATCCCCGGTGTGCTCGAAGCCTTTGCCACCACCGGCTCCGGCGACGTGCTGTGCCGGATTGCCGCTGCGTCGCACGAGGATTTGCAAGCGACGCTGCTCGAACTGAATCGGTCGGGGATAGCCACCCGGTCGACCAGCGTCATGGTTCTCTCGGTTGTGGTGCCGCTCCGGTCGATGCCCCTACTGCAGACTCTGCAGTCGAAGCAGACGACAAAAGCTCCCGCGTATAGACACGACGATCAGTCTCGCTGACGACCCGGAGCCCAGAATCCCAGAACGATCGCGGATACCCACATGATCGCGGCGAGCATGAGTGCTCCTTGATCCATGCCTTTGATGAAGGCTTCACGGGCGAATTCGGCCAACTGGGCACCCTGCGGCCCGGCTGCTTCGGCGACGTGGAGAGCTGCGGCCAGAGAACCGGATACCGGCTCCTTGGCCGGTTCGGGTAGCAAGTCGACCGCGGGCTGGACGTGATTTCCGTAGCCGGCGGCGAGGATACTTCCCGCCAGTGCAACGCCGATGGCGGAGCCGATCTCACGGGTTGCGTCGTTGACTGCTGAGGCAACCCCCTGTTTGGAGTCCGGTGCGTTGGAGACGATGGCAGCAGTGGCGGGGGTTGTCGACAAACCCAATCCAATGGCGGCCACTACCAAGGGAACACAGACTTCGGCATAGGTCGAACTGGCATCCAAGCGCGTCAGGAGTGCAATTCCGGTTCCGAGGAAGGCGACTCCGGTTGCGGTGAGGGCGCGTAGACCGATACGCGGAATCAGCAGGGGCGCAACCACGGACAGGGCCATTACCGGCACGGCGATCGGCATAAGGGCTAGCGCAGATTGCAGAGGGGAGTAGTCGAGCACCAGTTGCAGATACTGCACGATCAGAAAGAACAGGCCGAAGGTCGCCAGAAATTGCAGGGTCAGCGACGCCGCGCCGCTGCCGAATGCACGATTGGCAAACAGTCTGACGTCCAGAAGTGGGTGGCGAGTGCGTAATTCGACCCAGCTGAAGATTGCTGTCATGGCGATTCCGCCGATCAGCAATGCGAGAACCACCGGATCGAGCCAGCCACGGGCGGGCGCCTCGATCATCCCGAGGACGAACAGGCCAATCGAGCCGGCGATCAGCGCTGTACCAGGTAGATCGAGTGGAGTTGCCTCCGTGTCCTTCGACGTCACGATCGTGAACGACACCACGAGGATGAGAACTGAGACGACGGCCAGGCTGACGAAAATCGAATGCCAGGACCATTTTTCGAGGAGTAGCCCGGAGACGACGAGTCCGGCGATTGCACCGGACCCTGCGACGCCGGACCAGACTCCGACGGCGCGGGCACGCTGCGCCGGCGGGAAACCTGCAGTGAGTAGAGACAGCGTCGCTGGCATGACAAACGCGGCGCCGACGCCGGAGATCACGCGGGAGACGATGATCCACGACGGTTCGTCCGCGAAGACCGGAATCGACGAGCCGGCAGCAAAAACGAGTAGTCCGAACATGAGCAGTTCTCGTCGACCGTATCGATCGCCGAGTGCGCCCGCCGGCAACAAGAGACAAGCCAGCGTGAGCGTATACCCGTCCACGATCCACGTGAGCTGGCTCTGTGTTGCACCGGTATCGCGGGCCAAGTCGGGAAGGGCCGTGTTGAGCGCGGCCATCGCTGCGACGACCAGCGCGACGGCGCAGCACGCGACCGTCAGCATCCAGATCTGTCGGATGGTCCACGTGGACTGTTCGAGCGTCGTATCGCTACTCACGAAACCTCCCGATAGAAACAAGACCATCAGTATCGTTACAAGAACAGCAGTTCCACAACCCCCAAGTGGGTATAACTGAAGTTGTGACGGTGGGAATCGACAAGCAGGGAATCGAACAGCAGGGAAACGACGAGGACCCGCGCAAACAGCGTTCCAGGTCCAGGTTGCTCGACGCAGCGACCACGCTGCTGGCAGAAGGCGGCGTCGACGCCGTGACGATCGATGCCGTCACCAAGTTGGCCAACGTCGCGCGTGCGACGCTGTATCGCCATTTCGACAGCGGCACGGAGTTACTCGCCGCGGCATTTGCACGTCTACTGCCGCCGGTGCCGGAGATGTCCGGTGAAGGCGATCTCCGCGCGCAGTTGCTCGAGTTGTTGACCAGTCAGGCCAAGGCCATCGAAAGCGCACCGATCCAGGTGACGGCGATGTGCTGGCTCGGCTTGGGGCCGGAACTGAAGGGTTATTCGAGCGTCGATGCCCTGTCCACGGACAAGCCCGAATTGCGATCGCTGCGCCAGACGGTTTTCGAGCAGTACCGACACGCGTTCGATCGGATCCTGCGCTCGCCGGGCGCGATCGACGCGTTGGGGGAGTACGACTACGACGTCGCACTTGCTCAGTTGGTCGGACCTTTGGTGCTCACCAAGCTGGCCACGCTGACGCCTCTCGGGGAGGCTGCGTGTGAGCAGATCGTGGACGACTTTCTGGCTGCACGCGGAGTGTCGAGCTGACGCTCACGGCTCCAGGTTGCGTCGAAGGACGTACTGTTCGAGCCTGTCGATTCCGCGTACTCGTCGCGGACGAAGGTGCCGCAGTTTGAAATTGGCGTCCGAGCCGAGTTGGGTGGCCAACTCGGAGTCGATCAGCACGGTGCCGGGACGAGCAGAGCTGGTGAGGCGCGCGGCCTTGTTGACCACCGAACCGTAGAGATCTCCGAAGCGAACCAACGTCGGCCCCATGGCCAGGCCCACCCGAAGCTGCGGATCGTCGTGATCGGCGAGGACCGCCTGCTGGATCTGCAAAGCGATCTCGGCTGCGTGATGAGGACTCTCGGCGGCAAACATGACCTCGTCACCGACGGTCTTGACCACCCAGCCGTAGTTGCGACCGATGATTTCGGTGGACGCGGACTCGAACCGCTCGAGCAGATCGTTGAGTTCGGCGGAGTCGAGGCCGCGGGTCAGCGAGGTGTACCCGACGATGTCGGCGAAACCCACAACCAGAACACGACTCGCTACTTCTTCGCCCGGGTTTCCCACGTTGCGGCCCGTCGACGACGCGACGTGACGCTTCCATACGTACGTCTGCAGAGATTCGACAGCGGGAATGATCTCGGCGCCGAGGCGCAGAACGATCTTCCGGATCGCTTCGGGCTCGTGATCTGCCGAGTCGGCGAGCTGGTCGATGATGTGTGTGCTGATCAGCGAGACCTGCCACTCAGCCAACCTCGACATCGACTGCCCCAGTGAACGGGCGGCAGCCACCTCACTGCTCTGCGAGATGACTCCTCGATTGACCATGTCGATGATCGTCTTGAGGGCGTTGGCGTCTTGCTGGGTGAACATGACGGCGTCAGGATCCTCGTCGACGGCAAAGCCCATCGCGACCCACAAACGATCGGCACGCTCGCGTGTCACACCGGCGAATTCCGCGATCTGCGATTGCGTGAAGCAGCGCGGTCCGCCGAGGAGGGACTCCTCGATGTCGGCTTGAATCCGGCTGAGCAGATGAGCATCGACGTCGACCGGATCAGCAGTGTGAGGTTCGGCAACGTGAGATTCAGCAGGGGCGGGTTCGGTGACCTCGTCGATCCACTCTGACTCCGAACTGCTCACCGTGCTCCTTATTGCCGCAACGAATTTCTGTCCACCATCTTCCACGCGGTGCCCCGAGAACAGTACTGAATTGGCCGAACCGTCTACGGATCCTCGGGCTCAGGCGGGCGGTGAGAGTCAACACGTCGGTGGCTTGTGCAAGAGTTGCCCCGAGAAAAGCACTGTCGATACCGAAATGCACGAGATACTTCTGAAAGGACCTGCGCATGCCACCCCGTAGACGTTCCGGCGCTGCCGCATCAACGCCGGATCACCTCACTGCGGACAATCTGGCAGCGCTCGCCACGGCTGTCGCCGAAGGCAAGCGCGCCACCGTCTATCTGCGCGAGGCGACTCCCAGCCTGGGGATCGAAGCCGGTACCTCGGCGAAAGTCGTGTCGGTGGACGGCAACACCGTGATGATCCGCCCCAAAGGCGTCAACGACGAATTGCCTTTCGAGGCAGAGGAATTGCGCATAAACCGCGTCTCCGCGGCACCGGCCAAACCGGCGCCACGGCCCAAACCAGTTGTGGAGTCCGAGCCCCTGATGGAGCCACTCGTAGAGCCTGTTCGACCGAAGCCGCGTGCGCAGCCTGCACCCGCTCCGGTACCGACTGCCACTGCTGCCCCTGCCGCGACACCTCGTCCGGCCGTCAAGCGTGCGAAGAAACTGCCGGCCGGTATCAGCGTCACCATCCATGCCGGCGCGGACAACGACTGGAGCGTGACGGTCACACAGGGCGCCAAGCGTCCGGGCAAAGCAGTTCCGGTCGCACCCGATGCGGTCGAGCGAGCTGTCCGCGAGTTGGGTGAGCCCACCGCAATCGAGGCTGTCGAGTCCATCATCGTCGCTGCACGGGACATGGCTGCAGCGCGAGTCGACGAGTTGAGTCGTCAGCTCGAGGAGGCACGCAAGATGCTCGAAGCGCTCGGAGCTACCGACTAGAAACGCTGCGTAGGTCCGCACTTTCCGGGGTATGCGTTTTTTGCAGCGGGGAGATTACCGGCGGAGAGATTGTGATGTTGCAGCGAATTGTTTCGGCTCTGGCAGCGTTGGTCTTGGCACTCGGACTCGGGTTCATCGTCAGCAGCAATGCGGTTGCTGCACCCACGCCCATGGGTGGTGGTTCGGGCATCATCATCGACAATCAGCTGGTCTGTACGTTGACCACTATCGGTCACGACAACGGCGGCAGACTCGTGGGTATCACCGCAGGTCACTGCGGTGGTCCTGGATCGTTCGTGATCCCGGAAAGCAACGAGGACGCAGGCGTGGTCGGCACGTTCGTCGAGTCGAACCCGGACCTGGACTACGGGGTCATCCAGTTCGATCCGGGCAAGGTCACACCAGTTCGAACGGTGGGCGCGGCAACCATCACCTCGATCGGCGCTCCGGCCAGCTTCCCGGCTACAGCCTGCAAGGAAGGCCGTACGACGGGCACGACCTGCGGCGTCGTCTGGGGAGACCTGAGCGCCGACGCATCCACCTGGACTCAGATCTGCGTCGACCACGGTGATTCGGGAGCCCCGGTCACGGTCGGGACGACGCTGGTCGCGATGGTCAACGCCTACCTCTGGGTGCCGTGCCTGGGGCCGGAACTCGGCACCAACATGACCTCCATCGTGGACACGATCAATGCCCACGGAGGTGTCGGCGCCGGGTACCGGCCGATCTAGCGGCGGGCTGGGATCAGCCGCACACTGCTCCACCCGAGGCTGATCCCACGAGCTTGGAGTACTTGGCCAACACACCACGTGTGTAGCGAGGCGGCAACGGCTCCCAGCCCTTCCTGCGGGCTTCCAATTCGGAGTCGTCGACCAACAATTCGAGTTGTCCGGTACCCACGTCGAGCCGGATCTGATCGCCGTCGCGAACGAACGCGATGGGACCGCCGTCGACGGCCTCGGGCGCAACGTGTCCGACACACAGGCCGGTGGTGCCGCCCGAGAATCGTCCGTCCGTCAGCAGCAGGACGTCCTTGCCGAGACCCGCGCCCTTGATCGCGCCCGTGATGGCCAGCATCTCGCGCATGCCGGGACCACCCTTCGGGCCTTCGTAGCGGATGACGACAACGTCACCGCCGGTGATGGTGCCGTCCTCGAGAGCATCCATCGCGGCGCGCTCGCGTTCGAAAACCCGTGCAGTGCCGACGAATACATCAGACTCGAATCCTGCCGACTTGACCACCGCGCCGCCGGGCGCGAGTGACCCCTTCAAGATCGTGATGCCTCCGGTCGGGTGAATGGGCTTGTTCATCGCCCGCAGGACCTTGCCGTCCGGATCGGGCGGGGTGATGTGCGCGAGATTCTCCGCCACGGTCTTACCGGTGACGGTCAGGCAATCTCCGTGCATGAGTCCCGCGTCGAGCAATGCCTTCATGATCACGGGGACGCCGCCGATACGGTCGACGTCCGTCATGACGTGCTTTCCGAAAGGCTTGACGTCGGCGAGGTGCGGGACCTTCGCGCCGACGCGAGCGAAGTCGTCGAGCGTCAGCGGGACGTACGCTTCGTGCGCGATCGCGAGGAGATGGAGCACCGCATTGGTGGATCCGCCGAATGCCATGACTACTGCAATGGCGTTCTCGAACGCTTCCTTGGTGAGGATGTCCCTCGCGGTGATACCTCGACGCAGGAGTTCGACAACGGCTTTGCCGCTCTCGCGGGCGAAGCCGTCGCGGCGACGATCCGGTGCGGGCGGTGAAGCGCTGCCGGGCAGCGACATTCCCATGGCCTCGGCGGCGCTGGCCATCGTGTTTGCCGTGTACATGCCGCCGCACGCGCCTTCGCCCGGGCAGATCGCCCGTTCGATGGTGTCGACGTCGGCGCGGCTCATCAGCCCACGCGAGCAGGCGCCAACCGCCTCGAACGCGTCGATGACGGTGACTTCCCGCTCACTGCCGTCGGAAAGTTTGGCGACGCCGGGGAGGGTGGAGCCGGCGTAGAGGAACACGCTGGCGAGGTCGAGGCGGGCCGCCGCCATCATCATGCCGGGCAACGACTTGTCGCAGCCGGCGAGAAGGACCGATCCGTCGAGACGCTCGGCCTGCATGACGGTCTCGACGCTGTCCGCGATCACTTCACGGGAGACGAGGGAGAAGTGCATGCCCTCGTGCCCCATCGAAATGCCGTCGGAGACGGAGATAGTGCCGAATTCGAGAGGGAACCCGCCGGCTTCCCGTACACCCTCCTTGACGGCCTTGGCCAGGCGATCGAGGGACAGGTTGCATGGCGTGATTTCGTTCCAGGACGAGGCGACGCCGATCTGCGACTTGACCCAGTCGTCGTCGCCCATTCCTACTGCACGCAACATGCCGCGCGCTGCGGTCTTTTCGAGTCCGTCGGTGACGTCACGACTTCTGGGCTTGATGTCGGGTTCGGTCATTTTCCAAGCATAGGCGTCAGCGGGGTGTGTTTCCGGCAGACGAGCGACTCGACTTGCCGACAAACGCCGTCCGTCGTGAATAGACTCGTCGCATCGCAGTTGGGGCTGAGTGTGCAGGTGATTGACGTACAGGGGGATTCACGTGGAGTCGGAACTGACTTCGGCTTTCGGATTTGCAGTTCTGGCCGCCTTCTTGACCGGTAGTGGTGTCTTCCTGGTCGTTCTGACGGTTCTGCACGAGATTGCCCGGTGGAAGGGCCGCTTCGTATCGGTGTGGGTGACTTTCTTTGCCGCTCTGCTGATACTGCCCATCCTGTTCGGCGCGTTGATCGCAGGCTATTCCGCGTTCTCCGAGGTCGACGGGTCCGAGGCTCTGCTTCCGCCGGCGTTCTGGATCCTGATCGCGGCCGGGGGTGCACTCGGCGGTTACATCGGAGTCAAGGTCGGTGTGGTTCGAGGCTCGGTCCTCGATTACCGGTTGTAATCGGGATCGACTCGATCAAACTTCCAGAGAAGCGCAGGCGAAGCCTGGGTGAACATCCCGAAGCTCTCTTGAACGCCCGTTCAGGTGCGGGTTCACTCCTAGCGTGCACACGAATGCCTTCGATCGAATATCCAGACGTGGCCTGCTGCAGGGATCGGCGGCCCTCGCCGGCGCAGTAGGTCTCGGTGTCGCTTCGGCGAGTCACGCCGGTGCCGAGGTTCCGGGTGGCAGCCCGGGCTTCGCGCACGGCGTGGCATCCGGTGACCCGTTGCCGGATGCGGTGATCATCTGGACCCGCATCACCCCGACGGCAGACGCGACGCCCGGTTCCGGCGTCGGGCCGGCGGTGACTCTCAACTGGCAGGTCGCGATCGATGAGGGGTTCGCGAGCGTCGTTGCGTCCGGAAGTGTTGCTGCTTCGGCGGATTCCGATCACACCGCGAAGGTCGACGTCACCGGACTCGATTCGTCGACGACGTACTGGTACCGATTCACTGCGGGTTCGGCTGTTTCTCCGGTGGGCCGCACCCGCACGGCTCCGTCGAACTCGGCAGATCTCGATCGTCTCCGCTTCGGCGTGGTGTCCTGCTCCAATTGGGAGGCGGGGTATTTCGGTGCCTATCGTCACCTCGCATTCCGCGAAGACCTCGACGCGATCATCCACCTCGGTGACTACATCTACGAGTACGGGCAGGGGGAGTACGGCGCGAGAAACGGATCCGTTCGCCTTCACGAGCCGGCCCACGAGATCATTTCGCTGGCCGACTACCGAATTCGGCACGCGCAGTACAAGACAGACCCGGATCTGGCAGCTCTGCACCTGAAGCTCCCGTTCATCACCACGTGGGACGATCACGAATCGGCCGACAACGCGTACCGGGACGGCGCCGAAAACCACACTCCCGGTGTCGAAGGTGACTGGGCAGATCGAAAGACCAACTCGGCCAAGGCATATTTCGAGTGGATGCCCGTCCGCCCGTCGGGTAGTGGTTCGAGCGTTCAGCTGTATCGTCGGTTCCGCTTCGGGAATCTGGCCGAGATCTCGATGCTCGACCTGCGTACCTACCGCGACGAGCAACCGACCATGAAGCAGGTCGACGATCCGTCGCGCACCATTACCGGACGCGCACAGATGGATTGGTTGACCAACGGAATCGTCACCTCCCCGACGCAGTGGAAGGTTGTCGGCAATCCGGTCATGATCACGCCCTGCGTGTTCCCGCCGCTGGAACCGGCGACCACCGCGGCGTTGACCGAACTGGTGGGTGTGCCGCAGGCCGGTGTCCCGTACAACACGGATCAGTGGGACGGGTACACCGCCGACCGCACCAGGCTTTTCGACGCGATCACCTCGAACGGTGTGGACAACACCGTCTTCATCACCGGTGACATCCACACGTCGTGGGCCTGCGACCTACCGACCAACGCCGCCAACTATCCGGGTGGGCCGACCGTCGGCGCCGAGTTCGTCGTCCCGTCGGTGACGTCGCCCAATATCGACGACATGCTGAAAGTGCCACCGCGCACGGTAACCGTTGCGGCAGAAGAAGCATTCAAGGCCGTGAACCGCCACGTGCGGTACGTCGAACTGGATTCGCACGGCTACGGCGTATTCGAAATTGCCCGCGAAGGTACTCAGATGGACTGGTACTACGTCGACGATCTCACCAATCCGCAGAGCAATGCGCACTACGCCGTGAGCTACCGTCTTCCGGCAGGCGCGGGCAGTAGAGTCTCACCCACCTCGGCCGCCCTCGATCAGGCCTCGTACCGACCAGGAGTCGACCAGTGAGTATCGAAGTTTCGCGTCGTAGCGTTCTGATCGGTGGAAGTGTTGTCGCCGGAACGGCATTGCTCGGAACGCCCGCTCGCGCGAGTGTTCCCACCAGCGCCGGAATCCCAGACCTGGACGTGCATGTCATAGTCGTAGACGGCATGCGGCCGGACGAGCTGCGATCGGAGCTCACCCCGACGCTGACCGGGCTTGCGGCCGGCGGTATCCACTACCCGGACGCCAGTGCCATCACGATCGCAGAGACGCTGCCGAACCACACGGCGATGATGACGGGAGTGCTGCCGGCGCGTTCGGGCGTACCCGCCAACTCCGTCTACGATCCGGCCATCGACAAGAAGCGTGACCTCGATCGGCCTTCCGACCTGCAGGCATCGACGGTTCTGGATCGGGTGCGCACCGAACTCGGATTGACCACTGCGAGTGTGCTGTCGAAGCGCTACCTGCACGGGTTGTTCGGTGACCGCGCCTCACTGGTGTGGGATCCGCAGCCGCTCGTTCCCGGTACCGAGCATGCGCCGGACAACTTCACGATCGACGCCTTGATCCGTATCGTCGGCGGGAACTCGCCGCGGCTCTCGTTCACCAACCTCGGTGACGTCGATCGGGTCGGGCACCTGGATCTGTCCGGTCCGTCCATCCGGATCGCTCGCACGGCTGCACTTCAGAACACCGACAACCAGGTTCGCCGCTTCGTCGACTTCCTTCATGACACGGGTCGCTGGAATCGGAGCATTCTGATCGTGTTGGCCGACCACTCGATGGACTGGTCGGAGCCCGCGCGGCTCATCGGCTTGGATCGACCGCTGAACGCGGACCCGTTGCTGGCAGGCAAGATTCGAATCGCCCAGAACGGTGGCGCAGACCTGATCTACTTCGTCGGACCCGATGGCGAACGGGCGGAAGCCGTCAGCCGGATTCAGCAGATCGTGGATGGTGTGGACGGCGTCGAATCCAGCCACCTCCCCGCCGAATTCGATCTCGGCACCAATGCCGGTGACGTCGTTGCGTTTTGCGCTCAGGGCTGGCGGTTCAGTGATCCGACTCCACTGTCCAACCCGATTCCCGGCAACCACGGCCACTTCGTGACACTGCCCATTCCGTTCTTCCTCAGCGGCGGACATCCCGCTCTGGACGGTGGACGGAAGATCGACACGCAGGCTCGCACGATCGACGTCGCGCCGACGGTCGCGGCTCTGCTCGGCCTCGGTGCACCTGCCGGCGGCTGGGACGGCGTCGCTCGCACGACGGGTGTGTCGCTGAACGTCTAACGAGGATCGCGACCGGTCAGGGCAATCAGCTTGTCCTGCAACGACGCATCGTCAGGAAGATCGACGGGAGCGGAAAACAGACCGCTCTCGGCGAGCATGTCGCGCTGCCCGTCGAGGTCGGACCAGACGGCCTCGACGAGGTCTGGATCGAGTCGCTCGTCTGCTCCGACCGCTCGCGCAAGGTCCCAGGTGTGGATCGTGACGTCCGAGGTCTGCTGGCGCAGATAGGGTTCCACCTTCACCGTGCCGTACGAGAGGTGAACGTGGGCACTGAGGTCCGTCGATTTCCACGCTTTGATTGCGGCATCGGAGTACTTCTGCCATTCGGTCCACAGGTCGTCCCCGACGGGAACGATGTCCGGTGTCGCCTCGCCGACCGTCAGTCCGGCCAGGAGCGGCGGTACCCACTGCTGCTCCTCGATGACGTGGCGGACGAGGTGTTCGACGTGCCAGTCGGAGTCGGGCGTGGGTGCGTTCCAGTCCTCGACCGCAGCGAGTCGTGAACCGAATTCGCGGTGGGCGGTGAGTACGAGTTCGAGCCAATCGAATGCCATCACTCGAGGGTAACCCGATCAGCGTGACGTTAATCGGTGCGTGAGGCTTCGATTCGGTGAAGACTGTCGGGGTTGTCGCTCAGTCGAATCGAGGAGTTTTCATGACCGTCCCCACCGTCACTCTGGCCGAAGGTCTCACTGTCAGCGCCCAGGGATACGGCGCGATGTCCGTCGCCCCGGTCTACGGCCCGGTGGATCCGGCCGAGGCGCTCGCCACGCTGCACCATGCGGTGGACATCGGGATCACATTCATCGACACCGCGAACGTGTACGGCGAGGGATCGAGTGAGCGGGCAGTGGGAGAGCTTCTCAAAGACCGCCGGGAGGAAGTGCAGTTGGCGACCAAGTTCGGTCTGGTCGGCAACATCGCCAACGGTCAGCGCGGGATCAACGGAGACCCGGCTTACGTGCCGCGGGCACTCGACGAGTCTCTGGGACGACTCGGCGTCGATCATGTCGACCTCTACTACTTGCACCGGGTCGACCCGAACGTGCCGATCGAAGACACAGTCGGCGCGATCGCGGAGCAGGTGAAGGCGGGCAAGGTCCGCAACATCGGCCTGTCCGAGGCGACCGGCGATGAACTGCGTCGTGCGTACGGGGTGCATCCGATCGCGGCGATCCAGTCGGAATGGAGCATCTGGAGTCGGGACGTCGAGAACAAGGTAGTACCCACCGCCGCGGAACTCGGAGTCGGATTCGTGCCCTTCTCGCCTGTGGGCCGAGGCTTCCTGGCGGGATCGTTCGATGCGGAGACGCTCGGTGACAACGACCTGCGCCGACGCTTCCCACGCTTCTCGGACTCCGCGCTCCCTGCTAATCAGAAGGTTCTCGACGTGGTCCGCGCCGTCGGTGAGGAGCTCGGCGCGACGCCTGCACAGGTTTCCCTGGCATGGCTCGATGCCAAGGGCCGTCAGCACGGGTTGCCTTCCGTTTCGATTCCCGGCACGCGGTTCGCTGCACGAGTCACGGAAAACGCCGGAGCGTTGGACATCGTTCTGAGCGAAGACCAGATCGCTCGCCTCGACTCCCTCGCCGCGATCACCGAAGGCTTCCGTTCGGCTGATTTGAATTGGGTCTCTCAGGGCCGCGAATAATCATGTCCTGAGCCTTGCGAAAGACAGGAGTAACATACAGACCCGATGAAAAAAGTGTGGTTGGTCTGGGGTGTCGGTGTTTTTGCCTACGTGATCGCCGTGCTTCACCGCACTTCGTTCGGTGTCTCGGGTCTGTCTGCTGCTGATCGGTTCTCGATCTCGCCCAGCGTTCTGTCGAGCTTCGTCGTGCTGCAGATCGTTGTGTACGCCGGTATGCAGATTCCGGCAGGAGTTCTCCTCGACCGCTACGGTTCGCGGATCATGATCGCAGTCGGTGCGTTCATCATGATGTCCGCGCAGTTGGCTCTCGCCTTCACCGAATCGCTGCCCGTCGCGATCGGTGCACGTATTGCCGTCGGTGCCGGGGATGCACTCACCTTCATCTCGGTGTTGCGGTTGGTACCGCAGTGGTTCCCGCCCCGGCAGGTGCCGTTGGTCTCGCAGTTCACGGGCATCCTCGGTCAGCTGGGCCAGGTGATGTCTGCGCTTCCGTTCATGTTGCTGTTGTCCGGACCGGGCTGGACTTTTGCCTACGGCAGCGCTGCCGCTGTCGGACTGTTGGCGTTTGCGCTGGCGTTGAGTGTCATCCGCGACGCGCCTCCCGGTGCCGACGTGGTCGCCGTGCCGGCCGGCGCCAAGGAGATCGGGCGACAGATCAAGACGGTGTGGATGCGGCCCGGCACCCGACTCGGGTTCTTCAGCCACATGGGGACTCAGTTCTCGATCACGACGTTCGCGCTGCTGTGGGGTGTGCCGTACCTGAAATCGGCTCAAGGCCTCGACTCCACGACGGTCGGCTCGCTGCTGACGCTGTCGGTCATCTCGGCAATCGTGGCCGGCCCGATCCTCGGTATTCTCACCGGTCGCTATCCCATGCGTCGATCGTGGTTGGTTCTCACCATCATGGTGGCCAGCGCGCTCATGTGGACGATCGTGCTTTCACGAAGCGAACCGTCTCCGCTCTGGTTGTTGACGATCCTGGTGGTCGTCATCTCGGTGGGTGGGCCGGGTTCGGTGATCGGCTTCGACTACGCGCGCACATCCAATCCGAGTTCGGCGATGGGCACCGCGCAGGGCATGGTCAACATCGGGGGATTCCTCGCTTCCCTCATCGTGATTCAAGTGATGGGCGTCATCCTCGGACACATGGGCGGGTACACGTTCGACGGATTCCGTGTCGCCTGGATGGTGCAATATCCAGTTTGGATTCTCGGTATCGTCGGTGTGCTCGTCACCCGAGGCAAAGCCCGGCGAGCCCTCGCAGCAGAAGGCGTACACGTACGGCCGATTCGCGAAGTCATTCGTCGCAACAAATAACTCGATCGCATCGGGTAATTCATCCCCTGCGGGTGAGGTTCCCAAGCGTCCGAGCCACCAGGCTTGATGGATGAACGACGCAATGAACATCGGACCGGTCGAGCTCGTGGTGCTGGCATTCCCAGGTTCAACTGTGGATCCTGAAGCTGTCGCCGCGCTGCAGAACGTGGTGGAACGAGGTTTTGTCACTCTGCTCGACCTCGTGTACATCGCCAAGGACGCGGACGGACAGGTGTCGCAGATCGATGTCGACGAAGATCTCACCGACATCGGACTGGCGATTCTGTCCATCGAAGCCAAGGCATTGATCAGTGACGAGGACCTGGACGTGGTCCGTGAGTCACTCGAACCAGGAACGTCCGCCGCAGTCATCGTCTACGAGCAGACGTGGGCGCGTGAGCTCGCGTCGACGGTTCGCGGTGGCGGCGGCGACGTAGTCCTTCACGTTCAGATACCGCGCGAGGTAGTCGTCGCAGCGGTCGAAGCAGCATTTCAGTAGCGACAATTACCCAAGGAGTTCGGCATGGTTTTTCGAGGTGGACGCAGAGGGCGGCCGGGGTTGCTCGGCACGGTGGCGCGCACGGCGGTAGTGGCTGGAACCGCAAAGGCGACGTCCAACGCCATGGATCGACGGAGTCAACGAAAGGCCAGCGAGCAGCAGCAGGAATATCAGCAGGAGTACCAGCAGCAACAGCCGCCGCCGCAGCAGCAGGTCGCCCCCGTGCAGTCCGTTCCCCCTTCAGGCGCGGACGATCTGGTCTCCAAGCTGCAGGAGTTGGGACAGCTTCATCAGTCCGGCGTGTTGACCGATGCCGAGTTCGCGGCGGCAAAGGCGCAGTTGCTGAGCTAGCCCTGCTGTTCTCTTCAATTGCGGCAATGCGCATTGCCGCAATTCGGCGTGAAAGGCTGACTTATGATCGACCCACGTGCGGCATCGGCCGCAATCGAAGCCGCGAACGCCCGAGTCGCCGAGACTCTACCGTTCTCCGACGACGCCGACTTCACCGAGGCGAAGCGGGGTTTCGTCGCCGCGCTCGATCCGGGGCTGGTTGCCGATTCGGACGGGAAAGTCCTGTGGAACAACGATTCCTACGCCTTCCTTGACGAGGACTGCCCGCCAACGGTCAATCCGAGCTTGTGGCGTCAGTCGAAGTTGGTCGCCAAGCAGGGACTCTTTGCGGTGACGGATTCGATCTATCAGATTCGCGGACTTGATCTGTCGAACATGACGTTGATCGAGGGAGATACCGGAATCATCGTCATCGATCCACTGATCTCCCGGGAAACCGCTGCTGCGGGGCTCGCGTTGTACCGGGAACACCGTGGTGATCGACCAGTAGTCGCGGTGATCTACACGCATTCGCACATCGACCACTTCGGCGGGGTCAAAGGAGTGACCACCGACGACGACGTCGCCGCCGGGCGATGCGTGATCGTCGCACCCACCGGGCTCGTGGAGCACGCGGTCGAGGAAAACGTCTATGCGGGAACGGCAATGGCTCGACGCGCGGCCTACATGTACGGAGCGGCCTTACCCCGAGGTCCCCGAGGTAGCGTCGGAGCCGGGTTGGGGCAGACCACCTCAACCGGCACACCGACGCTCATTTCGCCGACGGTGTCGATCTCGAAGACAGGTCACACGGAGACGATCGACGGCGTTCGGATCGAATTCCAGATGACGCCCGGAACCGAGGCCCCGTCCGAGATGAACTTCTACTTCCCGGATTTGCGCGCACTGTGTATGGCGGAGAACGCAACTCATACTCTCCACAACCTGCTCACGCTTCGCGGTGCCCTGGTACGAGATCCTCATGTCTGGTCTGCGTACCTGACGGAATCGATCAATCGTTACGCCTCACGATCCGACGTTCTGTTTGCGTCCCACCACTGGCCGACGTGGGGGACCGAACGGCTCACCGAGTTCCTGTCATTGCAGCGCGACCTCTACGGGTACCTTCACGATCAGACACTTCGTCGAATCAATCAGGGGTGGACCGGTCTCGAGATCGCCGAATCGATCGAGCTGCTACCTGCATTGGCGCAAGCGTGGCACACGCACGGGTACTACGGTTCCGTCAGTCACAACGTCAAAGCCATCTACCAGCGATACATGGGTTGGTTCGACGGTAACCCTGCGCATCTGTGGGAGCATCCACCCGTCGAATCGGCCAAGCGTCACGTGGAGTTCATGGGCGGATCAGCAGAAGTGTTACGGAAAGCTCGGGAATCGTACGAGCGCGGCGACTTTCGCTGGGTTGCGCAGGTGGTGAACTACGTGGTCTTCGCTGAACCGGACAACGTCGAGGCCAAGAATCTGCAGGCCGATACCTTCGAGCAACTCGGGTACGGCGCCGAGAACGGCACATGGCGGAACTTCTACCTCACCGGTGCATACGAACTGCGCAACGGCTCAGTGGGGACGCCCACGGTTGCCGCGGCGCCCGACATCACCGCAGCGCTGTCGGTAAGTCAAGTCTTCGATGCAGTATCGCTGCGCGTGGATGGAGTGCGCGCAGCGGGCTCGCACATCGTCGTCGATTGGAACATCACTGACGAAAACATCGTTCACCGAACGGAACTCAGCAACGGAGTTCTGATCCATTTCGACGTGGAAGGTGGGTCTGCAGATGCTGGGTCTGTGGATGCGATGTTCAGTTTGAGTCGTCTCGGCTTGCTCGGTGTGCTGCTCGGTGGTGCGGACTTGGGTGCTGAGATCGCGAATGGAACCATCTCGGTTTCCGGCGACCCGGCGAAGCTCGCAGAACTTGCCGGATACCTCGACGAGCCGGATCCGAACTTTGCGATAGTCACTCCGACCTAGCGCTGTATCAGTCCTGAACGAGCCTGTACTTCAACAGGTCTCGAGTCGCGCACCTTTTTGAAGTTGTCCGGTTCGTCTCTGGTTATCGAAAGTGTGTTCGATTAAACTTTGGGCATGGACAGTCGGGATGCGTGGCAGCTGGATGGCGAGGACCTCAAGGGTGAGGTTCTGGATCTGGTGCGCGCCCGACACGAATTGCAGTCGCGGATGGTGTTGTTGATCGTGGAGATGTTTTCCCGGGAGACTGTGGTCGGGAAGGGTTTTCGGGCGATCGCGCAGTGGTTGCACGGGTCGACGAATCTGGAGATCGGTGAGTGCAGTCTGCTGGTCGGGTTGGCGCGGTTGTTGATGCTCGAACCTGTTGTCGGCGATGCGTTTCACCGCGGGGATGTTGATGCGTTGAAGGCGCGGCAGGTGGCGTCGTTCTGTCAGCATCCGCCCAAGAACATGACCCTGGCGGACGTGGACAAGGCCCGCGGGATCTTGCTCGGGTTGGCGTCGCAGAACATTGCCGATTGTGATGCGGTGCGGGCGGCGATCCGGCGGATCGAGAAGCAGTACGGCAAGCGTGAGGACGGCGTTCCGGTGGGTGAGGATTCGGAGCGTAACGAGTTCTACGCCTCGAAAGGCTTGTACGGGCGCGTGTCGGTGAAGGGTGATCTGGATGCCGTGAACGGGGCGCGTCTGATCACGTTGCTGTCGAGCCTGTCGGCGCCGACGCCGGAGAAGGACGGCGTCAAGGACACTCGCACTCCGGCATTACGGCGGGCGGATGGGTTCTGCGAACTACTGCGGCGGTACGAGCGGGCGGGGTTGGGTCCGATCGAGGGCGGGGTGAAACCACACATCACCGTTACCGCCAGCGCAAAAGACATGACCGACCTCAAGGCGTTGAAAGACCTCCTGCCGTCCACCGAGGAACTGGGTTTCGCGTGGACGGATTGGGTGGGCCCCATCAGTATCGATACCGCACGGATGCTGGCGTGCGATTGCACGATCACGCGGATTTTGTTGGATGAGAATGGTGTTCCGCTCGACTGCGGTAAGGAAGCGAGAACAGCGACGGTGCCGCAGCGGCGGGCGTTGGCGGTTCGTGATGGTGGGTGTGCGTTTCCGGGATGCGGGACACCATCGGGGTGGTGCGATGCCCATCATATCGTTCACTGGAACGATGGTGGCCCAACGGATCTCGACAATCTGGTCTTGTTGTGCGGTCACCATCATCGGACGCTGCACCACACCGAATGGCGGGTCGAGATCGGCCCCGATCGGAAATCGGTGTTCTATCCGCCGATGTCGATCGATCCGTATCAGCAGCCGATCGGCGGGAACAGCCCACCGACAGCGGCGTGAACCGCGACAACTGACGAATACGCCGGGGCACAACCATGCCCCGGTGCTTGCTCAATCCAGTATTTACTCAAGACAACGTGATGTCGGCAATCAGGCCGTGGTGATCGGATCCCTCGATCTCGATCCGTTCCAAGGATGTCGCCACGGCGCCTTTCGTGATGATGTGGTCGATACCGACCACCGCCGGATACCGCTTGTCGGTCGGATAGGTCGGGATCAGGCCGGAACCCAATTGGTCGGCGGCGCTGGTGTATCCGTTCGTGAGAAGATTCCGGAACTGTTTGTTCGAGTACGACGCGTTGAAGTCGCCGCTCACTATCACGTTGTCCCGCCCGGCGACTTTGTCCATGTAAGACCCGAGCCTTCGCTGCTCGTCCGCCCACACCGAAGCCGGTGAGATGTACGCCGGTGCCGGATGCACGGCGAACAATGTGACTGGCTGCGCCAAGCCGACATTCAGTTCTGCGGACAGCGTTTCGGGTGAGAATCCGTCGAGGCTACGCGGATTGGAGAGTGGAAAGCGACTGTAGATTCCTGCCCCGCCACCACCGTCGGTGTACGGGACGAGGAATTGGTGGCTCAGAACCTCGTCAAGCCCGGCGGCTTCGAGCGCGTCGGCTTCCTGGTACGTCAACTCCTGGACCGTCACCACGTCGACCTCGCGTTCGCGGACCATCGCCACAAGCGACTCCGGATCCGCTGCACCGACCATCAAGTTGGCCTGCATGATTCGAATCGATGGACCGTTCGCAGACGTCGACTCCCCAGTTCCGCCGATGTACAGCGGGCTCACAGACCATCCGAACAACCCAAGGACGAGGATCGAGGCGGCGCACACGATCCACTGACGCCCGATACCCGAGACGACGGCACCGATCAGCGGAGCAATCATCAACAAGGGCGCCACTGACGCGAGAACGATCACGATGTTGTGATCGACGTCCAACTGAGTTGCGATCAAGGCAACCAAACCAGTCACGATGCCGGCCACACCGGCCACGGCCGAAAGGCGGCGAAGAACCAGTCGACGAGGGGTCACGGCATCGGGTTGCATGACGTCCATGGAAGCAGAAGAGCGTCGTAGCTCCGGGAAACTGCAGGTGGAGTCGGTGTGCCCTACTGTTTGCGCCCTATTGTTGCGGATACGGAAGGTGGCTGCTGCTGTTCTCACTGACGGAGATCGAGCGGCCGAGTTGGGGGAAGGCGCGTTGAGAGCACGCTGGCCTGTCACAGACTTTGCACCCCGCGCCGATCGGCACGATGGTCGCGGGGTCGTCCGTCTGAATTCCGTGTGAGTAGACCATGCGATCGGCGTAGCCGATGTCGCAACCGAGTCCGACGGCGAAGTTGCGCTCGGGTGCGAGGTACCCGAGTCCGCCGCTGTGGGTAGTGCGCGCCACCCAGAGGTATGTCCGGCCGTCGGGCATCTTCGCGACCTGAGTGAGGATGCGACCTGGGCTCGCGAATGCCTCGTGGATGACCCACAGCGGGCAGCTGCCTCCGACTCTGGAGAAGTGAAAGGCGGTAGCAGACTGACGCTTCGAGATGTTTCCGGCGCGATCGGTTCGGACGAAGAAGAAGGGGATGCCGCGTTGGCCATGACGCTGGAGAGTGGACAACCGGTGGCAGACGGTCTCGAAGCCGACCTCGAACTTGAGGCTGAGCAGGTCGATGTCGTACCGCAAGGCCTCAGCGGATTGCAGGAATTGGGTGTACGGGAGTAGCAGTGCGCCGGCAAAGTAGTGTGCGAGTCCGACGCGAGCCAGCGCTGCGGACTCGGCGCTCAATGATTCATCCTCGGCGACAAGGGAATCGATCACGTCGGCCTGCGTGAAGAAGGCCAACTGCATTGCGATCTGGAACGCGCGTTGTCCTGCCGACAGACGACGGGCGAGTGTGAGGACCGACTTGTTCGGATCGTAGTAACGCTTGGGGCCGAGCTTGTCGGGTTCGTCGGTACGGATCGTCACGGTGACGCCGTGCTGATCGCGAAGTAGTCGTGCCAGTTGCAAATCCACTGCGCCCACGGACAATCCGTTGTCCAGGAACATCTGTTCGGCAGCGTCGTCCAGAACGGCGATGTGATTCTTTCGGTCGTAGAAGAAGTCCCGAACTTCCTCGTAGGGCATCGGTACGAGTGACACATCGGATGCTGGTTCGCCGGACAACTGCGTCGAGAACTGGTCCAACTGCTCTGTCGCGGCGTGAAGGCGGCGGTGCAACATCACGAGGGTGCGTCCGACCGCCGGCATGCGGGCCACCAATTCGTCCACCTCGGCCAGAGATACGTCTCCAGATTCCGAAGTTTCGGCCAAGGCGTGATGAACGTCCGCAACCAGGCGTGCGTCGGAATCGGAGGCGAAGAATTGCACGTCGAGATCGAACTCGGCGTTGAGCTTGAGAAGGACGGGCACCGTCAGCGGTCGTTGATCGTTCTCCAGTTGATTGACATAGCTGGGGGAGAGTTCGAGTGCCTTCGCCAGTGCGGACTGTGACAGGTTTCGTTCCTCCCGCAGCCGTCGCAGCCGCGCTCCCGCGTACATCTTCTTCATCGAATCTCCTCGGTGCCGATCGCGTTCACCCTACCGAGAAGCTATTCGCAACATTCGCAACATTGCAGCATTGTCATTGCACAAATAGGCAATTGCGAGGGCCTATCCCGAGGTGAATGAGCTGCGTAGCGTGCAAATAGATACCGAAGAACGTGAGAAGAGGACCGATGAAGACGCATCTCGTACGCACTCACCGCTCTGCCGAAGAGTTCCCCAAGGAAGACCACCTCGCGTGGAAGATCGCGGAAGTTGCGACGGATTCCGTCGACGTCACCGACGCCACATCCGACATGATCGTCAACCGGATCATCGACAACGCGGCAGTTGCCGCAGCTTCCCTGGTACGCCGTCCCGTGGTGAATGCGCGGGCGCAAGCACACTCGCATCCGTATACGCCGGGCTCCACCGTGTTCGGTATCCCCGGTACGTTCTCGCCTGAATGGGCCGCCTGGGCCAACGGTGTCGCGGTTCGTGAACTCGATTTCCACGACACGTTCCTCGCCGCCGAGTACTCGCACCCCGGAGACAACATCCCGCCGATCCTCGCCGTCGCTCAGCACACCAGCCGTGACGGTCGAGACCTGATTCGTGGTCTGGCGACCGGCTACGAGATCCAGATCGACCTGGTTCGGGCTATCTGCCTGCACGAGCACAAGATCGACCACGTCGCACACCTCGGCCCCTCGGCTGCGGCAGGTATCGGAACTTTGCTGGGCCTGGGGACCGAGACGGTCTACCAGGCAATCGGCCAGGCGCTGCACCTCACGACGGCGACACGTCAGTCCCGCAAGGGCGAGATCTCCAGTTGGAAGGCGTACGCGCCTGCGCTGGCAGGCAAGGTTGCCGTAGAGGCGGTCGACCGCGCGATGCGCGGTGAGGGCGCACCGTCACCGATCTGGGAAGGCGAAGACGGCGTCATCGCCTGGTTACTCGGTGGCCCGGACAAGGAGTACCACGTTCCGCTGCCCGGTTCGGGTGAGGCGAAGCGCGCCATCCTCGACTCGTACACGAAGGAACACTCCGCGGAGTACCAGAGCCAGGCGCCGATCGACCTCGCTCGCCGGATGCGTTCTCGCGTCGGTGATCTCGACCAGATCGCGTCGATCGTCCTGCATACCAGTCACCACACCCACGTCGTCATCGGCACCGGTTCCGGCGATCCGCAGAAGTTCGACCCGACCGCCTCGCGTGAAACCCTCGACCACTCGGTGATGTACATCTTTGCCGTTGCGCTACAGGACGGTACGTGGCACCACGAACATTCCTACGCGTCCGAGCGTGCACAGCGCGCGGACACGATCGAGCTGTGGAACAAGATCTCCACGCGCGAAGATCCCGAATGGACACGCCGTTACCACTCGACGGATCCGGACGAGAAGGCTTTCGGTGCTCGCGCCGAGATCACCTTGAAGAGCGGCGAAGTCATCGTCGACGAGCTTGCGGTGGCCGATGCGCACCCGCTCGGCGCACGTCCGTTCGCTCGCGATCAGTACGTCGCGAAGTTCCGCACCCTCGCCGAGGGCGTCATCGAGCCGAGCGAACAGGACCGCTTCCTCGACGCGGCTCAGCGCACCGCCGAATTGAAGGCAGGCGAACTCGATCAGCTGACCTTCACCGTTTCCGAAGACGTTCTCGCTCGGGCTCCCAAGGTCGCCAAGGGACTTTTCTGATGTCGGGCCTCATCGCAGCAGCGACGTCTGCAGCCGACAAGCGGATTGCCTTCCGGGCGGGGCTGACGTCCGGAAAGATTCAACGACTCCCGGGTGCCATCAATCCGCTGACAGCCAGACTGATTCAGGAAATCGGGTTCGAGGGTGTCTACGTTTCAGGTGGTGCGTACTCCGCCGGATTGGCGCTTCCCGACATCGGACTGACAACCTTGACCGAGGTCGCCGGCCACAGCAAGCAGATCGCGCGCGTCACGGACCTCCCGACGCTCGTCGACGCCGACACCGGTTTCGGTGAACCTATGAGCGCGGCCCGCACGGTCACGATCTTCGAGGACGACGGAATAGCCGGTCTGCACCTCGAGGATCAGATCAACCCCAAACGCTGCGGGCACCTCGACGGTAAAGCAATTGTGCCCACCGAAGACATGGTTCGCCGTGTTCGTGCTGCAGTGTCGGCGCGTCGTGACCCGAACTTCGTCATCTGCGCGCGCACCGATGCTGCCGGAATCGACGGTATCGACGCGGCGATCGAGCGAGCAAAGGCCTATGTGGATGCCGGTGCCGATCTGATCTTCACCGAAGCTCTTGCCACCGAGGCCGACTTCGAGAAGTTCCGCGCAGCGGTCGACACTCCGCTCCTCGCCAACATGACCGAGTTCGGGAAGTCGAATCTCATTTCGGCGAAGACGTTGGAAGAGATCGGTTTCAACGCCGTCATCTACCCCGTGACCACCCTTCGGCTGGCGATGTTCGCTATCGAAAAGGGTCTGCGCGAGATTTTTGCGGAGGGCACGCAAGAAGGACTGCTCGGCGAAATGCAGCATCGCAGCAGGTTGTACGAGATTCTCGAGTACGAGCGCTACAACGAATTCGACAGTGGCATTTTCAATTTCAGCTTGGAGGGGAGTAGGACATGACCGAACAGATTCCGACGATCTATAAGGGCTTGGCCGGAGTTGTCGTCGATACGACGGCTATCTCCAAGGTAGTGCCCGAGACGAATTCGTTGACGTATCGCGGTTACGCAGTGCAGGACCTTGCCGCGAACTGCAGCTTCGAAGAAGTTGCGCACCTGCTCTGGTACGGCGAACTGCCGACTCCCGAGCAGCTCGAATTACTCTGCCTGCGTGAGCGTGCGGCCCGTCGTGCCGACCGCTCACTGCTCTCACTCCTGACCAAGATGCCGGACAACTGCCACCCCATGGATGTTGTCCGCACGGCGATCAGCTACCTCGGCGCCGAGGATCCGGCGGAGGACGACAACTCGGAGAAGGCCAATCTGGCCAAGGCGCTGCGGATGACGGCTGTGCTGCCGACCATCGTCGCAGCCGATTTCCGCCGCCGGCGCGGTCAGGATCCCATCGCGCCGCAGTCGGACCTGGGTTTCGCCGAAAACTTCTTGAACATGTGTTTCGGTGCTGTTCCGGAGTCGGCGATCGTGAAGGCCTTCGAGGTCTCGCTGATCCTGTACGCGGAGCACTCCTTCAACGCCTCGACGTTCGCCGCTCGTGTTGTGACGTCCACACTTTCGGACATCTACAGCGCAGTGACCGCTGCTATCGGCACGCTCAAGGGCCCGTTGCACGGCGGTGCAAACGAAGCTGTCATGCACGACATGCTCGAGATCGACGACCCCGACCGCGCCGAAGCCTGGATGTCGGAGAAGTTGGCTGCCAAGGAGAAGGTCATGGGCTTCGGGCACCGCGTCTACAAGAACGGTGATTCGCGTGTTCCGACCATGAAGCAGGCCCTCCTCGACGTCGCGGCAGCGACCGACGGCGAGAAGTGGGTGCAGATGTACGAGATCCTCGAGAAGACCATGGTCAGTGCCACCGGAATCAAGCCGAATCTCGATTTCCCTACGGGCCCTGCCTATTTCCTCATGGGCTTCGACGTCGAGATGTTCACGCCGATCTTCGTGATGAGCCGCATCACCGGATGGACGGCGCACATCATCGAGCAGGGGCAGTCGAATGCACTGATCAGGCCGCTGAGCCAGTATTCGGGCGTGCCACAGCGCACAGTCGTGGCATGACACCCCTTTGATGCTGCGTCGGCGAGGTTCGGTTCTGGCATCACCGTCTCCTGGCCTCGTCGACGCTTCTCCGTTCGCACTATCTGCAACTTTGCATCGAGAATTCGCAAAGATATTCAAGTGCAATGTGTTTCGACTTTTCTCTACCGGAAATAACGTCAGTGTCATGACTGAAACGCACGAAGAAATCTTGATCATCCGTCGTGGCGAGACCCTCGACGTCGTGTTCAACCGGCCGGAAAAGCGCAACGCATTGACCCCGCAGATGTACGACGCCATTGCCGGAGCCTGCCGGCGCGCCGACTCCGACCGCGAGATTCGGTTAGTCACTCTCCGAGGTGCTGGGGGAGAGGCGTTCTCGGCGGGCTCCGACATTGGCCACTTTCAAACCTTCTCGAGCTTTCAGGACGGGCTCGACTACGAAAGCCGGTTCGTCGGCGTACTGACCGAACTCGAGAAAGTGAGGGTTCCCACCCTCGCGGTCATCGACGGTGTGTGCGCGGGAGCAGGGCTGTTGCTGTCGGCAGCGTGCGATGTGCGGATCGCGACGCAGGGGTCACGCTTCTGCCTACCGATCGCGCGCACACTCGGAAACTCGTTGTCGATCCATTCCGTGGCGTTGCTGGCGGACAGGATCGGCAGTTCGCGTCTGATGTCGTTGATTGCTCGGGCTGGGGTGATGTCGAGTGGCGAGGCTCTGCGGAGCGGCTTCCTCAGCGACTGTGCAACAGAGTCCGAGTTCGCGACCCTGACTGCCCAGGTATCTCGCGATCTACTTGCCGCCGCCCCGATGACCGTCTGGACTATTCGGGAGTCCCTGCGACGCATCAGAACCCGAGTGATTGCCGACAACGATGATCTGATGAGCATGATCTACAGCAGTGACGACTTCAAAGCCGGCGTCGACGGTTTCCTTCGCGGAGAACGACCGCTCTGGGCCGGCGTGTAGTTCGGCGGTAGAACCACAGGCTTGCGTTGGAGCGCGCTCTAACCCCTAGCGTTGCCGACCATGACAACAAAGACCTGGATCATCACTGGAGTTTCTCAGGGTTTCGGCCGTGAACTCGCACTGTCTGCACTTCGATCGGGGGACGCGGTAGTCGCTGCAGTTCGTCGTCCCGAGTCCGTTGCAGATATCGCGTCGGAGCATCCGGATCGGTTCTCGGCGGTGATGTTCGACGTCAGAGACACCGCAGCGGCTCCGGGCGTCGTCGAATATGCGCTCGAGCGTTTCGGTCGCATCGACGTGCTGGTCAACAATGCCGGTCGTGGGATGGTCGGCGCGTCGTATCGGAAGAATCTCGCCGAGGTATGCGTCTGGGCCGACCTGGCTCGCAGTGCCGACTTCGCGGATGCTGCCGGACCCGTCCGTCCGTTCTAGGCTGAGAAACATGGCTACCGAAGACTTGATGCGTAAGGCACTCGAGGCACTTGGGGAAGTGGACGGGCCCATGTCGATCGAGGTGATTCACCGACTCGTCGATGCAGGAGACGTTCAGGAGCCGATGTCGATCGCCGAAGTCGCGGACCTGCTGGATGCCTCGGCACATACGCTGCGCTACTACGAGAAGATCGGTCTGGTCGAGGTCGATCGTGACTCGAGCGGACATCGTGTGTACGGTCCGGAATCTGTTCGGAGGCTGGTGTTTCTGACCCGCATGCGCATCTCGGGTATGGCGATTCGCGACCTGCAGCACTACGTCGAACTGGTCGACGCCGGTGAAGGGACAGTTCCGGAGAGGCTCGACATGCTGCTCGAACACCGGGACACCGTTCGTCGGCAGATCAAGGAGCTCACGTTGTCTTTGGCTGCGACGGAGTACAAGATTGCGACGTACGGCGGGCGGACCGGAGAGCAGGATATTCAGCCGAGTGAAACCGGAAGCAACCCTCGCGGGGTCTCTTGAGCGATCTGGTTCAGCGCAGACTCCAACGTCGGAAATTGATACTGGAAGCCGCTGTCCGCGAGCACCCCTGGTGAAACCCAGCGACTCTTCGTTACCAGTTCAGCCTCGGTGTGGATGATTCGTGCGCCGAACTCGAGCATCCAGCCCGGCGTCGGAAACCCATATTGTCGGCCAAGTTTCGCTCGCACCATCCGCATCATGTCGGTGTTGGTTACCGGATACGGGGATGCGATATTGACCGGGCCTGAGATCTCCGGATTCTCGTAGATGTGGATGATCGCGCGAATGACGTCGGCGATGTGAATCCAGCTGAACATCTGTCGGCCGTCGCCCATTCGTCCGCCGAAGCCCATTCGGGCGAGGTTGACGAACGGATTGATCGCCCCACCGCCGGCTCCGAGGACGATCGACATCCGAAGTGCCACTTTGCGAACAGGCGTTGGGGTTGAGAACAATTCGTGTTCCCACGCTCGCGCGACCGCTACGGAGAATCCCTTTCCCAGCTCTCCGTTCTTCTCGTCCATCGGTCGATCTCGTGCGTCTCGGTAGATCGTGCCGGTACTGGCATTCGCCCAGAGTGAGGGTGGCTGCGGCGTGCGGGTCAGCGCACGACCCAACAGTGCAGTCGTTTCCACTCGGGAGGAGAAGATGTCGTCGGCATTGCGCTTGTTGTAGCGGCAGCTCACGGAGCGGCCGGCGAGGTTGACGAGCAGATCCGTGCCGCTGAGTACATCGGCGACGCCGTGCTCGTCGGACCACGTGGCATCGCTCGTTCCTCCCCGGCCGATCGTCCGAACGTCGACCCCGTTGGATTCGAGCGTTCGAAGAAGGTGTTGGCCTACGTAACCCGACGCACCACAGACAACAACGGTCTTCATGATTTTTTGTTCCGCTCTGGAGAAACGACTTTGGTCATCAGGGCGGCGACGTCGCCGACCAGGCCGCGGGCCACTGGTAACCGCGCGAGGGTGAGCGCTTTGGCGATGATCGGGACCAGGCCGTCGACCAGGGATCGGGTACGAGTTTGCCCCGGAGACGAGTCGGTGACCCAGTGCAGCGTCACGCCCAGATAGCTGAGCCACAAGAGTGTTGGGAGCTGGGTCTCCAATGACGACGGCGTCTTCTGCTTCGACGCCGCCAGTGCTTCGCGCATCAATTCGACGGCCATCGATCTCGCATCGGTCGACTCGGCCGAGAACGGGCTGGACTGTGATGTGGTGGGCAGGGCAACGTGCAGAAACGTGCTGCCGAAGCCGTGATAGGGCCCCATGACATCGAGTCCGGTGTGCAGAACAATCGTGAGATTTTCTGTCAGTGACCCACCTTCGCGAAGGAGTGGAAGCGCCCGCGCGCGGTGATCGCGTTGGATGACGAGATACAGCTCGTGAACCAGTTCGTCCTTACTGGCGAAGTAGTAGTAGGCGTTCCCGAGCGAGACCTCTGCCTCATTTGCGATCTTGCGCATGGTCGTCGCTGCGAAGCCTTCGTCGCGGAAGAGCCGCAATGCTGTTTCCACCAGCTTTTCCCTGGTCTCGATCCCGCGACTACCCATCGACACTCCTTCTTTGAACATGTTCAAGTGCAGCGTACGCCCTGGAGTTGAACACGTTCAAGAGTGGATCTGTTGCGTGAAAGATAATAAGCGCGCATACTAAATGCATGAATGAATGTGCTTTCGGTTCGCCAGGGGGCCGGCGATGAATGCCTGGTTAGGGGTTGTCTCTGCCGAACATGTGCGTCGCGCAGTGGATCTCGGTATCGCACAGATCGGGCACGGAAAGAGAGCTGGTTTGGTACGGATGAAAGCAGGTGACGTGCTGGTCTATTATTCGCCGGTCGAGTCCATGGGCGACCGAGATCCGTTGCGCGAGTTCACAGCTCTCGGTGTGATCGAAGAGGGTGAGATCTGGCAGGCGGACGAGGGGTGTTTCAAGCCGTTTCGGCGGCGAGTTCGGTACGAACAGTTCAACCCCGTTCCTCTCGACGCAGTCCGGAGTCGATTGGCGCTGACCTCGGCACCGAATTGGGGGTATCAACTCCGGCGTGGCTTGATTCCGTTGGATGACAACGACGTCGAGGTTCTGCGTTCGACGACGAGCTGACACACTGGCGCTGTGGCGAAGAAACTGGAAACCGACTTCGAGGACGCGGACGAGAGTCCCGGTCTGATGTTGTGGCGTGTCACCAATGCTTGGCAAGCCTCGATTCGCGCGGCGCTGCGACCTTTCGACCTGACCCACGTGCAGTTCGTTCTGCTCGCCGCACTGACCTGGCTGGATGCAGAGACGCCGATAACTCAACGCGGTCTTGCCGAGTACGCGCGCACCGACGCGATGATGACGTCACAGGTGATTCGGACCCTCGAATCCAAGGGGTTTGTCGAACGACGTCCACATCCGACCGATGCTCGTGCTCGCTCGCTTGCCGTCACGCCGGTGGGTGCGGCCTTGGCCGGCAGGGCGAACCGCGCGGTGGAATCTTCGGACCGGGAATTCTTCGCCGCTCTGGGGGATCGTCAGGCGGCCTTCGTCGCGATGCTCGGCACGCTTGATCGACGGTAACAACCCTCAGTTTCGAGGAGGTTGCTCTGTAGTTCTCTGCAGCAGTGCGTATTTGGCTTCCAGCCCGTCCAGCAGGGATTCCAGCGCGAGTTCGAAACTGGCACCATCGATTTCCGTAGCACGCTCGCGCAACAGATGTGCTCGCGTGAGGTGCGGGTAACGCTCGGCGTAGATCGCCGGATCGTCCACGAATCCGCCGGAGAACGTCGCTGTCGCAGCGCCCATGACCACGTACTTGACGGAAGCGCCGATCAGCGTTGCCGTGCGCTGCGGCCATCCGGCGCGCACCAGTCCGCCGTGGATGGCGTTGGCGCGGTCAAGGGCGATGGGCCTGACGCTCGGACCGTAGGCCAAGTAGGGAACGATATTGGGATGCTTGCCCAGGGCAGCGTGGTAGGACCGCGCCCACGTGCGAAGCGCACCGCGCCAATCGTCGGAGTCGAAGCCGCTCACGTCGACGGACTCCATGATGACGTTCGCGACGTCGTCGAGTAGCTCGTCCTTGTTGGCGTAATGGCTGTACAGCGATGGTGCTTGCACGCCGAGAACGGTGGCGAGTTTGCGCATCGAGAAGTCGGTCAAACCGTGCTCGTCGACCAATTTCAGGGCGGTGTCCCTGATGATCGGCTTGCTCAGTAGTGGAATCCGCGGTCGCGCCATCGCACACCCTTTCGTGTGAAAGTACTGGACAACCTTACACTGTGAGTTTATTATCCAATTAACCTAACAGTGTTCGGGAACGTGGAGGATCAGATGACACGGGTGTTCGAGAACAAGTCCGATCTCCTGGGGGCGGTCGGTGAAACGCTGGGCTCGAGCGAGTGGGTCGAGGTCACCCGCGAGATGGTCCATCAATTTGCCGACGCGACCGGTGACCATCAGTGGATTCATGTCGACGACGAAAGAGCCAGGCGCGAATCACCTTTCGGTGGACCAATTGCGCACGGGTATCTGACGCTCTCACTCCTGCCGCTTCTGTCGAAGTCCGTGTATCGCATCGACGGCGCGAAAATGGTCATCAACTACGGGTCCGACAAGGTTCGATTCCCGAGTCCGGTGCCAGTCGGGGCCAAGGTTCGAAATACCGCAGTGCTCTCCGCAATCGAAGAATTGCCGAACGGTTCACTACAGAGTCAGATCACCAACACCGTCGAGATCGAAGGCGTGGGCAAACCTGCCGTCGTTGCGCAGACCGTCGCGCGAATCTTGTTCTGAAATCCTGCAAGAAGAAAGCAGACTCCACATGAATCTCGAACTGACCACTGAGGAAGTTGCGTTCCGCGAGGAGATGCGAAAGTTCTTCACCACCGAATTCTCGCCCGAACTTCGTGCGCGTGCAGCGGGATTCGGAAAGCTGACGCGTGAAGACATCGTTGCGGGCCAGCAGATTCTGAACGCACACGGACTGGCGGTTCCGCACTGGCCGATCGAATGGGGTGGCAAGGACTGGACTCCGGTACAGCGCCACATCTATTCCGAGGAAATGCAGTTGGCGTCGGTACCCAACCCGTTGCCGTTCAACGTGAGCATGGTTGGGCCCGTCATCGCGGCCTTCGGCTCGCAGGAGCAGAAGGAGCAGTTTCTCCCGGCGACGGCTAACGCCGATATCTGGTGGTGCCAAGGTTTTTCGGAACCCGAAGCCGGTTCGGATCTCGCTTCACTCAAGACAGCCGCTGTTCGTGACGGCGCAGACTACATCGTCAATGGTCAGAAGACGTGGACTACTCTCGCGCAGCACGCCGAGTGGATCTTCTGTCTGGTTCGTACAGATGTCAGTGCTCAGAAGCGGCAGGCCGGAATTTCGTTCTTGCTCATCGATCTGGCAACTCCCGGCATCACGGTTCGCCCCATCAAACTGATCGACGGCAGCGTCGAGGTCAACGAGGTGTTCTTCGACAACGTCCGCGTCCCTGCGGAGAATCTTGTCGGCGAAGAGAACAAAGGCTGGGACTACGCCAAGTTCCTGCTCGGCAACGAACGCACGGGCGTCACGCGGGTCGGGTTCTCCAAAACTCTTGTCGCCACGGCAAAAGAGAAGGCGCGGGAAGTTCGCGTTGGAACCGGCACCCTCCTCGATGATCCGTTGTTCGCGGCTCGGTTGGCTGAGTTGGAAAACGATTTGCTTGCGCTGGATCTGACTCAACTGCGAGTTGTGGCGAGTTCGGCAGACGGCAAGCCGAACCCGGCGTCCTCGCTGCTCAAGCTCCGCGGCTCCGAATTGCAGCAGGCAGCAACGGAATTGCTGATGGATGTTGCGGGTCCGGACTCGTTGCCGGTGAATACGGTCGAGATCGACTCGCCGGAGTGGGCGCAGCAGGCGGCGCCGCGCTACCTGAACTACCGGAAGGTTTCCATCTACAGCGGATCAAGTGAGGTGCAGCGCTCCATCATTGCCTCCTCGATTCTCGGATTGTGAGCATCTGACATGAATTTCGAACTCGACGACGAGCAGACGATGCTTCGCGACACGACGCGTGAATTGCTCAACCGCAGCTACGACGCGGAGAAGCGCAACGCCACCTCGGCTACTGACGAGGGATGGAATGCCGCGGTGTGGAAGCAGTTCGCGGAGCTCGGGCTGCTCGGCCTGCCGTTCGCGGAGGCTGACGGCGGAATGGGCGCTGGACCGGTCGAGACCATGGTCGTGATGACCGAACTGGGCCGTGCGCTTGCACCCGAGCCGTACTTGGGTGGTGTTCTGATCCCCGGCGGTTTGATCGCGGCTGTCGGTTCGGCAGATCAGCGGGCGCGGCTCCTGCCGGCGCTCAGCGACGGGACCACTCTGTCGGCCTTCGCGCATACGGAACCCGGCACGCGCTGGCCGGTCGCCACCGTCACGACCACGGCGTCGCAGTCGGGATCGGGATCGGGGTGGACTATCACCGGCGTCAAGAACCCGGTCCTGCAGGGCGACAGCGCGCACGTCGTGATCGTCAGCGCCGCACTTCCAGACGGGGGCACCGGGCTCTTTCTGGTAGATGCGGAAAGCGCGGGTGTCTCATGGAGCAAATACGCAACTCACGACGGCCGTCGCGGTGCGCAGTTCACGTTCACCGATGCCGCGGCCGAACAGCTTGGTGAGGGCGGCGATGTCACGGAGGCGATCGTCGAAGCAGAGGTTCGGGCGCAGGCAGCTCTGTGCGCCGAGGCGATCGGGATCATGACCGAAGCTCTGCGACTGACGACGGAATACCTGAAGCAGCGCAAGCAGTTCGGTGTTCCGCTCGCGAAGTTCCAGACGCTGACTCATCGTGCGGCCGACATGTACGTGGCGCTCGAACTGGCGAGCAGCATGAGTCTGTACGCCACCATGGCCATCGCCGACGGAGTGATCGATCCGACCATCGCGTCGCGAGCGAAGCTGTCTGTCGGTCGCGCCGCGCATCAGATCGGTCAGGAAGCAATTCAGATGCACGGTGGTATCGGTATGACAGCCGAGTATCCGGTCGGGCACTACGTCTCGCGGCTGGTGGCCATCGAACACACTTTGGGCGCATCTGACGATCACCTCAGGGTGCTGGCCGCCAACGTCTCGAACTATTCGATGGTGAACGTCACCGAGTAGATCGGTGGTGAAGATAACGGGAGGTCACGCGCAGGTCGCGTGGCCTCCCTTGTCTGTGCGGGGGCCGACCCGCGGTATTCGCGGTCAAGTAAAATTCCTGTGATCAGTCCGAGAAGAGAAAGGGATCGAAGTGACCGCGCATACCGAGCAGCTCGAGTTCCAAGCAGAAACACGTCAGCTGCTGGATCTGATGGTTCATTCAATCTATACGAACAAGGACAGCTTCCTTCGTGAGTTGATCTCCAACGCTTCGGACGCGCTGGACAAGCTCCGCCTCGAGTCGTACCAGGACAAAGACCTCAACGTCGACGTCTCCGATCTGCACATCGAGATCGACATCGACAAGGCAGCACGCACCCTCACGATCCGCGACAACGGCATCGGTATGTCTCGTGACGAGGTCGTCGACCTGATCGGCACGCTCGCCAAGTCCGGCACCGCCGAGGTACGTCGTAAGCTCAAGGAAGCCAAGGATGCAGCGGCATCGGAAGAACTGATCGGTCAGTTCGGCATCGGTTTCTACTCCACGTTCATGGTCGCGGACAAGGTCACGCTGCTGACCCGCCGTGCCGGTGAAGATCACGCGACGCGCTGGGAGTCGACCGGCGAAGGCACGTACACGCTCGAGCATGTGAACGAGGCGCCGCAGGGTAGCTCCGTGACCTTGCACCTGATGCCCGAGGATTCCGAGAACGGCCTGCACGACTACACGTCGGAATGGAAGATCAAGGAACTGGTCAAGAAGTACTCCGACTTCATCGCGTGGCCCATCCGTATGGATGTCGCTCGTACGTCGACGCCGGCCGAGGGCGAGGAGCCCGAGGTCACCATCGAGACCGAGACGATCAACTCGATGAAGGCGCTGTGGACTCGCGCCAAGGACGAGGTGTCCGAGGACGAGTACAAGGAGTTCTACAAGCACGTCAGCCACGCCTGGGACGAGCCTCTCGAGGTCATCCCGATGAAGGCCGAAGGTACTTTCGAATACCAAGCGCTGCTGTTCATTCCGTCGACGGCGCCGTTCGATCTGTTCATGCGTGAGCGCAAGGCCGGGATCCACCTCTATGTCAAGCGCGTCTTCATCATGGACGACTGCGAAGAGTTGGTGCCCGATTACCTGCGCTTCGTCAAGGGCGTGGTCGACGCACAAGACCTCTCGCTCAACGTCTCTCGTGAAATTCTGCAGCAGGACCGGCAGATCGCTGCCATCCGTCGTCGTCTGACCAAGAAGGTCCTCTCGACCATCAAGGACATGAAGGCGAACGAGCCCGAGAAGTACTCGACCTTCTGGACCGAGTTCGGACGCGCGCTCAAGGAAGGCCTGATGGCCGATGCCGACAACCGCAAGACGCTGCTCGACATCTCGTCCTTCGCCTCGACCAACAGCGAAGAGGGCGTGACCACTCTCGCCGAGTACGTTGAGCGCATGAAGGACGGTCAGGAACAGATCTACTTCATGACCGGCGAATCTCGTCACCTCATCGAAAGCTCGCCGCACATGGAGGCTTTCAAGGCCAAGGGCCTCGAGGTTCTGGTACTTACCGATCCCGTGGACGAGATGTGGGTCGACGCAGTCTCGGACTTCGACGGCAAGACCTTCCAGTCGATCGCCAAGGGCGAGGTCGACCTCGACACCGAGGACGAGAAGAAGGCGGCCGAAGCCGAGCGCGAAGAGAAGGAAAAGGAATTCGGCGCGCTGCTGACGTGGCTGACCGAAACCCTGTCCGACGACATCAAGGAAACGCGTCTCTCGACGCGCCTGACCACGTCGGCTGCCTGCATCGTCGGCGACGCGTTCAGCATGTCTCCGACGCTCGAGAAGATGTACAAGGCTTCGGGTCAGCCTGTTCCACACAGCAAGCGCATTCTCGAGCTCAACCCGGAGCATCCGCTTGTCTCGGGTCTGCGGGAGGCGCAGGCCGCCAATGACAATGCAGAGAACCTGACGGAGACGGCTCAGTTGCTCTACGGCATGGCGTTGCTTGCCGAGGGCGGCGAGCTGAGCGATCCGGCGCACTTCACGCGCCTGCTGGCCGATCGTTTGGCCCGCACAGTCTGATCTCGTCTAGCTCGCTCGAACTCCCGGCACTCACCTTCATCGGTGGGTGCCGGGAGTTTTTTCTTGATCGTTTTCTAATGAGGACCGTTTCTGTCCGCAATAACTTCTAACGTAGTTCTCACAGGGCACGAACCCACGAGCGAAGGAAAACATCATGAACGCACCGATCACCACCGTCACCGGCGAGCGCGCGGATCTCCTCCAGAGCCTGCGTCGGCATCGTGAATTCCTTCTCTTCACCGTCAAGGACCTCACCGACGAGCAGGCCGCTTCGAGGCCGACCGTGAGTGAACTGTGCCTCGGCGGATTGATCAAGCATGTGGGTCAGGCGGAAAAGGGATGGGTCGACTTCATTCTGGAAGGGCCGGCCGGACTTGGTGGGGACTTCGACCCGACCCAGTGGTCGGAAGAGATGCAACAGGAACGGGCGAACGAATTCGCGATGGTCGAGGATGAAACCTTGGCAGGCATCGTTTCCGAGTACGAGGGGATCGCGGCCAGGACCGACGAGTTGGTGGCCTCGCTGGACAGCCTCGACATCTCGCATCCACTGCCGTCGGCGCCGTGGTTCGAAGCGGGAGCTCGCTGGTCAGCGCGGCGCGCATTGCTGCACATCATCGCCGAGACGGCCCAGCATGCGGGCCACGCGGACATGCTTCGCGAAGCCATCGACGGTTCCAAGACGATGGGTTGATGGATGGATTGATCCACCGGGATGTTTACACATCACACAAATATGTAACACTAGTGTCTATGAGCACCGAAAAGTCTGCCTTGCAACCGCCGATGCAGTGGGACGCCTGGGGCGATCCGGCCAAGAAGCGTGAACTGTCGGACGCAGTCACATCATTGTTGACCGGATTTCTCGGTGTCTCCGCACCGACTCGATCGCGTCTCGCCATCGAAGACGTCCAGGTGGCTCCGTCCGCTATGGCCCAGTCGCATGTCGAAGCGCTGTCCGGGCTGGTCGGGGCCGAGTACGTCAGTACCAAGGATTCCGATCGAATCCTTCGGGCCGGTGGCAAGAGCACCCCGGATCTGCTTCGCCGTCGTAGCGTCGAGCCGCAGGACGCACCGGACGCAGTCGTCACCCCAGGGACAGACGCAGAGGTCGAGCAGATTCTCCGATACTGCTCTGCCAACCGGATCGCAGTGGTCCCATTCGGCGGCGGCACCAGCGTCGTCGGCGGGCTCGATCCCATTCGTGACGGGTTCGACGCAGTTCTATCTCTCGATCTGCGCAGGTTCGATCAGCTCGTCGGGTTGGACGAGGAATCGGGCATCGCGACGTTCGGCGGCGGAACTACCGGCCCACGGGCCGAGGAGCTTCTGCGTGAGCACGGTTTCTCGGTCGGGCATTTCCCGCAGAGCTTCCTGTTCGCCACTCTGGGCGGGTTTGCCGCAACCCGGTCTTCGGGGCAGGCGTCGGCTGGATACGGACGCTTCGAGGACATGGTCCAGGGCCTCACTGTTGTCACTCCGAGTGGTGTGATCGAGACCGGGCGTGCGCCGGCATCTGCCGCAGGCCCCGATCTGGGTGAGCTCTTTGTCGGCTCCGAGGGCACCTTCGGCGTCATCACGCACGTGCGTGTGCGGGTTCACCGTCTGCCCGAGACCACCGTGCGCGAAGGGTGGAGCTTCCCCGACTTCGCCACCGGCGCAGCCGCATTGCGTGAGCTGGTCCAGGAAGGATCGGCTCCGACAGTATTGCGGTTGTCCGACGAGGCCGAGAGTGGCGTGAATCTGGCGACCACCGACAAGATCGGCGAGAACGCCTTCACCGGTGGTTGCCTCGGCATCACTACCTACGAGGGCACCGCTTCGCACACCGCTGAACGGATGGCGGAGGCCCGCGCAATTCTCACCGCTCACGGCGGCACGTCGCTCGGTGAGGAGCCCGGAAACAGCTGGGAACACGGGCGATTCGATGCGCCGTATCTGCGTGACGCTCTGCTCGACGTCGGCGCACTGTGCGAAACCCTCGAGACGGCAACCACCTGGGGTAACCTCGCGAACCTGCGCTCCTCGGTCACCGAGGCGCTGACCAAGGCTCTCGTCGAGCAGGGGACTCAGCCGCTCGTGATGTGCCACATTTCGCACACCTACAAGACCGGTGCTTCGCTGTACTTCACCGTCGTCAGCGCGCAGACCGAGGATCCGATCGCTCAGTGGCACAAGGCGAAAACTGCCGCTGGCGATGCGATCATCGCCGCCGGTGGCACGATCACCCATCACCACGCTGTCGGCGCCGATCACCGCCCATGGATGAAGGACGAGATCGGTGAATTGGGCGCGAACATCCTTCGCGCAGTGAAGAATGCAGTGGACCCTGCCGGCATTCTCAATCCTGGAAAGCTGATTCCGTGACCGAAACCCGCAGTCAGATCGAGAAGGTTACCGTCCTGATCAATCCGATGGCGGGACATGGTCACGCGCCTGCGGCAGGACGCAAAGGTGTTGCGCGACTGCGCGCTCGGGGAGTTGCCGTCACCGAGATCATCGGAACCGACGCCGACGACGCCAAGAAATTGGCCCGTCGTGCGATCGAGGAGGCTACCGACGCGCTGGTGGTGGTCGGCGGCGACGGTGCCATCAGCATCGGACTGCAGGCTGCCGCGTTGACGGATACGCCCATTGGGCTCATCCCGGCGGGCACCGGCAACGATCACGCCCGTGAGTTCGGTATTCCCACAGGCGATCCCGAGGCAGCAGCCGATGTCATCGCAGACGGTGTCGTGCAGCAGTCAGATCTGGCGAAGATCACGCTGGCCGACGGTTCCGTCGTCTGGTCGGGAACCATCATCGCCAGCGGCTTCGACTCGCTGGTCAGTGAGCGGGCCAATCGGATGTCCTGGCCCAAGGGGCCGATGCGCTACAACCTGGCGATGCTCGCCGAGTTGGCGAAGATGAAGCCGCTGCCGTACCGGATCGAACTCGACGACGAGGTCATCACGGTGGACGCGACGCTGGTCGCTGTTGGCAACGGGCGCTCGTACGGTGGCGGCATGCTCATCACGCCAGGAGCGTCGAAGTCGGACGGGTTGCTGGATCTGACCGTCGTCGGGCACGGTTCAAGGTTGCGTCTGGTGCGCCTGTTTCCGCGGGTGTACAAGGGAACTCACGTCTCGCTCGACGCCGTGCAAACGTACCGATCCAAGAAGGTCCGGCTGGTCTCCGAAGGCATCATCGCTTACGCGGACGGTGATCGGGTGGGACCGTTGCCCATCACGATCGAGGCAGTTCCCACGGCGCTCAACATCTTGACGCACACTCGGATCTGAGTCGGTTCTGCCGGGCACTAGGTAGCGGTGGTGTCAGACTTCTCGGATGAACGAATCGACGAAGTCGGCGCACCGCCGCACTGCGTGGACGTCGGAGAAATGGCAGCTAGCCACCGACATCCCGTTGACCGCTGCGGCCTGCCTTTTCTTGGTGGCGTACGCGTACCAAGTGCTGGCGCAACCGACGGGCCTTCCACATCGTCTGACCGAATGGACGATGTGGGCTGCGTGGGTCGTTTTTGCCGTCGACTACGCAGTTCGCCTGTGGTTGGCACCTGCCCGCGGTCGCTGGTTCGTCAGGCATCTCTTGGACTTGGCGATGGTGGTGTTGCCCATGCTGCGTCCGCTGCGCCTACTTCGGTTGGTCACACTGCTTGCGATAGTTCACCGCTCGAGCGGGCAAAGCTTGCGTGGACGGGTGGTTATTTACGCCACTGGTGCCACGGCCTTGCTGATCGGTGTCGCGGCGCTGGCCATGCTCGATGCCGAGCGTCACGCGCAGGGCGCTGCCATCACGTCGTACGGAACGGCATTGTGGTGGGCGATGGAGACGGTCACGACCGTCGGTTACGGAGACATGGCGCCCGTTACCACGACCGGGCGCATGATCGCCGGAGCATTGATGATCGGCGGAATTGCGTTGCTGGGCATCGTGACTGCCACACTCGCTTCCTGGTTGGTCGAGCGCGTGGCGGAACAGGACGAGGCATCCCAGGCCGCGACGCGTAAGCAGGTGGCGGACCTGTCCGAGGAAGTCCGAGCCTTGGCCACCCGCACGCACCGAGTCGATCTCGCGTCCGTCGATACCGATTCGCTGCGTCGCGAACTGGCGTCGAGGGGAGTCGTGGCGCAGCATGCACCTTCGGACAATTGACCCGCAGTACAGCAAACAATAGAACGATGGTCTGATAATCTTGCGTGATGGTGGCGACCCACGGATTTCAGCGCGCGCGCAGGCCTGAGCAGATCGAAGCGCGTCGGTGCGCGATTCTCGATGCGGCCCGCGCGATGCTCGGGTCCAGGCCCGTCGCCGACATCAGCCTGCGTGAGCTCAGTGAGAGCGTCGGACTGGCGAAGTCGAACGTGCTTCGCTACTTCGACAGTCGCGAAGCCATCTTTCTCGAAGTGCTCGACGAGAACTGGGTTGCGTGGTTGGACGGGTTGTCCGAGTCGTTGACCCCGACCGGTGACGACTCGCCGTTCGCCACTGAAATCCATGTGGCATCGACGGTTGCGGAATCGCTTGTCGCACAGCGTTTACTGTGTGAGTTGATGAGCGTAATGGCAGGTGTCCTCGAAAGAAACATCTCCGTCGACTTCGCCCGTGACTTCAAGAAGCGGGCAACGGTCAACTCGGGAAGGTTTGCGTCGCTGATTCATTCGCAATTGCCTCACCTCTCGGAGGGCGACGCGGCTCAATTCGCCAAGGTAACCCTGGTGATTGTTGCAGGCTTGTGGCCGACTGCCGAGCCTGCCGAATCCATGGTCGTCGTACTGAACGAGATGCAGGCGCCCCCTGCTGCCGACATGTTCGCAACCGGCCTACGTGAAGGTCTGATCAATCAGCTCGTCGGGCTGTCGGCGCGAGCGGCAACCCGAACGAGCTGAGCCCGTTCAGGCGCTGTGCAGCGTCAGGACGGTGATCTCGCTCGGTGCGAACACGCGGAATGGTGGACCCCAGAACCCGGTTCCGCGGCTTGTGTACAACTGCGTGCGGTCGCCGTGACGAGTGAGCCCGTGCACCGAAGGTTGATCGAGTTTGACCAGAAAGTTGAAGGGCCAGATCTGTCCGCCGTGGGTATGACCGGCGAGCTGCAGATCCACTCCCGCGGAAGCGGACTGAGTTACCTGCTTCGGTTGATGGGCGAGCATCAGGATCGGCAAATCGGGGTCGGTGCCGGCAAGGGCCATATCGAAGTTCGCGCCGTGACCGTCGAGCTTCGATCCCAGAGCGGTGGCGTCGTCGACTCCGGCGATGACCAGGTTGTCGCCGCCCTTGGTGACGACGAGGTGCCGGTTGTGCAGGGCATCCCAGCCGATCGAGGTCATGTAGTCGAGCCACTCCTGAGCCTCGTGGAAGTACTCGTGATTCCCGGTGACGTAGACACGGGCGAGTCTGGCTTCCACCGACGCGAGTGGGGTGGCTTGGCCGAGGCGCTGCTCCACTGTTCCGTCGGCAATGTCACCGACGTGGGCCACGATGTCGGCGTCGAGTTCGTTGACTGCCGCGATCACGCGCTCGGACCACTTCTCGCGATTGATCGGCCCGAAGTGAGTGTCGGTGATCGCGACTACCCGAAGTTTGTCCATCCCCGCACCAAGGCGGGGGATGGTGACGTCGACCTGCTTGATCCGTGGCAGTCTCATGGCTTCCCGGTAGCCCCAGATCAGCAGAACGGCCGAGATGATCAGTGCGGCAACGGCGACAATTCTCGATCGAAGCGGGTCATCCACGCCGCCGACGAGCAGTCCGAGCCTCAGAACTTCGCCGAGCAGGGTCCACACGAACACGACCCAGATGATTCCGAGGAGGGCGTCGCCGATCAGGCGAACTGGATCGCGGTCGGTGTGTCCGTGGCTGAGCACCAAACTGGCAGGCAGGGCGATCAAGAGGGTGGCAAACAGAACGGTGCCGAAAACTGCCACCGCCGTCGGCCAGTCCGGCCGGATGAACAAGCTCCACCACGGGTACACGAACAACAGGGCCAAGATCGACGCGACAATCGCGGATATGGCAACGATCCGCAACGGTCTGCGGCGCGGAACTCGAGCGACGTCGGTCGCCTGGGGTGTAGTCACCCCGTCCAGAGTAAAGGTCCACTGGTCTATTAACAAGGGGACGGTGGTCCGCTATCGGGATGTCGGTGTTCTCGGATAGGTTTCCGAACGTTGAAACTCGGCCAGTGATCAGGTGGGTGGCGCATGGAGAAGTACGACGTCAAGAAGGCATACAAGGATCTCTACTCGCCTGGGCGCCGCGATTTTGCCCTCGTGACCGTTCCCCGCTTCGGCTACTTCGCCGTCGACGGTCACGGTGATCCCAACACTGCCACCGAGTACTCCGAGGCGCTCGAAGCGCTGTATTCGGTGTCCTACGCGACCAAATTCGCGAGCAAGAAGGAACTGGATCGCGACTTCGTCGTGGGCCCGCTGGAAGGGTTGTGGCGGGCAGATGACCCCGAGGTGTTCGTGACGCGGGACAAGTCGTCGTGGGATTGGACGATGATGATCTCGCAACCGGAGTGGATCACGGAGACGGAACTGTCTGCGTCGATTGACGCAGTCCGGGCCAAGGCAGTGCGGGCCAAGAAGGAGATTGCCGCTCTCGACAAGGTCAGGTTTCTCGAGTTGGAGGAAGGTCTGTCCGTCCAGATTCTTCACGTCGGCTCGTACGACGACGAAGCTCCCACCCTGGACCGGCTGCACAACACGTTCATCCCGTCGAACGGCCTGAGCTTCAACGGCGATCATCACGAGATCTACCTCAGCGACGCTCGCCGAACGCCGCCCGAGAAACTGAAGACGGTTCTGCGTCAGCCTGTTTCGAGGTAGTGATTACGGCTCGAGGCCGCGCAGCTTCTCGAGGTCGCGTCGCTCGCGTTTGGTCGGTCTGCCGGCGCCACGATCACGTCGCGGAATGGACGCGATCAGTTCGGGCGGTGGTGGGGGCGGCGAATTGTCCTGCAGGCAATCGGCGGCCAGCACGGCGCTGACTCGCTTCGTGATCGGCTTGACCACGACGACGATGCGCTCGATGCCGGATACACGCACCCGCACCTCGTCGCCGGCTTTCACCTGCTGAGCTGCCTTTGCCGACGTTCCGTTGACCCGAACGTGTCCCGATCGGCAGGCGGTCGCCGCCTGCGAGCGTGTCTTGAACAGCCGAACCGCCCACGTCCAGCTGTCCACACGAACACTGATCGCGTCGGAAGGGAGATGAGCTGGCACGCACTCCAGCCTACCGACGAGTGCTCACAGACCCTGCGCGCGGATGCCCGAGTAGGCGCGCGGCGCGTACCGCAGTTGTAGCGGCAGCAGATGCCAGAATCGATCTGTCAATGTCAGGAAGCGGGCGAACCAGAAGTACATTCGTTCGTCGCGCGGCGTCCATTCCCATCCGAGAGTTTCGCGCGCCTTCTCCGGCATCAGTGCCTTGCCGATCCAGTTCGCCACGGCCATCGTGGGGCGTGAGGTCAGACGCCACAGCCACGTCGGAACCTTCGGAGCCGGTGCGATGTCGTGCTCGGCGATGCGCGTCGACCATTTTGTGGTGTGGGTGTTGATCAGGTGGTTGTCGAGCATGTCTTCCCAGTACGTGCGGAAGCTGGCGTAGTCGTCGAAAGCCGGTCGGTCGGTGAGTCCGTAACAGCGCCACCAGGTTACGGCCTCACGGACAAGCTGGTCCTTCTGCTCCGCCGTGAACTTCTTGTACGCGAATCGCTCGTTGAAATCGAGTATCACCTCGAAGAACGTGACGTGTGTCCACCAGAAAGTGTCAGGAGCGAGGGCGTGGTAACGCCCGCCGGTTTCGTCGATTCCTTTGAGATCGGTGTGGAAGTTGCGAACGAGCGTGCCTGTGCCCTCTTCGGTCCGGTCGTACACGACGCCGTAGATGGGCGGCAGTGAGCGGAACAGGCGGTCGAGCGGGTTGTCGAAAAAATTCGAATGATCCTGCAGCGCTCCACTTACCGCGGGATGCATGTTCTGCAGCGTGCCTGCGCGTCCGAGATACAGCAGACCGCGAACGTCGCCGAAGTGTGTCCACGTCAGGGAACCGGGGCCGATCGGATCGGCTCGTAGTTCCCGGGGCTCTGGTCGCGCCTGGGGCTTAGGTCGACGAGTATCGGTGTCCGGATCGCTGCTCATCTGGTTGACCCTCCGCCTGCGCTCATGTGACAACGGTTGTTGTCAAATGATGACTTTTGCTGCGCCGCGCGAATTTGTCAATGGATTCGGCTAGATCTGCCCGAAAACAACTCCGGCCCCTCACCTGCAACAGGTGAGGGGCCGGAAGAGTGAAGCGGTCGGACTCAGGCGTATTCGTAGAAGCCGCGACCGGTCTTCTTGCCGAGGCGACCGGCGTCGACCATGCGGCGAAGCAGCGCCGGCGGAGCGTAGTGCGGTTCTGCGAATTCCGCGTACAGGGACTCTGCCGCTGCGAGGGCAATGTCGAGACCGACGGTGTCGAGCAGCGTCAGCGGGCCCATCGGGTAGCCGCAGCCGCCCTTCATGGCCTCGTCGATGTCTTCTGCTGTGGCGTAGCCGGATTCGAGCATCCGGACAGCCTGGCACAGGTACGGGATGAGCAGAGCGTTGACGATGAAGCCCGAACGGTCGCCCGCGCGAACCGTCTTCTTGCGCAAGGTGTTCTTGGCGTAGTCGGTGACGGCGAGAACGGTCTCTTCGGACGTCGTCAGGCTGACCACGATCTCCACGAGCGGCATGACCGGCACGGGGTTGAAGAAGTGAACGCCGACAACCTGGCCGGGGCGCGAGGTGGCCTTGGCGATCTTGATGACGGGGATCGACGAGGTGTTGGTCGCCAGAATGCCTGCAGGCTTGACGATCTTGTCGAGCTTGCCGAAGATCTCGTACTTGAGAGCTTCGATCTCGGGAGCAGCTTCGATCACCAGATCGCGATCGGCGAACTCTTCCATGTCCAAGGTGACGCGGACGCGTGCGATCGCGGCGTCGGCTTCTTCCTGGGTGATCTTGCCCTTGGCGACGCCGCGGTTGATCGACTTGGCGATCCGTTCGCGAGCAGCGGCGGCAAATTCTTCTTTGGTTTCGAGCACCAGTACCGAGCTACCGGCTTTTGCACAAACTTCGGCAATGCCGGCACCCATGGTGCCGCCGCCGATTACGCCTACGAGTTCCACGATTCTCCTCAAAAATTAGGGGCAAGCCCCTGTGCGCCGTTCCGGTAGTCAGAACTACCAGAAAGGCGCACAGGGGCGCGAAGTGCCTTACTTCAACAGCGCACGCGACATCACGACGCGCTGAATCTGGTTGGTGCCTTCGTAGATCTGCGTGATCTTGGCGTCGCGCATCATGCGCTCGACCGGGAAGTCGGTGGTGTAGCCGGCGCCACCGAACAGCTGCACGGCGTCGGTGGTGACCTCCATGGCAACGTCCGAAGCGAAGCACTTCGCCGCAGCGGAGATGAAGCCGAGGTTCTTCTCGCCACGCTCGGCGCGTGCTGCGGAGGTGTAAACCATCAGACGTGCGGCTTCGACCTTCATCGCCATGTCCGCGAGCATGAACTGAACAGCCTGGAAGTCGCTGATGGACTTGCCGAACTGCTTGCGATCCTTGGTGTACGCCAGCGCCGCGTCGAGTGCGCCCTGGGCCAGGCCGACAGCCTGAGCACCGATGGTGGGACGCGTGTGGTCGAGGGTCTCGAGTGCCGTCTTGAAGCCGGTGCCCGGTTCGCCGATGATGCGGTCGCCGGGGATGCGGCAGTTCTCGAAGTACAGCTCAGCGGTGGGGGAGCCCTTGATGCCGAGCTTCTTTTCCTTCGGTCCGACGACAAAGCCCTCGTCGTCCTTGTGGACCATGAAAGAGGAGATGCCGTTTGCGCCCTTGTCGGGATCGGTGACAGCCATGACGGTGTACCAGGTGGACTTGCCGCCGTTGGTGATCCAGCACTTGGAGCCGTTGAGGATCCAGTCGTCGCCGTCAGCCTTTGCGCGGGTACGCATCGAAGCGGCGTCGGATCCGGCTTCACGCTCGGACAGTGCGTACGACGCCATTCCGCCGTTCACGAGGTCCGGGAGCACCTTGGACTTGAGCTCTTCGGAACCCTTGAGGATCAGGCCCATGGTGCCGAGCTTGTTCACAGCGGGGATCAGCGAGGAGGATCCACAGACGCGGGCGACTTCCTCGATGACGATGCAGGTGGCGACGGAATCGGCGCCCTGGCCGTCGTAAGCCTCGGGAACGTGGATGGCGTTGAAGCCGGACGCGTTGAGAGCGGTGAGCGCTTCCTCGGGGAAACGTGCGTTCTCGTCGACGTCCTTGGCGTACGGCGCGATTTCCTTCTCGGAGAGTCCGCGGATAGCAGCCCGCAGTTCGTCGTGCTCTTCGTTCAGTGCGAAGAGATTGAAATCCGGGTTTCCTGCCATGGGAACGCTCCTTGGTGAAGGTGGCTTGAAGGCGGTCGGTGCGGCTCCGGCGTTACCAGCGAGATTCGCGGACAGACCGGTGCCCATGACCCCAGTCAAACACGGCACTGAGTGCCAGGTCAAGGGATGGGTGTGTGAAGTTTCGGTGCACGAGCAGTGTCAGCCGAGTTGTTCGTGGATTTTTCTGCTGATCTCATCAGCGGACGTGCCCGGGGCAAAGGCTACTACCAGCACGGACTTCGATTCTGGCGTGCTGGTCTTGGACCCGGGTGCCACGCCGTACGTCCGCCGAACGTCGAGCAATGCCTGACTTAGTGCATCAGCTGTGGCGTCCTCGTCGCCTTTGATCATGCTTCGCAAGAGGTAGTTGTGGCACGCGGTGACAGCTGCGGCAAAACCGACAACCTCGAGGACAGGTTCGCGGGGCACAGCGCTGCGCAGGTAGTCGACGAAGAGGCGCTCGTAGCGGAATCCGGTGACGAGTTCGCGGTCGCGAAGAGCCGGAACATGCTGTACGACGCGGTATCGCCGCATCGACAGGTCTCGGTTCCTGCGGAAGAAATCGAACACCAGTCCCGCGGCCTCGCACACGGACGCCCAGGGGTCGGCGGAATCGGACGCGAGGAACTCTGCGACGTGTTCGAGGAGGGACTCGTGATCGGCGAAGATCACGTCTTCCTTGGAGCGGAACTGCCGGAAGAACGTCCGACGCGACACACCGGCGGCAGCGGCGATCTGCTCGACGGTGGTGGCTTCGTACCCGTTCTCCGAGAACAACCGGATCGCTTGAGACGCGACGTGTACCCGAAACTGTGCGGGGTCAGTTCCGGGTACATCGGAGCGCTCGGTCATGGATGCAAGTATCCAGGTTTCGTCGGCGTCAGTTGTCGGCGCGTAGCTGGAACTTGAGAACCTTGCCGGTGGGGGTGCGAGGAAGGTCGAGCGGGAAGACGATGTCGCGGGGAACCTTGTACCCGGCCAGCAAAGTGCGGGTGTGCTCGACGATGTCTTCGGCGGATGCCTGTAATCCCTTGCCCAGCACCACGAATGCCTTCGGGCGCTCGCCCCACTTCTCGTCCGGAACGCCGACGACTGCCACGTCGATCACCGCGGGGTGACTCATGATCGCCTGCTCGACCTCGACGGTGGAGATGTTCTCGCCGCCTGAGATGATGATGTCCTTCGCGCGGTCCCTGAGCTGGATGTATCCGTCGGGATGCATGACGCCGAGGTCGCCGGAATGGAACCAACCACCGGCAAATGCTTCGGCTGTCGCGGCCTCGTCGCGGTAGTACCCGAGCATCACGTTGTTGCCGCGGAGCACGATCTCACCCATGGTCTGGCCGTCGGCGGGGACGTCGTTCATCTCGGCATCGACAACGCGAGCATTTTCGGCCTGCACCATGCCGACTCCCTGACGCGAGAGAAGTGCGGCGCGCTCGGACGGCGGCTTGTCGTCCCAGGCTTCCTGGTATTCGCAGATCGTGTAGGGGCCGTACACCTCGGTGAGGCCGTAGACGTGAACCACGGTGACACCGATGTCTTCGAGTTTTCCGATGATCGTCGGTGACGGGGGAGCGCCGGCGGTGGTGATGCGCAAGGCGTCGACCTTGTGGGCCTGGTCTGCGTCGGCGATGGTGGAGCAGACGGTAGGAGCGCCGCACAGATGTGTCACGCCCAGATTGTCGATGGCGTCCCAGATCGCATCGGCGCGGACCGCGCGCAGGCAGATATGTGTGCCCGCGGCCTGAGTGACGGCCCACGGCGTGCACCACCCGTTGCAGTGGAACATCGGCAGTGTCCACAGATACTTCGTCGCTCCGTCGAAGCCGTTGTGGAATGTCTCGCCGAGCGAGTTCAGGTACGCCCCGCGGTGGGAGTACATGACGCCCTTGGGTTTTCCGGTGGTACCCGAGGTGTAGTTGATGGCGATGCACTGCTGCTCGTCGTCGACGCCCCAGTGCAGTGGCTGATCGGAGAGAGCTTCGCCTTCGGCAATCAGATCGGCGTACTGCCCGGTGACGATTCCGGTGGGAACGTCCGGATAGGGGACGGTGGAGTCCGGGATCTCGACGATCTCACGCAGGCTCCCCACGTTTGCCTTGGACGAGGTGACCGAACCGACGAATTCGGAGTCCACGAACAGGATCGTGGTTCCCGAGTGATCGAGAATGTATTCGAGTTCGGGACCGGCGAGGCGTGAGTTCAGGGCGATCAGGACCCCGCCGGCGAGGGGGACGGCAAAATGCGCGAACAGCATCTCGGGTACGTTCGGCGCCAGGTATGCAACGCGGTCACCGGGCTGAATGCGTTCACGCAGGACGCGGGCCAGAGCCGCGACCTCGTCACCGAACTCTCGGTACGAGTAGGTCCGGTCGCCGTGAACGACGGCGGTGCGCTCGGGGAACACCGCGGCGCTGCGCTCGAGAAAGCGCAGCGGACTGAGCGGGGTGTTGTTGGCTGCAACAGCTGTCGGGACAGACACGGTTCCTCCGAAGGCGACGTGGCACGGTTGGTGTCACGATAAGTGTGATCGGCACTACAAATGGCCTGGATGCACGCTATTGCCCAGCCAAAGGTGCCGCTACCCTCTGAATTGGGTACGTGGAGGTGAGAGTGAGCAGGGTACTGAGACCGAGCGACGACGACGCGTTGCGCGCCGAACTGCGTCGGCTGCACCCCAAAACCGAGTTGCCGGTTCTGTTCGGCGGCTGCGTCAGCGACCGGTCGCTGACCATCACCGGTCACGTCGGCACGCGCAGCAACATCCTGCGAAACCTCCGGATCGACGCCGAATGCGGACTCGGCGGTCGGGCGATCGCAGAACAACGACCGGGCGCGGTCCAGGACTACGCGAACTCGTCGCACATCACTCACGACTACGACTATGAAGTGGGTACCGAAGCGATTGAATCCTTGATGGCAGTCCCCATCGTCGTACGCGGGGTTACTCGCGGAGCGATCTACGGAGGACTGCGTGCCAACCTGCCGATCGGCGACGTGATCGCAGAGACGATGATGCGATCGTCGTACGCGTTGGCCCGAGAATTCGAGATTCGCGACGAAGTGGATCGTCGGGTGGCGATGCTCGATACCGCTGCGGTGGAACATGGTTCGAACCGCGATGCCCAGATATCCGAAGGGTTGACCGAGAGCGTCCTGGCGCTCGGCGAGATCGCGGCGAACCTCGAGGACATGGCTCTCAGCGCGCAGGTCCTCGCGGTCGAGGCAAAGTTGCGGGCGTTGGCGTCGCCGAAACCTTCCGCGAACACTCCAGTCGCGAACACCGTTGTCCTGTCGCCACGCGAGCGGGAGGTGATGGGGTACGTCGCTCTCGGACTGCGCAATGCCGAGATCGCCGAGAGGTTGTCCCTGAGCGTCGAAACGATCAAGACGTACATGAGGAATCTGATGGGAAAACTCGACGTCCGCAGTCGTCACGAAGCGGTCGTGGAAGCGCGGCGGCAAGGTTTGATTCTGTGAGGGCTTGATTCTCTGATCGGTCCCGCCAAGCGGAATTTCGGAACTGCGTCGCCACTCCGGTTGATATGACGGACCTCACTATCGGCAGAGTTCGACACGAGTGATGAGGGCATCGATGCAGGATTTGTTCGACAACAACGACATGACCGGCCTGGCCGAAGCGATCAAGAGCGGCGACGTCTCCGCCAAGGAAGTCCTCGAGTTCAGTCTGGACAGGCTCGACGAGCGCAACCCGGCAGTCAACGCGGTGATCAGTGAGCGCCGAGAGGAAGCGCGCAACGAGGTATCAGGCGGCCTGCCGGATGGTCCACTGCAGGGCGTCCCGTTCGTGATCAAAGACCTCGGCATGGACGTCGCAGGATTGCCGAGCACCAATGGATCTCGATTGTTCGCCGACGCTGTGGCAGAAAAAGATTCGACGCTCGTCGAGCGCTACCGCCAGGCTGGTCTGGTTGTCATCGGCAAGACGAACACCCCGGAGTTCGGCAAGAACGCGAGTACCGAACCTGCGCTGTTCGGACCCACCCGTAACCCTTACGCCCTTGATCGTTCGCCCGGCGGATCTTCGGGTGGCACGGCTGTAGCTGTTGCCGTCGGGATCGTGCCAGGCGGGCATGCCAGCGACGGTGGTGGATCGATCCGTATTCCCGCATCTGCCTGCGGCCTGGTAGGCCTCAAGCCGAGCCGAGGACGTACTCCGACGGCACCGGCGCGCACGCTCTTCTCGTCGCCGATGAGTGTTCATCACGCGCTCACCCGAAGTGTCCGCGACACTGCGTTGCTTCTCGATCTGTCCGCCGGGCCGACAGTGGGCGATCCTTACGTGATCCTGGCGCCTAAGCGGCCGTACATCGAGGAAGTGGGTGCCGATCCCGGACGGTTGCGGATCGGTCTGAGTAACGCTCTTCCTGACGGCACACCGGTGGACCCGGAGTGCTCGGCCGTCGCGACCGGTGTTGCCGGCCTGCTCGAAGAACTCGGTCACGATGTCACCGAGAGTGCCCCGAACTTTCCGCTCGATGCGCTCACTGCCGGGCTTTCGGTGTTGATGGGCATTCCGATGACGATCGAGGTCGACGAACGACTCGACGCCCTGAACCGCGCGATCCGCGACGACGACCTCGAGCCGATGGCGCGGATGATCTACGACCGCGCGAAGTCCGAAAGTGCGACGAACGTTGTCAAGGCATTGCAGGAACTCGAGCGGGCCGCCCAGGTGATCGGTGCGTTCTTCGTCGATCACGACCTGTTGCTGACTCCGACGATGGCTCGGCCGGCAGCTCCGCTCGGTCTGCTCGATACGGCGAATCCTATGTCGATCTGGGAGCATTCGGCCGGGTACAGCGGCTTGACCAGTCCGTTCAACAGTTCAGGTCAGCCGGCGATTTCCTTGCCGATGGGTCATGACTCGGCCGGCGTTCCGATCGGCGTGCAGTTGGTCGGCGCGTTCGGCCGTGAAGATCTGCTGATTCAGGTTGCGTCGCAGCTCGAAACAGCCCGTCCGTGGTCCATTGCGCCGGTGTGGCCGCCGGTCCCGGCGTAGCGCGCGGTCGTCCGAGCCGGGGAGGACGTCAGGCGATGATGCGAATCGGCCACTGGCCGTTCACATCTGCCACGTCCCTCCCTTGGCTGAGAAGGTACTCGGCGAAATCGCGTTGCCGCTCGGCGTGCCAATCGGCTTGATCGACCATGAGATCGAGCCCCAGGATGTCGGGGAACCGCACGGCCAACTCGCGGGCCAACGCTGCCGCAGCTTTGGCATCGGCCTCGGCTTCGTGCGCCGACTCCAATGAAATTCCGTAGTGCTCGCACACGGCCGCAAGCGTTCGCTTGCCCTTGCGGAACGTATCCATCGCCCGATCGATCACGTACGGATCGATCACCAACCCCGGAACGAATGCAGGCTTGCCGATGCGCAGACCCTCGGCATGCATGACCGTCAGATCATAGGAGGCATTGAACGCCACGACGGCGTGATCGCGCGCCCAGGAATTGTGCAGAGCCTCGCGAATCTCTTCGTAGCCCTCGGAATAATCCTGGCCGTGTTGCGCCGCGAACTCGGTGCTGATGCCGTGAACAGCCGAGGCGCCGGCGGGGATGTCGACGCCGGGATCGAGTAGCCACGTGCGTGTTTCGACACTCGAACCGTCGATCACCGCGACGCAGGCACTGACGATACGAGCGGTCGACGGATCCCGCCCCGTGGTCTCGAGGTCGAACGCGCAGATCGGGCGATCGGACCAGCTACTCATCGGGGGCCTTTCGGTGCAGAACGTCATGTCCGAATCACTATGCACCCCCCTACCGACACAAACGACGAACAGCCACCTCCGGGGTGACGGTGGAGGTGGCTGCTGCGTGACTGTGTGACGGACCTACAGAATCTCGGTTCCGACCGTGAAGCGATCCATGACGTCTTCGCGCGGAGTCACACCGAAGCCCGGTCCCTGCGGCACGGCGATGTGGCCGTCCTCGATGACAAAAGGTTCGGTGATGTCTTCCTTGTAGAAGCGATCGGACGCCGAGATGTCGCCGGGCAGCGTGAATCCGTCCAGCGCCGCGAGGGCTGCGTTGGCGGCGCGGCCGATTCCGGTCTCGAGCATTCCGCCGCACCACACCGCAATACCGTGCGCCGAGGCGAGATCGTGGATGCGCTTGGCTTCCAGATATCCACCTACGCGGCTTGGCTTGATGTTGATGACCGAAGCGGCGCCGAGCGTGATGGCATCCGCCGCATCCTTGGCCGACTCGACCGACTCGTCGAGGCAGATCGGAGTCGAGAGGGACTGGGCAAGCTTGGCGTGCTGCACCAAATCGTCCTCGGCCAGCGGCTGTTCGATGAGGAGCAGTGCGAATTCGTCCAGGCGGCGCAGCAACTGCGCGTCGACGAGGGTGTACGCGGCATTCGCGTCGACCTGCAGAGGAACGTCGTAGCCGAACTCCTTGCGCACCGCAGCCACGGGAGCGATGTCCCAGCCCGGCTTGATCTTCAGTTTGATTCGCACGTAACCCTGCGACAGATAATTACCGACGGTTTCGAGTAGCTGCGGAATGCTGTCCTGGATGCCGACGGACACTCCCGAGGGCACCCGAGTGCGAGTGGCACCGAGGTACCGAGCGAAAGACTGTCCACGAGCGCGCAATTCAGCATCGAGGATTGCCATTTCGATAGCCGACTTCGACATCTGGTGACCCACGACGTGGTGAAGTACGCTGCCGACCGTCTCGGCCGAGAGCGGCTGATCCGACTGCGACTTACGCAGCGTCGGAACGAGATACTCGCGAAGCATCGCCCGCGCACCAGCGGTGTATTCGGAGTTGTAGTACGGATCGCTGAGCGAGCCGCACTCGCCCCAGCCGACGGTCTCCACCGGACCGTTGGGGCCGTCGGTGGTGCCGCTCACTTTCAGGACGAGGGTGTTGCGCTCGAGCTGGGTGCTGAATGACGTGGTGAAGGGGGAGACGAGAGGGATGCGCAGTTCGCGCAATTCGACGGACTCAATGTGCATGGACTTGCTCTTCTCCGGTTGTCTCGCAGATTTTCGTGAACATGTAATAGCCGCTGGGGTCGAAGCCGGTCGATTGCCATTCCTTCGAGGCGATCAGTGGTTCGAGGTACTCGCGAAGCGCGTGTCGCCAGGCAAAGGCAGAGGCGCGGTCGACTGTTCTCAGATGCTCGATGTCTCTGGGTATTCCGACTGCGATATCGACGCAGTCGGGTGGGATCGGGAGCATTCGAGGCGTACCGTCTTCGGTGGGTTGAAGCACCTTGAATGTATCATTCACGGCCACAGTAGAACTCGGAGACCCATCGACGTCGAGGTCCCAACTGACGAGCATACGATCGCTGGCGTCGCCTGCGTTGATTCCGTCTGCCATCGACCCGTAGAAATCCGGGTTGTATTCGGCCGGTTCGGCTCCGAGACGCTGAATGTTGAAATAGGCATTTCGTGCGACCAGTGGATCGAAGGTCCACCGGATCGTCCTGACGCCGCGCTCGATGCACCAGTCTCGCTGATGATGCTTGAGGGCGCGGCCGATTCCCTTGCCTGCGTGTCCCGGTAGTACTCCGGCGATGTGTGAGTGCAGAACCTCGCCGAGAGGCTCGACGAAGAATCCGACGCAACCACCGATCATTTCGCCTTCGGAAAAGGCTCCCACCACGTAGTGACCACCGTGGTGAAGCGCAACCAACATCGCAGTGCCGAAATGAGCCGGTCCGGGACTGGTAGCCCAGATCTCGTCGAAAACGGCGGATAGATCGGCTATTTCGCGGGTATCGACCAGTTCTCGAAACTCAACCGCTTTGCTTTTCGACACGAGGGCCCCCTTCAGACGTGATCGAACGAATAAGGCCCGCAACCAACGCCGTTCTCGGAGCGATTGCGGACACGAGCGCATGCTCGGTCTCGGCGTGTGCACCGCCGCCGACGCCACCGAGGCCGTCGAGGGTGGGGATGCCGATGCCGGCAGTGAAGTTTCCGTCCGAGGCTCCGCCGACGGCGAGGCCGACGGGAGGAGTCAGATCATGCTCGAGCGCAACGCGTTCCGCCAACGCCAGCAACGGTGCGGACATCGTCGCTTCGAGAGGGGGACGGTTGACGCCACCCGAGACCGTGACTACGGCTGCGGGGTGGATTGCCTGCAGGGCTCGGATATTCGCATCGACGCGCTCCTGCTCGGCGGCGCTGGTTGCGCGCACGTCCACGTCGACGAAGGCTTCTGCCGGAACGGTGTTGGTTGTGGTTCCGGCTGAAATGACAGTCGGGGTGACGGTGGTTGCCTGTGCCGGCGAGGACAAGTCGTTGATCGCGATCACGAGACGAGCCAGTTCTACTGCAGCGTTGATGCCTTTTTCCGGCTCCAGCCCGGCGTGGGCGGCGCGACCGGCAACATGGATCCGATACAGCGACACTCCCTTGCGGACAGTCTTCAGTTCGCCACCGTCACCGCCGGCCTCGAGAACCAGTACCGCGCCTGCCGCAAGTTCCTCGATGAGGGACCGCGACGTGGGTGAACCGATTTCTTCGTCACCGGTCACGAGGAGTGTGATTCCGTCGAGTGCATCGTCGCCGTGCAGCTCCCGGACGATAGCGAGGGCGTGGATTGCCTGAACGACACCAAGTTTCATGTCGAGTCCGCCCGGACCTCGGAGCGCTCCGTCGGTGACGGCTGCGGGCAGGCGTGTCAGGGTGCCGATCGGCCACACGGTGTCATGATGACCGAGCAGCATCAGCCGCGTCGGTGAGCTGCCGAAACGGGTCACCAGATGGGTACGGCCTTCCGTCACTATCGACTCCGGTGTCACGCCGAGTCGTTCGTGGACAAGGTCTGACGTCCACTTCGCGCTGCGGGCAACAGCTTCGAGATCGTGTGACGGCGACTCGACTTCGATGAGCGCGATGGCGTCCTCGAGGATCTGAGGAAGTTGGCGCTCGGCCAGATCGCGGAGAATGGTCATCGGTTGTTCACTCGCGGATACGCGCGGCTTCCGACGTGTAGCAATTGTGTACTCCCGTTGTCGGAGAAAGTGATCCGGATCCAACCCGCTGATTGAGGTAGTTGGGTCGCGAATACTCCAGGGTGAACTTCGATCAGGCTGAGAGAGACGGACTCTGCGCTTTCGGCGGTGACCGAAGGGTCGATGTGATCGGTGCGGCGGGCGGTCAGGGAACCGCCGGTCCTTTCCAAGACGAAATCGGCTGCGGCATCGCGGTACAGGCCGCACAGCGCATCGAGTTCTTCAGGTGAGGACGTGACGCGGGTGTGGGGGTCACCAGGCGAGAATGCCGGTGTCACACTGACGCCGCCTATGGAACCGATTACTTCAGCCAGAAGATCGCCGGAGAGAGCGTCCATTGCTCCACCGTTGGCCATCAGGACCACGGCTAGACCGCACGACGGCACCACTCGCAAGAACGACTGCTGGCCGAGAGTTCCGCCATTGTGGCCATGAGCCAGTACCCCGCCCCAATTATGCAGCAGCCACGTGGTTCCCATGATGTCCGCTGACGACACGTCACCGATCTGGCGGCGCTCCTCGAGCATCGCCAGATGGGTGGACCGCTGAAGCAGAATCGGATCCTCGCGCATCGAATCCTGCGCGAACAGAAGAAGGTCCTCGGCGGTGCTGTTGATGAGACCGGCGGGGCCCATCGAGCGAGGGATGAGGAATTGTGGTGTCTGCTCGAGGTCGTCGGCAGCGCCGACGTGCCCGACTGCAGCGCGGTGCAGTGCCGTCTCCTCAGGCAGGGTCGTGGTTTTGGTCAGGCCGAGCGGTTCGATGATCCGCTCGCGCAGAACCGCGTCCCAACTCTTACCTCGGAGAACCTCGATGATTCGTCCGGCGATCACGAAGCCGGTGTTGCAGTACGACCAATCGGTGCCGGGGGCGAAGAGCTGCACCGTTGATTTCAGTGATGCGACGTATCGCTCGACGCAGTCGTCGCCGCGCCCGCCGTCGATGAAAACGTCACCGTCGATGCCACTGGTGTGAGTCAACAGGTGGCGAGTCGTGACCGTTTCGGTGGCTACCGCGTCGGCAACTGCGAAGTCCGGCAGGATGTTCCGGACAGGTGAGTCGAGATCCAGCAATCCTTCTTCGACGAGCTGCATGATCAGGGTGGCCGTCCAGACCTTGCTGATCGAACCCATCTGGAACAGCGTGTCGGGCGTAGCCGCGACGCCGGTGCGGGTACTGACGACACCGGACGTGACCACGGTGCGGGAGAATCCGCTGCGGGTTGTGGTCAGAATTCCCAGTGAGGCGCCGGGCACCCCGTACTTCGCACTCAGGGTGTCGAGTCGGTACTGCCAGTAGTCGGGATCGACCGTGGTCAGTGCGGGCTTGGGGGAGAGGTGCCGTTCGATCCAGTCGACGAGACGAGTGCTGTACTCCAGTCGGTGGGACGGCCGACCCGTCAACACGAAGGCATGTGACGCGTCCGGGAAAACCACCAACTCGGTCGGGGTGCCGGCCAAACGCAGTCCACCGAACCACTGTTCGGCCTGGTTGACCGGGCAACGGACGTCGCTGCCGCCGTGAAGGATCAGCGTCGGTGTCGTCACCTGGGAGACTCGCCCCAGCGGCGAAAGTTCCCGTACCCGAGATGACTGCGGGTCGAATTCGACCGTCTGCAGCAAGATGCCCTCGTCCGAGGGGCCGGCTGTGTTCGCGATGTCGCAAACGAGACCACCGGCGACTGCGACGGCAAACCGATCGGTGACGGACGTCAGGGCGCACGTCATGAATCCGCCGTAGCTGTAGCCCGTGAGTACCAGTTGCTTCGGATCGGCCATCCCCTCGGCGACAAGGGTTTCGACCGGTTCGAGCAGGTCGGCACGATCCGCCTCACCCCAGCCGTCCCGCACACCGTCGAAGAAGTCGTTTCCGTAGCCGTCACTTCCGCGCGGATTGATCATCAAGACCGTGAATCCCAGCGCGACCAGTTCCGCGTGGTATGCGTGCATCACGGTGGGCGTTCCGGTCCAGGCATTGTGTGGTCCGCCGTGGACGTCCAGAACCAGCGGACCGGCGCCCGTGACGTTCGGGTCGCGCAGGATCCAACCCTGAACACGGGTGCCGTCGCTGATGTCGAACCAACGCTCGGAGGCGACTGGAAACGCGACGGAAGTTGTCAGTTCCGTGTTCAATTCGGTGACCGTTTCGACTGCACGAGTCTCGAGGTCGATGACGGCGACCTCGCCGAAGGATGTCGCCGTTGCCAGCGCGACGACGGCTCGCCCGGACGTCAGGGCAAGGCCTGAGACCACTGTCCGCTCGCCGGTGAGAAGTGGTGAGACGGAGCCTGATCCGAAATCGACCTTGTGCAGTTCGGTGGAGCCGTGGTTGCGGATGCAGAAGACGATGTCGCCGTCGGCGGTGAAACTCGGTGCGCCACCGGGATAACCGGTTCCGCCCGGCATGACGTTTCGGTCGAGTCCGGACGTCAGGCTGCGGTCTTCCACTCGCTGGTCGCGGTGCAGGACAAGAAGTTCGTTGTTGTGAATGATCGGTGTGTGCCAACCGACGGCTACGACCGCGTCGCCGGCAGGTGTCCATGCAAGTGGTCCTGCGATGCCGCGTGCGTGCCCCAACATCCGCGGAGTGGAGGCGAGATCAGTTAGCGATACGGTCCAGGCGGAACTCGCCCGCGTCAGATCGGCGTCGCCGTCCATCGCCGCGGTGAAAGCCAGTTCGGTGCCGTCGGGACTGTACGCGGGATGCGAAGCGTCCCAATCGCCGTCCGTCAGCTGCCGAAGCGAGCCGGCGGCCAGATCGAACTCGAACAAGTGCGCCCGAACGCTGCCCCGGACACCGGATCCGTCGACCTTGTAGTTGAGGTGCTTCGCCACCAAGAGGCATGACGATCCGGCGGCAGTGCGGTCGACGGGGGCGCTGAAGGCGATCCGAGCGCCGTCAGGAGAGAACACCGGTGCCCCCGCGCCGAGCGGGAGCTGCGCCGTGGTGGTCAGCTGTGTTGCCGGACCCCCGGTGGCGTCGACCTTCCACAGTTGTGGTGTGCCCGAGGAATCCGGCCGAACGAAGACCAACAGCGTCGAAACGGGATGCCAAGCCGGCGAGGTGTCGGCAGGTCCCGCGGTGAGCTGTAGTTGCGGGGAAGCCAACCAGATCGAGTGCTCGTTGGTATCCGCAGCCGGATTCGATTCGGTACGTACGTATGCAATGCGTCCCGACGCCGATACGGCGATGCTGGTCGGTGTAACCACGGACGCGTAATCCTGGATTCTCGCCGAACGACGTTCTTCGGCACGGGCTACGGCTGCGGGAGAGTCGAGAGTGGTCGGCGTTGTCATTGGAACATCGGCTCCCCGAATGTCGGGATCGCGGACAACAGCTTTGCCGTGTACGGCTCCTTGGGCGAATCGATCACGTCGAGAACCGGCCCGTGCTCGACGATCTCGCCGCCGAGCATGACTGCGACGTGGTCACAGACGTAGCGGATCACCGCCAGGTTGTGACTGACGAACAGAACCGTCAGACCAAGCTGCTTCTGCAGATCCACCAACAGATTCAGAACCGCGCCCTGCACGGACACGTCCAGAGCGGAGGTGATTTCGTCGGCAAGCAGAACTGCCGGTGCGGCTGCCAAAGCCCGCGCGAGGGCAACGCGTTGGCGCTGACCACCCGACAACGACGATGGGTATTCGTGCGCCTTCTCCACCGGCAGTTGGACGGTGGTGAGGAGTCGAGCGACCTCGGCAGCGCGGTCGCCGCGGCTGCGCCGAGCTTTGTCACGACGCTCGGTGGACCGCAGCGCCTCGGCGAGTGACTGGCCGATGGTCATTCGCGGGTCGAGGCACGAGTACGGATCTTGGAAGACCATCTGGATCCGGTGGCGCAGACGAGCCGTCGCGCCGCGGGCGTGAGCGACGTCCACACCGTCGAGAAGGATCTGGCCGGAACTGGGCTCGGCCAGGCCGACAGTTGCTCGCGCCAGTGTCGACTTTCCGGAACCCGATTCACCGACGAGACCGACCACCGATCCGGAGGGGATGTCGAGATTGATGTTCTTGACGGCGTGGAATTTTTTCGAACCGCTACCGAGGTGGACGTTGACGTCACGGAATTCGAGTCTGCTCATCGGATCTCCTCTGCAACAGCCAACAGTTCTTCCAACTCGATGTCGGCGGTGCTCTCCTCGGCGTCGAGGCTCTCCACCTGCCAGGCTTCGTCGACGGTGGCAAGCGGCTTGTCGCGATCGGTGCTCATGGTGGGGACCGCGGCGATCAGCGCGCGGGTGTACGGATGCTTTGCACGGCCGGCAATCAGATCGTCGACTGCGATGTCTTCGACGATTTCGCCGGCAAACATGACGAGGACACGGGTGCACATGCCGGTGATGACGGCCATGTCGTGCGAGATGAGAAGGATTGCGGCGCCGGTTTCTTCGCGAACCTCGTGGAGCAGCCCGAGGACCTCACGCTGAACGGTCACGTCGAGCGCAGTGGTGGGTTCGTCCGCGATGATCAGAGCGGGCTTACCCATCAGACCCATGGCGATCATCGCGCGCTGACGCATACCGCCGGAGAACTCGTGGGGGTACTGCTTCGCACGCCTGGGCGCGTCGGGGATCTTGACGGCGTTCAGTCGCTCGACTGCCGCCTTCTTCGCGTCGGCCTTGCTCATACCTTCGTGGAGCCAACCGATCTCGGCGACCTGGTATCCGACCTTGAGAGACGGATTCATGGACGACATCGGATCCTGGAACACCATCGCCATACGTGTGCCGAGTTGGCGGGCAACCTTGCGCGAAGCCGCGTCGTCCGGCCGCTTGCCGTCCTTCATCAGCACGGTGCCGTCGAACTCGATGAGCCCGGCGTCGACCACGGTGGGGTGGTCGGTCAGCTGCGCGATTGCCATGCAACTCAGTGACTTTCCGGACCCGGATTCACCGACGATGCCCACGGTTTCGCCGCGGTGAACTGTAAAACTGATGTTGTCGACGGGGCGACGCCAGTCGTCACCCGCGGGGACTGCGACGGACATGTTGCGGACGGTCAGTACCGCGTCTTCGTCGGTGGGCGCCGAATCGGCCTGGGCAGTTTTCCGGTTGATCGGCTTCCACTTCGGCAGGCGACTGCTGATCGGGCTGCGAACTCCCGCGCCGCGAGCAATGGCCTCGCCGAGCAGCGTGAAGGTCAAGCCGGCGAGCACGACGGCGATGCCGGGGGCGAGTGCGGTGGCCGGGTTGACGAAGATCTTCGACAGACCTTCGTTGAGCATCCGGCCCCAGTCGAATGCAGGCGGCTGAATGCCCAAGCCGAGGAACGAGAGTCCGGCGAAGACCACGAGGCCGCTGCCGACAGCGATGCTGGCATTGACGATGAGTGGTTCACGGATATTGGGGAGAATGTGGCGGAACAGCAGCCCCGGCTTGGTAACCCCGAGGATGCGTGCTGCGTCGATGAAGTCGCGTCCGTTGACCGACGAAGCCAGTGCGTACGTCAACCTCGCGAACGGCGAGGCCAGGGCGAGACCGATGGCGATCACCGCGCTGCCAGCACCCTGTCCGAGAACGACCAACAGGAAGATCGCGAGGAGCAGTCCGGGGAATGCGATGGCGAAGTTGAGGAATGCCACGACCATTCGTCCGACCCAGCGGGGAGCGAGCGTCGGGAGCGTACCGAGTATCAGGCCAATTGTGACACCGAGTGCGACGGCTCCGAGAGCCATGAGCACCGACAGTCTCGCGGCGGTCATCGTGCGGGCGAAGACGTCACGCCCGCCGGCGTCGGTGCCGAAGATGTGCTCGGAACTCGGTCCCTGAGAGAGTGCCTTCGGGTTGGCTGCGACAGCGGCGTCACCCCAGATCATCGGTCCGAAGATGACGAGGGCGATCAGAGCGGTCAGGAAGGTGAGGGCCAGGATTCCCAATGGGGTGCGGAACGTTCCGACGATCCAGTGTCGTCGCGGGGGCGTCTTGGGGGCCGCAGTGGGGGCCGTAGGTGAGGTGCTCAACTCAGTTCTCCCGAATTGTGGATCGTGGGTCGATGAGAGCGAGCACCACGTCGACGATGAAATTGATGAGAAGGACGATGGCGCCGTAGATCACGACCAGTGTCTGGGCGAGCGGGTAGTCCTTCTCGGTGATGGACTTGACCAGCGCCATGCCCATGCCGGGCCAGGCGAAGATGCTCTCGATGAGCACGGTGCCGGCAATCAGACCACCCAGGAGGAGTCCGGCGAGCGTCAGCGTCGACGTCATGAGGTTGGGCATTGCATGACGGAAGTAGATTCGTGCCACGGGCATTCGCTTGGCGCGCGCCGTACGGATGTAGTCCATGTCCAACACGCCGAGCGCCTCTGCACGGACGATGCGTGACATCGAGGCGATGGCACCGATCGACATGGCCGCGACCGGGAGGATGTAGCTTTCCGGTCCACCTCGGCCGGCGACGGGCAGAACAGGGAACGTGACGGCAAAGAGGTAGACCAGCGCCGTACCGAACATGAACTCGGGGATCACGGCGATGGTGCCCGACGTTGCGGTGTAACCGATCTCGACTCCGCGTCGTCGACCGTTGCGGGTCAGTGCAGCGAAGATGAGGCCGATCGGAATGCCCACTAGCAGCACCGTGACGACTGTGAGTACAGCCAGTTCGAGTGTTGCCGGTAGGCGGGACGCGATCACCTCGAAGACCGGAGTCCTCAAGGTGATCGAGTCACCGGGATTCCCGCTCAGCAACCCGCCGACGAATCGGAAGTACTGCTGCCACAAGGGAAGGTCGTAACCGAGCTGAGACCTCGTTGTCTCGACCAGTTCGACCGGTGCGTTCATTCCCAGAGCCAACCGAACCGGGTCTCCCGGAATCAGTTGGAGCATCAGGAACGCCGCAGTCACCAGCGCCCAGAGTGAAATCACGAAGGTGCCGAAACGACGCAGAAGATATGCGGGCCAGCTGTCGGACTCGAGCCACTTTGCTCGAGCCTGAGGCGCCGCTTCTGGTTTCGCGGCTTCAATAGTTTGACTCATGGGCTGTCTTTCCGGAGGGCGGGATGCTGGGGCGGGAAGATATTTCAGAGTGGGCGGACGGCCTACTGGTAGAGACGCAGCGCAGAACCGTTGAGCGACTTGCCGAATGAGAGTCCGGCCTTGTTGAAGTACACGTTCATGACGGAGTCTGCGAAGGGCACGGCCGCGATCGTCTTGGTGAGCTCCGACTCGGCGTCGGCCCAGGCGTCACAAGCGTCGCTACCGGTCAGACCGGAAGCCTTGGTGGCTGCTGCTTCGTAGGCGGGGTTGCTGACCGATCCGAAGTTCTTGCCTGCTGCGGGAACCGGCCCGGCAAAGTACGCAGTGAAGGTGCTGGGCAGCGAGGAGTTGACCTGGACCCAGGCGATGTCCCAGGCAGAGTTGTCCTTGCCGCTCAGAATGACGTCGATGATCTTGTTCGAGTCGCCCCCGGTCACCTCGACGTTTGCGCCGAGTTCGGACCACGCCGACTGAGCAAGTTCGGCCGCCGCGTTGCGCGGATCGTCGGTGCCGTCGTACACGAGGCGGAGATTGAGCGGCTTGCCATCCTTGCTTCGCTTGCCGTCAGCGCCGGCGGTCCAACCAGCGCCGTCCAGTGTTGCCTTGGCGGCAGTGAGGTCGAAGTCCGGAATGTTGCCTGCGACAGAGTCGTAAACGCAGGCGCGCGGTTCGACGGCGACGAGGCTGGTTGCCCGGACCCCGTGTCCGGCGGTGATGACCTGAGTGAGGTCGTCGAGATCGACCGCTTGGATCAGGGCCTTGCGCACTGCGGGATCGCTGGTGGGATTACTCGCGATCTGGTTGAAGTACATCTGGCCTGCCGGCAGAGGCCGACCGACGGAGTCCAGATTGGCTGCCGCGACGCGGTCCTTGTCCGGACCGGCGATCGGAGCTGCGTTGAGTTCACCCGAGAGCAGCTGATTTGCGGCGGTGCTCACGTTCGGCGACATGGCGGCGACGACCGTCTTGGGGACGCCCGGGGTGTCGGAGGTCGTGCCGTCGGGGCCCCAGTTGTAGCCCTCGCGACGCTGGAACGTGTAGTGGTCGTTGGCGGCAACTTCGGTGACTTCGAACATGCCGGTGCCGAGCGACTTCTTGTTCGACGCTGTCGGATCTTTCAATCCGGCCTCGCACAGGATCGGCAGGCGACCGACGTTGAGAAGAAGGAACGGGCTCGGCGCCGGAGTGGTCACCGTGACAGTGCGCGTTGCCGGATCGGCAGTCGCAGTGGCGCCGGTCGGCACGGAGGACCCGCGCAACTGTGAACCGTTGTCCGGGTTGGCCACGAAGTTGATGTTGTCCGCGACGGTCTGCGGTGTCAGCGTCGATCCGTCGGTACAGGTCACCCCGTCACGGATGGTGAAGGACGCCGAGGTCGGGGTCTCCTCCCACTTCTCCGCCAACCACGGTCCGACTTCACTGGTATCGGGATCCTGGTAGATCAGGTAGTCGTACGCCAAACGCGACAACTCGGCGGTCGCCGAGGCGGCCGACATGATCGGGTTGAGTGCACCCGGATCGGCCTGCAGGGCGAAACGGAAGGTCCCGTCGGTGGCCGGTTCACCGCCACTGGCGCCCGAGGACGTGCCTCCCGAGCCACAAGCAGACAACACAAGCGTGAGCCCTGCGGCTGCCGCAAGTGTTGGATAGAAGCGGTGTTTCATGGTGCCTCCGTGATGGAGCAGGGGCCCGAGCGAAAAACGTGAGGGCGCGGTTGAGTGTTGACTGCTAAATCTTGGCGCATGACGTGACGCGCATCTCTGTCGATCCTCACGAAAATCGGGTCGATTTTCGTCCGCTCCCACGAAAACCGTCAGGATCAGTGAATACCTGTCCGTATACCGACAGCGACCGGCGAAACACGACGATTTCCCCGGTCGCTACCGGCGGTCTACTGGTACAGCCGAAGAGCGGAGCCGACGTAGTTGCGTCCGAAGGCGAGCCCCGAATTGGAGAAATACTGCGTGGTGATCTGGTCGGCGAACGGAATCGCGGAATTGGCTTTGACGATTTCCGACTCGGCCTCCGCCCATGCGGAGCACGCGGAATCGCCGGTGACCGCTGACGCCTTGGCTACCGCTGCGTCGTAGTTTGAATTGGAGATGGACGCGAAGTTCAGTCCGTCGGCCGGAACGGGGCCGGAGAAGAAGGGCACGAGCATGCTCGGCACTGCAACGTTGATTGTTTCCCACGCCACGTCCCATGCGGAGTTGTCCTTGCCGCTCAGTGCGACGTCGAGAATCTTGTTGGCATCGCCGCTGATCAGTTCGACGGTTGCGCCCAGGTTCGACCATGCTGTGAGTGCAAGATCTGCCGCGGCGTCGGACGAGTCACCGAGTGCCTCGTAGAGCAGTCGGATTCGCAGCGGCGCGCCGTCCTTGCTCCGCTTGCCGCCGGCTCCGATCTTCCAGCCCGCCGTGTCGAGAGTTGCTGCCGCTGCTGTCGGATCGAAGTCGGGTACGTTGCCGGCGACCGAGTCGTAGACGCACGCGCGTGGTTCGACGGAGACCATCGTGCTCGAACGTGTGCCACGTCCTGAGGTGTAGATCTCGGCGAGGTCGTCGAGATTCAGCGATTGGACGAGAGCCTTCCGCACCGCCGGATCGCTTGTCGGATTACCCGGCATATGGTTGAAGAACATGTCGCCGGACGGGAAGGGTTGCTTGATCGTATCCAGCGGCGCAGAGTTCAATCGGTCCTGATCCGCGCCGGACACCTGTGCAGCGTTCAGATCGCCTGCCAGAAGTTGGTTTGCAGCGGTGCTCATGTTCGGGACGATCGACGCGACGACGGTTTCCGGTAGACCGGGCGTAGTAGAGGTCGTATCGTCGGGTCCCCAGTCGTAGCCGTCGCGCCGGGCGAAGGTGTAGTGATCGTTTGCGACGGACTCGGTCATCTGGAACATGCCGGACCCGATGGTGGTCTTGTTCGCCGCTGCCGCATCTGTCAATCCCGCCTCGCACATGATCGGCAGGCGTGCCAGGTTGAGAAGCAGAAACGGGGACGGTTCCGGGGTAGTGACCGTCACCGTCCGGGCCGCGAGATCAGCAGTGGCAGTTGCAGTTGCCGGCACGTAGACCCCACGGAGAGCAGACCCCTTGGTCTCGTCGGTGACGAAGTTGATGCTGTCTGCGACGGTGCGGGCGGTCAGCGCAGATCCGTCGGAGCACGTGACACCGTCACGAATGGTGAATCCGGCTGAAGTGGTTGTCTCTGACCACTTTTCGGCCAGCCAGGGCCCGGGGTCCCCGGTTTCCGGATCGACGTGAATCAGATAGTCGTAGCTGAGACGCGCAAGACTGTGGGCGTAAGTGGACGTGGTCATCAATGGATTCAGCGCTCCTGGGTCACCGAACAGTGCCAGCCGGAATGTTCCGTCCGTGACGGGTCGGCCGTTGTTGCCGCCGGGTGACCCTCCTGACGAACAAGCAGATAAAAGAAGGGTCGCGCAGCCGGCGACTGCCAGCACGACACAAGTACGTTTCTTCATGGAGCCTCCGGTGGCGGAATCCTTGACCCAAGGCGAAAACAGATGCGGCGGGCAAGGAACGAATGACGATTGGACGACACTAACGTGGCGACCCCTCAGTCGTATCGTGGCGATTCACGAAAGTTCGGAGACTCTTCGTAGTGAGTTACGGTCGCCCTGCCCGGTCGACTCCGAGCGTCTGTGCACAGTTGTCGAACGGGCAGGACGTCGAAGCGCTACTGGTACAGGCGCAGGGCCGAACCGGTGAAATTACGGCCGAATGCCAGACCCGCATTGTTGAAGTAGAGAGTCGTGATCTTGTCGGCAAAAGGTACCGCCGAGTTTGCTTTGATGATCTCGGACTCAGCGTCTGCCCAAGCGGCACAAGCGTCCTCGCCCGTCAGCCCGGAAGCCTTGGTGACGGCTGCGTCGTAGGCCGGGTTGGAGATCGACGCAAAGTTCATTCCCGCAGCGGGCACCGGACCGGAGAGGAAGGGGACCAGCATGCTGGGCAGCGCGACGTTGATCGGCTCCCACGCGACATCCCACGCCGTGTTGTCCTTGCCGCTGAGTGCGACATCGAGAATCTTGTTCGAGTCTCCACTGGTGAGTTCAACGGTGGCGCCCAGGTCGTTCCACGCGTTGACTGCGACGTCGGCGGCAGCATCGGTCGCGTCGCCGAACGTCTCGTAGACCATCCGAATTCGGAGCGGTGTGCCGTCCTTGCTGCGTTTACCGTCCGCGCCGACCTTCCAGCCCGCAGACTCGAGAGTTGCTGCGGCCGCACTGGTATCGAAGTCCGGTAGGTTTCCGGCGACAGAGTCGTAGATGCAGGCCCGCGGTTCGATGGACACCATTGTGGTCGATCGGGTTCCGCGGCCGGCGGTGAAGATCTCGGCGAGGTCGTCGAGATTGAGAGCCTGGACCAGCGCCTTGCGTACGGCAGGATCGCTCGTCGGATTGCCGGGACTGTGGTTGAAGAACATCTCGCCCGCTGGAGCAGGCTGCTTGACGGTATCCAAGTTCGCGGCGTTCATGCGGTCCTGATCGGGGCCGGAGACGGCAGCGGCATTCAGATCACCGGACAACACCTGGTTGGCCGCTGTGCTGTTGTTCGTGATGATGGATGCGACGACATTCTTGGGTACACCGGCAGTGTCGGAGGTGGTGTCGTCAGGTCCCCAGTTGTATCCGTCGCGCCGAACGTAGGAGTAATGATCGTTGGCGACTGCCTCGGTCATCTGGAACATGCCCGATCCGAAGGTCGTCTTGTTTGCCGCCGTCGGATCCTTCAACCCTGCCTCGCACATGATCGGAATCCGCGCCAGATTGAGGAGCAGGAAGGGAGAGGGCTCCGGAGTCGTAACCGTCACTGTCCGTGTTGCGAGGTCGGCGTTGGCAGTTGCAGTTGCCGGTGCGTACACCCCGCGGAGAGCGGATTTGTTTGCGGCGTTCGTGATGAAGTTGACGGTGTCTGCGACAGTCTGAGCAGTCAGGGCGGATCCGTCGGTACAGGTGACGCCGTCGCGAATGGTGAACGACGCGGAAGTAGTTGTCTCTTCCCATTTTTCGGCGAGCCACGGCTTGGTGACGCCGGTATCGGGATCTGGGTTGAGTAGATAGTCGTAGCTCAGACGTGCCAGTGCGTGTGCCGGTGAAGCGGCAGTCATCAGCGGATTCAGTGCCCCGGGGTCGGCCACGAGTGCAAACTTGAAGGTGCCGTCGGTGAGAGGCTCACTCCCACCAGAACCTGATGAGCCACCCGACGAGCATGCGGTCAGGGCAAGAACGGTGCCCGTTGCCGCGGCCAGTAGTGCGTAGGACCGTTGTTTCATGGTGCCTCCGGAAGGTGTGGTCCCGCCCGAGTGACGCGAGGTCTGTCGGGTCAGGAGCAAAAGACGATTGCTTGAATCTTCACCCAACAAAAGAACGAGAACATCGTCCGGATTTACGAATGTTTCGTGAGACTTGGTAGATCGCTACAACATTGTCGGATGGAAGAGACGAAGCTGGAGCATCAGGCTGAATCGAGTTTCCGGATCATCGAGATCGATGCCGGCAATCCCGGCAAGCTTCTTGAGGCGGTACCGGAACGTGTTGACGTGGATGTGAACCAAGGACGCAGCAGCCGGAATGTCGCCGAACGTGTCGAGCCAGGCGCGGAGAGTGTCGACAAGGTTGATGTCGTGACTGCGGTCGTACTCACGCAGTACCGCGAGCGGACCCGATGCGGTCTCGTTCTCGTCCGCCAGGGAGTCGGAGAGGCGCAGAAGTAGGGAATTGATCTGCACGTCGTCGGCGCGCGCGACGGTCCGGCCCGAGGAATTCCACGTCGACCTCAGAACGCGAAGCGCTCGGTCGGCTTCGTCGCGTGACTTCTCCAGCGTCATCACGTCGGCCACTGTCGCACCGATTCCGATGACCACCGACTTTTCCGAACGGGAACGGTCTGCAAACTCCGACGCGATCCGACGCACGTAGTCGTCGTCGGTCTGGTGCCGGGTGTGTGGGATGACGGCGTAGACGGTGCCGCCGATCGCTGCCGCCACCGACAGCGGAAATACTTGGTCGAGATAGGTATTGAGTGTCAGGGCCAGTTGATCGACATCGGCTTCGGCCTCCAACGATGCACCGGCGCCGCTACGGAAGCCGGCCGCAAGTACGTTTGCCTTCGAGCGGCCGTAGCCCAGTCGCTCGGCCGCTTCCTTGGCTGAAGTGCCGCCACTCAGTAACGTGATCACCTCGCCCAACCTCAGCCGTCGTGCCGAATCCGCGGCCAGCTTGGCGCGAAGCAAACTCATCGCGGCCACGCCCGCCGCCTCGACGAGCGTTTTGACCTGCAATTCGTTCGGCTCCTCGTCCAAGATCACCCAGATCGAACCGAGGATCTGCGATGCCGCATGTATTCGCATGCCGACGCGGGGCCTGATGCCCGGCCCGATACCCGGTAGAAATACCGGCAGGGTAGAGCCGTAGATCTTGTTGAAATACCCCATTGACCTGAGCCGATCGGAATAGTGCTGCGGCACTTGATGTCCGAGGACACTCTGCTTACGTGCCTCGTCGCCGAAGGCTTGATCCGCCGAGAACGCGAGGATCCGGCTCGACTGATTCTCGATGGTGACCGGGCCGTTCAATACCTGAGCGATCGAGTTGGCAAGATCGAACAGGTCGGCGTCGGCGGCCGACGTGCGGTCCCCGTTGTTGCCGGATTCGAGGATCTCGTTGATCAACGACGCGCTTTGCAGCCAGCTTGCATCCTTGACCATTCCGAGGAGTGCGACGTCGGTGTCGGCCACCGCCTTCTCGACGAGGCCGTCGAAGTCCAGGGGCTCTTTGACGATCAGCGCTACCGCACCTGCCGAGCCGTATTCTCTTACCGCCGTTGCGATATCGGCCGAACCGGCGAGACCTGCGCCGAGTACGACGGCGCCCGCACTGTCCTGGGTAGCTTCGGACCCTTCGTGCAGGGTCACGCGGCTGACAGTGCGGGCGCCGTCGACGGTGTCGCCACCGCTGAGGAACGTCATTCCCAGTCTGTCGACGATGTCGACGATCGATACTCCCGTAGGTGTGGTCACCACCACACCTTAGGGGGAGCGGGGTCGATCAGTTGTCTGGTTGCCCTGCTCAATTGCTGGGCTGCTCCGCCACGGCCTTCTCGACGAACCGGCGGGTCTGATCGAACGCCGCGGGCACCTGGACGGAATCGGTCATGTCACTGATCTCGGACCACCGTTCGGCGACGACCTCGGGGGAGAGTGCGCCTTCGGGGATGTAGACGCCCTGCGACTCTTCCATGCGAGCGATCGCGAAGACGCCGGCGCCGGCGCTGAGGATGGTCTTCGTCGGTGCGTCATCGGAGACCATGAACAGTGCGCCGGGTGAAATCGATTCGGGTGCAAGCAGAGCGAGAGTCTTCTCGTCGAGGAGGTCTTCGGTCATGCGGGTCGCGGCGGTCGGGGCCAGCGAGTTGACGCGGATGCCCTTGCGTTCGCCCTCAATGGCGAGAACGTTCATCAGGCCGACGACGCCGGACTTCGCGGCGCCGTAGTTCGCCTGGCCGAAGTTGCCGTAAATTCCCGATGCCGACGTAGTCATGAGGATGCGTCCGTAGTTCTGTTCGACCATGTGCGGCCAGACTGCCTTGGAACAGATGACGGAACCCATCAGATGCACGTCGATGACTTTGCGGAAGTCGTCGAGCTCGGCCTTGATGAACGACTTGTCGCGCAGGATTCCGGCGTTGTTGATCAGGATGTCCACGCGGCCCCACTTGTCCACGGCCGTCGCGACCATGGCGGCAACGGCGTCGACGTCGGTGATGTCGCAGTGGTCCGCGATGGCCTCGCCGCCCAGCTCGACGATTTCCGCCACTACTTTGGCTGCTGCGGTATCAGCGCCGCCACTGCCGTTGACCGAGCCACCCATGTCGTTGACGACGACGCGTGCGCCGCGTGCGGCGAGGGCCAATGCGTGTGAACGGCCGAGTCCGCCGCCTGCGCCCGTGATGATCGCTACCTTGCCGGAAAAATCCAACGACATTGGAAAACCTCTCTGATCTGGGATACTACTGAGTATTACTATGCGATGGCGTGGAAACAGTCAAGGGCCGGCAGGCAGTGTGAATGGGAGTGGAAGTCGAATGAGTAGTGATCTTCCGGACGTGCGATCCGCGATCATCACCAGCGCCGCCGACGCCTTTGCCGAAGACGGTTACGCGGCCACGACTGTAGATTTACTGGCCGATCGAATCGGCGCCACCAAAGGTCTTGTCTACTACCACTTTCGTTCGAAGTTCGACATCTACCTGGCAATCTACGAGCGCGGGATGAGCCTGCTCCGCGCTGAGGTCGAGTCTCGGATGGGCGGGGCAGAAAGCGGCCTCGCGCGTCTCGAAGCGATGTCGCACGCCCACCTGGTCAATCTCATGACACATCTCGGGTACCACCACACGATCCACCAAGGTGTCCGCGGTCAGATGAACTCCGCGCTCAAGCCGAGGCAACAGCAAGTCCTCGTGGAACTGAATTCGCTGCGACTCGACTACGAGAATCTGTTCGTCGACGTGATGACCGAAGGTGTCGCGGATGGTTCCATTCGTGCGGGCTCACCTCGAATGGCGGCAAAAGTCCTCCTCAGCAGTCTCAACGGCATCGACCTCTGGTACCGAAGGCGTGAAGGGCAGACGTTGGCGGAGACGGAGTCGTTGGCGGACCAGATCGTCGAACTGTTGATCGGCGGATTGCGCGCTGCGAACTGACTGAAAGCTGCATTCGTCGAGCGGGTTTTCTCCGACCGGTTCGTGCTGTCCTGCGGCTTGTCGTTCGGTTTGTCGTGCTCTGACAGTCGGGGTAGCATGTTGGCGTCGTGCGCGGACTTGCGTAGGAATTCAGGGAAGAGGAGGTGTGGCTGTAATGCGTGGCCAACCTCCGAGTACCAACTGAAGCTGTAGCCGCCCGGGTTGATCCGGTATTTTGCTGCAGCTTCATCGTGTGTTCATCGGCTTCGGCTTTGCTGTGAAGCAAGCGTCGTCGTTCACTCTTCCCTCGAAAGCTGTTCAGCATGCGCGAATTTCGTCGTTCACGTTCGGTACTGCCGCGTCGTTCCGCGGGGCTCGGTGACTCACATCCCGGACACTCGCGTGCCGCACGCACCGTCGTCAAGGCGGCCCCGCCCGAGGCGGTGGCGCCCGTCGAATCGACCGTCGTCAACAGCGGCGTGTACCGCGACGGCGAGCGGATAGCGTCACCGTCCACGCTGGCGGAAGCACTGTCATGCCTTCCGGATTCGCAGTCGATGGCGTGGATCGGCATGTACCGGCCCGACGACGCCCAGTTGTATGCCGCTGCACAACATTTCGACCTCCACGAACTGGCGGTCGAGGATGCGATCGTCGCGCACCAGCGCCCCAAGCTCGAGCGCTACGGCAAGACACTGTTCGTGGTGCTGCGTGCTGCGCGGTACCGCGACGAGACCGAGCGGGTCGAATTCGGCGAGTTGCACATCTTCTGTGGTCCGAACTTCATTCTGACCGTCCGTCACAGTGAATCGCCGGATCTGTCGGCGGTGCGGACTCGCATGGAGAACGATCCTGACCTGTTGCGGTTGGGTACCGAGGCCGTTCTCTATGCCATTCTCGACGCAGTCGTCGACGGGTACGCCCCGGTGGTGGCCGGACTGCAGAACGACATCGACGAGATCGAAACCGAAGTATTCAGTGGCGATCCCGGAGTTTCGCGTCGCATCTACGAACTGACCCGTGAGGTGATCGAATTCCAGCGGGCGACGCGTCCGCTGCTGGGAATGCTGCGTGGGTTGTCGGCAGGGTTCGACAAGTACCACACGGACGAGGAACTCCAGCGATACCTGCGCGACGTCACCGACCATGCGACGACTGTGGTGGAGCGGGCCGACGGCTTTCGTCAGTTGCTCGGAAACATCCTCACGGTGAACGCAACTCTGGTGTCGCAGAACCAGAACGAGGAGATGCGCAATCTGACGCAGGCGAGCTACGCGCAGAACGAGGAGATCAAGAAGGTCTCGGCGTGGGCGGCAATTCTCTTCGCGCCGACGCTCATCGGAACCGTATACGGGATGAACTTCGACGACATGCCGGAACTGCACTGGCACTTGGGCTATCCGTTTGCGCTCTCGATGATGTTCCTGACCTGTGGAAGTCTCTACACGATCTTCAAGCGTCGGGGCTGGCTGTAGAAAGTGCCGGCTGTAGAAAGCGCTGTGCGCCTTGCCAACCGAGATCGGTTGGCAAGGCGCACAGGTGTTTTTCGGGAGGGCGCTCGAATCAGAGCGTTGCGACGCAGACCGTGAACTTACGTTCCGGGTGCTCGAATCCCGAGTCTGCCCCCGAACCGCATTCGTCGATCGACGTGGAGTTCTGCAGGATTTCGACGACCTCGACTACATTGGTGCCGCTGGTATCCGAGCATTCGATGCGGGCGGGCTCGTCCATTCCGCTGCCGAGGTCCATGCATCCGCCGACTACCCAGTCGACGTCGAGACAGACAGCGCCCTGCTCGTCACCCGCGAGGGTCTCGTAGTAGTACGAGTCGACATCGGAGGCACACAGATCAGAGGTGGGAACCTTGGCGACCACCTTGTAGTTGGAATCCTTGCTACCGCAGTCCGCGTTGTCGATTTCTGCGGCCGTCGTGGTGCCTCCGAGCTTGACGCAATCACCGATCGACACGTCGATGTCGACGTCGCCGCCGTCGTCCGAGCCCTCCTGGCCGGTGATCTTCGAGGTGGTCGGGGCCGCGGAGGTAGTGGTCGAATCGGCAACCGAGGAAGATGATTCCGCAATGGCTTTCGGCTCGATGTCGGAACCGCAACCGACGGTGAAGGCGGCGATTGCAGAAGTTGCGATCACCGCAGTGCAAAGTCGCCGGACGATTCCGGACATAAGGACCCCTTTGTTGATTCTTGGATAATTCTGTTGGTTCGTGGATTGTTCGGGACCTATTCCAATACATCGGTAGTCGAATTGCCAACCGGACTGTCAGTATGGGTAGGTGGAGCTACCCCTGATGCCGCCGCTTGCCCCGATGCTCGCGAAGGCTGCGGCCACTGTGCCGCCTCAGCCCGAGTCCGGTGACCCGACGTGGTCGTACGAGCCGAAATGGGACGGATTTCGAGCAATCATCTTTCGTGACGGTGACGAAGTGGTGCTCGGATCGCGAGGAGGAAAGGACCTGGCGCGGTACTTTCCCGAAGCGGTGGAAGCCGTCAAGTCTGAATTGCCCGAAAAATGTGTGGTGGACGGAGAACTGGTGGTTCCCCGTGAGATCGACGGTGTGACGCGCCTGAGTTGGGAAGCGCTCTCCGAGCGGATTCACCCCGCCGCGAGCCGCGTCGCATTGTTGTCGGAACAGACGCCCGCGCAATTTGTCGGGTTCGATTTACTGGCGCTCGGGGATCGCGACGTCTCGATCGAGGACTTCGGGGTTCGACGTGCGTTGCTCCTCGATTGCGTCGGTGGCGGGCCGAGTTGCCACCTCACGGCAGCGACGGCCGACAGCGCCGAAGCAATGGCCTGGTTCGAAACCTTCGAAGGCGCGGGTCTCGACGGGGTTGTCGCCAAGAAGCTGGCGGGACCGTACCTGCCGAACAAGCGCGAGATGATCAAGGTGAAACACGCCAGGACCGCGGATGTCGTACTGCTGGGCTACCGTCCCCACAAGAGTCAGCCAGGTATCGGGTCGATGCTTCTTGGTCTGTACGACGGTTCCGAATTGAAGATGGTCGGTGGCGCTTCTGCTTTCACCGCGGCGCGGCGGATCGAGTTGTTGGCCGAACTCGAACCTTTGCGCCTCGGGGACGACGTTGTAGCCGAGGGAGAGGCCAGCCGGTGGAGATCGGCCGCAGACCGCTCCTGGATTCCGCTTCGTCCTGAGAGGGTGCTCGAAGTGGCGTACGACCAGATGGAAGGGGAACGCTTTCGGCACGCTGCACGATTCCTGCGCTGGCGTCCGGACAGGGTGCCCGACGAATGCACATTCGATCAGTTGGAGGTTCCGGTGCGATACGACTTCGCGGATGTTCTTGCAGGCGGTAAGTGATGGCGAGCCCGGCAGCTGAACTGGACGTCGACGGGATCGCGGTCCGATTGTCGAGCCCGGACAAGATCTACTATCCGCAGTTGGGTGAGGACGGCGGAACCAAACGGCATCTTGTCGAGTACTACCGAACGGTGGCGCTGCAGGGTGCAGCGTTGCGGGCGCTCCAAGATCGGCCCACGCATCTTCAGCGATTCCCCGACGGCATCGAGGGCGAAGAGGTTTACCAGAAGCGGCTGCCGGCAAAACGGCCCGAGCACGTCGAATCCTGCGAGGTCACGTTCCCGTCGGGTCGCAAGGCCGACGTCCTTCGAGTGCGAAGTGCTGCGAACATCGTGTGGGCCGCCAATCTCGGGACTGTCACGTTTCATCCCTGGGCCGTGCGGTGCCCGGACACCGACCACCCGGACGAACTGCGCATCGATCTCGATCCGCAACCGGGGACCGGGTTCGACGAGGCCGTTGCCATCGCGGACGAGGTCCTTCGCCCTCTGCTCGCTGAGTTGGGATTGGAAGGATTTCCCAAGACGTCCGGTGGCCGAGGCCTTCACGTCTACATCCCGCTCGAGGCGCGCTGGGATTTTGTCGAGGTCCGTCACGCGGGTATCGCCCTTGCTCGTGAAGTCGAGCGTCGTAGTGCCGATCGCGCCACAACCGCGTGGTGGAAGGAAGAGCGGGGTGAACGGATCTTCATCGACTTCAATCAGAATGCCCGTGACCGGACGATCGCGGCGGCGTATTCCGCTCGTAAGACGCCGATCGCAACTGTGTCGACGCCGGTGACCTGGGACGAACTGCGCGACGTGCATCCAGACGACTGCACCATCGCCACGGTTCCCGGCTTGCTCGCCGATCGTGGTGATCCGATGGAAGCCATGCACGACAAGGCCTTTGCCCTCGATGTTCTGTTGGAGATGTGGGAGAAGGATCTGGCGGCAGGACTGGGCGATCTGCCGTACCCGCCGAACTATCCCAAAATGCCCGGTGAACCCAAACGTGTTCAACCGAGCAAGGACCGCGATCGGAAGAACAAAGACGGGTAGCGTCAGAGGCGGACATATCGGGTAATTCGATCAGACGTCGAATGTACGGTCACGTCGAATGCACTGTGGGGGTTGGATATGGATCGCCGGAAAATGCGAGCAGCAAGCTTAGCGGCGGGCGGCGTGATTCTTGCCGCCTTCGGATTGTCACTCGGTAGCGGAACAGCGTCTGCCGCGACGTTGGATTGTTCGGCGCGCGGGCAAGATCAGACGATCGTCGACGGGTCATCCGCGTGCCGAGCGGTGGCAGATCCCTCCAGTTACGCGATTTCACACGTCGAGGGCGACGGCGTCGGCGTCGCGGATTCTCGAGACGGCGGCAGGTCGGCAGGCCTCGGCCTCTTCGGCGGCGTTGCTGCGGCGGAGTCGCGCGGTGGGTTACTTGCCGCGGTCGCGTACGGCCCGGGTTCGCTCGCACTCGGTCGCACCGACTCCTCACCCTTTGCCGTGGTGCTCAGCGGACCTGGCGGCAGAGCGGCAGTGGGTGACGCGGACGTCGGGGCGATCTGCTCAGGTGGTCCCACCCTTGTTTTCAATATCGCCACAGGTCAGGGATGTTTCAGCGACGGCACTTCGACGTGGGTCACCCCGTGAGGGCACCCCGGCCCTGAGCCTCTTGCGTGACAGTGGTCACAATGGTGTCAAGCTCCTGCCACCGATCGGGTGACCGGGCAACTTGATCAGCGGGGATCGGAGGACGCGATGACTCCCAGTGCACGACGGGGTTCACTCGCCCGGGTGGAGGTGCCTTCGCGCACCGAGCTGTACGTGGACCGGCGATTCCTTCCCTTGGCCGACCGCTTCTTCGCGATGTATCGCCAACCGCAACAAGGCGGCGGCGCGCTGGTCGTGTACCTGGGCGGCGAGAAAGTGCTCGACATCTGGGCCGGCAATGCCGATCGTGATCGGCGCTGGGACCACGACACGGTGTCGCTGTCGTTCTCGACCGGCAAAGGCGTCGCCAGCACCGTCGTTCACCGACTCGCCGAACGTGGGTTGATCGACTACGACGCCCCGGTTGCTCGGTACTGGCCTGAATTCGCGGCGGCCGGCAAGGACAAGATCGCCGTCCGGGAACTGATGTCACATCGCGCGGGCCTTCACCGAGTTCGCGGCTTGATGCCGCATCCTCTCGACCTGATGGACTACGACGCGGTCGTTGCCGCCCTGGCTGCCGAGAAACCGGATCCGCGTCGGCTTCGAGGCCCCGGCTATCACGCTGTGACCTACGGCTGGTTGGTAGCCGAACTTGTGGCCAGGGTGTCCGGTCAGCCGTTCATCGACGTCGTACAAGCGGAGATAGCGAAGCCCCTCGGAGTCGACGAATTCTGGTACCGCGTACCCGAAACCGAGCGTCCACGGATCGCGAAGCTGTTCCCACATATCAACCCTGCCGGCTTGAACTGGGCCTTCGCGTCGACCGTGCTCTCACACGTCGGTCCGACTCGCGGACTCGCGGAGGCCGCGATGCCGGACGGATTCGACGTCATGGTGCGCAACCCGGCTGTCCACGACGCCGTCATGCCGGGCTGGAACGGAGTGTTCAGCGCGCGTGCTCTCGCGAAGATGTACGGCGCCATCGCGAACGGCGGCGTGATCGACGGGAAGCGGTTCCTGAAGGAATCGACCATCGACCAGATGTCGACCATCCAGACTCGCGATCGGGATTACGTGCTGGCGGTGCGGCCCAACTGGACTCTCGGTTACCACCCGCCGATCATTGCCGCGCGGCGGCAGCCGCGGAATGCGATAGGCCACTACGGAGTCGGCGGTTCAGGCGCGTATGCGGACCTGTCCAGCGGACTCTCGCTCGGTTTCACCACCAACAGGTTGGGTAGTGCTGTGACAGCTCTCGGTGATCTTCGCCTTGCGAGGCTCGGCGCCGAGGCGCAGGAGTTGGTTCGTCGAATCTGACACGAAGGGAATGCCATGAGCAGCAACGTGTACCGGGTGACCGAGATCGTCGGCTCGTCCACCGAGAGCAGTGACGCGGCAATTCGCACCGCCATCGCCCGGGCGAACGAGACGGTGCGCAACCTCGAATGGTTCGAGGTGGTGGAAACTCGCGGTCACATCGAGAACGGCGCCGTGGCGCATTTCCAGGTCACGTTGAAGGTCGGCTTCCGGCTCGACGGCGACGAATCTTGAGTCGTCGTTCATGAGTGTTGATCTCAGGGCGGCCGTCGGGTTCATGGCGGGACATGCCAGAACTCTCGATCGGCATCGACTGAATTTGATTCTCGGACAGGGTGACCGGACCGCGGCATTGGCGGCTGTGGACAGTTATCGCAACCCGGACGGTGGGTACGGCTGGGGACTCGAACCGGATCTTCGCTCGGCATCGAGCCAACCTGGCGGCGCGCTGCACGCCTTCGAAGCCTTTGCCGACATCGGAACGCCGACGCCCAGAGCCATCGAGCTGTGCGACTGGTTGCAGACCAATTCGCTGGCAGACGGCGGTTTGCCGTTCGCCTTCCCGATCGCCGACCCGGCCGGTTGTGCGCCCTTCTGGGTGGATGCGGATCCGTTGGCGCCGTCGTTGCAGATCACCAGCATCGTGTGTGCTGCAGCGGCTCGCGTTGCCGAATTCGACGAGGCCGTCGCCGAACATCCGTGGTTCGCCTCTGCCGTTCGATATTGCCTCGACGCGATCGACGGGGCCGATTCTCTGCATGCCCTCGAGCTCGCCTTTGCCTTGCAGTTTCTCGACGCGGTTCACCGGAACAGTCCCGAAGCGTCGTCGTTGGTGAGCACTCTTGGTTCGCGTATCCCGGCTGACGGCTTGGTTCACGTGGACGGGGGAGCCGAGGGCGAATTCATGCGGCCCCTCGATTTCTCACCGCTTCCCGGCGGCCCGACCCGCGCGTTGTTCGACGCATCAGTGATCGAGTCCGAACTGTCTGCGCTCGCTGCGCGACAACATGGCGACGGCGGTTGGGCGGTGGATTTCGACAGCTATTCGCCCGTCGCGGCGTTGGAATGGCGAGGTCACGCCACCGTGCAGGCGGTGTGGCTGATGAAGCGCAATGGGGTGATCTGAAAACGATTCTCGCGCCAAATTGGAACACGTTATAGTCTGGGAACCAGTTCGAGCTTCGTGTTTCAGGGATAGGGGAATGTCATGGCGTATGTGATCACGCAGCCGTGCTGCAACGACGCCTCGTGTGTTGACGTGTGTCCGGTCAATTGCATTCACCCGACACCGGACGAAGCTCCGTTCGCGACCACCGAAATGCTCTACATCGATCCCGACACCTGCATCGATTGTGGTGCGTGTGTGGACGAATGCCCGGTCGAGGCGATCTTCCCGGACAACGAACTCGACGAGGACGACGCGCCGTACCTGCAGATGAATGCGTCGTACTTCGAGAAGCATCCGATGGGCCCGGATTGGCCCGAGCCGATCACGATGGCCAAGATCGATCCCGAACTGGGAACGCTGAAAGTGGCGATCGTCGGCTCCGGCCCGGCCGCCTGCTACGCGGCGATGGAACTGACCGGCAAGCCTCGCGTCGAGGTCGACATGTTCGATCGACTTCCCACTCCCTACGGTTTGGTGCGCGCCGGCGTGGCGCCGGATCATCCCGGAACCAAGGGGGTCACCGATCAGTTCCGCGCCGTCGTCGCGAAGAAGACTGTGCGCTGCCACTTCAACGTCGAGGTGGGCACCCACATCTCGCATTCGGAACTCTTGGACCATCACCACGCAGTGATCTACGCGGTGGGCGCTGCCGGGGATCGCAAGCTCGAGATCCCGGGCGAGGATCTGCCGGGAAGTCACGCCGCCACCGAGTTCGTCGCCTGGTACAACGGCCACCCGGGATATGCCGATCGGACTTTCGATCTGTCCGGCGAGCGAGCGGTGATCGTCGGAAACGGCAACGTCGCACTCGACGTCGCACGCATCCTGGTGACCGACCCTGACCAGCTTGCGAAGACGGACCTCGCCGAGCACGCATTGGAAGCGCTGCGGAACAGCAAGATTCGTGAGGTGGTCATTCTCGGGCGTCGTGGGCCGGCGCAGGCCGCGTACACCAATCCCGAACTGTTGGCGCTCGGACAGATGGCGAACGTGGACGTAGTCGTCGACCCGATCGAAGCCGAACTCGACGAGGCCAGTCAGGCGTTCGTGGACAGCGATGCCGCCGAGCCGTCCGTCCTGCTCAAGGTCAAGCAGGCGCAGGAATTTGCTTCGCGTACCGCAGATCCTTCTCGCAAGCGGATCGTTCTCCGGTTCCTCTCCTCTCCCGTCGAGGTCCTCGGCGACGGTGCAGTCTCACAGGTGCGGATCGTGAAAAACGAATTGGTGGCAACGCCGACCGGTCAGCTCTCCGCCCGGCCTACCGAAACCGAGGAGACGATCGACACTTCACTGGTGCTTCGGTCGGTCGGATACCGCGGCACACCGATGGCCGACTTGCCCTTCGACGACGCTCGCGGCGTGATCCCCAACGAGAACGGCAGAGTAATCGACACCGAGACCGGCACGCCGATCCCGGGTGTCTACGTCGCGGGTTGGATCAAGCGCGGACCGACTGGCGTGATCGGCACCAACAAGTACTGCTCCGCCGAGACCGTGTCGATGATCTTCGACGACTTCGCTGGTGGGCGCCTCGCCACCCCGACCGAGGATGCCGACAAGTTGCAGGTTTTGTTGGCAGACCGGTCGCCGGATCAGGTGGACTATCAAGGTTGGCAGCGGATCGACAAGGCAGAACGCGCATCCGGTGCCGCAACCGGACGGCCGCGAACCAAACTCATCTCCATCGAATCCATGTTGGCGGCTGCCCGGAGCGAGGGATAGCAACGTTTGGGCGAACATCCGAATTGCTCGATTGCCGCTTTTGTGTGTTAATGACTATGGAAATGTGCGGTTTGCTCTCTTCGGCGTGCTCGGGTGTGTAGGTGTGCTCCGAGCGGGTGCGTCCGAATGGTGCATCGGCATCGGTACCAGGCGGGTATCGATGCCGGCCGCGCACGATCCACGTGAGTACGTGGTCAGTCGAGCGAAGGTAGTGACATGGGCAGCAAACAGGGTCGTCGGACGTCACGGGTTGCCGTGGCAATCGTCGGAGCAGTGGCCGCCGGCCTCGCTCTGGCCGGACCCTCCGCGGCTGTTCCGCTCTTTCCCAGTGGACCCGACATCCCGTTGCCCGTGATCCCCGGCGTTCCGTACCTCGACCCGGCAATTCCGGTTCCGGGCATCCCGGGTACGCCGATCCAGGCGCCCATCGGCGTCCCCAACTTCTCCGCTCCGTCGCTCAATCCGTCCGCGGGCGAGACCGTCGGTATCGCGCAACCGATCATCATTCGATTCAACGAGGCCGTCGGCGACCGTGCGACGGCCGAACGCGCTATTCGCGTGACCACCGATCCGCCGGTCGAGGGCAGCTTCTACTGGATCAACGACAGCCAGGTCCGTTGGAAGCCGACACAGTTCTGGCCGGCGAACATCTCCGTGACCGTCGACGCCGGTGATTCGCACTCCACGTTCAACATCGGTGACGCACTCGTCACCGTCGCGGACGACAACACCAAGCAGGTCACGGTCACCCGCAACGGCGAGGTCGTGCGCACCATGCCGACGTCGTTCGGCAAGCCGGGCCACGAAACACCGAACGGCACGTACATCGTCGGCGAGCAGCTGCGCGACATGTACATGGATTCGTCCACGTACGGCGTTCCGATCGATTCTCCCGAGGGGTACCGCACCTACGTCGAGTACGCGACGCGAATTTCCTACAGTGGCATCTTCGTCCATGCAGCTCCGTGGTCGGTTGCGCAACAGGGTTTCACCAACGTCAGCCACGGCTGCCTCAATGTCAGCACCGAGGATGCCAAGTGGTTCTTCGAGAACGCTGGCAAGGGCGACCCGGTGATCGTGCAGAACACCGCAGGTGGAGTCCTCAGCGGCGCCGACGGATTGGGTGACTGGAACCGCTAGACATCGACGAGGAAGGCCCTGCGCGAGAAGTATTCGCGCAGGGCCTTTTTCGTGTCGCGTTCAGCTCGAGTGTCTTGTACGTTCACCATTCATTCGTTGCGGGCGGTCAGACTGCCTCAGTGAGATCGAGTCCGGAAAGAACGCTGCCCACTTCAGGCAAGCCAGGTCTGTGGGGCAGACCATGGCGTGATTACGCGCTGTTCGCGCTCTTGGTAGGTCCCAATCTCGCGTTGCTGATCTTGTTCACCTATCGCCCGCTGGTGGACAACATCCGACTTTCGTTCTTCGACTGGAACATTGCGGACCCGAAGGCGACGTTCATCGGGCTGAGCAATTACCGCGAGTGGTTCGGACGAAGCGACACCTGGCAGATCGTCACCAACACAGTGGTATTCACATTGGTCACAGTGGTGGGTTCGATGGTCATCGGTTTGGCGTTGGCCATGCTGCTCGATCGCAAGCTCGTCGGGCGAAACCTGGTCCGGTCGGCCATCTTCGCGCCGTTCGTGATCTCCGGTGCAGCGATCGGTGTCGCGTTTCAGTTCGTCTTCGACCCCAACTTCGGCCTGATCCAGGATCTCCTGCACCGTGTCGGACTCCAATCGCCCGACTTCTATCAGGATCCCCACTGGTCGCTGTTCATGGTGACGGTGACATACATGTGGAAGAACCTCGGGTACACGTTTGTCATCTATCTCGCTGCACTGCAAGGAGTTCGGCAGGAGCTGAACGAAGCTGCCGAAATCGACGGCGCCAAGCCGTGGACCAAGTTCCGCCGGGTGCTCCTACCTCAGTTGCGCCCGACGACGTTCTTCCTCTCCATCACCGTCATGCTCAACTCACTCCAGGTCTTCGACATCATCAACGTCATGACCCGAGGTGGCCCGCTGGGTACAGGGACGACAACGATGGTCTACCAGGTGTACAACGAGACATTCCGAAACTTCCGGGCGGGCTACGGTGCGACGGTTGCCACCATCATGTTCCTGATCCTGCTGATCATCACCGTCTACCAGGTTCGTGCCATGGATCGGGGAGAAGAGAAATGACAGCGGTAGAGGACAAGAAAAGCGCTGCTCCGACTTCCGTCGTTCGGCCCGGCCCGGACCGCAAGAACGTGGACCGGCGTGAGGTCGGCGTGAAGATCCTCGGCTATGCGGCAATGGTGATCGCGTTGGTCATCATCGTCCTGCCGCTCTACTGGATCGTGATGACCTCGTTCAAGGAGCGCCCGGAGATCTACACGCAGCCGGCAACGTGGTGGCCGTCGTCGCTGCATCCCGAAAACTATTCGGAAGCAACCACATCGGTCCCGTTCTGGATGTTCTTGCGGAACTCGATAGTGATCACGACGATTCTGTCGGCGGCGAAGTTCGTTCTGGGGACTCTCAGCGCCTATGGGCTTGTTTTCCTGCGCTTCCCGGGGAAGAACTTCGTCTTTCTCGGAATCATCGCCGCATTGATGGTTCCGAACCAGATCACCGTGATCTCGAACTACGCGCTCGTGGCAGAGTGGGGCTGGCGTAACACGTTCCAGGGCATCATAGTTCCGCTCGCGGGTGTAGCCTTCGGTACGTTCCTCATGCGCAACCACTTCCTCTCGATCCCTTCGGAGATCGTCGAGGCGGCGCGGATGGACGGAGCCGGCCACTGGCGGTTGCTCTGGCGCGTGGTGCTCCCCGTTTCCGGACCCACGATGGTGGCGTTCGGCATCATCACGGTGGTCAACGAATGGAACGAGTACCTGTGGCCGTTCCTCATGTCCGACGATTCCTCGGTAGCACCGCTGCCGATCGGATTGACCCAACTGCAGAACAACGACGGACTTACCAACTGGGGTCCGGTCATGGCAGGAACGGTGCTGACGATGCTACCGATCCTGGTGATTTTCCTTCTGCTGCAAAGACACATGATCAAGGGCCTCACCTCCGGTGCGGTCAAGGGCTGACAGCTTTCCCGTCACATTTCTTTCTCGAGGAGCAGTAATGGCAAACATGAACAGGCGCGGATTCTTGAGCCTCGGCGGTGCAATCGCCGCCGGCGCCGCACTGACCGCGTGCGCGGGATCCGGCGGGTCGAGCGCTGATGCTGCGGGAACATCCGGTGCGTCGGGTGATTCCAACACCATCACCTTCTGGTCGAACCATCCGGGTAAGTCCACCGACGTGGAGAAGGAACTGATCAACCGCTTCCAGACCAAGTACCCGGACCTGAAGGTCAACTTGGTGGACGGCGGCAAGAACTACGAAGAGGTGGCACAGAAGTTCAACGCTGCCCTCTCCGGTGGAGATGTGCCCGATGTGGTTGTGCTGTCGGATGTCTGGTGGTTCAACTATGCACTGGCCGGGGCAATCGAGCCGCTCGACGGACTCTTCTCCGAGGTGGGGGTCGACTCGGCCGACTACGTCGATTCACTGCTCGCCGACTACCTGTTCCAGGGCAAGCACTATGCGCTTCCCTACGCGCGGTCGACGCCGTTGTTCTACTACAACAAGGCGGTCTGGTCGCAGGCAGGTCTTCCCGACCGTGGGCCGGCGACATGGCAGGAGTTCGACGAGTGGGGACCCGAGCTGCAGAAGGTCGTGGGCAACGGCAAGTTGGCACACGGGTGGGGCAACGCGAAGGATTACCTCGGCTGGACCTACGAAGGCCCAATCTGGACGTTCGGCGGCTCGTACTCCGACCAGTGGAATCTGCAGCTCGACAACGAGAAGACCATTGCCGCAGGGCAGTTCCTCTCCAGCATGATTCACGACAAGAAGTACGCCGCGGTCTCCACTGACATCGCAAACGAATTCGGTACCGGCATTCTGGCGTCGACCATCGCGTCGACGGGCGATCTGTCCGGCATCAAGAAGACTGCCAACTTCGACTTCGGCACCGCTTTCCTCCCGGCAGTGGACGGAACTCCCGGTTGCCCCACCGGCGGTGCCGGGCTTGCCATCCCGTCCAAGATCTCCGATCAGCGTAAGAAGAACGCGCTCAAGTTCATCGACTTCATCACCAATGGTGAGAACACGGCGTACTTCTCGCAGAACGTCGGCTACATGCCGGTCCGCAAGTCGGCAACCTCGGAGCCGAGCATGAAGGCGTTCCTCGACGCGAACCCCAACTCCCGTACCGCTGTGGATCAGCTCTCGCGTACGCGCTCGCAGGACTACGCACGCGTGTTCGTCCCGGGTGGGGATCAGATCATCGGCACCGGACTCGAGCAGATCGCTCTCCAGAAGGCCGACGTCGCATCGACATTCGCCGGCGTTGCCACGCAGTTGCAGCAGATCATCGACCGGCAGATCACCCCCAAGCTGCCGAAGTAGTAGGAGAGAACACTCATGGCCAACGTGCAATTCGCGGGAGTCACGCACCGCTACGAAGGAACCGATCGACCGGCAGTCGACCGTCTCGACCTCGACATCGCCGATGGTGAGTTCCTGGTACTCGTAGGACCTTCCGGTTGCGGTAAGTCCACCAGCCTGCGAATGCTCGCCGGTCTCGAGTCCGCGTCGGACGGCCGGATCGAGATCGGCGGCACGGACGTCACGCACCTCGCTCCGCGAGCACGTGACGTCGCCATGGTGTTTCAGAGTTACGCGCTGTACCCGAACATGACCGTCGAGCAGAACATGGGCTTCGCGCTCCAGAATGCCGGAGTTGGAAAGACGGAGCGCCGGGAGCGGGTACTCGAGGCCGCGCGGATGCTCGAGCTCGAACCGCTGCTCGGGCGTAAACCGGCAAAGCTGTCCGGTGGACAACGTCAGCGAGTTGCCATGGGTAGAGCCATCGTTCGCCATCCCAAGGTGTTCTGCATGGATGAGCCGCTCAGCAATCTGGATGCCAAACTACGCGTCAGCACACGGTCGCAGATCGCCGCCCTACAGCGTCGACTCGGCACCACGACGGTCTACGTCACCCACGATCAGGTCGAGGCGATGACGATGGGGGACCGAGTGGCGGTGATGCTGGACGGTCGCTTGCAGCAGGTGGCGAAGCCGCGCGAACTCTACGACAACCCCGTCAACACCTTTGTGGCCGCCTTCATCGGATCGCCCGGCATGAACCTGATCGAAGCGCCGGTCGAGGGTACCGTCGCAGTGCTCGGTGATCTGCGGATTCCGCTGCCCACCGGGGCGTCCGAGCGGGAGCGGGTCGTCGTGGGAGTGCGCCCGGAGTCGTGGGATCTGGTGGGCGCGTGGCGAAAGGGCTCGCTGGCCGTGGATGCCGATCTGCTCGAAGAGTTGGGAGCCGAATCGTTCGTCTATGCAAAGGGTGCCCCGGATTCGCAGTGGCAGAGCCGATCCGGTCGAATCGTCATTCGCGTCGACCGGAAGATGTCGGTGGCACCGGGGGAGTCGCTTCATCTGCTGCCCAAGGCCGGCGAGGTGTACTTCTTTTCCGCGGAGACCGGAGTACGTCTGTAGCGATACTGTGTGCGGCATGACCGTCGCACGTTCGCTCTTGCTGTTCGTACTCGCCGCGCTGCTCGAAATCGGGGGCGCGTGGTTGGTGTGGCAGGGAATTCGCGAACACAAGGGATGGATCTGGGTGGGGCTCGGCGTCATCTCGCTCGGCCTCTACGGTCTGGTCGCCACCATGCAACCCGATGCGAACTTCGGGCGCATCCTCGCCGCGTACGGCGGGATCTTCGTCGCAGGTTCACTGCTGTGGGCGGTTGTGATGGACGGATTCCGCCCGGATCGTTTCGACATCGCCGGTGCGCTGATCTGTCTGGTCGGCGTCGGGGTGATCATGTACGCCCGGTAGGCCTTCGGCCCCGTGCGCGCTCAGGGAGTCCAGGGGGTCCCTAAGCGCGCACAGGGGCTTGCCCCTGCTACCAGATCTTCACACGCTTCTCCGGCTCCAAATACAGTGCGTCACCGGGCTTGACGTCGAACTCCTCGTGGAACGTGTCGAGGTTGCGGACGACGCCGTTGCACCGGAACTCCGGCGGCGAGTGCGGGTCGACGGCCAGACGGCGAAGCGCTTCGGCCTCACGGGCCTTCGTGCGCCATACCTGCGCCCACCCGAAGAACACGCGCTGCAAGCCGGTGAGTCCGTCGATGACCGGAGGTTCGGTACCTTCGGTCGCGATCTTGTACGCCGCGATCGCGATCGACAGCCCGCCGAGGTCGCCGATGTTCTCGCCGATCGTGAACTCGCCGTTGACGTGGTGGCCCGGAAGTTCCTTGGGCTCGAACTCGTTGTACTGCTCGATGAGAGCCTTTGTGCGCTTGCCGAATTCGCTGCGGTCCTCGTCGGTCCACCAGTCGACCATGTTGCCGTCGCCGTCGTACTTGGCGCCCTGATCGTCGAACCCGTGACCGATCTCGTGGCCGATGACGGCGCCGATCCCGCCGTAGTTGGCAGCGTCGTCGGCTGCCGCGTCGAAGAACGGCGGCTGGAGAATGGCTGCGGGGAAGACGATTTCGTTCATGCCCGGGTTGTAGTAGGCGTTGACGGTCTGCGGCGTCATGAACCACTCGTCACGGTCGACGGGGCCGCCCAGCTTGGCCAGGTCACGGTCGTACTCGGCGGCGTATCCGCGACGGTAGTTGCCCACCAGGTCGGTTGCCGAGATCTCGAGTCCGGCGTAGTCGCGCCACTTGTCGGGGTAACCGATCTTCGGGGTGAACTTCTCGAGCTTGGCCAATGCAGCCTCACGAGTCTGCGGGCTCATCCACTCGAGGTCGGAGATGTTGCGGCGGTACGCCTCCTGCAGGTTTGCGACCAGTTCCAGCATGCGGGTCTTCGCCTCTGCGGGGAAGTGTCGATCGACGTAGAGCTTGCCGACGGCCTCGCCGAGCAGATCCTGGACCAGGCTTACCCCGCGCTTCCAGCGCTCACGGTTCTCTTCGGTCCCGGACAGTGTGGTGCCGTAGAAAGCGAAGGTCTCGTCGACCAGGGCCGAATGCAGGTAAGGGGAGCGGGCATGAAGCACCTTCCACGCCGCCCATGCCTTCCAGTCGTCCAGTGACTCCGACGCCCAGAGTGCGGTGAAGGTGTGCAGGAATTCGGGCTGGCGGACCACGATCTCGGCGAACTTCTCCGAATCGGCGCCGAGACCGGACAGCCATGCCGCCCAGTCCAAACCGGGGTTCTGCTCGGTCAGTTCCTCGAAGCCCACCAGGTTGTAACTCAGATCTGCGTCACGACGCTTGACGACGTCCCAATGCCCGGCCGCGATCTTCTTCTCGAGCTCGAACACACGCTGGGCGTCGTAGCCGACGCCGGCGAGGGTGAACATCTTGTCGATGTGCGCGACGTACTTCTCGCGGATCTCCGCGTAGTTGTCCTCGCGGTAGTACGACTCGTCGGGGAGGCTGATTCCCGACTGGCTGAAGTGGATCAGGTACCGCTCGGAGTTCTTGGCATCGGTGTCGACGTAATGCGAGATGGCACCGCCGACGCCGACGCGCTGGTGGCGTCCGATCACGGTGGCCAGCGACGACCGGTCCGGCGCATCGGCGACGGCGTCGAGCTCGTCGTCGATGGGGCCGAGGCCTGCGGCCTCCACGGCGTCGGCGTCCATGAAGCTCGAGTACAGGTCGCCGATGCGCTGTGCATCGGTACCGGCGGCCGAGTTGGACTCCGAGGCTTCGGTGATGATGGTCTGTACGTCTTCTTCGGCCTTGTCGTAGAGCGTCCGGAAGGCCCCGTCGACTGCGCGGTCTGCCGGAATCTCGTATTCGGCGAGCCATTTTCCGTTGACGTGGACGAACAGATCGTCCTGCGCCCGTGTGTCGCCGTCGAGGTGGGTGAGGTCGATGCCTGAGCGATGAGCCGTGGTCATTTCTCCATCCTTACACGATCATGACGAACTGCTCGGTGTGTGCGCGATCGCTCCACGCCGAGTTCATCTCTTGTGCTGGGCAACGTCGGTATGGCATGGCACGATCGAATACGTGACCAGCAGACCTGCCGCAGATCCGCACCTGCAGGACCTCGCGCGACTACGACGTGTGCGAGACCGTATCGACCGGGAGTACGCGCGGCCTCTGGACGTGGAGGCGCTCGCGCGGGGAGTGAACATGTCTGCGGGGCATCTCAGTCGCCAATTCCGTCAGGCATACGGAGAACCGCCGTACGCCTACCTGATGACCAGGCGAATCGAGCGAGCGATGGCGTTACTGCGGCGCGGAGACCTCAGTGTCACGGACGTCTGCTTCGAGGTCGGTTGCAGCTCTCTCGGCACTTTCAGCAGCAAGTTCACCGAATTGGTGGGGGTTCCGCCCAGTGTCTATCGGCGCGAGGCCGAGCAGTCGACGGCAGGAATGCCGTCCTGCGTGTCCAAACAAGTCACCAGACCGATCAGGAATCGAGAAGCGCAGACCGCGCAGCCGCAATTAACGTGATCGCCATGGACATCACCATTCACTCGAGTTTCCTTCCGCAGGACGACCCTGAAGCCGCCCTGAACTTCTATCGCGACACGCTCGGCTTCGAGGTTCGCAACGACGTCGGCTACGACGGGATGCGTTGGATCACGGTGGGGCCGCCCGGCCAGCCCGGCACCTCCATCGTGCTGCATCCGCCGGCCGTCGATCCCGGAATCACCGACGAGGAGCGCCGCACCATCATCGAGATGATGGCCAAGGGCACCTACGGCGGACTTCTCCTGGCCACCAAAGATCTGGACGACACGTTCGAGCGGCTTCAGGCCGGCGACATCGACGTCGTCCAGGAACCGACCGAGCAGCCGTACGGCGTTCGCGATTGCGCCGTCCGGGACCCAGCGGGAAACCTGATCCGTATTCAAGAACTGCGCTGAGCCCGTCAACTGCGCTGAGACCGTCGGCGATCGACTGACAGATGGAGACACGATGACTGCCTTGCACACCGCAGACAGCCACGATTTGATCCGCGTGCAAGGCGCGCGGGTGAACAACCTCGAAGACATCAGTGTCGAGATCCCGAAGCGGAGGCTGACGGTATTCACCGGCGTCTCCGGTTCGGGGAAGAGTTCGCTGGTGTTCAGTACGATCGCCGCGGAATCGCAGCGGATGATCAACGAGACCTACAGCGCTTTCGTTCAAGGATTCATGCCGACGCTCGCGCGGCCGGACGTCGATGTTCTCGACGGCCTGACCACCGCGATCATCGTCGATCAGCAGCGGATGGGAGTCGACCCGCGCTCGACCGTCGGAACCGCCACCGACGCCAACGCGATGCTCCGCATCCTGTTCAGCCGTCTCGGAAAGCCTCACATCGGTTCGCCTCAGGCGTTTTCGTTCAACGTGGCCTCGATCTCCGGAGCAGGCGCGGTCACGATGGAACGCGGCGGACGTCAGACGAAAGAGCGTCGCAGCTTCAAGATCACCGGCGGCATGTGTCCGCGGTGTGAGGGACGAGGGGCGGTCAACGATTTCGATCTGACCGCGTTGTACGACGACACCAAGTCGCTCAACGAGAGTGCGATCACGGTCCCCGGCTACAGCATGGAGGGTTGGTACGGCCGGATCTACCGCGGCTGCGGTTTCTTCGATCCCGACAAGCCGATCAAGAAGTACACCAAGAAGGAACTGAACGATCTGCTCTACAAAGAGCCGACCAAGATCAAGGTCGAAGGCATCAACCTGACGTACACGGGTCTGATTCCGCAGATTCAGAAGTCGTTCCTGGCCAAGGACGTCGACGCGATGCAGCCCCACATCCGGGCTTTCGTCGAGCGGGCGATCACGTTCACCACCTGCCCCGAGTGCGACGGGACGCGACTGAGCGAGGGGGCGCGGTCGTCGAAGATCAAGGGCGTCAACATCGCCGACGCCTGCTCGATGCAGATCAGCGATCTCGCGGAATGGGTCAGCGGACTGAAGGAACCGTCGGTCGCGCCGTTGCTCACGACGCTCGGTGAAACGCTCGACTCGTTCGTGGAGATCGGACTCGGCTACCTCAGTCTCGATCGGCCGTCGGGAACCCTCTCCGGCGGTGAAGCTCAGCGCACCAAGATGATTCGTCACCTGGGTTCCTCGCTCACCGACATCACGTATGTTTTCGACGAGCCCACCACCGGCCTGCATCCGCACGACATCGCGAGGATGAACGACCTACTGCTGCGCCTGCGGGACAAGGGCAACACCGTGCTCGTGGTCGAGCACAAGCCGGAGACGATCGTGATCGCCGATCACATCGTCGACCTCGGTCCGGGTGCGGGTAGCGCCGGCGGAAACGTCTGCTTCGAGGGCACCGTCGACGGTTTGCGTGCCAGCGACACCGTAACCGGCCGTCACTTCGACGACCGGGCCGCAATCAAAGAGACCGTGCGGGAGTCCACCGGAGCAATCGAGATTCGTGGAGCGAACTCACACAACCTGCAGGACGTCGACGTCGACGTACCGCTCGGCGTCCTGGTCGTGGTCACCGGTGTCGCCGGGTCGGGCAAGAGTTCGCTGATCCACGGCTCGCTCGCGAAACGCGAAGACGTGGTGTCGGTCGATCAGAGCGCGATCCGCGGCTCGCGTCGGAGCAACCCGGCGACGTACACGGGGCTGCTCGACCCGATTCGCAAGGCATTCGCCAAGGCCAACGGCGTGAAGCCGGCGCTCTTCAGTGCCAACTCCGAGGGCGCCTGCCCGACGTGCAACGGCAACGGCGTCATCTACAGCGACCTGGCGATGATGGCCGGCGTTGCCACTCTCTGCGAGGAGTGCGAGGGCAAGCGCTTCCAAGCCGAGGTACTCGAATACAAATTCGGTGGCAAGGACATCAACGAGGTTCTCACGATGTCGGTGGCCGAGGCCGAGGAGTTCTTCGGCGACGGTGAGGCCAAGACCCTCGCTGCGCACAAGATCCTCGTCCGACTGGTCGACGTGGGGCTCGGATACCTCACGATCGGCCAGCCGTTGACGACGCTGTCGGGCGGTGAGCGTCAGCGCATCAAGCTGGCAACCCACCTGGGTGAGAAGGGCGGCGTGTACGTCCTCGACGAGCCGACCACCGGACTGCACCTGGCCGACGTCGAGCAGTTGCTCGGCCTGCTCGATCGACTGGTCGATTCCGGCAAGTCAGTCATCGTGATCGAGCACCACCAAGCGGTGATGGCACACGCAGACTGGATCATCGACCTCGGCCCTGGTGCGGGTCACGACGGCGGTCGGATCGTCTTCGAGGGCACTCCCGAGGAGCTCGTCGCCGACGGCTCCACCCTCACCGGAAAGCACCTCGCGGCATACGTCGGCAGCTGACCGGGCTCCTACCTCAGGCGTCGATACCCAAGTTGATGACGGCGAGGTAGGACCCGTCCGACTGCTTTTCGACGGTCATGAGGCCGGTGTCGTCGTAGATGCCGTCACTGGCGTTGTTCGTGTTGTTCTCACGACCGGTGTGCTCGCTGTACGGGGACTGCGAGTACACCTCGTCGAGAAGGGTCTCGTCGAAGAAGGTCTGCGACGTGAGGACCGTCTTCTTGTCGATGTGAACCTTGACGTGGATGTGGGTGGTGCGGCCCATGTACCAGCCGGGGAAGATCGTGGTGAACTGTGCGATGCCGTTTGCATCGGTGGTCTGCGCCCCGCGCAGATAGGTACCGTCGTCGGTGGTGGTGGCTTCGGTGTCGCCGACGCTGTACGAACCGTCGGAGGTCTCACCGGACCCTCCCATGCCGCCGCCCATTCCGCCGGGGGCGCCTGACGGTGGTTCGCCCATTCCGCCTCCGGGTGCACCTGACGGAGGTTCACCCATCCCGCCGGCCGGGGGAGTTCCGCCACCGCCGCCGCCGTTGGCGCTCAGCGAACCGGATTCGAAGCCGGAGTACACGCCGCCGGCGTCGCAGTGCCAGATCTCGACGACGGCGTTACTGACCGCGCCGATGCTGCCGTCGACGTTGCACTGGCTGTTGTCCTGCACGCGCATCGCAACCTGCAGCGTGGTGCCCGGACGGTCCTCGCGGATGTCGCCGCGAATGGAGTCGACGTCGAACCAGTAGGGACCCTGCGTCTCTTCCTTGCTCATGACGCACTGCGGTGCTTTGGCCAGCAGTGCGGTGACGGCATCGCCGGACGTGGCCGCTGCGGAAGCGCCGGAAGTGGTTGTCGTCGATGCAGCCGCGGCCGAAGTCGTCGTCGCGGTGCCACTGTTACCGGAACAGGCTGCGATGAGCCCGCCGACACTGATGGTTCCGCCGAGAGCGAGGGCCCGTCGACGGCTCACGCGTAGCCTGCTCGCTTCGATGTCTTTGTTCACGCCGCTGTACCTCCATTGTGTGGGCTGTTGTCTCAATGGTGGACGGGCGACCTGGTGCGGAACTGGTTATCCGCTGTGAACTTGCTGGGAGAGCATCTGGATGCTCGAGGTGGCCCGTACGTAGACCTGTCCGCCGGCGTCGACGATGCGCGTTTCGATCAGCGCGAGCCTGCGCCCGGCACGAATCACGGAGGCCTCGGCGCGTAAGACCGGCCCGCCGATGTCGGGTGAGCGCAGGAAGTCGATCTTGTGGTCGAGGACGCGATAGTCCTGGTCGACGCTGGTCAGGGTCTGGGCAGACAGGCCAGTGATGGCGTCGACTGCCGAGATGAGGACACCGCCCTGAACGGCGCCCAACGGGTTGGCCATCCAGGCCACGGGTGCGAACTCACCGACGACGGAACCCGGGGTCACGTCGACGACAGCAAGATCGAGGAGTCCGGCGAGTGGACCGCGTTCGAGTTTGCCGTCGCGGATTCCTTCGACGACGTCGGACCCGGACAACCCGCTCAGGTCGCTTGTCTTCTCCGGCGTCGGGACGGGCAGCGGCTCGCCCTCCACGTAGTCGTCGATTCCCACGACGGGGGGACGCGAGACCACCATGGCGCGACCGGCCATCACTGCCAGAAGGGTGCCGTTCTCGTCGCGAAGTTGCCCGGATGCGAGTCCGACGCCGTCGTCGAGATGCACGAGTGTTCCGGTGGCACCGACGTCCGCGACGTCGGGGATGTCGGCGCCCGCACTGACCGTGACCTGCGCGAGCACGGACTGATGGCCCGAGGTCAGTCCCGAGTACACCGCGCCACCCATGGCACCGTCGATCATGACTCCGATGGAACCGAGCACGGTCTTGCCACGGTGATCGTGGAATCGCTCGCCGACGGCCTGCGCGAAGGCCAGGTCCCCGGGCTCGACCGAAACGGCGCGCACACCCATCAATGTGTTGAGTGGGTCAAGCTTCTTGACGGGCGCGGCGGAGTTGTCGATGCTCATCTGTCGAGTATCTCCAGCGCGCCGAGTCCTGCCGAGACCGGGTCTCAACCACCGATACGTGAATGCATCTCCCAGACGAGGACTTCGGCCCCGGCGTCGGAGGTCAGCTGCTGGCCACCCGAATCGCTCAACCGGACAGCATCGCCTTCGTACAGTGTGCCGACGCCCTCCATCTCGGCAGTGCCCTGCGCGACGAAGACGTGCAGGAACCGTGCGCCCGGAAGATTCACGGAGGTGCCCGGCAGAATGCGTGCGACATGCATGGCGGCGTTCTTGTTGTTGATGCGAATCGCCGAATGATCCTTGTAGCGCTCCATCCCGGAGGCAACCGGGATCAGACCGCCGCGCAGCAGTTCGTCGTCGATCTCGAGCTGTTCGTAACCGGGGGTCAGTCCACCTTCGTCCGGTACCACCCACATCTGAATGAAATGCACGGGGTCGGAATGCTGTTCGCCGCCGATACGCCACGAATCGTTCTTCTCACTGTGCATGATTCCGGTACCGGCGCTCATGCGCTGGGCGAGTCCCGGATAGATGACGCCGGTGTGGCCGATGGAATCCTGGTGCACGAGCGAACCGCGAAGCACCCAGGTCACGATTTCCATGTCCTTGTGCGGATGGGTGTCGAAACCGGTTCCCGCCAGTACGGTGTCGTCGTTGTTGACGAGCAGCAATCCGTGATGAGTGTTGTCCGGATCGTAGTGCTGTCCGAACGAGAACGAATGTTTCGAATCCAGCCAGGAGACGCGGGATTTCAAGCGATCGCCGGAGCGGTGCACATCGATGTGCGGTGTCGTCCGTGGGGCCTGTGCTCGACCAGATGCCATGGCTCCTCCTTCTGTACCACCGGGATCCACCACAATCGGGATCCGCCACTACCGGCATCCACCCTACGACGAACCTGCTGTGTAGTCCGAACATTGGGCGTACTCGGTGGTGTCGTCAGTTCGTCGACGCGTGCATCTCCCACACGAGTATCTCCGCATCGCCGATTCCCTCGACTCGTTGACCGCCAGTATCCTTGAGTCGCAACGAATCTCCCGGACCGAGCAATCCGACTCCCTCGACGTCGACAGTGCCACCGGCGATGAAGCCGTGCACGTACGGCGCATCCGGGAGAGATACCGACCCACCGGTCTCGAGGCGAGCAACATGCAGTGCCGCATGTTTGTTGTGCAAGCTGATCGCGCTGTGGTCGCGATGCGCGGGCATCCCCGACGCCAGGGTGATCAGGCCACCGCCGTCGAGTTCGGAGTTGATGTCGAGTTCCTGATAGCTCGGAGTCACTCCGGATTCGTCCGGGGGTATCCACATCTGGACGAGGTGAACGGGCTCGGTGACACGCGAGCCGTCGGCCCGGAAGCGATCGTTGCGCTCGGAGTGCAGGATTCCGGTACCGGCGCTCATTCTCTGCGCGAGTCCGCGATGGATGACCCCGGAGTGCCCAGCGGAATCCTGGTGAACCAGAGATCCGCTGAGCACCCACGTCACGATCTCGGTGTCGCGGTGCTGATGAGTGTCGAAACCGTAGTCGGCTTCGATGATGTCGTCGTTGTTCACCAACAGAAGTCCGTGCGCGTACGCGGCGTGATCGAAGTTTCCGGCGAAGGGGAAACTGTGACGCGCCGTGAGCCAGCCGTAGTTGAGATGCGCACGTTCGTCAGCTCGCTGGACGACTACCGACGACATGTCAGCTCAGCGTCTCGTGTGCCGCCGGGATGGATCCCAGGCGTCCGGCCTGGAAGTCCTCGAAGGCCTGCATGACCTCGGACTTGGTGTTCATGACGAACGGCCCGGCCATCGCGATGGGCTCACGAATCGGTTTGCCGCCGAGGATGAATACCTCGAGAGATTCGGTCCGTGAATCCTGGCGATCGGAGGCGGCGACGGTGATGGAGTCACCGCGTCCGAAGACAGCTGTCTGTCCGACACGAATGGGCCGACGCTCTGCCCCGACCGTGCCTTCGCCGGCGAGCACGTAGACGATCGCGTTGAACTCGGGGTTCCACGGAAGCGTCAGGCTCGCACCCGGGGCCACAGTCGTGTGGGAGAGCGCGATCGGTGTGTACGTCGATCCGGGTCCGGCGTGGCCGGCGATGTCTCCGGCGATGACGCGTACCAAGGCTCCGCCGTCCGGCGAGGAAAGCAGGGCCACCTTGTTACCGGTGATGTCCTGGTACCGCGGAGATGCCATCTTGTTGTCGCGAGGCAGGTTGACCCACAGTTGGACGCCGTGGAAAAGGCCGCCGCTGAGGACGAGGTGCTCCGGCGGAGTTTCGATGTGGAGGATGCCGCCACCCGCGGTCATCCACTGGGTGTCGCCGCCGCCGATAATGCCACCGCCACCGTTGGAGTCCTGGTGCTCCATGATGCCGTCGATCATGTAGGTCACGGTTTCGAAGCCGCGGTGCGGGTGCCACGGTGTGCCCTTGGGTTCTCCGGGTGCGTAGTTGACCTCGCCCATCTGGTCCATGTGGATGAAGGGATCGAGGGCGGAGAGGTCGATGCCGGCGAAGGCGCGGTGAACGGGAAAGCCTTCACCTTCGTATCCGACCGGTGCGGTGGTGATGCTCTTGACGGGGCGGTCGACTGCTGACTCTGCCGGCTCGTCGAGACGGGGCAGGGCCAAGATGTTCTCGACTGTCACAGCAGGCATGTCGTACTCCTTGTATCCGTGAAGCTGATGTCAGGTAGTTGATTGTTCAACTATCTCATTCGGAGTCAACAAAGTCGAGCCCCGGGTATTCCCGGGGCTCGACTGGTGTTCGGATCAGCGCAACATGCTGCCGAGGGTCTTTGCAGCTGCCATGACCTCGGCGCCCAGCGCTGCTTGGTCCTCGGAGTCGAAGACGGAAATTCCGAGGCTGGAGATGGCGTCGCGGCGTCGGCCGGGGATCACCGCCGAGATTCCCAGGACGGACGGGATGACCTCGCCGACGGTCACTGCGTAGCCGCGTGCGCGTGCCGCCGTCACTTCCTCTCGTTCCCCGCTCGTCGGCGGGAGTGAGGCAAGGATGGAAAGCCCGGCGGAGCCGCGGTCGATCGGATCGACCTGCCCTGGATGAAACGCGACGTGAACCTTGGCGCTGCGTGGTTCGACCACCATCAGCGCGCGCACTTCGGTATCGCTCTCGCGGACCACCAGGTGCGCTGTCGCCTCGGTGGCCTCGGCAAGTTCTTGAAGTATCGGGCGAGCGAGAGTGCGCAAATCCTGTTCCACCGGTTCGGCGAGGGTGACCAGGCCGGCGCCGAGAGTGACGCGCTTGAAGGAGTCCTTGCGGCACAGGTGATGAGCCTCGAGCGTGCGGATCAACCGATGTGCGACGGTTCGGTGGACTCCCACTCCGTCGGCGATGTCGGTGACCGACAAGCCGTGCGGATAGGACGTCAGGAGTTCCAGGATCTCGAGTCCGTGGTGCAGCGTTTTCGACATGCTCGAGTCCACTTGAACTGCGCTTTTGCGCGGTCGGTGTTCCTCGCTCAGCTCTGACATCAAATCCCTTTCTTGACGTTTGTGAGGTATGCCACCTACGCTTTGAACATATCGCACAGTGTGTGCGATTATCGCACACTTTACGGAGCTGCACAACCTTCGGGTGGATGCAGCACAGCGTGTTCGGAGAGAACCTTCATGAGCAACTGCAGCGTCGTGGCAACGGAGGATGTTGCCGCAATCCACCAGCTGTACGGCCACCAGAGTCATTGCATAGACTCTGGGCGCCAGCAGGATTGGGCGCAGACATTCACCGATGGCGGTGAGTTTCATTCCCCCAGTTATCCGGAACCTGTGGTCGGTTTCGACGACCTTGCGGCTTTTGCTGCTCGCTTCTTCGCTGCGGCGGAAGCTGCCGACGAGGTGCATCGCCACGTTCTGACCAATCTCGTCGTCGAGGCGGTGGACGAGAGTGCTCTCACAGTGCACGGGTACCTGCAGATCGTTGCCACCGCTCGCGGCGGAGACTCGCGACTGGTGCGGATGACAACTGTCACAGATCACGTGGTTCGGGTCGGTGAGGAGTGGAAGATCGCCCGCCGCACCGTTTCCCGCGACGACGCGCCCCGAGCGTCCGAACAAGCTTGAAGTACCGAAATGTTTCTTGCACAACAATATTCAGTAGGAGAAGTACATCATGACCGAAAGCTCTGACCAGACGAACCCGGGCCGTACCGTTGTGACGCAGATGTCGGCGGTGTACCCGGAGTTGGCAGGCAAGGTCGCAGTGGTGACCGGCGCGGCTCAGGGTATGGGTGCGACGTTCGCCGAAGGACTGGCAACGCGCGGCGTACATGTCGTCGGCGCCGACATCAACGAAGAGCAGATGCTCGCCACGGCCGCACGAATCAACACGGACCTCGAATCGAATGCACTGGCGGACAAGCCGGGGCGCGTCGTCGGAGCTCGGGTCGACGTCACCAAGCCCGACGAGCATGAATTGCTTGCGCAGTTGGCGTTGAAGGAGTTCGGCCGGGTCGATTTCTGGATCAACAATGCGGGTATCTTCCCGTTCGCGCTGGCCGAGGAGATCACCCCGGAGCAGATCGGCGCAACGCTGAGTGTCAATGTCGAAGGAGTGCTCTACGGTGCTCAGGCGGCGGCACGTCACCTCGGCCCCGGCGGCGCCATCGTCAACATGTCTTCGGTGTCTGCGCTGCGTGTGCGGAAGGGGAGGGGCGCATACTGCACGTCGAAAGCTGCCGTTGCGCACCTCACGGAGTCTCTCGCAGTGGAGTTCGGCGACAAGGGTATTCGGGTCAACTCCATTGCACCCGGCTACATCGACACGGCGATGACGAAGTGGGTTCAGGAAGATCCGATCGCGCTCGCGAACGCACTCGACGCGGTACCGCTGCATCGTCTGGGCTCGCCCGAAGAGGTCTTCGGCCCGCTGCTGTTCCTGCTCTCGGACAGCGCGCGCTACGTCACCGGGCACAGCATTGCGGTGGACGGTGGTTCGCGGCATGTCTGAGTCCACGACATATCCCGGCGTCGTTCTCGTTACCGGCGGTGCTGCCGGGATGGGAGCGCATCACGCGCACACTCTCGCCGCGCGCGGTTCGCATGTCTGCATTGCCGATGTTTCGGATTCATCCGGCGTGGTCGACGACATCGTCGCCGCAGGCGGATCGGCATCCGCTCATATTCTCGACGTCACCGATGCCGAGGCCTGGGACCGGGTTGTCGACGAAATTCGCACCACCCGTGGGGAACTCGGCGGACTGGTCAACAATGCCGGTATCTCGCGTCGGCTCGAATTCATGGACACCCCGAACGACATCTGGGAGCTGACCATGAAGATCAACCTCTTCGGCCCGTTCTACGGTATGAAGGCGGTGGCGCCGCTGATGCGCGAGAGTGGTGGCGGATCTATCGTCAACATCTCGTCCATCGCCGGTCAGATCGGATACTTCTCTCCGGCTTACTCGTCGAGCAAGTGGGGTCTGACCGGTCTGTCGAAGTCGGCCGCAGGCAACTTCGCGCAGTGGGGGATTCGCGTCAACTCGGTGCACCCGGGACTGGTCGGTACGGCGCTGCTCGGCGGCGCGAACGACTTCGTCGCCGCGTCACTGAAGTCGGTTCCCTTCGGACGCATGGGAACTCTCGACGAGATCACCGAAGCAGTGCTGTTCCTGCTCTCGAACAGTTCCACCTACACCACCGGTACGGAACTCACTGTCGACGGCGGGTTGGTGTCGAACGGTCTTTACCACCGCATCATCGCGGAGACTGGAGAACTTTCATGACCGAACACTGGGACGTCGTTGTCATCGGTGGCGGCGGAGCAGGTCTCGCCGCTGCGGTGTCGGCAGCTGAAGAAGGCGCATCCGTTCTGCTGTTCGAATCCGAAACCGAACTCGGTGGATCCACCGCGCTGTCGGCCGGTATCTTCACGGCCGCCGGAACGAGCGTGCAGGCCGGCCTCGGAGTCGAAGACTCGGCAGAGAAGTTCTTCCAGCACTACATGGACCTCAACCAGTGGATGCTCTCACCCGGATTGATTCGTGCATTCTGCGAAAACGCCGGTCCGACACTGGAATGGCTCATCGGACTCGGCGTCGAGATTCCCGCGGCGATCTCAGGTAACGCTCACCAGCCGGGACTCGCCCAAGCCGGCGTCGAGGACGTCTGGCGCGGCCACGTGCCCAAGGATCAGGGATACGGACTGATTCAGGTGCTGGACAAGGCTCGTCGTAAGCACGGGATCGAGGTCATCTTCGGAACACGGGTGCAGAAGCTGATCGAGGAAGACGGTCGGGTTGTCGGCGTTGTCGCCGACGACATCGAGGTGCCTGCGGGCGCCGTCGTTGTTGCCTCCGGTGGATTCGCGCAAGATCCGGGTTTGGTGGAACGCCACTTCCCGGACGCGAACAAGGCCGGAGAGGCCTTGTTCGTCGTCGCAGCCGAGGGGAGCCGCGGAGACCATCTTCGTTTTGCCGAAGACCTCGGTGCTTCCCTGGCGGGCGACGGCTGGGGTCTGATGCTGCCCACCGTCTACTTCCAGCGATTCCACCACTGGCAGGCCGGCTTTCCGCCGAAGTCGCGGATCTACGTCAACCAGGACGGCCGTCGTTTCATGGACGAGGACAGCTCGTACGCGGTCTCGACCGGCATCATCGACCATCAGGGTGGATACGGTTGGATGATCTTCGACGAGAACGCTCGCGTGAATCTGGCTCCAGGATATGCGGATTGGAATCCCGAACGCATCGAGGAAGAAGTTGCCGCCGGTGGCACGATTCGTGCGGACACGATCGAAGACCTCGCAGTGGCTACGGGTGTTCCGGTTGCGACGTTGGCGCAAACCCTGCGTCGATGGAACGACCAACTGCCCAGCGGTCACGACGACGACTTCCTCCGCCATCGCACGTTGCGGAACAAGGGTGCCGTCGGCAATCCGGATCCTATTGCGACAGCTCCGTTCTATGCCGCGAAGATCCTTCCGGCAGAGCTCGTCTGTACGCATGCGGGAATGGAGATCAACACCGATGCGGCCGTGCTCGGCAGCACCGGAGTACCTATCGAGGGTCTGTACGCCGCAGGTGAGGCCGGCGCCGGAATCCTCGGACTGAGATACGTGGGCGGCGGCAATGCGGTTGCCAACGCTTTGACCATGGGCCGCGTAGCGGGACGTAATGCGGCGAATTACACCAGGACCAGCGCTGAGAGCGCACCGGTCCATTCCATCGCGCACTCCTGACGTCCGACGTCTGCGCGGCACCGAATCCAGTCAGTATCCAATCCAGGCAGGGAACAACATGTCAGAGAATGAGACCATGGCGAGAGCCGAATCCACCGAGGGCGCAGCGTGGCAACCGAACGACAGTCGACGACGAAGGTAATTCGCGCGGCCATCGTCGGTACCGTCGTCGAGTACTACGACTTCGGTATCTACGGATACATGGCCACGACGATCGCCGCGCTGTTCTTCGTTTCCCATGACCCGAACGCAGCACTGCTCGGTACCTTTGCAGCATTCGCCGTGGCCTTCTTCCTACGCGTGCCCGGCGGCATCTTCTTCGGCCACATCGGCGACAAGTACGGCCGCAAGAACGCGCTGTCCTGGACCATCCTCCTGATGGTTCTCGCGACAGCCGGAATGGGCCTGCTGCCGACTTACGCCACGTTGGGTGTGTGGGCGACGTCCATCCTGGTTCTGGCTCGTTGCCTGCAGGGCTTCGCGGCCGGCGGTGAACTCGGCGGCGCCAACGCGTTCGTCTCCGAGTCCGCTCCCAAACGGTGGCGTGCGACGCAGACCTCGATGGTCAATACCGGCACCTACCTGGGTTCGCTGGCAGCTTCGCTCATGGCCCTCGGCCTGACGTCGGTGTTCTCGCAAGAGCAGATCCTCGAATGGGCTTGGCGTATCCCGTTCCTGCTCAGCCTGCTGATCGGTGGCATCGGTATCTGGATCCGCAGCCAGATGGAAGACACTCCTCAGTTCGAAGAACTGCAGGACAAGGGTGAGACCAAGAAGCTTCCCATCCGTGAGTTGCTCAGCACCTCCGGTGGCAGCGTCGTCAAGATCATCCTGCTGGGCGCACTCATCACCGGCGGTTACTACATCGCCTCGGTGTATGCCGCGACGTACCTGCAGACCACCGGCGGTCATTCGTCGCGCGTTGCTTTCCTTTCCACTTCTCTTGCACTGGTTCTCGGCGTCATCACGTTGCCGATCTCGGGATACATGGCAGACAAGTACGGGCGTCGGCCGGTGCTGTTCGCCGGTAGTGCCGCCGCAGTGGTTCTCGGAATCCCGATGTTCATGATGATGGCCGGTTCTGGCATCTGGCAGGCGGTTGTCGGTCAGTCAGTGCTCTTCATCTGCGTTTCCGTTGTCAACGGTGCTTCGTACGTGACCTATGTCGAAATGCTGAAAGCATCTGTGCGGTACAGCGGTCTGGCATTGGGTAACAACGTCACCAACATGTTCCTCGGTGGCACCGCGCCTTTCATCGCCACCTATCTCATCAGCTTGACCGGTAACTCTCTCGCTCCGGCTGGATACTTCGTCTTCTGTGCGGTGATCACCCTCGTCACGGTCTTCTTCATCAAGGAGACCAAGGGTGTTGAACTGCAGGTTGATTGATTATCGGGTAGAACAGGAGCCTGACCGTGTCCCTCGCTGACAAGCAAGAAATCACCGAAGTTCTGTATCGCTACGCTCGGGCCGTCGATCGGAAGGATTTCGACAGCGTGGCCCTCTGCTACTTCGACGACGCGATAGACAACCACGGCGGTTACATCGGAACCGTCGACGGGCTGATCGAAGACATGAAGCTCAGACACAAGACGATCGACTCGTCGATTCACTGCATTTCCAACATACTGATCGACGTCAACGGCGATGTCGCTCAGTGCGAGTCGTACTGTTTGTGCTTTCTGCGGCAAGAGCGTTCCGGTACGGATACGGTGCAGACGCTTGCGACGATCAAATGCCGTTACGTCGACAGGTTCGAAAGGCGCCACGGTGAATGGCGAATCGCCGATCGGATTGTCGTGTTCGACGAATCCCGTGAAGACGTGATCGAGAACATCCTGTCCACGGACTGGGTGACGCAACGTCGATCCTTCGACGATCCGGTGTACACCAGGACGCCTTGACCAGTAGTGCAGACGAAGGCCTTCACACACATCGTGTGTGAAGGCCTTTCGCCTGTTCACTTCTCGTGTCAGCCCACTGCGCCTGGTGCGGCGACCTCGGTCAAACGGCCGTCCGAGAGCCTGAGCCAGCGTTCGACCTTGACCTCGGCCAGGAATCTCTCGTCGTGGCTGACCACCACGAACGCCCCCTGATATGCATTCAGGGCACTTTCGAGTTGAGCAACGCTCACCAAGTCGAGGTTGTTGGTCGGCTCGTCGAGAAGAAGCAGCTGCGGGGCCGGATCGGCGAAGAGAACGCACGCCAATGTAGCCCGCAGTCGTTCACCGCCCGAGAGTGCAGCGACGGGAAGATGAGCACCCGCACCCCGAAAGAGGAAGCGCGCCAGGATGTTCATGCGTTCCGGTGCCGGTAGGCCTGGAGCAGACAAGGCAAAGTTCTCTGCGACGGTGCGTGCGGGGTCGAGTAGGTCGAGCCTCTGCGACAGGTATGCCACTCGACCGTCGGCTCGCGTGATCTCACCGGAAGTCGGCGCCACATCCCCGTTGACGATGCGTAGCAACGTCGACTTTCCGACGCCGTTCGGCCCGGTCAACGCGATACGCTCCGGTCCTCGAATGGCCAGGTCGATTCCGGAGTCGGCGAAGATCGCATGATCACCGAACGCGAATTGCATTCGCTCACCGAGGAACACCGTCCGGCCGGCGGGTACATGTGTGCCAGGCAATTCGAGTGAAATCGTCTGGTCGTCTCGAAGAGCGCGGCCCGCTTTGTCGAGTCGTTCCTTCGCCGCGTCGACCCGGGCGAGGTGTGTCTCGTTGGCCTTGCCGGCCGACTCCTGAGCATTGCGCTTCATGGTCCCCGCAAAGATCTTGGGCAAGCCCGCGTTCCCGAGATTGCGGGCAGCGTTACTTGCGCGTCGCGAAGCACGTTCTCGGGCCTGCTGCAGTTCGCGCTTCTCGCGCTTGACCTCTTGCTCGGCGTTGCGGATGTTCTTCTCCGCCACTTCGCGAGCCGAGCGTGCCGCGGCTTCGTAGTCGGTGAAATTGCCACCGTAGAAGCTGATCTCGCCGCTGTGAAGTTCGGCGATGCGGTCCATGCGGTCGAGTAGGCCTCGATCGTGACTGACCACCAACAGACAACCACTCCAGTCGTCGAGAACGTCGTAAAGCCTGCGGCGCGCGTCCAGGTCGAGGTTGTTGGTGGGTTCGTCGAGGAGAAGGACATCGGGGCGTCGCAGGAGTTGCGCCGCCAGTCCGAGCGAGACGACCTGCCCGCCGCTCAGAGTGTCGAGGCGACGATCGAACGTCATGTCGCCCAAACCGAGTCGACCGAGTTGGGCTCGCGTTCGTTCCTCGATATCCCAGTCGGACCCGATTGTCGTGAAGTGTTCTTCTCGTGTGTCCCCGGATTCGACAGCGTCCAGCGCAGCGAGCGTCGGGGCGATGCCCAAGACCTCGGCAATGGTCAGATCGGCTGTCAGTGGCAGGTCCTGCGGAAGGTATCCGAGAACGCCGTCGACGGACACACTGCCGGCGCGCGGCCGCAACTGGCCGGCGATCAATCTGAGCAGAGTGCTTTTCCCGACGCCGTTCTGGGCCACCAGCCCGGTTCGGCCGCCGGGCACGGTGAATGACAATTCGTCGAAGACCGGAGTGTCGTCCGGCCAGGCAAAAGACAGATTCGAGCAAACGATGTAGGTATCGGACATGAATAGACCTCAGGTGTTGTGCGGGCGCGGCAACGCTGCTCCGCGAAGAGTCGGGTAAGTGAACGACAACATGGCCACGACGGCAGCGCTCCGAGGCGTCTGCCGGTGGCCGTCATGCCCGGTTTTATCCGGAGATGTCGAGTTCACCAACCATGTCTGATCCTTTTTGGTCTGTGTTGTTTCATCCGACGATAACAGGAGCCGGTATCTACATACGAGCAATACCGGCGCAGAGAAGTTCGACCAGTCGTCGATACACCCGATCCGGGTCGGTGCCGGCCGGTTGTCCCTCTACCGATTCGAGGATGCAGAAGCCGTGCAGCGCACTGCGAAGAGACCACGCCGCCTGCTCCGAATCATCCGGGCTCAGACCGTATCCCGCGATCACCTTGTTGATGACGTCGACCACCTCGCCGACGGCGGAGACCAGATCGGGATGCGGAGCAGTGGGGTAGCGGTCGGTGATGGCGTAGAGCCCGGGGTGTACTCGGACGAACGCACGCCATGCGTCCGCGAGCGCCATGACGGCGTCGTCGCGCGAGAGACCGACCGCGGCGGCACGCAGTTGTTCGGCGAGAAGGCTGCGTGCGAGGAGGCTGAGTTGATGGTGGACGTCGTCGACCCCGTCGACGTGTTTGTACAGCGCTGACTGCCGGACGTCGAGGGTCTCGGCGAGTTGACTCAGTACCAGAGCGTCGGCGCCTTTGCTGTCGACCAGATCGGCTGCGGCAGCGATCACGCGTTCACGGGTAACCGGAGTTCTCATGCACGCATCTTCCCTGTATGACAGGCTTCGCGTCGGTGATACATTATCACCATGAGTGATGAAGTATCGCCACGCGAGCTGTCCGGCGATCAACTACGCCGTCGTGACCTGCGCGTAGTCGTCACCGGTGCATGCATCCTCGGGTTGACCTCGGTGCTCTACGAACTCTCAGGAGTGTCTCCGTCGACGGGTGCATTCTTTCGGTGTCTCTATGCGCTCATCCCTCTCGGCATGCTCGTGCTCGTTCAGCGTCGTCGGTCACCCCGGCCTTCGATCTCGGCGCCCTGGATCGTGAAGTCTCTACTTGCCGGCGCGTTCCTCGGAATCGATCTGGTGCTCTGGCACGAGTCGATTCATTCGATCGGGGCAGGTCTTTCGACTGTGATCCTGAATTTGCAGGTGCTGTTCGTCGCAATCCTCGGCTACGTTGTCCTGCGCCAACGGATCGGCCGGGAACTGGTCGCCAGCCTTCCGTTGCTCTTCGTCGGAGTTGCTCTGGTAGCCGGGACGAGCACAACGCTCACCGGGTCGAATCCTGCTGTCGGAGTGTCGTTTGCCGTGATCGCCGCAGGCGCGTACGCGGTCTACATCTTCCTCATGGGTCTGGCTACTCGGGCGGCGGGCAGAACGGCGTTGCCGATGTTCGTCTCGACGGGAGCCACTGCCCTCACGGCAGGTGCATACGGCCTCGTGAGTGGAACTTTGGATCTGACACCGTCACTCGTAGCTCAAGGTTGGCTTGTGCTGCTCGCGTTGGTATCTCAGGTGATCGGGTGGCTGCTGGTAGCCAGCGCCAGTCAGCGTCTGCCTGCCAGTGCAGTCGCCGCCAGCCTCGTGTTGCAATCGGCGTCAGCACTGTTGTTCGGCGCGGTGATGCTTGCGCAGACCCCAACTCTCGTCCAACTTGCGGGTGCCGGAATGATTTTGGCCGGAGTGGTTGTGGCGACGCGGATACCCGCGAAGAAATCCTCGACGACTGTTGTCGGAAAACGAATGGAGACAAGCGTATGACCACGGCGGCTGACCACATCTACATCAACGGCGACATCAGGGCCATGGACGGTGCGGTCGGCGATAACGCCACCGCTGTGGCAGTCAAGGACGGCAGATTTGTCGCCCTCGGAACTGACGCCGAGATCTCGGCGCTGACCGATTCCGAAACCTCCGTTGTCGATCTCGCCGGAGCGGTGGTTGTGCCGGGGTTCATCGAGACGCACCTTCATCCGATGATGTGGGGTTTGATGCTCAGTGGGGTCGACGCAACGACGAATACGTGCCCGACCATCGAGAAGTTGATCACGGCGTTGGCCGCGCGGGCCGCGATCACACCAGTTGGCGAGCCCATCGAAGCGTGGGGCTTCGACGACAGCCTCGTGGCGGAAGATCGAGGCCTGACCGCGGTTGATCTGGACAAGGCTTCCACCGAGCATCCGATTCTGGTGCGGCACTTGTCTGCTCACGGGATCTACGTCAACTCGGTCGCACTGGAGAAGGCCGGAATCGATGCCACCACGGTCGATCCGGAAGGTGGTGTCATCGTTCGGGACAGCGACGGTGTACCCACCGGTGAACTGTGCGAGGTTCCGGCAATGTCTCTGGTGCACGGACTTGTTCCGGATATGAACCCGGATGCGTCCAAGATCGCGATGCTGCGGGCGCAGGAAGTCATGGCGTCGGTGGGCGTGACGAGTTTCCACGACATGTACGTCACGGCCGAGATGTACGAGGCGTACCGGCAACTCGACGCCGATGGTGACTTGAGGCTGCGTGCGCGCCTCTATCTCGGCCACGGGGTTCACGATCAGTTGGGTGAACTCGCCGATCCGACCGAGCGAGTTCGTGTGGGCGGCGTCAAACTCATTTCGGACGGGTCGATTCAGTTGCACACCGCTGCGCTGACCGCGCCGTACCACGATCTGGGCGGATGCCACTGCGGCGGAATGGCAATCCCGGCAGGTGCGCTCGGGGCACTCGTCGAGGAACATCACGCTGTCGGCCGACAGGTTGCGATTCATACCAACGGTGATCAGGCCATCGATTTTGCATTGGACGCAATTGCAGCGGCACGGACGGCGCACCCGGACATCGAAGTTTCGCATCGACTCGAGCACGTTCAGACGTTGCGGGAAGATCAGATCGCGCGGATGGTCGAACTCGGGGTGGTGGCGTCGATCTTCGTGAACCACGTCTACTACTGGGGTGACCGGCACCGCGATCGTTTTCTCGGACCGGGTCGCGGCGAGCGGATCAGCCCCGTGGCGTCGGTCGTGGCGGCGGGGCTTGCCTACGCGCTGCATTGCGACTGCCCTGTCACTCCAGTGAACCCGCTCTTCACGATGAACACCGCCGTACATCGTGTGACGCGAGAAGGTCATGTTCTGGGTGCGGAGCAACGGGTTTCCGCGTCCGAGGCGCTGGCCGGCTACACAAGCGCAGCCGCTCGTCTCACCGGTGAGTCATCGGACAAAGGTCGGATAGCGGTGGGACTTTTGGCGGATTTTGTTGTGCTCGACGGAGATCCGCTGCGCAGCGAATCGACAGACTTGAATGAACTGTCGGTCCTGCGCACGGTTGTCGGAGGTGAGACCGTCTTCGGGGCGTAGATGCTCGTCGTTTTACCTTGGGATTGGGTGCCGGTAGTCAACTCCTTACCGGCTTCGCAACTGTAGATGCACGTGGGCCGGGAGCGAATTTGCTTCCCGGCCCACAGCTTTGGATGCAGAACGGGCAGTCGCGATTCGATGGTCGGACAAAGTTATTGGTGGAGTGCTGGTTTCGGAGCGCGCGAGAGTTTGTCCTGGCCGGCCGATCCGGCGGGGCGCAGCGATCGATGGCGCCCGTGTCCGTGGCGCTAGTGGACGAAATGCGGGGGTCTCGAAACGGCTCGATCCTTCTGTTTGCTCGAGGGTCGCTGTTCTCGGCGAGTTCGTTCGTGGATTCCCGGACATACCAAGAGTATCTAGAACTTGTTCTTGTTTGGATCGGAATGAATCGCCCGTTCGATCGCAGAACACTTTTTGGTAAATAGTTGCGATGCACAGCTAACTATTTCTAACGGTACTGGTCAGGGTGCAGAAGTAGCCCTTGAGGGATGTCGAAATTCCTTCTGAACGTTTGACCAGTAAAACCGCCACAAAAGCTGATACGTGTGATAAAAATTGATCCGAAGCGGAGCGGTTGCTATGTATGAGCGAGGGCATGCACAGCGTCACGGTTCGGCTCGCAAGCTTTCTGCAACATGTTTGGCACCGATGGCGGATGTACCTCGTTCCGCCATCTCTTCACCCAATGCCCGGCAACGGGACAGACGAAATGAGTCTTCACATGCCTCGATTTTTCCCGGTCGGGGACGGACGAGAATCCCGTCTCCCCCGGCGCGCCACTGCTGTGTTGGCGGCTCTGCCGGCTGCACTGCTCCTCGCGACCTCGGGTGCGCTGCTTGCACCTGGTAGCGCCGCGGCCGCCCCGGGCGACGACATCACTGACCAGTGCCTGGAGATGTCCCAGAACGGTGGACCCTGGGTGAAGCCGGCGGCCTTCGATCCCAGTGGAACCGACTACATCCCGATCCCCGGTGACGAGGGCACGCAGTTGGCCTTCAACGTTCGTAATGTCTGCGACCTTCCTGCCACGCTCACTCTTTTCAGTGAGAGCTGGTCCGTCTCGGGCGGCGGCACTGCGACAGTGCGGGGCAAGCTCGACGGCCAGGTCGGCCAGCAGTTCGTGATTGGACCGAATGCGAATTCGTCGACGCGGATCGAGCTGGTGAAAACGCCTCTCGCGCAGAACGCCAACGTGATGGCTGGTTTCATGATCGGCATCCCTGCCGGCGAAGTTTTGCAGGGATACGAGATCAACCCCGGCTGGGGTCTGGTCCTGGTGGAGGGCGAGCCTGCCGTGGTCGCCCCTAGTGCTCCGACCGACTTGTCTCTGGGCGCCGCCGAAGTAGAGGCGGGTACACCCGTCAAGGTCTCCGGCAAGGCAGAGCCGAACAGCACCGTCACCGTCACCGGAGGCGGCGCCACCTGCACCGCCACCGCGGATACGAGTGGGAACTTCAGCTGCAACCTGACGATCACCACGCCCGGCAGTCATCCGATCACCGCCACTGCGACAAATGAGGGTGGGACCAGCCCGGCCTCTACCGCGGTGACGGTGAAGGTCACGGCGAAATCCACCGATCCAGGTGGCAGCAGCAGCGGTTCGCTCGGAAGTAGCACCGGTTCGCTCGGAAGTCTCGACCTGTTCGGCAGCCTCGGCGGATAACCACTCCGGCCCAACCGGCCACTTAGACCTCGCGATGCGCGGGGCGATCTCGACCATCTCCGCGCATCGCCAACCTTCTCGGTCACCGAATTCAATTCGGCGGCTTCATTTCCCATGCCCCTTCCTGGGGCTGTTTCACCGGAGTGCACATCCGCACGGCCCGGGCTCAACCAAGCGCGTCGGATGTCCCGCCGCGAACTGCACAGGAGGAATACCAGATGAACAAGACCACAAAGGGTGCCATCGCCGCTGGTGCGGCTGCCGTTCTGCTCGCCGGCGGTGCCGGAACCATGGCCGCGTGGAACTCGTCCACCAACGGTGGCGCTCCGCAGACGGTTGGCGCCGGTTCGCTGTCGGTCGAGCAGGTCGGCGCCGGCGTGTGGAAGTGGGCAAACGGCAGTACCTTCAATCCCGCGAGCGACCTGATTGTGCCCGGTGATGTCGTCACCTACACCGCGAACTACAGCATCGACCTCGTTGGCACGAACCTGAAGGCGAAGTTGACGCCTTCGCTCACGGGGGTCACCGGAGACCTCGTTACGCTGAATCAGCTGACCGTGGCCCCGGCTAGTGGCACCGTGACTACATACACCGCCGGCCTGGATCAGGCGGCAACGTTCACGACCACCATCACATTCAACGCGGGGGCCGCGGGCGACAACACCGGTCAGACGAAGACCGCCAGCCTCGCCGGCGGCGCGGTCACCCTCGAGCAGACGCTCAACTAAGCCAAAGAAGGTCACGTGAAGACCCAGTACAAATGGGCGATCGCAGCGTCGTCGGTTCTGCTCATCGGGTTCGTCTCGGTGCAGCAGACCGGCGCGCTGTGGCGCGATACCGCAGAATCGACCGGCGGCACTATCCAGGCAGGCATGCTCGATATCTCTGCCGGCGGTGAAGGGGTCAAGCAGTTCAACCTCGATGGGTTCAAGTTGGACAACAAGGGCCCGGGCGACAGCATTCAGATGCCTCTGCCGGTGATCAACTCCGGCAACGTGCAAATGAACTACGTGCTTTCCGATGTTGTACTCAACGGCGCGACCCCACCGCCGCTGAGCCTGCGCGTGGCCAAGGTAGCCAACGAGGCGGCCTGCACCGCCACTGGCGACGTGGGCACTGAGCTCTACAACGGTGCCATGGACGGCGCGGCCTTTTCCGAACAGCTGGTTCCGGCCGGGCAGATGCAGGTGTTGTGCCTGCGGGCCACGTTGGGCCAGGGCGCGGCAGCGAGCCAGCAGTCCAACGCGACGTTCACTTTCGACGCAAGCTCAGTGAGCCAGTCATGACCGTCACCGCGAGAAGCCGGCGTGCAGGCGAACGTGCCGAGTATCGACCCCGGCACAGCGCACACGTGGAAACATCTGAGCGGCAACATGATCCCGAACAAGGCGGAGACGACAAGACCACCCTATGGTGGTGGACTCGCACCATCGTCTCGTGGGTACTGCTGCTGCTGATGGTCGGCATTCTCGCGGTGATGGTCGTTATCCCTCGACTCACCGGCTCCACCGCGTACACGGTTCTCACCGGTTCGATGGAACCGACCATGCCCCCTGGCACGCTCATCGTGGTCAAGCCGACCCCTAACGAGGATCTGACCACCGGGGACGTGATCACGTTCCAGCCCGTCTCCGGCGATCCAGCGGTGGTCACCCACCGCATCGAAGGCATCTATTACACGGGGGAAGGGGAGCGTCGCATCCACACTCGCGGCGACAACAACCCTATCGCCGACTCATGGTCGTTGGTGCCCGAGCAGATCTGTGGTCGGGTCATTTATTCGGTGCCGTATCTGGGCCGGGTGAACTCGGTGATCAACGGGCAATCGCGTTCGATTCTCACTACGGGCGTGGCTGCGGGCCTGGCTGTATATGCCGTGTGGATGGTCGTCAGTGGCATCCGCGACAAGCGGGGCAAGGCCGGTGACGACGAAAGCGGCACCGACTCGACTCTTTCCGGCCCGGAGTTCGGCGCGCCGGTATTGCCCGCCGATCCATCGGCACCAACCTCCGAATCGAAATAGGACAGCAGAATGTCTACAGAACAGAAATCGGGCGGCGACGCGCGTCTCGGGGCGCGGATGCGAAGCCGTCTGGGCGAGACCGGTTGGATACGGACCCGGGCCGTGCTCTCACTGGGCATGGTCCTGGGCCTCGGAGCGGTCGGCACGATGGCGGCGTGGTCCGACAGCGCTACTGCGACCACCGGCATGTTCAGCACTTCGTCGGTCCAACTGAAAGTCGACAACCAGCGGCCCGCACACCAATTCACCGAACTCAAGCGCAACAGCATGCTGCCAGGCCAGAGTGAGGCCGGAGCATTGACGGTTCAGAACACCGGAACGGCCAACTTCCAGTGGGCGGTATCGGCAACGGCCACTGGCTCGTCCGCGCTGATCGGGAAGCTCAAGGTTTCGCTACATCAGACCGGCGCCAACGACGGCAGTACCTGTTCAGGACCGATCATCGGGACGCAGCAAGCGGTCTCCGGGAACCCGACACTCGTCTCTGGCCGATCACTCGCTGCCGGTGTTTCGGAGCAGGTGTGCATCAAGGTGACCGTCGATTCGACCGCGGGTCAGACGGAGCAGTTCAAGATCGCCGATCTGGGCTTCAACTTCACCGCAACGGGGCAGTGATCATCGCGATGGACAGCACCGATGAGGAGGTGAGCGTGGGACGCAGTCGTGGCAAGGAAATTGCCTTGAATGTGGCTGCGGTCGCCGGGCTCATCTGCATAATCGCCACTCTCGCGTCCCTGATATTCGGGATCAAACCACTGGTGTTTCGCTCGGGTTCGATGGAACCTGCAATTTCCACCGGTGCGCTGGCGCTGGCGAAGACCGTGCCTGCAACTGAATTGGCTGTCGGCGACGTGATCAGCGTCGACAACGACCAAGGCGTGCGCATCACCCACCGCGTTGTCGAACTCGAATCGGCAGGAGCGGACACCGTGCTCGCCACGCTCAAGCGCGATGCCAACAATGTGGCTGATCGACTGCCCTACACCATCACCGAGGCCGACCGAGTGTTCATCAGCGTCGGCGGGCTCGGCTATGTCGTTGCTTGGCTTTCCAGCCCGCTCGCAACCTTCCTTGGCGGCGGATTGGTAGGCGCGGTGCTGGTCATCGCATTTGGACGAACTAAAGACCGGCGTCTGGAGAATGCCCGCGCCGCCACTACAAATGACGCCCGCGTCGATGCTGACGAAACCTGCGGGGAGCTTCAGGAGGCTCATAATGATTGAAATGCGACGGGCTAGCACCCGCATGAAGTCGCTGCGGTCGTTGATCGCTGTCGGCGGCGCTGCTGCAATGGCTTTCGGTCTGGCTCAGGCCACTGGGACGTTGGCAAATCCAACTGACGTGGTCAATTCGACTGGCGCACAGGTGGCGACGGGCAACTTCTATCCGACGCCGCTGACCGCAAGTATCGGGTGCTCGACCTCAGGTTCTGTCACGAGCCAACGTGGAAACCCCTATTGGAGCGCTGTACCCGGGGCAACGGGTTACAAGGTCGAACTGATGAACAGAAGTAACAACACCGTCAAGGACACAAGGACCTTCACCGCTACGCAACTTCAGTGGTCGAGCGTATCTGACTCGGATCGCTCGGGACTTTACATCAGGGTCTACACCATAAATGGCCCGATGACCTCGTCGGGATATACAACCGGCGCCGGCATGTCTTTCAAAGACTGGGTTAGTGGTCGCACCGCGTGCGAGGGTAGTTCGAGCACAAGCAAGCCAAACCAGGCTTGGGAGAACGTCTCCACCTGGGATCCGAGCACCCCGGCGCCGAACGGCGCGAACCCTCTGAGCAGGATGCAGGCCGAAGCGATGGTTGCGACCGAGCCGGAAGCTGTCGAGTCGGAATCGACCACCTCACAAGCTCCGTCGACGAGCGAGACCGCCTCTCCGACAACGCCTACCGAGCCGACGAGCACAACCGAGGCCCCGACCACCACGACGACACCGAACACGACGACACCGAACACGACAACCTCGGCACCGACTACGCCGGGAACCACGTCGCCGGAGACTTCTCCGACAGCGGACCCGAAGCCGGTGCTTACTGACACAGTCGAGAATGGTGGTCTCACCGGAGGCTGGACCGCGGGTGGAAACAAGGTTGCGGTCGTCGACGCCGACGGCAACGAACTCGCAAGCGGCCGTGTCGAATCGGGTTCCACTCTGCACTGGTACAACGGCCAGTTGTGGATTGTGGGGGCAACCGAGGTCTACCGCATCATGGAGTCGCCGCAGGACGGCACGTGGAAGTTCTACAAGGACAGCGGGCAGAACATGCCTGACTTCGGCTAGCGGCTCATCACTCGACCTCTCGACTGTGCCCCCGGGTCTCCGGACCCGGGGGCACGGACAACAGTTTGTTGATCGGCGCAAGATCGAAATAGTCACGCCATGCAACAATTTTCGAGTCCACGATCTCGAAGATCCCCATAACCGGCAGGACTACGTGTTTGTCGCCGAGGTCGAATCGGTCGGTCCGTTCGTTGAGTACAGTCGCACCGTTGGCGTACTGGTGATGAATCGTGAATTCGATCCCACCGAAGGCCGAAATGAAGCCTTCCAGGAAATTCAGGATCTCGGTGCGTCCGACGATCGGGGCCATCGGAATATTATGGTAGACAGCATCTTCACTGAAGTACGACGCGATTGTCTCGGCGCTACCCATCTTCCACTCGGCGCAGAAAGCAGTGACCAGTTCTTCGGGACTCATGGTGTGACCTCTCGGTGTGGTGAGACGTTCAGGTGCACACGCTGATGGCGGCGTACGAACATGCTGGGGACCCAACGGGGTGGGGATTCGGAATCGATTGTGAAGTGCGCACTGTTTTCGAGAAGGACTGCGATCGCGATCTTTGCTTCCAGACGAGCCAGCGCGGCCCCGACACAGAAATGTGCTCCTTTGCCGAAGGCGAAATGTGCTCGGGGATTGACTCTGTCGAGGTTCATCACCTGTGGTTCGACGAACGACTCGGGGTCGCGGTTCGCCGAACCCCACAGCAGTATGAGATGACTGCCGGCGGGCAGTGTCATGCCACCGAGTGTCGTGTCCGCGTTGACATGTCGGTGATGTCCGCGAAAGGGTGACTCGAGCCTGAGCGTTTCTTCCAGGAACGCGCCCACGAGTAGAGGGTCCTCGCGCAGCTGCGTCTGAATCTCAGGGCGCTCGGCGAGCAACCGTGCAGAGTTGGCGATCAGTCCGGCGGTCGATTCGCCACCCGCACCGACGAGTTGCACCAACATCAGCACGGCCACGTCTTCGCTGAGTTCGCCTGCGTCACAGCAACGGACGAGGTCTCCGAGTAGATCATCCACCGGGTGAGCCCGTGCCTCACGAAACTTGCTGTAGAGGTACCCGGTGAGTTCGGCCGCCGAGGTGACGACGCCTGTCAACCGTTCTGCGGTCACGATGCCGCTGAGAAGTTCGGTGCTGTCGTACGACCACGCCAGCAATTGGGGGACGTCGTGTGCCGGCAGGCCGATCAGCGTGGCAACCATCTGCAGCGGCAGCGTGTCCGCTACCGACGTGACCCATTCGATCCGTCGACCGTCGAAGCCGTTGTCCCACAACTGCTGCGTGTACTCGGTCATCACCGGCTCGAGTGCTCGTATACGTTTGGCGACCAGTGTCGGCAAGACAAGTTTGCGCTGGTGCTGATGGTCGGGCTCGTCGGCAGTCGCGAGAACGTGAACAGCTTGGCCGCCGCCGTTCATGTCGAAGGTCACGGCCGAACCGTCCGGTGTACGAACCAGCACGCCGGTGAGGTTGTTGGAGAAGTCGTCGGTACGGGAAACGGCTTCGGTGACCAATTCCCACGTGGACACCAGATAGAAGTCGGTATCAGGAATGCGGTACACGGGGTGCCGGCGCCGGAGTACGTCGTATAGCGGGTACGGGTCGTCGATGTTCGACGGCAGGAAAGGGTTGATGTCGAGCGTCGATAGTGTCACGAAGGGAAGATTTCACGGCCGTCGAGGAGAAGTCAACAGGTGGAAAATGCCTCTGAACTGGCATTTTGAGAAAATCTCACGCACTTCAACCCCCTCGTACTTCTCCCAGTTCAGAGGCTCGCGGCCTTCCGTAGCCTTGAGATTTCTGATTGAATCTGTCTCAGAGTGAGACGAGGTGACGGAGAGTGACCGGTGCAAACGAGCGCCGCGCCGCCGACTGGTTGGCCGGCGGTAACCGCCGTGAACTCGCAACCGAGCGCATCTTCGCGGCTGCGGCAGAGCTGATTCGAGAACAGGGATTCGATCGGTTCAACGCCGACGACGTCGCTGCCCGCGCAGGCTGTTCGAGGGCAACGCTCTACCGCTACGTAGGTGGCAAGTCCGCGATCCGCGAGGGGTTGTTGTCACGAGGCGCGGCATCCGTGGCGAGCAAGGTCGCGACTGCCGTCGAATCACTGCACGGCGACGAGCGCATCGTGGAGTCGATCCTCGTCGCCGTCGACGCGATCAGATCCGACGCTGCCATGAGCCACGGCCTTGCGGCAGCGCGGGCCAACGGAATCGACGAGTATCTCGTGTCCTCGCCGTTGCTCCCGCGTACTGCACTGGAACTTGCAGGATTGGATCCTGAAGGTCAAGATTCGCAGTGGGTGGTTCGGATCGTGTTGATGCTGTTGGCGTGGCCTCTTGCAGACAGGGCCGCCGAACGAGGGATGGTCGAGTCGTTCATCTACTCCTGAGCGGGATTCCGTGTTCGTGAACGGTGCATCGGATCGTCGCTGCTGTAGACGGTTCGGTTCATTGCTTCATTCCTCGGCTCGGTACTCTGAGCTTGTCCGCTGCCGCGAAGGAGAGAGTCACGATGGTCGTACGCAGGCCCCGCGACCGTAAGCAGCAGATTCTTGCGGCTGCAGGTGAGCTTTTCCGTGAGCACGGTTATCACAACGTGTCTGTCGCTCAGGTGGCTGCTGCAGTTGGAATCACGGCACCTGCGCTCTATCGGCACTTCAAGAACAAGCCGGATCTCCTCTACGCCGCGGTCAACGCAGGCATCGAATCGCTCTACGATCGGGTCGCAGGTGCCGAGGATCTGAAAACACTGATCACCGAACTTGCGGCATCGGTGTCCAAACGTCGGGGTCTGTCGCTCCTGTGGCAGCGAGAGGCACGCTATCTGCCTGACGAGCAACGAGAGGAAATGCGTTCGACCCTCAAGAGTGCAGCTTCGCGCGATGCAGTGCTGATCCGAATTGAGCGTCCCGACCTCGACGAGGAAGACAGCTATCTGCTCGCCTGGGCTGTCATCGCAGTCTTCAACAGTGTGTCTTCGCATCGAGTGTCCTTGCCGAGGCGTCAGATGGAACTGCTGCTTGTCGAGTTGGCAGACCGCGCTGCATACGCGGAACTGGGTCGCTCAGAAGTGAAAGTCGTGGCGGCAACGGGTCACCTGCCCGTTGTGATACCCAGACGTGAACTCTTGTTGACCGAAGCAATTCGGCTGTTCGACGAGCGTGGATATCAAGCAGTCAATACCGAGGACATCGGTGAGGCTGCAGGAACGACAGGCCCGAATGTGTACAACCACTTCGATGCCAAGATCGACCTGCTGATCTCCGCGGTCTCGAGGGGCGGCGAGCGTCGCCGGCTCGGCGTTGCACAGGCTCTCGGCGCCGCAACCGGCCCGGAGGACGCGCTGTCCGGATTGCTTGCCGCACATATCGATTTCGCGATCAACGAGCGTCATTTGATCGGGTTGTTGATCAGCGAACTCGACCAATTACCGGACAAGTTCCGCCGCACGTGTGAACAGAATCAACGTGAGTACGTCGCGCTATGGGTCAAGATGCTCGAAGAAGTCCGTCCGGGCCTCGAGTCCGCCACCGCCAGGATCACCGTCAATGCCACTTTGACAGTTGTGGAGAACGCCGTCCGAATCGGCCGGCTTCGCCGTCGCGACGACCTGTCGGACAGACTCTTCGAGATCGGCTGCGCCCTGCTGCTGGGCGCATGAAAAATTCGGGTAAGCGCCACGGGCGGCGGATCGACTCACGAAACTGATCGGAGACGTCATGCGTTTCGATGCAACAGAACTGACGAGCGAGGAGCTTGCTCTTCAGGCTGAAGTGCGGGAGTACCTCGACAAGCGACTCACCCCCGGTACCTACTCGCTCGGACTCGGGATGGCCGGGGCGGTGGATCCGGTGTTCTCGCGAGATCTGGGTCGACGTGGGTGGCTCGGCATGTCGCTGCCGAAGGAATACGGCGGGGGCGGACGGTCAGCAGTGGATCGATTGGTCGTCGTCGAAGAACTTCTCGCGCGGGGAGCGCCGGTCGGCTATCACTGGATCGGAGACAGACAATCGGGTCCGAGCATCGCCGCCAACGGCACGGAAGAACAGAAGCGGTCCTTCCTTCCCGGTATCGCGAGCGGTGAGTTCTCGTTCTCGATCGGGATGAGTGAGCCCGACTCGGGTTCGGACCTGGCATCGGTGCGCACTCGCGCCGAACGTGTCGATGGTGGCTGGAAAGTCAACGGCACCAAGATCTGGACCACCGGCGCCTTCCACGCCACACACATACTCGCCCTGCTTCGAACCTCGGCAGACAAGCACAACGGACTCACTCAGCTGATCGTCGATCGCGACAGCGAGGGCCTGACCGTCTCACCCATTCCGTTCATCGACGGTAGTGAGGACTTCTGCGAGGTGTCGTTCCAGGATGTTTTCGTGCCGGATTCGCGTCGCCTCGGAGACGTCGGAGCGGGCTGGGGACAAAACACCGGTGAACTCGCACTCGAGCGAGGTGGCGTCGACCGTTGGATGTCGCTGATGCCGGTCCTCGAGAACTTCGCGGCCAACCAAGCAGCGCAAGGCGGTCCAGCTGCCCTCGCCGATCTGGGCTCGATTACCGCACGCTGCTGGGCTTTTCGCGGGATGTCGCTGTCCATCGCACGGATGGTCGACGCCGGTCGCTCGCCGGTCACGGAGGCCGCGCTGATCAAGGAGATGGCAACACGCTTCGAACAGGACTGTGTTGCGACCGTCGCGCGGCACCTCGGCCGGGTTCCGGACCTTGCATCCGACGATCCGTACGAGTCGCTGCTCGCCCGGGCCGTGCTGGTGGCGCCGTCGTGGTCGATTCGCGGCGGTACCAACGAAATTCTCCGCACCGTGATCATGAAAGGGTTGGACCGATGAATTCGGGGTCACAGATCAACGCGTATACATTCGACGCCGACCTCGAATCGATGGTCGAGCAATTTTTCGCCGAGAAGTCCGGCACCGAGGTGGTAGCGCAGGCGGAGATCGGCGGTCTGCCCGCCGGATTATGGAGCGCGGCAGTCGAACTAGGGTTACCTCTGGTCGGTCTTCCCGAATCGGTTGGTGGTTCCGGTGGCTCGCTCCTCGACGCCGTGACTGTCCAGCGCGCGGCGGCGAGGCACGCTGCGCCGCTGCCGCTCGCCGAGACGTACCTCGCGGGCAGGCTGGCAACAGCGGGCGGGTTACCCGTGCCCTCCGGAATCGCAACGGTCGCCCCGGGTTCGCCGCGCGACGATGTGCGCCGGACCGACGACGGTTTCCTGTCGGGAACCTTTCACGACGTGCCGTGGGGTAGTGCCGCATCAGTGCTGGCAGCAGTTCTCGGTGATCGCGTCGTACTCCTTGACATCTCCGACGCCGAGATCGGTGGCGGGACGGATCTTGCGGGGCAACCGCGTGAGAGCCTGACGTTCTCCGAAGCGCGGACCATTGACGGCGACAACCCGGTCGATGCCCGGATTCTCAGCAAGCTCGGCGCGTTCTTGCGCTCGGTGCAGATGTCGGGAGCGATGGAGTCGGCGTCGACGTTGACCCGGCGCTATGTGTCCGACCGGGTGCAATTCGGTAGGCCCGTCGCGCAGTTTCAAGCAGTCCAGCAGCATATCGTGACGCTTGCTCAGATGGCTTCGATGTCCACGCTGGCCGTCGATCGCACTGCACATGCACTCATCAGAGGCGACGCCGACTTCGAAGTGAGCGCAACCAAATTGGTGGTTTCGCAGAATGCGCTCGTGAGCGTCCGCGCCGCCCACCAGGCACACGGTGCAATCGGCATGACCCGCGAATACCGATTGCAACAACTGACGCGTCGACTGCACGCCTGGCGATCGGAGTTCGGCGACGAAGTCGCGAGTGCGACGCAACTAGGAGAGGCCGTAGCGGCGTCGCCGTCACTGCACCGCTTGATCACCGACCCAGAACCGACATTGAAGCTGTAATCCTGACCGTCGTAAAGGATTACGTTGCGTTGCAACGAAGATCGCGCTTCAGCACCTTGCCTGCTGCCGACAGCGGCAATGCATCGACGAATTGGAAGGTGCGCGGAGATTTGTATCCGGCTATCAGCGTTTTCACGTGAGCGCGCAGTTCGTCGGCGTCGGCGTCGAAACCATGCCGAAGGACGACCACGGCATGGACACGCTCGCCCCACTGGGCATCGGGCAGACCGATCACGGAACAGGCCGCGACGGATTCGTGTTGTGCCAGAGCGTTTTCGACCTCGGTGGAGTAGACGTTCTCGCCACCGGTGACGATCATGTCCTTGATGCGATCGACGATGAACAGGTAACCGCGGGCGTCGAGGTATCCGGCGTCGCCGGTATGCATCCACCCGCTGCGGAGCACTTCTGCGGTCTCCTTCGGTTTGTTCCAGTATCCGAGCATGACGTGGCTGCCGAACGTGACGATTTCGCCCACCTTGCCGGGTGGGAGTTCCGAGCCGGCCGGGTCGACGATTTTCACCTCGCAATGAGGGAGCGCGCGACCAGCGCTGCGGAGGAGATCACCACCTTCGAGGTGATCGGCTGGACTCAGCATGCTGATGTGCGCGGTTTCAGTCATCCCGTAGCCCTGAGCGAAGGAACTGTTGGGGAACATTTGCATGACCTGCGCGAGAAGCGTCGGAGATATGGGCGATGCGCCGTATCTCAGGATCCTGACGCTGGACAGATCGTAGGTGGTTGCGTCTTCGCCCGTTTCGTTTTTGTGGGCGACCAACATCTGGAGCATTGTCGGCACCAGACCCACGGTTGTCGGGCGATAGCGGTCCACGGCCTCGAGGAACGTCCGTGGGCTGAAGTTCGGTACGAAGACCTGGGTTCCACCCATCAGCGACTGAGCCAACCATCCGACGATCCCGGCAATGTGAAACAGAGGGTTCACCGCGAGGTTCGTTCCGTTGCTGATTGCCACGCCGCCTGCCGCGAGAGTGCCCAGCGCCGAGGTCATCAGCGCTTGATGGCTGATCATCACGCCCTTCGGCACTCCGGTGGTCCCGCCGGTGTAGAGGAGTAGTGCAAGCGTGTCGCCGCCGACGCGCAGATCGTCGACCGGAATCGCCTCCGCGATCACCCGTTCGTAGTCGAGCATTCCGTCCGGAACTCGGTCGTTGCCGCAGTAGACGACAGTGGTCAGCCCTGGACACGCCTCGCGAAGGGTAGATCCGACGGAAGCAAAATTCTCGTCCACGAGTAATACCGTCGACCCTGAATCTTCCAGGGCGTACCTGATTTCCGCCGTGCTCCAGCGAGAATTGACCGGACTGGCCACTGCTCCGAACCACCAGCAGGCCAGGAGCGCCTCGTGGTAATAGTCGGAGTTCGATGCCAAGATCGCGACTCTGTCACCGGTGCGCAGGCCCAACGTCTGCAGCCCGCCCGCGAGCTTTTTGATCCGGTCGACCGATTCGCGAGACGTGCGCACTCGGCCGTCGGAGATCGTCATCACCGCTTCGGGCGACGCTCGTAGGGATCGGTGAACGAATTGAGTCAGCTGCATGCGATTCCTCCTGCGAGTGTGCGGCGAGTGCTCTGACTCGGATCAGTTCCGGCACTGATGCTATTGGCCTGACAATTGCCCTCACCCACCGCCTGAAATCATGCCCCACTCCGATGCAATCTAGGACGATCGTCCAGTTAACTCTGACGATTCCATCCTGCCGCGGGGTGATTTCTGCGAGAGTGTCGAACATGCGAGCAATCCTGGTAGCCGGTATGAGTGCGTTCGTGGCGGTCGTCTCGGCGCCCTCTGCCGGCGCCGAAACGACTACGAACCAAGTGCGCTCGTTTTCCGAGACCACGTCAGTCGGGGTCCACAATTCCTACGAGAAGGCGACGTTTCCGTACTTCGCCGACGCTTTGGATTCCGGGGCGTCGTTGCTCGAGCTGGACCTGTGGACCAACGGGGGCGGTCCGGACTGGCGTGTGTCGCACATGAATCCGGTGGCGAGCGAGAGCAACTGCGTCGGCGCTCAGGACGCATCCGGGTTGCGAAGCGGTCTACGAGATCAGGGATTCCGTGGATGCCTGGCAGATATGCGGGCGTGGCACGAGGCCAATCCCGAGCACCCGCCGGTGATGATCAAGTTGGAAATCAAGGACGGGTTCACTGCCGGGTACGGACGTGGGCCCGCGGATCTCGACGCCCTGATTCTCGGGACACTCGGAGACGCGGTTTTCACGCCGGCCGATTTGATGGGGGAGTCCTACTCCACCCCGGATGCCGCCGTCACCGAGCGTGGATGGCCGAGCAATTCCGAAATGACCGGGAAATTTCTGTTCGAGCTGATACCGGGAACGATCGAGGAGGGAAACCCTCTCGATACGGAGTGGACGGACCGGCAGTATGCGACGCACCTGCGAGATCTGTCCTCCGCCGGGCTCGTCGAACTCAGCGCCGCCTTTCCCGCTGTTCACCGTGCATCACCGGGAGACCCACGTCTCGACCGCTATACCGACCCGGGGATCCGTCCGTGGTTCGTGATTTTCGACGGCGACGCTCTCGACTACACCGCCGGAGTCGTGGATCCGAGTTGGTACCACGATCGCGGCTACCTGCTCGTCATGACCGACGCGCACAAGGTCGCTCCGCAGATCGACGGAACCCATGCCACCGAAACCGAGGCGAGCGAGCGTCTCGACCTGTTGGCCGGGCAGCACGCAAGTTACATCACCGCGGACTGGTCGAGGTTGCCGAACGTACTGTCCACCGTGGTGCCGCGTCGGTGATTTTCGAAAGGCCGGATCGTGAAGAGCGAGATCTGACGGGCGGCAATTCTCAGGAACAGGGTGCAGGATGGGTTCATGCGCACTGTCACGTGGAATCCCGAAGTCTACGGCCGCTATTCGGGTGAGCGGTCACGCCCGTTCGTGGACCTGGTGTCACGGGTGGCCACCGAAGACCCGACGCGGGTAGCCGACCTCGGCTGCGGATCAGGCACCCTGACCGCGATGCTCGGGGAAAGATGGCCGGACGCCTCGGTATCCGGATTCGACTCGTCTCCCGAAATGGTCGCGCAGGCCCCTACAGACCTACCGGGAAACGTCACCGTCGAGTTGGGGGACATCATGTCCTTCGACGCCACCGGTTACGACGTGGTCGTCAGTAACGCTGCATTGCAGTGGGTTCCGAGCCATCGCGAGCTGATCGACCAGTGGACGGACACCCTGGAATCCGGATCGTGGCTGGCGTGGCAGGTGCCGGGTAACTTCGATGCTCCGTCCCATGCGCTCATGCGAGATCTCGCGGAATCAGCGGAATGGAGTGAGCGACTGGGTGGCGTCCTACGCGGCCCGGAAGGCGTCGACAGTCCAGTTCAGTACGCGCAGCGTCTCCAAGAACACGGATTCGACGTCGACGCCTGGGAGACGACGTACGTACACGTGCTGGCAGGTGCCGACCCGGTGCTCGGATGGGTACGGGGGACGGGGTTACGACCCGTGCTCGACGTTCTCGGCGAAGCTGACGCTCCGGAGTTCGAGCGTCAGTATTCCGATCTGCTGAGGGAGGCCTACCCCGCAACAGCCGCGGGAACGCTCTTTCCGTTCCGGCGGGTGTTCTGCGTCGGACGCAAACGGTAACTACTCGGCTGGGTTGCGGTCAGCCGATCACTGCGCCGTGACAAAGCCTTCCGAGACCAGCCAGTCGCGGGCCACGTCCGCCGGCTCCTTGCCGTCGACGTCGACCTGCCGGTTGAGCTCGGTCATCACCTCGTTGGTCAGTCGCTCCGAGATCGGTGCCATGACTTCTGCTACCTGCGGATGTGCTTCCGCGAAGTCCTTTTTCATCACCAGTGCCGGATTGTATTTCGGGAAGAACTGGAGATCGTCGTCGAGCAGAACGAGATCGAGTGCGATGATGCGACCGTCGGTGGTGAACACCTCGCCGAACTTGCACTGATCGCCATCGGCTGTCGCCTGGTAGATGATGCCGGTCTGCAGGATCTGGCGTTGGGCACGAGAGGCGTCGAAACCGTATTTCGCTGCCAGGCCGGGATATCCGTCCTGGCGGACGTTGAACTCGGTCTCGACGCACGTCACCGCAGCTCCGGGATCGGATTCGACCAACTTCGCGTAGTCGGAAACGGTCTTGACACCGGTCTTCTCAGCGGTCTCCTTGCTCATCGCCAATGCATACGTATTGTTCATCGGCGCCGGATCGGTCCACACCATGTCGTTCGCAGCAAGGTCCGCATCGCGGACGGCCTCGAACTGCGCCTGCGAATCGGGAAGCGGTGTCTCGTTGCCGAGGTAGTTGATCCAGCCGGTTCCGGTGTATTCGTACGCAAGATCGATCTGGCCGTTCAACTGTGCGTCACGGGTGCTGTTCGAGCCCTGGATGTTCGTGAGGTCTCGAACATCCGCGCCCGCAGCGGCCATCGCGAATTCGATGACGTACCCGAGCACGATCTGCTCGGTGAAGTCCTTGGAGCCGACGGTCATCTTCACACCCTCGAGCTCCGGAACCGGCTCGATGCTGCCGGGGCCGACGGCCAGGGGCAGTGCGCCACCGGACTCGAGACCACACGAAGCGACAAGTGTGAGGCCGATCGTGGCAACCGCGAGTTTCCAGCCCCACGTTCTGGTGATCGAAGTCTTGGTCATCGCAATCCCTTGGGCCCGAGATAAGTTTCGGCGAGCGCGCCGAGCCAGTCGATCAGCAAGGCCAACGACACCGCCAGTACGGCACCGACCACGAGGGTGACGTTGTCGCGGAGCTTGTATCCGGTGTCGATCAGAATGCCGAGTCCGCCGGCACTGACCAGGAAGCACAGCGTCGCGGTACCGACGGCCAGAACGAGCGAAGTACGCAGTCCTGCAAGGATGTACGGGACGGCCATCGGGAACTCGAGTTGACGCAGGACCGTGAGCGAAGACATTCCCTGCCCGCGCCCCGCATCGATCAAGGTCTTGTCCACTTGCTGGTAGCCGAGGATGGTGTTGCGCAGCACCGGAAGCAACGAATAGAACGCGATGGGAAACACGCCGATCCAGAAGCCGGTCGTTCTTGTCGCGAGATAGAACAGCACGAGCAGGCCGATGGCAGGCGCTGCGGCTCCGATGTTGGCTATTCCCACGAAGAACGGTGCCAGGCGGGTGAATTTCGGCCTGGTCAACAGGGTTCCGAGTGGAACCGCGATGGCGACGACGATGATGACCACGGCGGCCGTGATCAGTACGTGCTGCCAGGTCAGTGTGACGATGTTGTCGAGATTGATGCTCGCCTTCTGCGTCGCGTTGAGATCTCGGCTGAATGCCCAGATCAACACGCCCGCAACCAGGATCAGGACGATGACCGGCTGGACATACAGTCGCATCCGTTCCGCACGGCGCGTGGCGGCGTTCTCGGCCGCACCCAGATCGGGGGCGTCCGGTTCCATCTCAGGCGCGGAGACGCGCTCCTCTGTCGTGGCAGTCATGTTCAACCCTCGACGTTCTCGGTGTCTGGCTCTTCGTCGTGGTCGTGCGCATGCTCCTCGCGCATTTCGGAAAGATGGCTGACCAGTGTGTCGATGGTGATGAGACCGACGTACTCGCCACGCCGTCCGGTGACCACGGTGGACGCATTGCTCTCTGCGAGAAGAGCTTCCAACGCATCCTGCAGGGTGGACTGGATGGACACGGCTTCGCCGATCTCGTTACCGACACCTCGAAGAGTCGACGCATGGGCGAGGTGGCCGGGCGAGACCCAGCGAAGCGGCCGTCCGCGCTGATCGAGAATCAGGGCCCACTTCCACTTACGCGCTGCGAGTGCGGTTCTCAAATCATCGACCGAATCGGTTTCGCGGGCGGTGAGGCACTGCTTGAGTTTGATCTGGCGCACGCGTGTCAGGGTCAGCTGCTTGAGCGAGGCGTCCGCCCCGACAAATCCGGCGACCATGTCGTTTGCGGGATTGGCGAGAATCGCTTCCGGAGTGTCGTACTGCATGATGCTGGACTGATTGCCCAGCACGGCAATACGGTCACCGAGTTTGACTGCCTCGTTGAAATCGTGGGTGACGAAGACGATGGTCTTACCCAACTCCGACTGCAGACGCATCAGTTCGTCCTGGAGCAGGCCGCGGGTGATCGGATCGACGGCACCGAAAGGTTCGTCCATCAACAGCACCGGAGGATCGGCAGCCAGCGCCCGTGCCACGCCCACACGCTGTTGCTGCCCGCCGGACAATTGGCGAGGGTAGCGGTCGCGATAGGTATCGGGATCGAGGCCTACGAGGTCGAGCATCTCGTCGGTGCGCGCTGCGATACGTTTCTTGTCCCAACCGATCAGACCCGGGACAGTCGCGACGTTCTTCGCAATCGTGAAGTGCGGGAACAAGCCTGCCTGCTGGATCGAGTACCCGATGCCACGGCGGAGCTTGTCCGGGTCGATCGACAGCGCGTCCTTGCCGTCGATGGTGATCTTGCCGGAGGTAGGTTCGATCAGGCGGTTGATCATGCGCATCGTCGTTGTTTTGCCGCAACCCGAAGGTCCGACGAAGACCACGATTTCACCGGCCGGAACAGTCAGCGAAACATTGTCCACCGCTGCAGCTTTCTGGCCCGGGTACCGCTTGGTGACGGACTCCAGGACGATCTCGACCCCGGATACCTTCTGATCTGTGGATACGTCAGACGGAATGGTTTCAGTCATTGCAGCCCCTTCGAAGTAGTGAGACGACCGATGACGACGTAGATTCCGTCGAGAATCAGAGCGAGAATGACGATCAGTACGGTGCCGACCAGCGCTTGCGGAACAGCATTCGGGCTACCGACACGCGAGAGTCCGGAGAAGATCAGGTTTCCCAGACCAGGACCTTTGGCGTACGCCGCGATGGCGAGGATGCCCATGAGCATCTGTGTACTGACCCGCATGCCGGTGAGGATCGACGGCCACGCGATCGGTAGCTCGATTCGACTCAGTACGTGCATGCGATTCATTCCGACACCGCGGGCTGCGTCCGTGATCGCCGGGTTGACTGCATCCAGACCGATGATCGTGTTCCGAATGATCGGGAGCAGGGCATACAAGATCAACGCGGTGATCGTGGGAGCGACGCCGAGACCGAGAATCGGAATGAGCAGTCCGAGGAGGGCGAATGAAGGAACCGTCAGGATCGTGCTGGCCAACGCCGTAGCGATGGAGGATCCCGCCGGGCTCCGGTAGACGAGAATGCCGATGATCACGGCGGCAATCGTCGCGATGATCACGGACTGGATAACTGCTGAAACATGTAGGTACGAGTCGGTCATCAATTGTTGTCGTCGTGCAACGACAAAATCCCATAGGGCGCCCATATTTCCGAACCCACTTTCTTCGGACTTCTGCTCGCTCGAACGTCTTCCCTCGACACCGACCGGCGCACAAGGGCTTTCCCCGCAGCCTCCGTAGGCCGAGGGGTTTCCCTCGACTGTCGTCCAAAAACTGAGATACTGCAACTAATTCCGATTGCAGCGTGTCGGATGTTGTTCTGGACGTGAGATTTTGCGAGACGCGGGTATGTACCCACTGCGGGCAGAGTTGAAACGCGCTGGAGATGGCAAAGCGGGAGAGTTCCGCAGAACTCTCCCGCATTGCTTGGTTTGTCCGAATTGTCCTCAGGCCCAGCTGAGCGCATCCTCATCGGAGAGGCGCGGCAGACGATCGAACCAGGGGTTCTCACCGGGATGGCCGATGTTCACCACGAGGATCGTCTTGAAACGTCCGTCTGCGAAGAATTCGCCGTCGATGCCGTCGGCGTCGAACCCGGCCATCGGGCCGGCGACCAGACCCTGTGCGCGAATCGCGAGGATCACGTAGCCGGCCTGAAGTGCGGCATTGAACCGACTCGTCGAACTGGCGGCAGCCTCGTCGGATTCGAAGTAGTCCTTCATCTCCGGGCGAATGGGGAACAGGTTGGGGATGTGCTTGTAGAACTCGGTGTCCACCGCCAGAACGGCAACTGCAGGAGCGGCCTCGGTCTTGGCTTTGTTGCCGTCTGCCATGTGCTCGACGAGGCGTGCTTTGCCTTCCTCGGTACGGACGAACAGCACACGTAGCGGATTGGTGTTGGCCGCGGTCGGTGCCCACTTCGCGAGCTCCCAGATCGCAGTCAGTTCGTCGTCGGTCACAGGTTCGTTCGAGAAGGAGTTGGCGGTGCGAGCCGCAGTGAAGAGGAGTTCGCGGCCGGCTTCGTCGAGTTGCTGGGCGGTGAATGGGGTGGCTGCGTCGAGAGACATCGGGGGTTTCCGTTCCGTGGTAGCTCGACCGAGCAACACCCGGTAAAGCTAGTTGCTAGTAAAAAAATAGTGCCTACGGATACGTTAGCACTGTGGCTAGGATGGTGGGGTGGCAAGCAAGAGCGAAGCGGGACACGAGCCCCGCGCATGTGACGGGGCTCTGGCCCGCGCGTTCGGCTTCCTGGGCAAACGGTGGAACGGCGTCATTCTCGGCACGCTGCTGAACGGGCCGGCGGGATTCTCCGAACTCAAGCGCGCGGTGGGCGGGATCAGTGATTCGGTGCTCTCGGAACGCCTGACGGAGTTGGCAGGGGCAGGCCTGGTGACGAGGAGCGTCGATGCAGGTCCGCCCATCGCCGTGGAGTACGAACTCACAGCGTCGGGGCAGGCGCTGCTCCCCGCTCTCAGTGAACTGACAACGTGGGCCGCCGAAAATCTGCCACCCGAGAGTTGCTCGAACTGAGCGCTAGCTCGAACGGCAGTTCAGCGACTGCGCGGGTCCTGTTTCTGCCAGTTGTTATTTCCTTACCGTTTTTCCCGGGCGATACTGGCCGAACATTTGTCGGTTCGGGGCTGCCTGGGGACGCCGGGTATGGCTCTTTTTGTGCTGCTGTTCGCATGGCTGAAGGAGAACGGCCGCCCGGTGTTCTCGACGACTCGATCTATCAATCGCCTGACGGACTTCGAAAATTCGGCCGGACGAAGTCGGAAGTGTGGTTCCGGAACAAGAAGGCATACAACGCCTCTCGGATTGACGACGCCGCGGTCGAGGCCGCAAACGGGTAGTTGGTGCGGGTGGCTGGGCAGATGTCGCCGCCACGGGTGGTGACGTGTCTGCGTTCGGAAGCGCAGACAGATTGGCCGGCATCTCAGGGTCTAGCGCCTGTGCCGCGAGATTCGGGCCGAGTCAGTGGAAATCTGCGCCGGCCGCGCAGGTACGACCGCAGGCTGTTGCGGGCCTTCTATCTGTCCGCGCAGCACAGTATCCGGCACAACGCTCAGTCGTAGGCTTTTTGTACCCGCAAACGGGCCGAGGGGCAGTGTCATACGCAGGCGGTTCTTGCGTTGGGAGGCGGAGACTGAACGTGTGGTGGGCGCTCCTCCGCGATAACGCGATCTATCAACTTGGACCGACTACCGCCGCGGCTGCGTGAGCGCCCTAGCGACTGACGCAGTGCGGTAGATGTATGTGCGCCGGGGGAGTGTGGCTCGTAGCGCTGAGAATCCACGGTGTTGAGACATGTCCGAGCCCGCTATGGTTTCCGGTGATGGACCGGCCGTCGATGCTGCCTGCACCCGAGGCCACCGCCGGCTGAAGGAGACAATACTGTGCTGCATCTGCGTGTCATCTCGCCGAGTGAGCGGACCGGAGATGTGCTGAACATGTTGGCCGCCGAACCTGGGGCTACTCATGTGACACTCGCACTCAGAGCCGCTGTCGATCCGCCGGGAGATGTGATCGAGGCCGATGTAGCCCGCGCATGCGCGAACGACGTGCTTGCCGCGTTGACTGCTCTGGACCTGGTGAGGGCTGGCGGTATTTCGTTCGAGCCGGCGGGAACCATGCTGTCCCTCTCCGCAGAACGGGCGGACACTGCGGCCCCGAGAAGTCCCGACGAGACAGTGGTGTGGGAGCAGTTGCTCGGTCAGGTGCGCGAAGGTGCCCGACTGACTCCGGCGTTCCTGGCCTTCCTGGTGATCGCGTTTTTGCTCTCGGCAGTCGGTGTTGCCACGGCGTCGCCGCTGACCCTGGTCGGTGCAATGGTGGTGGGGCCGGAGTTCCGGCCGCTGGCAGCGCTTTCAGTGGGTCTGGTACGTCGAGACAAAGATCTCGTGCGAAATTCGATTCGTACACTCGCGATCTCGTTTCCGGCCGCGATGGCCCTCACCGGCCTGGCTACCTTGCTGTGGATTCGTCTGGGCTGGGTCGGAATCGGCGATGTCGAGAACGCCCGCGCATTCGACTTCATCTACGAGGTGGGGCCGTTCTCACTGGTGGTAGCACTGCTGGCGGGAGCGGCTGGCATGCTGGCAACGGTCACCTCTACCTCTACGGTCCTGGTGGGGGTGTTCATCTCGGTGACGACGGTGCCAGCTGCGGGATTGGCGGTCGTTGCGGTCTTCGCAGGTAAGTGGAATGTCGTGCTGAGTTCGCTGGCTCAGCTCGGTGTCAATCTGATCGGTATCGTGCTCGCTGGAGTAGTTGTGCTGCTGCTGTTCTCGTTGCCCCGATCCGGTCGCCAATGGAAATCAGTCACGCGCCGGGACGCCAGGCCTGGCACATCGCCGTAGGCGCCTGACCCACTGCCGGAACTGGACTTTCGAGGCTTCAGGCTGACAGCTGTCTTGCGGATCGGTGGGAATGTCTGCGCCGACAAACGTCGCGACAAACAGATCCGGCATGCGAACTGTCGGATCTGGGTACCGCTGTCTGTACCGATCATGGCTTCCAGGCTGGTTGCAGCGACTGGAAAAGGGGATCAATCGAGCCGCAACCGATTGGCCGCGTGACTTCACTCAGACCCTTCGGACCTGCAGCGCCGACGGCTCTGCCGGAGGAAACGGCCTGCCGCAGTGCTTGACAAGACTTGTCGAGCTTCTCCTTGGTAGCGACGAAACATCTACGCAACGTAGATGCAACGTAACCAAAACTAGTGTTCTGGATCACACAGTGTTCGTGTGGTCGAGAGGCCTTTGGTCACGAATCTGTGGGCAGAACGGGTCCTGGTTCGCTACCGGTGGTGGATGAGGACAAGGTTCCGCGGGTTGAGCACACAGCTCGCGGAACCGCCCCACCACACGCCCCGACGAGGGCACCGGCCGACAGGAGTTCAGGTGTCCGTAGTTGCGGAAGTCCCGGCGATCGATTTCGCGGAGACCGAATTCGATTGGGCGCAGCGATCGACGCTGATTCGTGAAGTCGACCCACTCGTTCCGGGGCCACCATCCTTGGCGATGTGTCTGAGCGAGCCGACGCGCGGACTGGTCGACATCGCTTCACTGCTTCTCGCGGCTCCGTGGTTGCTTCGATCGCCGCGTGGGGACGGGCATCCGGTCCTCGTTCTCCCCGGATTGCTGACTTCGGACGTTTCGACTCTCGCCTTGAGGACATACTTGAGCTTTCTCGGATACCGGGTTCACGGTTGGAATCTGGGTCTGAACACCGGTCCGACGGCGACGGTGGTCGACGGACTGCCTGCCGCATTGGCCGAGGTAGCAGATCGATACGAGCAGAAGGTGTCGGTAATTGGCTGGAGTCTGGGCGGTATCTACGCTCGAAAGCTGGCGAGGGACCTGCCGGATTCGGTGCGTCAGGTAGTGACACTGGGAAGTCCTTTCGGTCTCACCAGTCTGGAGCAGACGAGAGTCGGATCTCTCTACGCTCGTTTGTCCGGCAATCACGCGATACTGCCTCCGGTCGACGGCATCGAATCCGAACAGGGATCGCCTATTTCCGTTCCCGCCACGTCGGTCTACTCCAGGCACGACGGTATCGTTCCATGGCAAGCGTGCTGTGAAACCTCGGCAGGCCTGTCGGAAAGCATTGCGGTGCAAGGCAGTCACATGGGGTTGACCCACAACCCGTCGGCGTTGTGGACCGTTGCCGATCGTCTGGCGCAGGACGTCGACAACTGGCAACCTTTTGCGGCTCCGAAACGGCTTCGACGCATGTTTCCCTGCTGAGGTGCGAGGCTGAGGTCCGAGGCCGGGGTGTGGGGGAGAACCCTGAGTCCGACGCGGGGACGGACTCGTACCTGAGGACACACCGCGTCGGAAAAGATGGGTCCATGGCCTGATGCGCACAGGTGGATCGGCAGCGGATAGTGGAGGTCGACGCGGATGAACCGCGAGTTCCGTTGAAAGGAAACAACACATGACCTCCCCGATGAATACCCGCAAGCTCACCCGCGCCCGCTCGGGAGCAATGTTCGGTGGGGTGTGCGCCGGAATCGCTCGGTACTTCGGTTGGAAGTCGTCGACTGTCCGCTTGCTGTTCGTACTCTCGTGCCTGCTGCCCGGCCCGCAGTTTCTGATCTACATCGTGATGTGGATTTTCATTCCTCGTGAGCAGATCTGACCGAACCGCTCAACGGCGGCGGTCTTTCAGGCATTGCTTGGCCTCGTGCAATTCCTCCGAACTCAGTGGAGGAAGGGGCAGTGCGTCACGGTGCAAGCCCTCCGTGCGTAGGCCGTCGAGCATTACCGAGAGGTATCGACGCCACACGGTCGGGTTGACGGGCTGAGCAAATTCGGTGACTGCGCCCACCATGAAGATGAGGCCGAACAGGTCCGTCGGTACGGCGTCGGTGCGCAGCATCCCGGCCTCCTGGGCCCGGTAGAAGATCCTCTCGACCGACGGTTCGATGATGGATCGTTGGCATGCGACTTGCTCGCATCCCTCGTCGGTTCCGTTCAGGACGTCTTTGAGTCCGCGGTTGACCGACATACGGCTGCAGGCGAATTCGGCAAAGGTGACAAGTCCGTCCCACGGATCCGGATTGGCAAGTGACGCGTCCGCGGCCGCTGCCATGTCGGCGAAGTTCTGCTGGAAGACTCCGTCGATCAATTCTTCTTTGCTGGCGAACCGCCGATAGACCGTTCCGACGCCGACCCCCGCGCGCCGGGCGACGTCGTCGAGTGTGACGTCGATCCCTTCTTCGGCGAACAATTCACGTGCGGCGTCGATGATCAACTGCCGATTACGTGCAGCATCGGCGCGAAGGGGGCGCTCCATTGCGGTACTCATGTCCCCACTCTACCCGCCAAGTGGAGACAGCCTCTCCGTTTTGGTGTAGCGTTTTTGCTAACCGGAGAAGCCATCTCCGCATAGGTTGGGCGAGGGACTATGTCAGACATTGCTGAACGGACTGAATTCGAGCAGTCCTCAGCGCCTTCAGGGGACAACCACGCAAAGCGGTGGCTGGTTCTCGCGGTTCTGGGAATTGCGCAGCTGATGGTGGTCTTGGATGCCACCATCGTCAACATCGCGCTGCCTGCTGCGCAGCGCTCACTGGAGTTCGGTGATTCGGACCGCCAGTGGATCATCACGGCATACGCATTGGCGTTCGGCAGTTTGCTGCTACTCGGCGGTCGATTGAGCGACTTGTTCGGGCGCAGGCGAACTTTCATCGTCGGCCTGATCGGCTTCGCAGTCGCTTCCGCCATCGGTGGCGCAGCCGTCAACTTCGAAATGCTTGTTGCCGCTCGTGCCGGCCAAGGCGTATTCGGTGCGCTCCTTGCCCCGGCAGCCCTGTCGCTGCTGTCCGTGACATTCACGGATCCAGGTGAGCGTGCCAAGGCGTTCGGTATCTTCGGTGCCGTTGCCGGTGGTGGTGGCGCCATCGGACTGCTGCTCGGCGGCGCACTCACCGAGTGGGTCGACTGGCGCTGGTGCCTCTTCGTGAATCTCTTCTTCGCGGCGATCGCTCTGGTCGGAGCAGTCCTGTTGCTCGCGCCGCACACCAGTGACTCGCGACCCAAGCTCGACATCCCCGGAACGATCCTGGTGTCGATCAGCTTGTTCAGCATCGTCTTCGGATTCTCGAAGGCCGAGTCGGACGGGTGGAGTGCAACTCCCACTATCTCGTGGCTCGTTGCCGGCGTCGTGTTCATGGCGGCGTTCATCTACTGGCAGACCAAGTCCGAGCACCCACTTCTTCCGCTGCGGGTGGTCCTCGACCGAATCCGGGCGGGCTCGTACCTGGCGATCTTCCTTTCCGGCGCAGGCATGTTCGCAGTCTTCCTGTTCCTGACGTACTACATGCAGCTGATCCTCGGGTACAGCCCGATCATGACCGGCCTCGCATTCATGCCGATGGTGTTCGGAATCGTGACAGCGGCAACGCTTTCGACAGCGGTTTTGCTGCCGCGCGTCGGTCCGCGAGTGCTGATCGTGAGCGGAATGGTCATCGCGGCGATCGGAATGACTCTGCTGGCCCAGATCTCGGTGGACAGCACCTATGCAGTCCACATTCTGCCGGGGCTCGTCGTCACCGGACTCGGCATGGGCAGCATTTTCGCCCCGTCGATGCAGGGAGCAACTTCAGGCGTGCATCACGAAGATGCCGGCGTCGCATCTGCCACGGTCAACACGATGCAGCAGGTGGGCGGCTCGATCGGAACTGCACTGCTCAGCACGATTGCCGCCTCGGCTTCCACCAACTACCTGGTGGGCCGCGAGATGAATCCGCTGACTCAGGCGCAGGCCGCCGTCGAGAGTTACACCACGACGTTCTATTGGGCCGCAGGCATATTCGCGGTCGGTGCGGTCTTGACCGGACTGGTTCTTCGGAGTGGACTGCTTCCGGATTCGCCGGAAGGTGAACCGGTAATCGCCCACTGACAGCAAATTTCGGGGTCGACGCCGCAATGGCGTCGACCCCGAAATCGACTCAGCAGTTCTTCCCGGGCGTTGCCTGAAACCGATGAAGGACGTGATCGAGTTGCTCGGAGGACAGCGCCGGCACGGGCAGTTCCCGATGGTCGGTGCGGGACGCGCAGAGTCCGTCGATCATGAACCCGAGTGCGCGGCGGTAAGCCTGAGGGGCCTCGTCGCCACCGAACTTCTGGGCCATCTTGACGACCTGCATGAGAAGTGGAATGTCGTTGACTTCGAAGTCGCTGCGCAGGGTGCCCTGTTCCTTGGCGCGATTGACAAGTACTGCAGTGTGTCGAGCGATCCCGGCGCGCGCGCGAGCGAAGGTGTCGGACGTGAAGCGTCCGTCCATCAGGAGATCGCCGAATCCGCGGTTGTCTGCCATGCGCAGAGAGATCACGTCGAGAAAGTAGACAAGACCTTCCCAGGCGTCGGGCATCTCTCGGGCGGTGGCGGCGATCGTTTCGATCTCGGAACACCGCGTGTCGAACAGTGCCTGGATCAGTTCGTCCTTGCTGGCGAACCGGCGATAGACGGTGCCGACGCCGACGCCGGCGTGCTTCGCGACGTCCGCCAGCGTGGCGTCGAGTCCTTGGGCAGCGAACACCTCGCGAGCGGAGTTGAGGATGCGCTCGAGGTTGGCCTTGGCGTCGGACCGAAGGCGCGGCTGTGAGCAGTCGGCCGAGGTCCCCGCATGAGAAGCGTCGGGGTGTGTTGTCGGCATCCTCACAGTCTACGGCACTAAGCGGAATGATCGATTCCGTTAGTGCTATATTACTAAGCGGAACGTGTGGTTCCGATTGTCCGTATGAGAGAAGCCGATATGAGCACGTCTGACATCTGGGTCGGGAGCAATCCGATCTCGATGGTGGGTACGCGGAGTGCAGGTTTCGCGGCAACGAGGCTTCGCGCCCTTGCCGGCGACGGCGCCTTTGCTCAGCTCGTTCGTTTTGCCCTCGTCGGCGGAGCCAGCAACATCTTGTACTTTGCCGCTTTTCTGGCGCTGCGCGGTGACGGAGCGCTGGTCGCCAACGCAGTTGGTGCGGTCTTGAGCACCATTCTGGCCAACGAACTGCATCGCCGGCTCACCTTCCACGCCGCGGATCGCGTCAACTGGTTCACCGCGCAGTGGGAAGGCGGTGGACTCGCACTGGTCGGGTTGATCGCCAGTTCTGCCGCCATCAGTGCGCTCGGCTTCCTTCTCCCAGGCGCCGACGGGCTTCTTCAAGCCGGGCTTGTGATCGCCGTGAGCGGAATTGTCGGTGGCCTGCGATTCGTCGCCCTTCGCGGTTGGGTGTTCTGAGCGGTTCTCGAATTCGGATCGGACTCGGCTCGTAGGGAACACTGAGACCCATGAGCCTTTCGATAGCCGACTCCGGCATCCGTCTGGCTGTGCTCTGCATCGTCATGGCACTTGTCGCCACGCTCGTCTACCGATTCACCTATCTCGGTAGCGTTCGGGTGGTCCCCGGTGCCCTCGCTCGTGGCGCTCTTCAGCTGGCTGCGATTTCGTTGATCCTTGCCGCCGCCTTGGCCCACATCTGGTCGGCGCTCCTCGTGCTCGCCGGCATGTTCGTTGCGGCGTCTTTCACCGCGGCACGACGCTCGAACGCGGGGACGTCCGGAGTTTGGCTGACCATCGCGTTGGCGTCGGGAATCGGTGTGGTTCTGCCACTGATGCTGCTGTCCGGAGTGGTTCCGCTGCAAGGCGTCGCTCTGGTGCCGATCGGCGGCATTGTTCTGGGTGGCGCGATGACTGCAACATCGATGGCAGCCAGACGCGGACTCGACGCCGTCGACGACCGGTACGGGGAAGTGGAAGCAGCACTGAGCCTTGGATTTTCCCAACGCGATGCGCGGTGGGAGGTAGCCCGCACCGCTGCCTCCGATGCTCTGCTGCCTGGAGTCGACCAGACACGCACCGTCGGCCTCGTGACATTGCCCGGAGCCTTTGTCGGTGTGTTGCTCGCGACGGGATCGGCCGTTCAGGCCGGTGCTGTGCAAATTCTTGTATTGGCAGGGTTGTTGTTGGCACAAACCTGCTCGGTGGCCGTGGCGTTGGAACTCGTCGCCCGCGGTTTCGTCTTTCGAGGTCAAGCTGTCAGGCCTGCGCGAGTTCGTTGATCTTGTCGCTGCGAAGGACGCGGCCGGGAAGATCGGGGGTGTTTGCCGCGAGGGTGATCATTGCCCTGCCGATGTTTTCACTGGTGGTCACGCTGCTGGGCCACACCCTGCGTAAGAGTGGGTGGAGAGGCACGGAGATTTGATACGACCGTGTCGATTCGTGAATCGTCCATGTATTCGACCAGCACTCTGTTGCCGACCATCACAACGGAACGGACTGGAGATCATCCGGCCGGAATGGCCAACTGAACGCTTGACCTGCAATTATGAGTCCATTTTGATCCGACTCGCGACTAAAGTCCCTACAAACCGGCTGGACGGTCGGCTGAAAATAGTTTTATGGACGAAGGAGTTGATGAAATACACGTTCTCGGATCGGAGTCCGCCGGTCGAATGGTAGAGGCGTCGGCGATCATCGTTCTCGGTGCGCTCTGTGCAGTAGTCGCAGGTTCGGGTGTGTTCTTTGTCGTCGGATCGATTGGTGGCTTCGCCCGATTGCTCTACCTGGTTGTTCGTGGTCCGCTCAACTCTTGCTCGGTTCCGGCGTCGACTGTCGAGCTGGCGCCTTCGAGAACGTCATGTGGTCGTTGATGCTCCCGAACGTCGAGTGAAGACGATCAAGGATGTAGTTCTGACGCATGTTCCACGGTGACTTCGATCCCTGCTTCGGGAACTGTTCCACAGCACGCATGACGTACCCCGACGCCAGGTCCAGGATCGGCCGCTGGTCCATCTCTTCGCTCGCGTGCGGCACGCACTTCGAATAGCCGCGCTTGTCCATCTCCGTCAGCAGTCGGCAGACGTACATCGACGTGAGATCTGCTCGCAGAGTCCACGAGGCGTTGGTGTAGCCGACGCACATCGCGAAGTTCGGTACGTCGCTGATCATCATGCCCTTGTAGACGTAACGATCACCGAGGGTGACGGGTTCGCCGTCCACTTCGATCGACATCCCGCCGCACGCTTCCATCTTCAATCCTGTTGCAGTGACGATGATGTCAGCTTCGAGTTCGCGACCTGACGCGAGACGAATTCCGGTCTCGGTGAAAGTGTCGATGCGATCGGTCTCGATCGAGGCCTTGCCGGATCGGAGGGCTTTGAACAAATCGCCGTCCGGTACGACGCACAAGCGTTGATCCCAGGGATCGTAGGTGGGTGTGAAGTGAGGATCGAGTGGGATCTCTTCCGGGAGTTGGCGACTGATCGCGAGGTTCAGCAACCGCTTTGCACGCGCTGGACTGCGCCGGCACAGTTGATAGAAACTCAGGTTCACTACGATGCTCTTCCATCGAGCGATGCTGTGCGCGAGTTGATTCGGCAATACTGCGCGGATGGTGTCCGATACCTTGTCGCTGGACGGCAGAGCCAGAATGTATGTCGGTGATCGCTGGAGCATGGTGACATGGCTCGCGTCGCGCGACATCGTGGGGACCAAAGTGACTGCGGTGGCGCCGCTTCCGATCACAACGATCTTCTTGTCGGAGTAATCGAGATCCTCGGGCCAGAACTGCGGGTGCACTACGTCGCCGCTGAATGATTCACGTCCAGGGAAGTCGGGGGTGTATCCGCCTTCGTAGCTGTAGTAACCACTGCACAGATAGAGGAAGTTGCAGGTCAGGGTTTCATCTTCGTCACCGGTCGTGACAGTGACCGTCCACGTCGAGTCAGCTGACGACCATGATGCGGCCGTCACCTTCCGGTTGTACCGAATCTTCTTGTCGATCCCGTTCTCTCGCGCGGTGTCGCGCACGTACCGGAGGATCGAATCACCGTCGGCGATTGCTTTGGCATCTGTCCACGGCCGAAACGGGTAGCCGAGCGTGAACATGTCGGAATCCGATCGGATGCCAGGGTATTTGAAGAGGTCCCAGGTTCCGCCACTGTTCGCACGGGCCTCGAGGATTGCGTACGACTTGCCGGGAAGCTCGGTCTGGAGTCGATACGCAGCACCGATGCCGGACAAGCCGGCGCCGACGATCAGGACATCGAGGTGTTCGGTGCTCATCAGTTCGGACTCCGTATCGATCGTGTGGGGCCACCGGGCAGACTAAGTGTTCGATCTCCACACTACTGAACGATGCTCAGTAAGGCGAGGATGACCATGTGATCGTCGGCGGTCGGATAGCCGCACACAGTGGTTTACCTGCGGCGTCGGTGAGGCCGAGGTCTCCGTGGAGCATGCCGGAAGCGTCGGCCTCCTCGGCGATGTGCTCGGGGATCGCGTCGAGCATCAGCTTTGCGCGCCGAAACATCTCGAACGTCTGGTCATCGGATACCGTCACCCAGGACAGGTAGATGAAGCGTCCGCGAGGTGGACCCTGGATGTATGGACCGAGTAAGTCCCAGGCACCGGACTTTCGCTCCAGACTCGCTGTCAGTTCCCATCGCACTGTCTCGGTATCTCCCGGTACGAGGTCGAGGATTTCGTGTGGCTTGCCTCGGCGCTGAACGCCGACGTGGATGTTGCTGCGCTCTTCGAAGGTTGCGGTTTCGGAACACTCACGTCCGGGCAGGCTGTGACCGGTGATGATGATCTGCATATCGACATCATGCTCTGCATAGGTCGGGAGGGGTTGGCGTGGTGAGTCGTTCGGGTAGAACCTCTGTTGCGGCCGTGGTGGCGAGCATTCTGTTGTCGGGTCTCGGGTGGGGGTCAGGTGTTGCAGTGGCGACGGCGGACGAACCGGAAGTCGCGGGCGCGCTGGAGTCCTATGGCGAACTCTCGGCCGCAGTGTTTCCGGTCGGCGCCGGTGAGACGCAGCGGGTCGTCTATCGAACTCTGCGTACCGCTGACAGATGGGGAGAGTCGTCAGGGTCCGTGTTTCTGCCGGAAGGCGCCCCACCGGCGGGCGGTTGGCCCGTCATCTCCTATGCCCACGGAACTTTGGGCAGTGCGGATCAGTGTGCACCCTCGTCGACCGGATTCGGTCCGGGCGAGATCGAACCGATCGAACGCTGGTTGGAGCAGGGGTACGCGGTGGTCGCTACCGACTACTCGGGAGTTGGTACCGACGGGGTGCTGGCCTATCTCGACGGACATGCCGCCGGGGCGAATGCCGTCGACATCGTGCGGGCCGCGCACGAGTTGTACGGCAATGTGCTGAGTCCGCGGTGGATGGTCGCGGGTTTGTCCGAAGGTGGTCATGCGGCGTACTTCGCGGGACACGAGGCCACCACTCGTGCACCGGAATTGGATTTCCGCGGCTCGGTCGTTGTTGCCGGCCCCACACACATGGAAGGGCTGTTTCCGTTGGGCGGACCGCTGTTTCCCGACTTCGGCATCACCGGGCTGGTGGGATACGCGCTGTACGTTCTGGCCGGGATCGACGATCAACGACCCGAAGAGAACATTCGCGAGGTTCTCTCGCCGCAGGGGATCGAGTGGATGGAAAAGGCTCGGACACTGTGCGCCGGAGATCTCGGCCGCCACATTCGCGCCGAACGAATCCAATTGAGCTCGTTGTTTTCTCGGTCGGTATGGACGCCACGCTTCCACGATCTGTTTCGCGAGATGATGCAGGTGCCGGTCGACGGCTACGACCGTCCACTGCGCGTGGTGCAGAGCGTGTCGGACACAACGGTTCCTGTCGCCCTTACCTGGGCGCAACTGGTCGACATGCGTTCGCGGGGAACGCAGTTCGAGTATCAAGAACTCGCCGGAATCAGCCACGGTCAAACGACGGTCGCTTCGATGGACCAGACCATGGAGTTCGTCGATCGATTGATGAGGTGATGTCCTGGTGGTGTGGTTGACCAGGGTGGCTGTTCAGCGCATACGCCGCGGACCGTAATCGTGGCCACCGTTGGCGAACCACACGATTGCCGCACTCGCGTACAGGATGCAGACCAGGAGTAGTAGGCCGCCTGCGATCCACAGCGAGATCTGACCGAGCCGTTTCACTCGATCGGACGCATACCGCGACCCGGCCATATCGCCGTCAGCCCACAGCGGATACACGTTGAAGGCGTGCGTGAAAGCGGAGAAGGAAAGCGGCCAGAAGAACAGCAGCGAGACCACTGCCCAGCCCGCATTGACGGGTGGTCGAATCGGGTGCTGAGGAACGGATTGCTGGACAGTGGGTTGATCCGGGGTGGTCATGGGGGGCTCCTGACATGAGGTGGCCCTTTCGACGCTACTGCGATGGAGCTGAAGAATCACTGAGTGTGCGCGATCAGCCGTAATGCCAGTCGCGATCCATCCGTCGGAAGTACGGAAAGAGTGTGGCCTCCTCGAAATCGAGGTGCGACTGCATATGATCCGCCAATTCGGAGATTGCGGCGTGTGCCCGATTGACCGTGGAGGATTCGGTGCTCAGCGCGAGCGACGCACGCTTGGCTTCCGACACGATCTCCCCGACAAGCTTGTGTTCTGCCTGCAGTCGTTCGACCGCAGGGGCCAACTCGGGAAAGTTCCTGGTCATTACCGGGAACATTCGTTGATCTTCGATGGTGTGGTGCAGAGTCAGCGTGTTGCAGTAGAAGTCGCAGTTGACCCGTAGTTGCCAGACGAAATCCGCGATCGTCAGATTGTCGATCATCTCGGGTATCCGAGTCAGATCGGCGGTTTCGTCCGAAAACAGTTGCAGGGCATTCTCGAGTACCTCGATATCGGCTCGCAGAGGTTCGTGAACCTGACGTAGCTGTTCGATCATCCTCAGACCGGCAACTGTTGCCGTGTTGTGCGAATGAGGGGTGTTCACGTCAGCGCAACTCGATCCCGCTCCGCGAGCATCCTCGCTACCGGCAGGACGTCCTTTGCTGCCATCTCGATACGCTCGAATACCTCGGGGTTGAGGATAGTCGTTCCGTCGAAATCACCTGAGCTGAGATAGATCCCGACCGGAGCGGTCAGCGCTTGGAAGAAAGCGAACAGTGGACGCAGGGCATGGTCCAACACGAGAGCGTGGCGGTCGCTGCCACCTGTCGCAGCAAGAATCACCGGAGTGTTGGCAAGCGCGTACTGGTCCACGAGATCGAAGAAATGCTTGAACATTCCCGTGTACGAGCCTCGGAACACCGGTGACGCCGCGATGACGATATCGGCGGACTCGACTGCTGCCAGCGCTTCGGCGGTCACTGAGTCGACGTGATCGCGATCCAGAGCAGATGCAAGACCTGGAATCAGATCCACGATTTCGAAAACTCGTGTGTCGATCTGCTCGAAGTCTCCCAAGGTTTCGACGATCAGGTCGACGAGGGCGCGAGTCTTGGAGGGTTTTTGAAGGTTGCCGACAACGGCAACAATTTTGAGCGGTGTGCTCATCGAAACTCCTATTTTTGGGACGACTTCAGTGATTCGATTTCCTTACGCACAACGGGGGCTACTTCGGTGCCGAGGATCTCGATCGCACGCAGCATGTCCTTCTGTGGCACGTTGCCGAACCCCATCTGGATCATGATGCGGTCATGATGGAACAGTTCGTACTGCGCCATCGTCTTGTCGATGATTTCCTGCGGGCCGCCGAGGAAGAACGCACCCGCGGTGGTTGCCTGCGCTTCATATGCCCTGCGCGGCATGGGAACTCCGTTTCCGCGCTGATGATGATTCTGCATCCACCCGGCCTGGAAGTACGGGTACGACGTGTCGAGTGCTGTTTGCTTCGAGGTATCGACAAATCCTGGCGAAGCAATCGAGACAGCCAGTTTCTTCGGATCGTGTCCGAACTCCGCTGCAGCCCTGCGGTATAGATCGACGAACGGTTCGAACTGTTGGTAACTTCCACCGATGATGGCCAGTGAGAGGGGCAGGCCCAGTTTCGCGGCACGGACGACAGAGGCCGGAGTACCTCCGACTGCGATCCACACCGGAATCTGACGGTCCGGGCGGGGCGTCACGTCACCGTCGATCAGTGGTGGGCGAAGTTGTCCTTCCCAGTTGATCGGGTTCTCGTCGCGCAGTTTCAGTAGTAGATCAAGCTTTTCGGCGAAGAGTTCGTTGTACTGGGACAAGTCGTACCCGAAGAGCGGAAATGACTCCGTGTACGAACCTCGGCCGGCAATGATCTCGGCACGGCCTTCGGAAAGCAGGTCGACTGTCGCGAACTGTTGGAACACACGGACGGGATCGTCGGAACTGAGTACAGTTACGGCGCTGGACAGCTTGATGTTGTCGGTAGCCTGAGCCATTGCCGCGAGCACAACTGCCGGGGCTGAGACTGCGAAGTCGGTGCGATGGTGCTCGCCGACGCCGAAGACATCGAGTCCAACCTGATCGGCAACGGTTGCCTGCTCCACCAAATGGCGAAGGTGGACACCGGGATTCATCATCGCGCCGGTAGTGGGATCTGGGGTGAGTTCACCGAAATGGTAGACGCCCAATTCGAAAGCCATGTTGTTTCTCGCTATCTGTTCGTGGGGGTGATGGAAAGCTGTCCTACGTGCGCATCGCATGCGCCGCCTTGATTGGTGTGATGTGTGGCAAGTCGGGAGGAGAAGCGTTCGAGTACCGGAAGCTCCTCGGTTTCAATGAGATCGGAGAAATATTCGGCGATCCCTCGCGTGTGTATGGCGGACGCTTTTCGAAGCGTCTTCTTGCCTGCAGGCGTCATCGATACCGTCACGACGCGTCGATCGTTGTCCGGTCTAACGCGCTCCACTAATCCGGCCTCGACCAATCGATCGACGACGCGCGTCACGCCACTGGTGGTGACCAGGACCAGTTCGGCCAGATCGCCCATTCGGATCGTGTTTCCCGGAGCTTGGTGCAGTCGGAGCAGAACGTCGTACTGGCCAAGGGTGAGTCCGGTGGTGGTTCGAAGGTCCGCCTCCATCTTGCCGAGGATGACGCTGTGGGAGACGACGAGGTCGCGCCACACACGACCACGTACGTGTTCATCAGTTGTCATCGGTGACGCCCTCCATTTATTTGCGACCGCAAGTATTGCTTACTCAAATAATACGCGTGCGACCGTCGAACTATTCCCTGCTCTTATTTGCGCTGGTAGTGAGGTATTGACTCGAACGCATGTTCGAGTATGATTTGGGGAGGGGATCGGGGGATTCAATGAGTGTCTTGTTGTCGGATGTGGTGTCTGGTTCTGCGGTGGGGTTACGCGGACGTCTGTGGCAGTTGTCTGCTGCTGAGTTGCGCGCTGCTGCTGTCGAGGCGAGTGCGGAGATTCTGCGCCTCGAAGCTGTGCGTGTGGCTGTGGTGGACGAGTTGTCGTTGCGCCCGGATGATCAGGTGATTGCCAGCCGCGGTGTGGGGTCCTGGTTGGCGGCTAACACGATGCTGCAGGTTCGGGACGGGAAGAAGATCGCCGCGTTGGGTGCGGCGTTGCGGCCGTTTCCGGCGGTGGCTGCTCGGTTCGATGGCGGGGATTGCTCGTTCGATCATGCCGTGTTGATCGTGGCGTTCTGTGAGTCACCACCGAAGGGCATGCCGGAGGAAGCGCTCCCTCGCTGTATCGATTTGTTGTTGGCTGCCGCGTCCGGAGTGGAAGCGACAACCACGAAAGTGCGGAACGTGATCGCGACGTTAGAGCGCATTTTCGAATCGGATGAGATTCCGCCCGCCGAGGATGTGGATCGGAATGAGTTGCGGATCGCGTCGACGTTGAACGGTCGGGTGGTGGTGCGTGGTGATTTCGACGCCCTCACCGGAGAAATGCTGCTGTCGGCCCTGTCGAATTTGACGATGCCCACCCCGGCACCGGATGGAACCCCGGATTCTCGGTCGGCAGCGAAGCGGACCGCGGACGGGTTCACCGAACTGATCCGCCGCTATCTCGACTGCGCCAAGACCGGAACCGACGGCGGTCAGCGGCCGCACGTGAACGTGCACATCAACGCCCGCGATCTGGCGGAGCATCGGGACTGCGCCGCCACACCAACTGATGGTGGTGGAGTGGCTGTGTCTGATCTTGATGTCGGGCACATGCCGTGGCTCGGACCGCTGTCCGTTTCGCAGACAAGGCTTCTCGGGTGTGATTGTTTCCTCTCGACCGTGCTGCTCGACGATCACGGCGCGCCCTTGGATGCGCAACCAGGAAAGAGGTTGGTCACCGCCGAACAACGGACTGCGTTGATTGCCCGCGACAGAGGCTGCGCGTTCCCGGGCTGCACATGCGTGCCCGCCTGGACCGATGCGCACCATATCCGGCACTGGGCGAACGGCGGGCCGACGGTGATGAACAACCTGGTCCTGCTGTGCCGTTCACATCACCGACTGATGCACCGGAAATCAGGGTTCGTCGGCAAATGGGAAATCCGAATCGGCGCCGACAACAAACCCTGTTTCATCCCGCCGCCCTCGATCGACCCCGGACAGCAACCCAGGCCGGCGAACACCACCTTCAAAACCTGAGAGGTCAAACCTCTTTGGCGACAACAGAACACGGACCGAGCACCGCATCGAAGGGATCCTCCGATGCGGTGCCAACCGGCCGTGGAGGAGTCGAATCAGTGCTTCGAGCGCTTGTGGCGGTACATCTCCGCATCGGCCGTATCCCAAGTCTCGGAAAGGCTTTGGGTCATGGAAAAGTCGGCTCGACCGATCGAACAACAGACGTCGGCATTCCGGAACGCCTTCTCCAAACACTCGAGCAGGTAGTCGACGGCGCGCGGCTGTGTATCGGGCAGAGCGATTCCGAACTCGTCTCCGCCCAACCGTGAAACCACCGCACCAGGGTGCGCGCACGCTGCCAAGATCTTGCCGGCCCTTTGAACGTATTCGTCGCCCGCGGCGTGGCCGAGTTCGTCGTTGATGGTCTTCATGCCGTCCAGATCGACGATGATGATAGCTCCCGGATCGGCGAATTGGCGGTACCGAGTTTGCTCGGCCTCGAGGATGCGATTCCACCCGCGCCGATTGAGAAGACCTGTCAACGGGTCGGTCTCGGCATCGAGTTGCGCAGTTTCGGCCAGTCGGACTGACTGCGCGCGCTGATAGTCGACATCGAGAATGGTTCCGAGAAGTCGGCACAGGAGATTGAGGAGGGCCAGGTTGTCCTCGAGTGCGGAGTCGCCCGCACTCGGGTCGGCGCCACACAGAGTGCCGAAGAGACTGCCGTCGTTGTGGAGGATTGGGATGCTGAGGTATGCGCCAATGCCTTCCCACCTGCCATCACGGGACAGTGCGCGCACGAGCGCGCGATTCGATGAGACTGGCGGCGCATTTCCGAGTACCACCCCGCTGCACATGGTGTTTGGCCAAGCCCGGGTCTCGCCGACTTCGATGTGAAGTGGGTTGGGTGAGACGGTGAGAAAGATTTGATTGGACCCGTCGAACCGCGTGATCGACCACAGTGCCAGCGGAAGATATTCGTCGAGGTAGGACACGACCGAGCGACTTGCGTCGTCGAAATTCGTCAGAGGTGGCAAGAGTGGCAACATCGGGATGGTGCGCGTCTGGCCGTGCGGCATTTTGACCTCCTGATCGACCCTAGGATTCTGTCGATGTTCAGGCTCTTGGTCCCGCGTGCGACATATCTTCCACGAACAGTCTGCCTCGAGAATCCTCGCGATTGCTGAAAGTGTGCTGTGATTCTTCCGACCGCGGGGCCGTTGATTCTTTGGTGGCCAGCTAATCTTCCGGTATGGAGCTGGCGCGTGGAGCGAACACAGTCGTTGAGGGAACTTCGCTGAAGGTGGCGGTGAACGGTAGCGCCCCGGGCACGGTAGACCTGATGGTGTTCCAGCTCGACGAACGGAACAAAGTACGGGACGACGCAGATTTTGTCTTCTTCAATCAGCCGGTCTCACCCGAAGGCGCGGTGCGCTTGGAGTCCGGCGGCGTCATCGAAATCGACATTGCGAGGTTGCCCGCTGACATCCATCAGCTGAGTGTTGCCGTGGCACTTGATGCGGCGGCAAACGGAACCCTGTCTGCTGTCGGGGGCCTTGGTGTCGTGGTGGAGCAGGTTGGTTCCACCGCCATCGTGGCTCAGGCTTTGGGGTTGACGAGTGAGAGGGCAGCGGTTCTCGTCGAGATCTATCGCCGCGGCGCGGGCTGGAAGCTGCGAAACGTGTCAGCTGGCTGGGACAGCGGATTGGCGGACCTGGTAACAGCATTCGGAGTGTCGGTCGACGAGGAACCGCCGGCTCGACCCGCCGGCTCTGCTGAAACGACAGACGGCATTCGGACCGTGCCCGACGAAGCCAAACTCTCCATGGTGAAGCGGGAGAAGCTGGACCTCCGAAAGCGCGAAGTGGCCAAGGTCCTGCTGACGAAGGGTGGCAACGGAATTCGGGCACGGGTGGTCCTGGTGATCGACAAAACCGGAAGTATGGCCAAGCAGTACCGCACCAGAGTGGTGCATCGTGTTGTCGAACGCATGATTCCCGTTGCGATCCAACTCGATGACGACGGCAAGCTGGAGCCGTACTTGTATGCAGTCAGCTTCGTCAAACTCCCCGAGATCTCTGTCCATGACGCGGAAGAGTGGTCGGATACCTACCTGCACTTGCGCGGCTCGCACGGCGGATTCAACTACGACAAGATCGGCGCCGCAAATCGTGAAGTGCCGATCATGACTGAGATTCTTTCCGGCCTGACACGTGGTTCGGCGCCGACGCTCGTCCTGTTCTTCACCGACGGTGGCTTCAGCGAGCGCAAGGAAATCACGAAATTGATGCGCGAAGCGTCTGGGCTCCCGGCCTTTTGGCAGTTCGTCGGAATCGGCAAGGCCAACTACGGAGTGCTGGAGAAGCTCGACGACCTCGACGGCAGGGTGGTCGACAATGCCGGATTCTTCGCGCTGGACGACATCGACACCGTCGACGACGCCCAGTTGTACACCCGTTTGCTGAGTGAATTCCCGGATTGGCACAAGGCAGCTGTAGCCGCGGGCATCACAACGCCGTGATTTAGCTGGTCGAAACCAACTGCAGTGCATTCTCTTTCAAGAATTCGTCGATGTGCGCCCAGGTGGAGTCTCTCGCGGTGGGGCCGGCAACGAGCCCGAGGTGACTTCCCGGCGCCTTCTCGAACCGGACCGACGGCGCTCCGGTGAGGACCGACGTGATCGCTTCCACCGAAGCGATGGGTGCAATCACGTCAGTGGTGCCGCCGACCGCGAGAACGGGAACGCTCAGAGCTGACAGTTTGATCTCGCGTCCGGCAAGCGTGACGGCGTCGTTGTAGAGATTGTTGCCGAGCATGAGTTGTTCGCAGATCTGCTGAAAAGCCTTGCCAGGGTATCCAGGCATGGCTGCCATGAACTTGTCTATCGATTCCATGCGAGCCAGTGTCTCGGTGTTGTGGAGGTTGCGCATGATGAACCATGGCTTGAGAACTTCGCGCTGCAACGCCGTCACCTTGTAACTCGCCTGAACGAGTGGAGCAGGTAGTCCGCCGACAAGATTGGTCGCGGACGTGAGTGGGGTGTCGCCCGTGTATTTGCCGATCAGCCTCAAGGGGCTGATAGCGGGAATCTTCGTGTAATCGATTGGCGTTCCGATTGCCGTGATCGATGCGATCGGCAGGTCGGAGTGAGCGGAGCCCGTGAGCAGAGACATGGTCCCGCCGAGGCTCCACCCGATCAGCGAAACCGGTGCGCCGTCATGTAGGTCCGAGATCGTACGGATCGCTTCCGGGATGATGTCGTCGACCCAGGCCTCGAAACCCATCCCGCGGTCGGAGTACCGCATGGTCCCGTAGTCGAGGAGGTAGGGCGTGTTCGCCCCATCCAGTAGGTGCGCGGCGAGGCTTTGGCCCGCACGAAGGTCGTAACAGTCGGCTGAAACCGCGAGGGGCGGTACGAGGAGAACCGGATTACCTCTTGGCCTCCACAATGCGCCGAAGCGATACAGATCGCGGTGTGGACCTTCGCTGATCAGTACGGACGGGGTGCGTTCGGTCTTCTCGACACCGTCGCCGAACGAGAGTCCCCATGCATTGCGTGCTGCGGTGTCCAGCGTCGGACGCCACGTCGCGATCAAACCACTGATATCGAGCACTGGTTCCCCTCGGAGTCGAATCGGCGGACGGCCGAGTCAGCCGCGCTCGGTGTATGTTACCTGCCTTCACATACATCGATCTCGGGGGTGTAAAAACCCAGCTCGGCAACGGAGCCACCGTGCCGAGCTGGGCTGATCGGGGTGATATGGCAGTGATCGGGTGGGGACGATCAGGCGGGGACGATCAAGCCGGTCGAGGCTGTGGCCGTCGCGTATCGCTGTGCAACGTCTTCCCAGTTGATGACGTTCCAGTAGGCCTTCACGTAGTCGGCCTTGACGTTCTTGTACTGCAGGTAGAAAGCGTGCTCCCACATGTCGAGCATGAGCAACGGAACGATACCGATGCTGATGTTGCCTTGCTGGTCGGTGAGCTGCTCGATGACCAGGCGCTGCCCGACCGTGTCGTAGGCCAGTACCGCCCAGCCGGACCCCTGCAAAGTGGTTGCTACAGCGGAGAAGTGGTTGACGAATGCGTCGAAGGTGCCGAAGTGCTCGTCGATTGCGGCTGCCAACTCGCCCTCTGGCCGCTCACCGCCGTTGGGGGAGAGGTTCTTCCAGAAGATGGAGTGATTGGTGTGGCCGCCGAGGTGGAAGGCGAGGTTCTTGCTGAGCAGCGGCGCCTTCGCGGTGATCGTGCCGTCTTCGCGCGCAGCAGCCAACTGCTCGATTGCGCTGTTGGCGCCCGCCACGTACGTGGCGTGGTGCTTGCTGTGGTGCAGTTCCATGATCTCGCCGGAGATGTGCGGTTCGAGAGCGGCGTAGTCGTAATCCAGTTCGGGGAGAACGTATTCAGTCATGTGACATGCCTTCCTTTGAGGAAATGTTGTGAGTCGAGAGATTTCGATAGGTTCGATTGTGATAGACGAGCGGCGCTGACATGTGCTGCGGATCGATGACGTCGACGACGCGTGCAGTGACGATCACTGCGGCGCCACATGTAGTGGCATTCAAGGGAACCGCACGCAGGGCGTGGCCTGTCCCATGTAGGAACGGTTCACCCGTCGAGAGAAACGACCAGGGCATATCGTCTCCGAAGCGCACAGCGCCGCGGGTTGCGAACGTGGAAGCCAGTCGTTCGTTCGCCGAATTTGCCAGGTGAACAACAAAACTGCGGGCGGAAGCGATGACGCTCGCAGAGCCTCGCAACGACTGCAGTGAAAACGCCAGAACTGCAGGATCGGCGCTGATCGAGATCACCGACGATGACGTGATGCCGGCCGGGCCGTCATCGCCCGTTGCGGTGATGATCGAGACGCCGGCGGGATGGTTCCGGAACGCCTCGACGAAGGAGTTTCGGATGGACGGCTCCGCATCAACAGAGTCGTCCGAAACAGATTGGGTGCCAACCAGTTTTGTGGTCACTCCTCGCCCCTCTTCTGTCTCGGGTTTTGCTGCCGTTGCACTGTCTTGTGCAATACCGACGTTAAAACCTCGAGTGCAGTTGAGGTCAAGATGCTGTGGCGGACCTCACCGTCCGAGCTTGGCTGCCAGACGTTCCATGTATCCGACAACCTCGTCGGGGCTCTTGTCCGGAGTGCCGAACATTGCTTCGGTGACACCGATGTCTGCCCAGTGGGCGAGCTTCTCCGAATCGGGTTTGCCTGCCAGGACGGTTATTTCAGGCTCGCCGACTCTACCTGCTTCGGCCCAGATCTTTCGGAGCAGTTCCACGTTTCCGTCGATCTCCTGCTCGATGGGTGTGGTGATCCACCCGTCGGCAGACTTTGCGATCCACTTGAAAGTCTTCTCGTTGCCGCCGCCGCCCAAGAGGATGGGAGGACGGGGCTTCTGAACTGGTTTGGGCCACGCCCAGCTGGGTCCGTACTTCACGAATTGGCCGTCGTACGACGCTTCTTCCTTCGACCACAGTTCGCCCATGGCTTCGAGATACTCGCGGAGTGCGGTCCGGCGTTTGTTGGGCGGTACGCCGTGGTCGGCGAGTTCCTCTGCATTCCAGCCGAATCCGACGCCGAAGACCACGCGTCCGCCGGAAAGATGGTCCAGCGATGCGATGGTTTTCGCGAGAGTGATCGGATCGTGTTCGAGGGGGAGGGCCACGGAGGTGCCCAATCGGATGGTGTTCGTGACCGACGCGGCGGTGCCGAGGGCAACCCAGGGGTCGAGTGTGCGCATGTAACGGTCGTCGGGCAATTCGGCCGACTGGGTTCCGGGGTGATCGGAATCCCTCGAGACGGGGATGTGAGTGTGCTCCGGAACGTAAAAGGCGTCGAATCCATTCGCCTCCGCAGCCTTTGCTGCATCGGCAGGGCGGATGCCGCGATCACTGGTGAACAGGCTGAGTCCGTAGCGCACTGGTTCTCCTTCGATGGTCCGTCGAAAAACTGTAACCTGTTGCATCTTCGTTCGGATAGGTTTCCAGCCCAGTAAATCGATTGCCGACGTGACCGGGGACGTGGTGAACTCGGGCGGACTTTGTTGTGGGTCGAGAAGTGGATGCAGTAGAGGTGGATGCAGTAGTGATGGATGCAGCGGAGATGAATCGGTTGTCGTGGAATGCGGCGACCGTCGCTCACAACAGTCACAAAGGAGACCAGGCACAGTTCTTTCGCAACGGCGGGTCGACCTTGTATCCGGAAGAACTGGCGCTGCTCGGCGAGATCGACGGCTCCTCGATTCTTCATCTGCAGTGCAATTCCGGTCAGGATTCGTTGAGTTTGGCCGCTCTCGGTGCCGCGGTGACCGGCGTCGACATCGCGGATTCCGCGATCGACTTCGCCCGAACCTTGTCCGCGGAATCCGGAATTGCCGCCGATTTCGAGCGTGCCGATGTATCTGCGTGGCTCCGCGCTGCTGCCGCTGGCCAGAGAAAGTTCGACCGAGTCTTTTCTTCGTACGGAACGGTGATCTGGTTACCCGATCTCGACGAGTGGGCCGAGGGGATTGCCGGTGTTCTCGCGCCGAACGGTCGATTCGTTCTGGTGGAGTTTCATCCGTTTGCCATGTGTTTCGACGAGAAGTGGTCGCTGACATACCCGTACGGAGGCGGGACTCCCGTGACCGAACCCCGTGGCGTGGGCGACTACGTGGCAGATTCGGCCGATCTCGTCTTGCCAGGCGCTGAGGGAAAAGGAGTCGAGAACTTCGAAAATCCTTTCCCCTCATGTGAATTCAACTGGTCCATTTCCGAGGTGCTAGGAACTTTGCGGCGCGCCGGATTGACGCTCGAGTCTTTCGACGAGTACCCGTACGCCAACGGTTGGCAAGGATTCGAGGAGATGGCTGAACTCGGCGGCAAGCGTTGGGGAGTCCCGGCCGGACGACCCGAGATCCCGCTCATGTATTCGCTGTCGGTTCGCTTGGCCGACTGACGCCTATTTCCCCCGCATTTGCGGGTAATTGCAGACACAGGTAGTAATTACCCCCATGCCCTCGACGCCACTGACACGACGCATCGCCGTCGACCTGTGCCGTCTTGGTGCCAACTGCTGTTGCTGTTGATTCCTTCCGACTCTCCTGAGTGAGAATGGCGCCGCTCTGTGCGCCTTCGCCCCTGCATATGCGCCCGTTGCTGCATGTGTGCCGGAATTTTCCGTACGTCGAGGAAGAACAGCGATGTCGACTCCTGTCGAAGCAATAGAACCAACATCAGTCACGGAACCGAACCGTGAGCCGCGTCGGCCGTGGACTTCGAGTGCGACCACTGTCGGACTGCCGGTGCTTTCCGTGATCGCATTCTTGGCCCTGTGGCAGGTCGCTGCCGCGAGCGGCACCTGGAGTGAGACCTTCGTGCCGTTCCCGAGCACGGTCTGGCATGCCTTCGTCAACACGATGACCACGCACGACGGAGTGCGCGGCTACCAGGGCTACCTGCTCTGGGAGCACCTCTACATGACGCTGCGACGGGTGCTGGTCGGTGTGATCATCGGCGTCGGATTGGGCGTGATCCTCGGTTTGGCCATGGGATCGGTGACATGGCTGCGGAGCCTGCTCGAACCGTGGTTGACGTTCCTGCGCGCACTGCCGCCCCTGGCGTATTTCTTCCTGCTGGTGATCTGGCTGGGAATCGACGAGGCGCCGAAGATTACATTGCTGGCGCTCGCTGCTCTTCCGCCGGCAGCGGTGGCCACCACAGCTGCTGTGGTCGCGGCGCCGGTCGGACTGGTCGAAGCGGCCAGGGCCCTGGGAGCCTCACGGGCGCAAGTGATCCGGGACGTCGTCGTCCCGTCGGCCTTACCGGAAACTTTCACGGGCATTCGGCTGTCGGTAGGTATGGCGTACTCGTCGGTGGTCGCGGCCGAACTGTTCAACGGCATCCCCGGAATTGGCGGAATGGTCAAGGATGCAAGCAATTACAACAACACACCGGTCGTGCTGGTGGGGATCTTTGCCATCGGATTCTCCGGCCTGATCATCGACGGACTGCTGCGGGCTGCAGAGCGCCGCGCCGTTCCCTGGAGGGGAAAAGTATGACTGACAATCAGAAACACGCCAGCAGCAATCTGAAGCGCAGCAGTAATTCGACGCCCAATGAAGGAAGGGCTGCCCGGACGGCGTTCACGGTGCTGATCGGCGTCCTTGCCCTTGTTCTCGGTGCGTGCTCGGTGGATCATTCGGGCCAGGATTCGTCCAAGGAAACGATCCGTATCGCTTACCAGTCGTTCCCGAGCGGCGACTTGATAGTCAAGAACAATCGCTGGCTCGAAGACGCACTGCCCGAGTACAACGTGAAGTGGACGAAGTTCGATTCGGGAGCCGACATCAACACCGCCTTCATCGCCGGTGAAATCGATTTCGGCGCAATCGGTTCGAGCCCGGTTGCTCGTGGCCTCTCGGCACCGCTGAACATTCCGTATCAGGTCGCGTTTGTTCTGGACGTGGCCGGCGACAACGAAGCCCTGGTGGCGCGCAACGCAACCGGAATCAAGACCGTCGCAGATCTGCGCGGCAAGAAAGTGGCCACGGCATTCGCCTCGACCGCGCACTACAGTCTGCTGGCAGCGCTGAACCAGGCCGGACTCAGTGCCGACGACGTCCAATTGGTGGATCTCCAGCCGCAAGCATCCCTCGCAGCCTGGCAGCGCGGTGACATCGATGCCGTCTACACCTGGCTGCCCACGCTCGACGAACTCCGTAAGGACGGAACACAGTTGATCGCCAGCCGTGAGCTCGCGACAGCAGGGAAGCCGACACTCGATCTTGGTGTGGTGTCGACTGCGTTTGCCAAGGATCACCCCGAGATCGTCGACACCTGGCGCCAGGTTCAGGCCCGCGCGCTCACGACGATCGCCACTGATCCGAACGCGGCAGCGGAAGCTGTTGCCGCACAATTAGGCGCCTCGAAGGACGACGCGGCAGCGCAGTTGAAACAGGGTGTGTTCCTCACTCCGGAGCAGATCTCCTCGCCGGAATGGTTGGGCACCGAGGGCGCTCCCGGGAATCTGGCAGTGAACCTGCAGAGTGCAGCGCAATTCCTGGCCGAGCAGAAGCAGATCGACAGTGTGCCTGATCTGGCGGTCTTTCAGAATGCTCTCTATGTGAAGGGGCTTCCCGATGTCCTTGACCAGTAGCGTGACCGCACAGCAGGCCTCGGGAGGATTCGCTGCCGACCGCCCGGGCGCGATCCGAATCGACACCGTCTCGCACAGGTACGGCCACGGTCGAGAGTCCGTCACGGCACTCGGGCCCGTATCGATCGACGTCACACCTGGTGAGTTTCTGGTTCTCGTCGGAGCGTCGGGTTGCGGCAAGAGCACATTGCTGCGGCTGATCGCGGGTTTCGAAAGTCCTTCCAGTGGAACGGTTCAGGTCTCCGGATCCGACCCGATTCCCGGGTCGAGTGCGGGAGTGGTGTTTCAGCAGCCACGGCTCTTTCCGTGGAAATCGGTGGGCGGCAACATCGATCTGGCACTCAAATACGCCGGCGTTGCGAAGAGCGAACGCGGGCAAAGGCGTGACGAGCTTCTCGACCGCGTCGGTCTGGTCGGCACTGCGGACCGGCGTATCTGGGAAATCTCCGGCGGGCAGCAGCAGCGGGTGGCAATTGCTCGTGCCTTGGCGGCCGAAACGTCGTTGCTCCTGTTGGACGAACCCTTTGCCGCGCTGGACGCCCTCACTCGCGAGCGTCTGCAGGAGGACCTGCGCAGTGTCAGTGCCGAATCGGGGCGAACAAGTGTCTTCGTCACTCACAGTGCCGACGAGGCGGCCTTTCTCGGCTCCCGCGTCGTAGTTCTGACAAGCCGACCGGGCAAGGTCGCGCTCGACCTGAAAATCGATCTGCCACGAACCGGCGTCGATCCCGACGATCTCCGAGGCTCACCCGAATACGCGGCATTCCGAGCCGAAGTCGGCCATGCGGTCAAGGTTGCAGCTGCAGCGTAGGTACCCTGCGCGTCGACTACCAGGTGGCCGCGTCGATAATAGGAAGGAGAACGTGCAGGACACGACGAACAAGGAGTGGTCATGGCAACTGAGGTGGAGTCCGGTGACCTCGTGCAGGCAGCCGGCCATGCGGGTCCGTGGACGGTAGTCGAAGTTCGCCAGGGGATGGCGCTGCTCGAACACAGTGACGGGCACAGGTTGTCGCGTCGAACGACGACGTTGACCGTCGTCCGCAAGGGCTCGGGCAAGAAGGCAACGGCCGTCGAAGACGGGAACGACGAAAACGGATCGCCAACTCTGTTCGACTGAAACCGCAGCTCGACTGAAACCGCAGCTCGACTGATCTTCCGTCAGTTCGAGACGGCGTCAGCTGGAGAAAATGTCGTCTACGCGTTTGTCGAAGTATTCGGCGATTCGGAACGCCAGTGACAGACGCGGGTCGAAGTGTCCCTTCTCGATCGAGATGACGGTCTGGCGTGTGATGCCGAGCGCGTCGGCGCACGCTTGCTGTGACAATCCGGCTGCCGTACGAAGTTCTTGAAGGTTGTTGCGCATCAGATCTTGTCAGATCTCGATTGTGGGGTGCGGTCCCTCGACACTGCCCAGTACCGGATTCCGAAGTCGGCCAGCCCGAGGGCTGTAAACATTACGAGCGGCAGTTCGGGAGCGCCGAAGACATTGTGCGCGATCAGCGCGATCCCCATGGCAGTGATCAAGTCGGTGAACGCGCCGAAGCCGGCCTTGCGACTCCATTCTGTTTCGACGGTGTCCTCGGGGTAGGCGGGGGCCTTGTCGTTCTCCGATGAAAAAAGGGCCCACGCCGACCCGATACAAGCCGGTGCCATGACGATTGCGAAGACGATGAAGGCCAACGTCTTCCGATCATCGGCGGTCAATGCTGCGAAAAAGCTGAAGGCTAGCGTTGCTGCGACGCCGATACCGATGATCAGGCTCCACCGTGCCGTGGTGCTCATGAAGCCTCCCAGGTGTAAGAGTTCTTTGACATGCCTGAGCGTAGGTCTACGTGCGCTGGATGTCAAAGAACTCTTACATCGCGCTGAGGGTCAAGCGACCCCGAAAGGCGCTGCGTATGAAAACTTCCCCGTCTGATCGGGGCGGTGCGTGGTGAGGGTCCTGATCTGAAAGTGCTCGCCCCACTCGGCTTCCGGAGACTCGATCCCGGCGTCCGTGCTGGTGACGAACCCGAACTGCGGGTAGTACTCGGTGCTGCCCAGGAGGGCGAGCAGTGGCACGTCCAGAGCGTCGGACGCACCGATCACCGCGTGCATCAGCGCCGAACCGACGCCGCTGCGTTGGTTGTCCGGTGTGACTGCCAACGGGCCGAGGCCAACCGCCTCAACGGGACCGACCCATCCGCGTGTTCCGATCACGAAACCAACGATCTCATCACCGGCGACGGCGACAAGGGACAACTTCGGTAAGTAGTCGTTCGAGGCGAAGAGCTGACGTGTCAGTTCGATCTCGTAGGGAGACTCGCCGGGCGGCGCTTGGTCGGCAAACGCCGCCCCGAGCAGTGAATAGATTGCGTCACGGTCGGAAGAAGTTTCGCGGCGGATGTACATGGCCACGAAACTACCCGCTTCATCTCCGATCGTGCTCCTCGTTTTCGGCCTGACGTGCCACTCGCTTTTCGTAGTCCGCACGCCCGTTCGGATCTACCGATGTCAGCGCGCGGCGATCGTCGATCACCCGGCGTCCGATGTTTATCATCCATTCGGGTACTACAGCGTCGATGAGGTCCCAGCCCGCAAGGTAACGCGGAACAGTAGTTTCGGCTCGCCGGTGCGCGACCGTGTCGACGACAGCTTTGGCCACGACCTCGGGTTCAACCGTCGGCATGCCCTTTCCGAGTGGCACACCGGAGGAGAGCCCGGTGCGCACCGCGCTGGGCAGGATGGCGCTGACGCTGACGCCGGAATCTGCGAATTCGACACGAGCAGAGGCGGAAAGGCCCACCGCACCGAACTTGCTTGCGTTGTACACGGCCATTCCTGGCACCGGTAGCTTGCCTGCCATGGATGCGATGTTGACGACGTGGCCGCGTCGCCGATCCACCATGCCGGGAAGCACGGTGCGCATCCCGTGAATCGGGCCCCAGACATTGACGTCGAGGGTTACTCGACTGGTGGCGTCGGACTCGTCGAGGAAGCTGCCGAGCGGCATCACGCCCGCATTGTTGACCAGAATGTCGATGTGACCGAATTCGCCGATCACTGTGGAGACGAACACATCCCAGGATTCGCGTGAGGTGACGTCCAGAGCGTACCCGCGGGCCCGTGCGCCGATGGATGCGGCGGTGTCGACGGCCGTCTCCTCGTCGAGGTCGCCGACGCAGACGAGTGCGCCGCGAGCTGCGAACAACTCCGCTGTGGCCCGGCCGATTCCGCGGCCACCTCCGGAGATGACGACGACTGCTCCGTCGAGATCGATCGGCGGGTAGGTGGTGCCGAAAAGGCTCATGTGGTGTACTCCGGTTCGGGGGTGGTGGTGGGCTCAGCGGGGGTGTCGTCTGACGCAGGGTTGTCGGACAGCGTGTGGTTGTAGGCGTATGGATCGAAGGCCCGTAGCCGTCGACGCATGGCTCCTGACGACCACGGCCAGTTGAAGCTGTTGCGGCCGTTGACGTCGAAGAAATAGCTTTCGCAACCACCGGCGTTGTAGACCGTGGTACCCAATGCCTCCTGAACTTGAGAGTTGAAGGCTGCCTGTACTTCCGGGCGCACGTCGATGGTTCTCCAGCCGTGCCGACGAGCGTGGCCGATCGCCTGTGCCACATAGTTCAGTTGGGCTTCCAGAATCATGAAGGCCGACGTGTGCCCGGTGCCGAGGCTCGGGCCCAGCAGAATGAACGCGTTGGGGAATCCGCTGACGGCGGAACCGAAGTACGCCCGCGGGCTTCCCTGCCAATGATCGTCGAGTGATCGACCTTCTCCGTCGAATACCTTTGATGCGATGGGCATGTCGAGGATGTGGAAGCCGGTTCCGAAGATGATGGCGTCCACTTCCGATTCCACTCCGTCGGCGCCGATCACGGTGTTGCCGTGGATCTCTTCGACTGCGTTGGCATGGACGGTCACGTTGGGTCTGCCGAGGGCCGGGTAGTACGAGTTCGACATGAGTAGTCGCTTGCAACCGAGGGTGTAGTCGGGAGTCAGCGCCTTGCGTAGCTTCGGATCGCGCACCTGCAAGCGCAATTGGGCCGACCCGAGTTTCTGCACGATACGCAGGATCCACGGATTGCGGAACCCCAATCCAAGCGCTTCCATGATTCCGTATTCGATGCTGCGTAGAGCCTTGTGCGCTCCCGGTACGAATCGCATGACGGACCTTTCGATCCGCGGTACGTAGTGATCGGGTTTGGGAAGGACCCATTGAGCGGTGCGTTGGTAAAGGTGAAGGGCGGACACGTCGGAGACGATGCGCGGCACGAATTGGACTGCGGAAGCGCCGGTACCTACGACGGCGACGCGCTTTCCGGTCAAGTCGTAGTCGTGATTCCACTGCGAGGAATGAAACACCTCGCCCTCGAACGTTTCCAGCCCGGGAATCGCCGGCGTCAGGGGTTCGTTCCACGGGCCGGCGGCGGCTATCACGAAACGAGCAGTGAGTTCACCGCTGGAAGTTGTGATCTTCCAGAGTGATTGCGATGCGTCCCACTGTGCGGAGAGCATTTCTACCCCGAAGCGAACGTGCTTGTCGACCCCGTGGCGGACGGCCGTGTCCTCGATGTACTCGCGGATCTCAGGCTGCTCCGCGAACAGTCGGGTCCAATCCGGATTGGCGGCAAAGGAATACGAGTACAGGCCGGACGGGACGTCGCAGGCACAACCGGGATAGGTGTTGGCGCGCCAGGTGCCGCCGAGGGAGTCCGCTTTCTCGAGCAGGACAAAATTGTCGATCCCGAGGCGCTGCAGGTGAATTGCTGCACCGATCCCGGAGATCCCGCCACCGATGATCACGACCTCGAAGTGGTCAGTTCTGTTGTTCACTGAGTCTGCGCTTTCACTGGTGGGACGGGGTGGAGTGGAACGGGCGCGCATCGAGTTCGCGTTTCACGCTCGCACGTGTTGTACGTAGGGATGATTCGAAGGTGGCGAGCCGCCGTCGGCCGTCCATGAAGTTGGCGCCCATGACGGCGAGATCGTCGTCGGTGGCGTCTATGCGCAAGACCCTGGTTCCCGCAGCGCGCACCAGTTCGATTTCCCGGTCGAGGCCCTTGGACATGGAGTTCCGCAGGGCGCCGCGTTCGATACGGGCGGCGCCGCGCGCCGGCTTCAGTGTTCGAGATGCCATGGGCGCCAGTACAACCAGCTCGTCGAGTTCGAGGGGGAGCAGGAGGTCTACCGATGCCGTGGACGCCGCGCCGCCGTCGATGTACCTGACGCCGTCGATGGTGACAGGTGGGAACCAGCCGGGAATCGACCAAGACGCTCGAAGCGCTTCACCGACTGTCGCTTTCGGAGCCCCCTGTGCCCCGAACGCGACCCGTCGCCCGGTTCTGTAGTCCATGGATACCATGTACGCGCACGGATGTGGGAGCCACGAATCGCCAGGGGCAAGAGATTCGGCGAGCGTGGTGAGCCAGGACGGGTCGCCGCCACCACGCGGTGCGATACCGCTCATCCGGCTCAGAACGGGAAGATCTCGACGCGTCACCAGTCGTGGATTGCCGATCCCCAAACTCGGAAGTGGCGGGATTCTTCCGGGCGCCGATGCTGTGTGGGCGAGGAGTTCGGGACGTGCGGCGGGCTCTCCGAGTTGCATGGCTACCAACTCGTCGACGCCGACTCCGCTGCCGAGCATTGTCACGAACTCGGCTCCGGCGGACGTGCCGATGATGGCGGTGGCTTCGCGGGGATCCCAGTCGAGGGCGTCCCGAACCGAGGCGAGGGCAGCAACGGTCCAGGCGAAGCCGAGGGTGCCGCCGCATCCGATTGCCAATCCCCGTCTAGGCGCGCTGTGTCGTCCGGACCCGGGTGCGGTGGTGCCGGTCACTTCTGAAGTCATATTTCGGAGACTATCAGTATCTGAATAACGTGGGTACCCCAAATTTGGGTTTCGGGAGTGCGCCTGCGGTGCGCTTCCGGTATTCGGCTACCGTTGGAATCTCGATACTCAGAACCGCGAGGAGGTTCCGATGGCGCGATTGACCAGGCAGGAAGCGCAGGCGATGACCCGCGAGACCTTGTTGGCGACGGCCGTCGAACATTTCCTCGATCGCGGGTACGCCGCCGCGTCGCTCGATCAGATCGCTGAGGATGCCGGTTATTCCAAAGGTGCGGTGTACTCGAACTTCAAGAACAAGGACGAGTTGTGCGCCGAGGTGCTCGGCCGAATCAGGTTGACCAAGGTCGGCGAGATCACCTCACAGCTCGGAGCCAATTCGACGCTCGACGACGCGGTGGCCGAGTTCGCGCGATGGGCCGAGCGAACCATCGGGGACAAGAGATGGACGTTGCTCGAAGTCGAGTTCTCGGTGCGATCGCGGCACAGCGAAGAGATCCGCGAAAAGATCGCGACGGGTGCCGATCAGGTGCGCGGATTGATTGCCGGAGTGGTGCAACATCTTGCCGAGTCCAACGGCGTGACGCCGGCACTGGACCCGAACGCCGCGGCACTGCGCATACTCAGCGTCGGAATCGGTTTGGGGCTACAGCGTGCGATCAGCCCTGAGCTGCCGGTTGATCCGCTGGTGGATACGTTGCGGGAGATTTTGCTGGGTGGGTGAGTAGAACGCGGAGCATTCCGCCGATCTCGGCGACGGCGGTGCGCGAACCCACGCTCGGTCCCAGAACGTTGACGAAGCCGTGGATGAACCCGCGATAGCGTCGATCGGTCACGTGAACACCGTTGTCGCGCAATCGAGCTGCGTAGGCTTCGCCTTCGTCCCGGAGTGGATCGAATCCCGCCGTGATCACGATGGCCGGCGGCAGTCCGGTCGCGTCGGGGGCGCGTAGCGGCGACACCATCGGATCGAGTCGATCGGCATTGCTGCCGAGGAAGCTGGACTCGTAGAAGTTCATGTTGGCCTCGGTCAGGAAGAAACCTTCACCGAACGTCGTTCGCGAGGGGGCCTTCTCGTGAAAGTCGGTCGCGGGGTAGATCAACAGCTGCGCCGCCGGTGGGGTCTTGCCGTCGTCGCGGGCACGCAGCGCGACCGTTGCGGAAAGATGCCCGCCCGCGCTGTCGCCCCCGACAGCGATGCGCGTCGGGTCTGCGCAGAACTCGTCGGCGCGGTCGACGATATCGAGGTAGGCGGCGTAGGCATCGTGTACCGGTGTGGGGAAAGCGAATTCGGGTGAGAGCCGGTAGTCGACCGAGATGACCCGTGCGCCGGAGGTTTCGGCCAACAGGCGGCACGGGGCATCGTGGGATTCGATGCTGCCCTGTACCCACCCGCCGCCGTGGAAGTAGACGAGCAGAGCGCCGGTGTCGGCTGTCGGGACGTAGAGCCGGGCGCGAAGCGGGCCGTCGGCACCCGAAACGGAGATCTCCTCGGTGTGGACGGGCGTGGGCCTGCCGCCCATCATGATCGCGGTTCGGGTGAGATTGGCGCGAGCAGCGGCGAGTGACTGGGGATCGGTTGAATGCGAGGGGAGTGGCCGCGTCTTCGCGAGCGTGAGCAGAAGGTGTGCGTCGGCGTCGAGCGTGTTGCCCTCGATGACGACGGGTGGTCCGGTGATTCGACGTTTCACCGCGCTGGGCAGTGCGAATGCGGCTGCCACCAAGGATGCTTCGGCGCGATCTCGAATGCTGCGGCTGCTGGCCTGCTTCACGGATTCCGACACGTGGCGCAGACTACCAAGCATGACTACTGCGGCACTGTCGATCACGCAGATCGAGAACACACATCTGGTTCGGTGCGGTCACGCCAATTGGGTCCTGGTCGAAGAGGGGTCCGATCTGACCTTGATCGACGGCGGATATCCGGCCAACGGCACCGACGTCGAACGCTCGATCGAACAGATCGGTCACCAGCTCGGGGATGTTCGGGCAATTCTCGTCACTCACGCGCACATCGATCACATCGGTGGGATCGCGGACATCGTGACTCGGCTCGAGGTTCCGGTCCTGATGGATCCGTTGGAAGTGCCGCATGCGAAGAGGGAGTATCTGCAACAGTTGTCGCCGGCCGGAGTTCCGTTGCTGTTGTGGCGGCGAGGTGCTCCGAAATGGCTTCGCGACGTGATCGGAGTCGGCGCGTTGAAAGGTGCGGAACTGCCTCGGGCACAGTCCTTTGCGTCCGGTGGTGCGCTGGACGTTCCCGGTCGGATCGTGCCGATTCCCACTCATGGGCATACCGACGGCCACAGCGCTTACCTTGTTCCCGACGCAGGAGTGATCGCGTCGGGTGACGCTCTGGTGACCGGACACGCGACGTCGAGTGTCGCCGGACCACAATTTCTGGTGTGCCCCTTCAATCATGACCGTGAAGCGACCGACCAGGCGTTGGACAATATCGCCGGTGCACCTGCCGGCGTGCTGTTTCCCGGACACGGTCCGGTTTACGAGGGCAGCATGACTGCCGCGGTCGAACAGGCCCGAGCGGGTCGGACAAGGATGCGTCCATGACTACTGTCGAAACGGTCGACGAAGGTGCGGTGCACGGTTTCCTTCATCGACCTGCTTCTGTGTCCTTCGCGTCGCCCGTCGCCACGCTTGCACTGACTCACGGCGCGGGAAGTAACTGCGACACCGTGCTGTTGCGTGCTGTTGCCGACGGCTTTGCTGCGGCAGGAGCGCAAGTTCTGCGCTTCGATCTCGCGTTTCGGGTGCGTCGAGCTTCGGGGCCTCCGCATCCGTCGCGTGCTGCGGAGGATCGCGCGGGCATTGCCGAGGTGATTGCTGCTCTTCGCAAGGACTACTCGGTGCCCGGACCCGTTCTGCTCGGCGGACATTCGTACGGCGGTCGGCAGGCGTCGATGCTTGCGGCGGAGAACCCGGGACTTGTCGACGGCCTGGTCCTTCTCTCCTATCCACTGCATCCACCGAAGAAGCCCGAGAAGCTCAGAACCGAACACCTGCCCGAACTGAACACACCGACCGTTGTCGTCCACGGTTCGAAGGACGAGTTCGCGACAACGGAGGAGATGCGGGCAGCACTCGCCTTGATTCCCGCCGCGACGCGTCTGGTGGAGTTCGAAGGAGCTCGACACGACTTGTCCGTGGTCAAATTTCCGGTGGTGGAGGAGACAGTCGCGGCCGCATCGGCGGTGTTTGCGTTCTGAACGCCGAGCGGGCGGTTGCCCGTGTCGGTGGTTCCTGGTGAGATCGAACCATGAGTGCCCAGCCGTATCAGCCCAGTGCCCTGTCCGACGTCACGGTGAGCGTCGACGGTGACGACACAGTCGTCAGCTTTCCTCGGGTGCTGCCGTATTCCGTCGAGAAGGTGTGGGAGGCGATCACCGACCCGGAGATGTTGGCGCAATGGACGCCGTACACCGCCGATCGGAACCTGAGCCGTACCGGTGATGCGGTGATCACCATGCTCACCGAGGACGGCGCCCCCGAAATGTCGCTGCCGGTCACCGTTCACGTCGTGGAGACCACTCGGCGGCTCGAACACGAGTGGGGCCCGGACGAATTGGTGTGGGACCTGACCCCGATCGAAGGCGGTACCCGCGTCGTGCTGACGCAGAGGTCGCGCGCCGAGGGGATGGCGTCGGCGCTCGCTGCGGGGTGGCATCTGTGCTTCGACGTACTCGATGCCCTTCTGGCAGGCGAGCCCTTCGGACCGATTGTGGGTGAACGGGCGCGCGAGTACGGCTGGGACGCACTCAACTCCGGTTACGCGCGACAGTTGGGCATCGACGAATCTCAGGTCTGGTAGCTGCTCAGAGTTTGCGACTGGCAGGCTTTCTGGTGGAGGCTCGCGCGATCAGTTCGACGGGAAGCTTCACGGATTCGACGCTCTTGCCGGAGATCAGTGCCAGTAGGTGCTCGAGCCCGGTCGCACCGATCTTTCGAGCGGGGGACCTGACCGTCGTCAGGGGCACCGGGAGTTGGGAGACAACCGGAATGTCGTTGTAGCCGACCAACGCAAGATCGTCGGGAATGCTCAACCCGAGATCACGGGCCACACCGAGTACGCCGATCGCGATGGTGTCGCTCACCGTGAAGACGGCGTCAGGGCGCGTGTTCCCACTGAGCAGTGTGGCAGCCGCATCGACACCCCCTTGAACTTCGAACTCGGAGGCCACTATTCGGTTCGGCGGCAGTTCCAGACCGGCTTCGGCCAGGGCATCGCGGAAACCCGCGACGCGTTCCCGCGACGTGCTGGCGTGATCCGGCCCCGCGATCACTCCGAGATCGCGATAGCCGCAGTCCAGTAGATGCTTCCCCGCGAGGTAGCCGCCGAGGCGGTCGTCGCCGCTGACAAAGGGAAGGCTTCGGTTGACGGATGACGTCGCCGAGTCGATGTGCCGGTTCAGCAGCAGGATCGGCAGTGAGCGCAGGGGGAGCGAGTCGACGAAATCGGTACCCGGCAGGTGAATGCTGCTCAGCATGAGACCGTCGACCTGTCGGCTCACCAGGAACTCGACCGCTTTGCGTTGCGCTTCCAGATCGTCGGGCGGGCTGGAGAGCAAGACGGAGTACCCGGCTGCGGTGGCGGCTTCCTCGATGCCTTGGAACATGGTGGCCACTACAACGTCTGTCAGTCTCGGCATCACGACGCCGATGGTGGTGGTCTTGCGGGTACGAAGGCTGGCTGCCCACAGATTCGGTTGGTAACCGAGTTCCTCGGCAACCTGACGAACTCGGAGTGCGGAGTCGGACCAGCCGTCGGCGGGCTCGGGCTGACGGAGGACCCGCGACGCCGTCGAGATGTGGACCCCGGCCTGGTCGGCGATTTCGCGCAACGTCGGCGGACGGCCGTTGCTGCGGTTCGACGGATCGGGCGTCATCTGCGTCGTGGCTCCTGGTGTGCGTCGGTCCTGAGTTGATTCGGTGTCGGTCGGCAGTTCGGGGATTGACGGGTGCGCAACCGGGCTCTACTCTAGGCGATGCAAACGATTGCGCAATCGTTCTCGCAAAGGATTGCGCCCGAGAACACTGGAGGCCCCGTGACCACGCCGCAGTCCCTGTCCGAGCTTTTTGCCATCGACACCCTGCTGGACGCCGAGGAGATCGCGATCCGCGACACGGTCCGCAAGATGGTCGACGATCGCATTCGCCCGCACGTAGGTGAATGGTTCGAAGCGGCAGCACTGCCGGCTCGTGAGCTGGCCAAGGAACTGGGCGCGCTCGGCGTACTGGGCATGCACCTCGAGGGCTACGGCTGTGCCGGGATGAGCGCCACGGCGTACGGGTTGGCCTGCCAGGAACTCGAAGCTGTCGATTCGGGCATTCGCAGCCTCGTCTCGGTCCAGGGCTCGCTCGCCATGTTCGCGATCCACCACAACGGAAGTGAAGAGCAGAAGGAAGAATGGCTCCCGCGAATGGCGGCGGGTGAAGCCATCGGCTGCTTCGGTCTCACGGAACCCGATTTCGGATCCAACCCCGGCGGTATGCGAACCAACGCCAAGCGCGACGGCGACGACTGGATCCTCAACGGCACCAAGATGTGGATCACCAACGGCTCCATCGCGGACGTCGCCGTGGTCTGGGCTCGAACCGACGACGGCGTGCGCGGATTTGTCGTTCCCACCGACACTCCGGGATTCTCCGCCCCCGAGATCAAGAACAAGATGTCGCTCCGGGCGTCGGTCACCTCGGAACTGGTGCTCGAGGACGTGCGTCTGCCTGCCTCGGCGATGCTGCCCAAGGCTCGCGGACTGTCCGGCCCGCTCGGCTGCCTCAACGAGGCACGCTTCGGCATCATCTTCGGGGCAATGGGTGCAGCACGTGACTGCCTCGAGACTGCGATCTCATATGCACGTGATCGCAAGGTCTTCGACAAGTCGCTCGCCGCGTATCAGATCACCCAGGCCAAGATCGCCGACATGGCAGTCGAATTGGGCAAGGGGCAGTTGCTCGCCATCCACCTCGGGCGCCTCAAGGACGCCGGGACGGTTCGCCCCGAGCAGGTCAGCACCGGCAAGCTCAACAATGTCCGCGAGGCCATCAAGATCGCCCGTGAATGCCGAACCATTCTGGGCGCCAACGGCATCACGCTCGAGTACCCCGTGATCCGGCACGCCAACAACCTCGAATCCGTTCTCACCTACGAGGGCACGTCCGAGGTTCACCAGCTCGTGATCGGCCGCGCTCTCACCGGTGAAGAAGCTTTCCGGTGACGGCAGACGCTGTCGGAGCGCTCGACGGGTTGGTGATCGCTGATTTCGGCCGCGTCCTCGCCGGTCCGTACGCCACGATGATTCTCGCCGACCTGGGTGCCGAGGTCGTCAAGATCGAGCGGCCGGGTGTCGGGGACGACACTCGCAGCTGGGGCCCACCGTGGGTGGGGGACGAGTCGAGCTACTTTCTGTCGGTGAACCGTAACAAGAAGTCGGTCACTCTGGACCTGCGCGAGCGCGAGGATCTGGAGAGTGCACGCGAGCTGGTTCGCAATGCGGACGTCGTGGTGCAGAACTTCCTGCCGGGAACGATGGACCGTCTGGGGCTGGGCTACGACGCTGTCCGAGAAATGAATCCGCGTGCGGTCTACTGCTCGATCAGCGGCTTCGGTGGCAACAACTCTCTGCCGGGATACGACCTGTTGATTCAGGCGGTCGGCGGATTGATGAGTATCACCGGACCCGATCCCAAGACTCCCACCAAGGTCGGTGTCGCGGTGGTCGACGTCATCACCGGCCTGCATGCCAGCGTGGGAATCCTTGCAGCGCTGCGCCATCGCGATCGCACAGGCGAAGGGCAGCACGTCGAGGTCAATCTGTTGTCCTCGTTGCTGTCCGCACTGGCCAACCAGTCGTCCGGCTACGTGGCCGCGGGCGTGGTGCCGCAGGCAATGGGCAACCGGCATCCGAGCATCGCACCATACGAGGTATTCGACACCGCGGACCGTCCGCTGGTCCTCGCGGTCGGCAATGATCGGCAATTCAGTTCGTTGACAGAGGTTCTCGGAGTTTCCGAACTTGCCGCTGATGCGCGTTTCGCGTCCAACAGCGACAGGGTTGCGCATCGAGAAGAACTGTTCGACGCCGTCACTGCTGCATTGGCCAAGGGCTCTGCGGACTCGTGGTTCGAGGCACTGACCGAGCGAGGTGTTCCGTGTGGGCCTCTCAACGACATCGCCGACGCGATAGCGCTGGCGGAACGGCTGAATCTCGATCCGGTGGTGTCCATCGACGACCCGCGTCGCGATGCACCGACTCGGCAGGTAGCCAATCCGATTCGGATGAGCGGCACGCCGGCAACCTATCGGTCGGCCCCGCCGCGGTTGGGGGAGGACAGCGTTCCCACTCCGTCCGGAGTCAGTTGACCCAAGCGAATCGGCCACCGGAATACCGGTGGCCGATCTGCGTGTGTGGCCGACTCAGCTGACCTTCAAGACCAGCTTTCCGGTGTTCGCTCCGGCGAAGAGAAGATTGAGGCTGTCGCCGAACGCGTCGATACCGCCGTCGACGACGTGCTCGCGAGCAGTCAATTCGCCACTCTTGATCCACTTTCCGATCTGCTCTTGTGCTTCTGCGTAGCGATCGAGGTAGTCGAAGACCACGAAGCCGGCCATCGTGGCGCGGTTGACGAGAAGTGACAGGTAGTGAGCAGGGCCTGGCTGAGGTTCGGTGGCGTTGTAGCCCGCGATGGCGCCGCAGATGACCACCCGAGCTCCGAGGCGCAGACGGGAGAGAGCGGCGTCGAGAATTTCTCCGCCGACGTTGTCGAAGTACACGTCGATACCGTCGGGAGCGTTGGACTTGAGCGCCTTGTATACGGATTCGTTCTTGTAGTCGATGGCGACATCGAAGCCGAGGTCCTCGGTGAGCCACGCGCACTTCTCCGGACCGCCGGCGATGCCGATGACCTTGCATCCGTGAAGCTTTGCGATCTGGCCGACCAGACTGCCGACCGCACCCGCGGCACCGGACACGACGACGGTGTCACCGTCTTTCAGCTTTCCGACGTCGAGTAATCCGAAATACGCAGTGACGCCGGGGAAACCGAGAGCGCCGAGCCAGGTCGGCAGGGGAGCGATCGATTCGTCGACCCGAGTGACGTCTGTACCGTCGGAAACGCCGTACTCGGAAGCGCCGAAGGATCCGGCCACGATGTCCCCAACCTGGTAATCGGGGTGCTGTGATTCGGTGATGCGTCCGACGCCGTGGGCGCGCATGACGGAACCGAGCTTGACCGGCGGAACGTACGACTTGACGTCGTTGAGCCAACCGCGCATCGCGGGGTCGAGGGAGAGGTATTCGACCTTGACGACAAACTCGCCCGGTCCGGCGGACGGGATCTCGGCATCGACGTATTCCCAGGTGGAAGCGTCGGGAAGTCCTGTCGGGCGGGCGGCGAGGCGTACTTGGCGGTTGGTCATCTCTCCCCTTCGGCGAAACGAATTGAACTTGAGGCCGGATTCAATATAGGTGATGGATCACGAACTGGGAAGAGTTGGATGAACCGATTGACGACTATGTATGTTCGATCGATGAGCAATGTGGTCGAAGACGCGCCTGGTTGGTTCACTCGGGCGTTGGCAGCGCCGGTCGAGACGGGGTCGGTGGAGGTCGAGGGTGCCTCGGTGCACTTTCGGGCTTGGGGGCCGGCGGGGCCGGGAATCGTGCTGATTCACGGCGGCGCAGCCCACAGTCGCTGGTGGGATCACATTGCGCCGCAGTTCGCCGAGGGGCGCCGCGTCGTCGCTCTCGACTTGACGGGCCACGGCGACAGTGACACTCGCGACGCCTACGCGATGTCCCAGTGGGCTCGCGAGGTGCTGGCGGCGGCCGAGGCAGGGGGAATCGACGGCAAGCCGATTCTGGTGGGGCACAGTATGGGTGGGATTGTTTCTTTCGTGGCCTCGCATCTGCATGGCGAACTGTTGGACGGGGTTGTCATCATCGATTCTCCGCTCAAGGCGCGTACGCCCGAAGAGGAGGCGGCTCGACGCCAGAATGCGTTCGGCCCCAAGAAGGTTTATCCCACCAGGGAAGACGCGATGGGCCGTTTCCGCTTCGTTCCGCCGCAGGATTCGGGTCTGCCTGCGGTGCGTGACCATGTGGCGGCCACGTCGATGGAGGAAGTCGAGGGCGGTTGGTCGTGGAAGTTCGATCCGAATTTCTTTCTCCGAGTAGGCGCCGAAGATGTTCTCGACAGCGAACCACGTTGCCGCGTAGCCTATTTCCGAGCTGAGAACGGCATCGTGTCCGATCGACTCATGGAGCACATGCGCGGATTGTTCGGACCGGAGGCCATCGTGGCGGAGATTCCCGAAGCCGGACATCACGTCATGATCGATCAGCCGTTGCAACTCGTGACCGGGGTGCGAACTGTGTTGAGTGCGTGGTCCGTCGCAAGTCAAGTGCCGGTAAATCAAGCGGCAGGTAACGTCGAGGGAAGGGTAGAAGCATGAGCACGGAATTGACGCTCGAACCGAAAGTCGAAGCTGCACTGAAGTTGTGGCACACCATGATCGAAACCGGCGATCTGTCGGCGCTACCGACGATCGTCGCGCCCGACGCGCAGTTCCGATCGCCCACGGGATTCAAGCCGTACCAGTCCGCGGATGCCGTTGTGCTCATTCTCAATACGGTGATCCAGGTGTTCGAGAACTTCGAGTACCACCGTCAGTTCGCCGGAGCCAACGGTCGGCAGGTCGTGCTCGAATTCAGTGCGAACATCGGCGATAAAAGTCTCAAGGGAATCGACATGGTCGAATTCGACGAGGACGGCAAGATCGTCGATTTCGAGGTCATGGTGCGTCCGGCCAGCGGGCTCGCGGCTTTGGCTGCCGAAATGGGTAAGAGGCTCGGGCAGACGCTACCGACCTACAAAGCCTGAACTGAGTCCGGCCAAGGCTCAGTTCGTACTGAATCCGCCGTTGGAGTGAAGGAGTTGTCCCGTAATCCAGCCTCCGGCGTCGGACATCAGAAACCGAACGAGGTTTGCAGTGTCGCCGGGAGTACCCAGCCGGCCGGCAGGAGTCTGGAGGGTTGTGGCCTGTCTGATCGCGGGTGTCATCCATCCTGTGTCGATAGGTCCTGGGTTGACGACGTTGGCTCGTATGCCGCGTGATCCAAGTTCGACTGCGGCGGCGATGACGATGCGGTCGAGAGCGCCCTTGCTGGCCCCGTACGGAAGATTGTGGGCCGCATGGTCGCTGGTGAGTGCGATGATCCGCCCGGCCACCTGACTGACGTCGCGCTGTTCCGGAAGCCGTTCAGCGAACGCTTTGATCAGAAGCCAGGAGGCGCGAGCGTTGACGGCGAAATGTCGTTCCCAGCTCTCGACGGTGGTATCGAGGATCGAGCTGTCGACGCTTTCGCAATGTGAGAGCACCAGCCCACGGAGGTCGTTCCGCGCTGCGGCAGCGTCAACGAGCTGATCGGCCACGTCGGGCGAGGCCAGATCTCCGGGAACCAGGTCGACACGGCTTCCGAGTGCGCGACACTTCTCGGCAATGTCTTGCGGATCGTGCGCTCCGCGCCCGAACCCGACGCGTTCGTCGTAAGGCTCCCAGTAGCCGATAGCAAGATCCCAACCATCCTCGGCAAGGCCCAATGCGAGGCTCGCTCCGATCGACTTGCTCCGACCGACACCGGTGATCAATACGGTCCCGCGCTTGTCAGACACTGCTCGCCTCCCGAGATGTCCTGCAATTCAAATGGGGTGAGGTCACTTCAGATGGAAGCATCACTGTAGCGGGCGAGCTGTCGCCTGTATCGAGCGAGCTGTCGCCGTGCCTCGACCTGACCTGTGTCTTGACACGGCGCTGGTCACAGCGTTTGACTGAGATGCAAGCTCGAGTTGATTCGCCCGACTGCGTTCCGGGAGGTTGACCTATGCGCGGCAAGGGAATTGCAGGCAAGGCTTTCTCAGGCGAGGGCTGTAGACGTGGACAAGAATCTCACCGAGCACGGTCTCATCGCGGGACCGTCTCGGTTCTGGCTTTGGTTGGGGTGTGCGTACTTTCGTTTGCCACCACTCAGATGGCCGGCGCGCAACCCGTTGCAGACACAGTCGATACCGGGTTCGTGATCCCTTTTGCCGGGGCACCGGTCTACGAGAGCGTCGCGCCCACGCAGATGACTACTCCGGATCAACTCAACCAGCCACTCGGTCAGCAGACTGCGGAAGAGATTGCCGCGCAGATCGGACTCGAACCAGCCGACGCTTTGACCGAGGAGCAGTATCGCGATCTCATCTCCGGCGGAGGGGTCGGCGGAAATCGCGAGGACGCCGCGGTGATCGACGAATGCGCTCGGATTCTCACCAATACGAACGGGCGGCCCCTCTATTCCGGCACTACGCCGTCGGTTCTGGCCAGTTACGGGTTGTACGTGAATCCCGACGGATTGCTGGAGAGTCCGGCCAACGCGGATGCGCCGACGCGACAGGTGAATACGCTGATCGCCCCTGGCGGTTTCGTGGGCACCTGGTTGCGCAACAACGGTGCGACGCACACTCTGATTGCGCTCTATCAGTCGGCATACACGGTGCAGGCAGTCTACGGATTTGCAGCGCAACAGATTTCGGGAGCAGCGCAGCTGGTGACCAACACCAAAGGCAATGTGAGTTCGGAAGTCGGCATGTCGATGGCGCCGCCGCTCTGGATAGTGAACTTCGCACTGCTCTACATCTTGAAGCCGTCACTGGCGGCGGCCATGCCTGCGAACTGGGCTCCCATTCCGCCGGCCGTTGCCGACGCCGTGAAGGCGAGTCCCACCGGTCAAGTCGCTTTCAGTGACTACGCGTCCTATTTCGAGTGATCGGTCTGCCGGACAGCGCTGACGAACTTCTCGATCAACGTGTGGTCCTTGACGCCGCGGGAGGATTCGACGCCGCTGGAGACGTCGACGCCCCAGGCGCCGGTGGCATCGAGTGCGTCGCGAACGTTGTCCGGGGACAGTCCGCCCGCCAGGATCCACTGGCCTTGCGGGCGCGATTGCTGTTGGGCCCAGTTCCACGGCACCCCTGATCCGGCGTCTGCGCCGTCGATCAGGAGTTCGTCCTCGCCGAGGTCGAGATTGTAACCGTCGCGGACGTTGCTGGAGACGACCGCGCGGATGACGGTGAGGCCGGCATCGTGCAGCCGCTGCACTTGCTCGGCGTCGACAAGATCGTGAACCTGTACGGTGCGAAGCCCGGTGATCTTCGCGATCTCGAGGATCTGTCCGATCGGGTTGCCGAGAAAGACTCCGATTGCACGGATGTGATCGGGAACTCGCGCGAGCAGAGCGACTGCGAGTGTGGGGTCGACTTTGCGGACGCTCTCGGCGAAGACGAAACCGATGGCGTCGACGCCCAGGCCCACCGTGAGGTCGACCGTGTCAACGTCGCGTAGGCCACAGACCTTGATGAATGTCACCTGATACAGAGTACTAGCGTCGTCGTCTAGCCTCGTGCGTGCGACATTTCTACGCGCGAGAGGCTTGACGTGGACTGGCTCTACCGAATCAGTTTGATCTCGGGACCGCTGCCGGTGATCCTGACTGTCCTTGGGGTCCTGGGTGGTGTGTGGCTGCTCGGTTCGAACGTGCGCTGGTACTACCGCAGAGCGGTGCCGATCGCGGGGCTGATTGCACTGGTGATCATGATCGCCGTGTGGATCACCGTCGAAAAGGTGATCGTGCCGTTCCCCGATCCCATCGAGATGTCGATCTACGTGTGGATCGGAATCGGTATCTACGCGTTGCTACTTCTCGGGCCGCGAATCAAGGCGGGCGGAACCGTCGCGAAAGCGCTCCTGTCCGTGATCGCGACGGTTCTGGTCGTCATCACTGCCGCGACGCAGATCAATCTGGTTTTCGCCGCGTATCCGACTGTGGGAATTGCGTTCGGACACGACGATTTCGACCGCATCTCACTCAGTGAAGTTCCCGGTCCGACCGATCCTGTTGTCACCGGCGATCCCACCGACACTGTGTGGAAAGCGCCGGAGGGCATGCCGATTCGCGGACGGGTCACGACTTTGCCTGTCCCCGGGACGATTTCAGGATTCTCCGCGCGCGACGCGCAGGTGTATCTGCCGCCGTCGTACTTCACCAATCCGCGTCCGCTTCTTCCCGTGCTCGTGCTCATGGCAGGTCAGCCTGGCAAGCCCGAGGACTGGCTCCAGGGCGGAAAGCTGACCGCGACAATGGACGCTTTTGCACGGGATCACGAGGGGTTGGCTCCAGTCGTCGTGATAGCCGATGGAACAGGGTCGCAGATGGCCAATCCGCTGTGCACCGATTCGTCACAGGGCAAGGTCGGCACGTATCTGGCAAAGGACTTGCCCGCTGCGGTGGCGAATGCGTTCCAGATCGACACGAATCCGCGAGCGTGGGCAATCGGCGGGCTCTCCTACGGTGGCACCTGCTCACTGCAGATGGCGACCAATTACCCCGAGGTGTACCCGACATTCCTCGATCTGTCCGGTCAATTGGAGCCTTCGCTCGGTGACCGACAGCGAACCGTCGACGAGATATTCGGCGGCGACGAAGCGGCGTTCGTGAAGGTGAATCCGATGGACCTGCTGGCGACTCGGAAGTTCCCGAACTCGGGCGGAGTGTTCGTCGTCGGAACAGATGACAATGAGTTCAAGCCCGGTCAGCAAAAGGTGTACGAAGCGGCCAAAGCGGCCGGAATGGACGCCAGGTATCTCGAGCTTCCCGGTGGTCACAGCTTTTCGGTGTGGTCGGCCGGCGTCGAGCAGGAGCTGACGTGGATCTCGCAGCGAATGGGACTGATCAGCTGAATCCTGTTCCGGTTTTGGAACGTGTTCTATATTCGGTGTGTGGCTGTCGTTCGGCAGTCTCTCGATCGTTCACCGACTGGAGTTCAGGCACATGTACGAGTGGTCCGACACCGACCTGATGTTCCGCGACGCCTTGCGGGGCTTTATCGACAAAGAGGTGCGACCTCACGTCGACGAGCTCGAAAGCGGTGCGCTGCCGCCGTTCGACATCATTCGCAAGCTGTACTCGACCTTCGGTCTGGCCGACATGGCACGCGAGGGCCTCGAGAAGTCGCTGGCACGCGAGCGCGGCGATGCGCCCTCCGGTGACGGTGAGAAGTCGAGCGCCTTCAGCGGCGCCGGCAGCATGGGCGTCGTGCTCAACAGCGAATTGGCCGGAGTCAGCCTCGGCCTGGTCGCATCGTTGGGTGTCAGCCTCGGATTGGCCGCCGGAACTATCCGCAGCCGCGGCACACTCGCGCAGAAGGAACGCTGGCTCCCCGGCCTGGTGACATTCGAGACCGTCGGCGCCTGGGCGATCACCGAACCGGACTCCGGCTCGGATGCCTTCGGCGGCATGAAGTCCTACGTACGCCGCGACGGCGACGACTACATTCTCAACGGCAACAAGACCTTCATCACCAACGGTCCGTACGCCGACGTGATGATCGTGTACGCAAAGCTCGACGAGGGCGATGCGTCGGTTGATCGTCGCGATCGCAAGGTGCTCGCCTTCATCCTCGACAAGGGCATGGAGGGTCTCACCCAGAGCCCGCCGTTCAAGAAGATGGGCATGAACTCCTCACCCACAGGTGAGCTGTTCTTCGACAACGTCCGCATCACCAAGGACCGTCTGCTCGGCGAGACCGAGGACAGCGGAAAGTCGGACGGCAAATCCAGCGCCAAGGAGAGCTTCGCCGCCGAACGCATCGGCATCGCGTCGCTCTCACTGGGCATCATCAACGAATGCCACCGTCTGAGCATCGAATACGCGAAGTCCCGCAAACTGTGGGGACGTGAGATCGGGCAGTTCCAGCTCATCCAGCTCAAGCTCGCCGAGATGGAGGTCGCTCGAATCAACGTGCAGAACATGGTCTTCAATGCGATCGAGCGCACCGCAGCCGGAGACAAAGTGAGCCTGGCGGAGGCGTCGGCGATGAAGCTGTACTCCTCGCGCGCAGCGACCGAGGTCGCGATGGAAGCCGTGCAGCTGTTCGGTGGAAACGGCTACATGGCCGAGTACCGAGTCGAGCAGTTGGCGCGTGATGCCAAGTCGCTCATGATCTATGCGGGCAGCAACGAAATTCAGGTCACCCATATCGCCAAGGGCCTCCTGGGCTGACACCGGTACGTTTTCGCTTGTCGGTCGATCGCAGCAGGAACCAGATAGTCTTGCTGCGGTCGGCGACACCGCGCCGACGGATCGGAGTAAGCAGTGAACGCGTCAGATCCCATTGCGTCAGATTTCACTGCGCCGGATCCCACAAATGTTCATCCGATGGCCGGGCAACCGCGAGTGGTGTTGCTGAGGCCGTTGATCGACAACCCGTTGATCGAGGTAGGGGAGTACACCTACTACGATGATCCGGAGTTCGCCGAAGAGTTCGAGACTCGAAACGTGTTGCATCACTACGGTCCCGACAAACTGGTGATCGGAAAGTTCTGCGCCCTGGCCACCGGTGTCACCTTCATCATGAACGGCGCGAACCATCGTATGAACGGTGTCTCCACCTACCCGTTTCCGATCATGGGCGGTGATTGGGCCAGGCACATGGATTTGGTGCAGGATCTGCCGTCACGCGGTGACACCGTCGTCGGGAACGACGTGTGGTTCGGCGGGAACGTGACAGTCATGCCCGGTGTCCGGATCGGTCACGGGTCGATCGTGTCCACTGGCGCCGTCGTAACGCGCGACGTCCCGGACTACGCAATTGTCGGCGGCAACCCGGCAACGGAGATCAAGCGCCGCTTCAGTGCCGAAGACATCGAGAAGTTGGTGCGAATTGCGTGGTGGGACTGGCCGATCGAGAAGATCACCCGCCACGTCCGGGTGATCTCGGACGGGAGTGTCGCGGAACTCGAAGCGGTCGAGTGATCTCCGCGCCCGCTAGTTCGTTCGTGTGAGCGAGTAGTTCCGGACATAAAGCAGGGCGGCCGCGAGAAGGCCGACGGCAAGACCTGTTGCGGTGAAGGTGATCAGGTTCGGCTCGAGGTCGAAGTGGATGATGGTCGATTCGGGGTAGGGCTTCTGCGGGTCACGAGGTTCGGGAAGGACCACCGAATAGAAGGTGGGCGGCCAGATTCGTCCGACAACGGCGACCGCAAGTCCGTAGGCCGCTCCGAAGATCGAAAGTGCAAGCGGAAGAACAAATCTTCGCCCACCTGCGTCGCGGGACAGGTGCCATCCCGTCGCGTTCAGTATCGCCGACACGGCAATGGCGACAGCCGTTCCGACAATCAGGAACCACGCAGTTGCGGGGAACCAATGAGGGGCGTCGACGTAGCTGTAGCCTTCGACAACCCACATGTATCCGGTCTTGCCGTCCTCCGCCGGCGGCGGTGGCGGAGGTTGGATGCCGATATGTTCTGTTCGCATAGATGGCGTGGCGAATCGCCAGGCGAGCACTCCGAGGTAGCTCAACAGCAAGCCGGTCGCGATGAAAACTGCGAAGAGTGGTTCTGCAACACGGTCGCGCAGCGTTGTGAGTCGCACTCGACGATCGTCTCATCTCAGCCCGAGATCGAGAGTCTTTGTCGGTGGCTTCCATTAGCGTGTGCGCATGACTCTCACACTCGGCATGATCACCTTCGACAGTCTCGATCCCGGTCCGCTCGCAACGTGGTGGGCGGCGCAGTTGGGCGGAAACATCGTCGAGGAGAACGACGGTTGGTTCTACATCGTCGCGGTCCCTGACAGCGCCACCAACTTCGCATTCCAGAAGGTCCCGGACCCCACCGCCGGCAAGAATCGCATCCATCTCGATTTGGGGAGTCCGGATCTCGACGCCGAGGTGGCGCGGCTCGTCGAGGCCGGAGCAACCGAGCACCACCGCGAGAACATGGACGGTTTCCGCTGGGTGACGCTCCTCGATCCTGATGGGAATCAGTTCTGCGTATCCGGTCCTCACGCCTGAGCTAACCGATTCTGTGCTCACCTGATTCGTGGCCACTGATATCCCGGACACCTGTTCGGGCATGATGAGAGGCATGACTTCTCAGACTTCTCGGGCGGCTCGGGCCGGGGCGGCTTCTCTGACCGGGGCCGACGCAGACGGCTTGTGCAGCTTCGTCGATTCGTCACCGTCGCCGTTCCATGTGTGCGCGACGGTGGCGACCGAGCTGACGGCCGGCGGGTTCGTCGAAGTCCACGAAACGCAGTCGTGGCCAGCCGAGCCCGGACGGTACTTCCTCGTGCGAGGCGGTTCGCTGATCGCCTGGAGCACCGAGGGCGTGGGAAACGCCACTCCGTTCCGGATTGTCGGAGGTCATACCGACAGCCCCAACCTGCGGGTCAAACAGCATCCCGACCTCACTTCGGCCGGGTGGCAGATGGTGGGCCTCGAACCGTATGGCGGTGCGTGGCTGAACTCCTGGCTCGACCGCGATCTCGGTATCTCCGGACGATTGAGTGTCCGGGTGGGAAACACTGTGGAGCAGAAGCTGGTTCGCATCGACGACCCGATTCTTCGTGTTCCGCAGCTGGCTATCCACCTGTCCGAAGATCGCAAGGGTGTGACGCTGGATCCGCAGAGGCACGTCAACGGAATCTGGGGCGTGGGTTCGAAGCCCAAGTCTTTCATCGGCTTTGTCGCCGAGCGTGCGGGTGTAGCCGCGTCGTCGGTTCTCGGCTGGGAATTGATGACACACGACCTTGCGCCCAGCGCAGTCGTGGGGGTGGACAAGGAATTGGTCAGCGCCCCCAGGCTCGACAATCAGGGCACGTGTTATGCAGGGACACAAGCACTTCTGGCCGCAGTCGAGTCGCCCGGTCAGCAGGTCCCAGTGCTTGCACTCTTCGATCATGAAGAGGTCGGCAGCATGTCCGATCGCGGAGCTTTCTCGGACCTGCTGAACACCGTGCTCGAGCGGATCGTGTTGGGACGCGGTGGTGGCCGCGAAGAATTCCTGCAGGCGATGGCCGGCTCGGTATGCGCGTCGGGCGACATGGCACACGCGACGCACCCCAATTACCCGGACCGCCACGAGCCCGCTCATCGGATCGAGATCAACGGTGGGCCGGTACTCAAGGTGAACCAGAACCTGCGCTACGCCACCGATGCGGCCGGTGCCGGCGAATTCGCGCTCGCGTGCGATCAGGCGGGAGTGCCGATGCAGCGCTACGTCCACCGCGCCGATTTGCCGTGCGGCTCCACCATCGGACCGATCACGGCATCACGCACCGGACTGTCCACCGTCGACGTCGGCGCGCCTCAGCTCGCGATGCACTCTGCCCGCGAGCTGATGGGCGCGGCAGATGTCCGCATGTATGCCGACGCGCTCGGTGCGTTCCTCACGCCGCGTAGTTAGAGGGCGGGTAGCTGGGGGAGCGGGCAGTTAACGGGCAGAGAGCCCAGCGGGTGTAGCCGGTAGATCCTCGAAGAAGTCGGCGCTCGGAGTGAAGAACATCGAGCCCGTCACGGCCGTCGAGAAATCGAGCAGACGGTCGTAATTGCCGCGAGGGTTGCCGAGAAACATGTTCTCGAGCATCCGTTCGGTGATCGCCGGCGTGCGGCAGTAGCCGATGAAAAAGGTGCCGATCTCGTCGTCACCGAGGCGCCCGTACGGCATGTTGGCACGCAGGATCTCGAGAGCCTTGCCGTTCTCGTCCTTGATTGCGTTGAGGGCTACGTGCGAGTTGGCCGGCTTCACTTCGGACGTCATCTCGATGTCCTCGAGCTTGCTGCGTCCGATCACACGTTCCTGCTCGTCGACGGTGATTGCTTCCCAGTCCCGCATCTTGTGGACGTAGCGCTGGATGTGGACGTAGCTTCCTCCGGTGAACGCAGGATCTTCGTCTCCGACAGTCACGGCGGCGACGGCGTCGCGGCCCACCGGATTTTCGGTGCCGTCGACGAAGCCGATGAGGTCTCGGTTCTCGAAGTACTGGAAGCCGTGAACCTCGTCGACCACCGTGGCTGCGCCGTGCAGTCGCTTCGTGATCTGCCGAGCCACCTCGAAACACGCATCCATGCTCATCGCGCGGATGTGGAAGAGCAGATCGCCGGGAGTCGACGGCGCCGAGTGAACGTCACCCTGTAGAGCGGCGAACGGGTGCAGTAGCGCGGGGCGCGGACCGGCGAACAGTCGATCCCAAACCGACGAACCGATGCTTGTCACCACATCCAAACCTGATCCGGGGACGCGCAGCCCCACGGCGCGCTGCAGGCCGGCGACGTCGGCGAGTAGTTCTCGTGTGGTGTTCTCGCCACCCGGATTCACGGTCGCGACCAGGAAAATCGCAGCCGGAGTGAGGGGAGTGGTCACCGACTGGGACTGTGCTGTGAGGTCGGACTGACGAACATCCTGGGTCATGCGAGACCTTTCGAGGGAGAGAGTGGACCGGCCCTGACTTTAGGAAAACCGACCGGATCACCCAACCGGGGCGGGTGTGACGGGCGATACTTCGCAGGCCCGGAGGTGTTGCGGGTGCTGCCGTCTGCGGAAGTCGTCGGCCCACACCGATAGACTGTCCCCCGGCACGTTCTTTCGTTGGGCACATTCGTGGTGTCCCGCTCCGCGCCGGCTTGCCTCTTGACTCCCGTAGGGAAGGGACCACTCTCCAGTGTCTGCTCACCAGGTCGATACCGTCACGCACGCATCGGCTGATCCCGATGCCGCTCAGCCGTTCAAGGAGCTCGGTCTCAAGGACGACGAATACGCACGCATCAAGGAGATCCTGGGCCGCCGTCCCACGGACGCCGAACTGGCGATGTACTCGGTGATGTGGAGCGAGCACTGCTCGTACAAGTCCTCGAAGGTCCACCTCGGATACTTCGGCAAGACCACCACCGACGAGATGCGCGCCAACATGCTGGCCGGTATCGGTGAGAACGCCGGCGTCGTCGACATCGGTGACGGCTGGGCAGTCACGTTCAAGGTCGAGAGCCACAACCACCCGTCGTACGTCGAGCCTTACCAGGGTGCGGCGACCGGTGTCGGCGGCATCGTCCGCGACATCATGGCCATGGGTGCTCGTCCGATCGCCGTCATGGATCAGCTTCGGTTCGGTGCTGCTGACGCCCCCGATACCCGTCGCGTCGTCGACGGTGTCGTGCGCGGTGTCGGTGGATACGGAAACTCCCTCGGCCTGCCGAACATCGGCGGCGAGACGGTCTTCGACGAGTCCTATGCAGGTAACCCGCTGGTCAACGCCCTCGCTGCCGGCGTCATGCGCGTCGAGGATCTGCATCTGGCCTTCGCTTCGGGCGCGGGCAACAAGATCATCCTGTTCGGCGCACGCACCGGTCTCGACGGAATCGGCGGCGTCTCGGTCCTCGCGTCGGCGACGTTCGACGACGAGGGTGGAGACACCGGCGGACGTAAGAAGCTGCCCGCGGTTCAGGTCGGCGACCCGTTCACCGAGAAGGTGCTCATCGAGTGCTGTCTCGACCTTTACAAGGCCGGCCTCGTCGTCGGCATCCAGGACCTCGGCGGCGCCGGGCTGTCCTGCGCCACCTCCGAGCTGGCCGCGGCCGGCGACGGCGGCATGCACATCAACCTCGAGAAGGTTCCGATGCGCGCCACCGGCATGACCCCGGCCGAGGTGCTCTCGAGCGAATCGCAGGAGCGCATGTGCGCCGTGGTCACGCCCGAGAACGTCGATGCGTTCATGGAGGTCTGCAAGAAGTGGGACGTCCTGGCCACCGACATCGGCGAGGTCACCGACGGTGAGCACCTCACCATCTCCTGGCACGGCGAGACCGTCGTCGACGTTCCCCCGCGCACCGTCGCGCACGAGGGCCCGGTTTACCACCGCCCCGTCGAGCGTCCGGCAACGCAGGATGCCTTGATCGCGAATACGACTGCCGGACTGAAGCGTCCCGAAACCGACGCCGAGCTCGAAGCGACCCTGCTGAAGATGATCGCCTCGCCTGCCCTGTGCAGCCGCAAGTGGATCACCGAGCAGTACGACCGCTACGTCCGCGGAAACACCGTCCTGGCCGAGAACGCCGACGGCGGTGTCATCCGCATCGACGAGAAGACCGGACGCGGAATCGCACTGTCCACCGACGCTTCGGGCCGCTACACCGCGCTCGACCCGTACACCGGTGCGCAGCTCGCGTTGGCCGAGGCTTTCCGCAACGTGGCAGTCACGGGCGCAACGCCCAAGGCCGTCTCCAACTGCCTGAACTTCGGTTCTCCCGAGGACCCGGGTGTCATGTGGCAGTTCCAGCAGGCCGTTCGCGGCCTTGCCGACGGCTGCGCCACCCTCGGCATCCCCGTCACCGGCGGCAACGTCAGCTTCTACAACCAGACCGGATCCACGGCAATCCTGCCGACGCCGGTGGTTGCCGTCCTCGGTGTGATCGACGACGTTCACCGCCGCATCCCGACGGGCCTCGGACTCGAGCCCGGCGAGACGCTGATCCTGCTCGGCGACACCCACGACGAGTTCGACGGCTCCATCTGGTCGCAGGTCGAGCACGGTCACCTCGGTGGCGTGCCGCCGAAGGTCGACCTCGCCCGTGAGCAACTGCTCGCCGACATTCTGCTCGCCTCTTCGCGTGACGGTCTCGTCACCGCAGCCCACGACCTCTCCGAGGGTGGACTGGCCCAGGCTGTCGTCGAAGCCGCGCTGGCCGGCGAAACCGGTTGCCGCATCCTGATTCCCGAGGGCGCAGATCCGTTCGTGACCTTGTTCTCGGAATCGTCGGGACGTGTCCTCGTTGCAGTTCCGCGTACCGAGGAGACTCGTTTCACCGGTATGTGCACCGCCCGCGGCTTGCCGTGGACGCGTATCGGGGTCGTCGACGAGGGCAGCGACTCCGTCGAGGTCCAGGGACACTTCTCCGTCACGATGGCCAAGCTCCGTGAGGCCTTCGAGGGAACGCTGCCCGCACTGTTCGGGTGATAGATGGTCGATTCCGGAGAACTGACTTCTTCTGACAGCCAGCCGCAGGAACACCACCTGCGGCTGGCTGTTCCCGCACCCCTCGAGAAGCTCGACAACCGCTTCACCGAGTGGGCGTGGGGGCTCCTCAAACTCGACTTCACCGGCATCGCGTTTGCCGCGTTCTTCTTCTGCTGGTCGTTGACCCCTTCGCTGTTGCCGCGCGATTGGCTTTTCCAAGGTCTGATCGGCGGAATCAACTCGGCCATCGGCTACGGCGTCGGTACTGCGATCGGTTGGGCTGTCGAGCGATACCTGCTCAGCGGGCGACGGTGGTGGCCACTGCCCGAGCCGGTGCCTTCCGCGATCAAGGTCTTCGTTCCGGTCGCGTCCATCGTCGCGGCGATCATCATGCTGGTCTACGCGGCCGGGTGGCAACGTGAAATCGCGGCACTGACCGATGCCGAAGGCACGACCACTTCCGGCTACATCCGAACCCTCGGACTGAGCCTGCTCGTCGGTGGCCTGCTCATCTCGATCTGGCGGGTCCTCCACGATCTGGTGAAACTGATTGCCCGACAGCTGATGCGGCGGTTCCACTGGTCACGGTCGGTGGCCAATGGCGTCGGTGTCCTGGTTGTCACCGTCCTGTTCTTCATGCTGGTCGACGGCGTCCTGGTCCGCGGAATCTATGCAGCGACCAACTCGATCTTCAGTCTGCAGAACTCGACCACTCGCGACGGCGTCGTCGAACCGCAGGATCCGATGAAATCGGGTAGCCCCGAATCAGCCGCTCCCTGGGACACATTGGGGTTCGAGGGACGAAACTTCGTCTCGCGCGGACTCGACGCGCAGGAACTCGAAGCGGCAACCGGTAAGCCTGCGATGGATCCGATTCGCGTATATGCCGGACTTGAAAGCGCCGAAGATCCCGAAGAGCGTATGGATCTGGTCATCAAGGAGCTGGAGCGAACCGGCGCCTTCCAACGCAAGGTCCTCGTGGTCATTCCGACGACGGGTACGGGATGGGTCAATCCCACTGCGGCACAGGCAATCGAACTTGTGCATGACGGCGACACTGCTCTTGTCGCCAGCCAGTACTCGTACTTGCCGAGTTGGATCTCGTTCCTCGCCGACCAGGAGAAGGCGCAAGCTGCCGGACGCCTGTTGATCGAGCGGGTACACGAAAGATGGCTCCAGGAACCGGAAGCCACCAGGCCGAAGTTCATGGTCTACGGCGAGAGCCTCGGCGTCATGGCCGGCGCCGGAGCCTTCGACACACTGCAGGCGGCGCGCGATACCGCCGACGGAATTCTGTGGGTTGGCCCGCCGAACGCGACGCAGTTGTGGCGTTCGATCGAGAAGAGGCGCGATCCAGGCACTCCCGAAGTAGCTCCTGTCTACGCGGACGGCTTGGCCGGCGTGCGGTTCGCGGATCGCTCCGAAGACATTCCGACCGACGGGATGACGTGGCCGCAGCCGCGGGTTCTGTTTGTCCAGCACCCTTCCGATCCAGTGGTGTGGTGGTCACCCGACCTCATGTTCAATCGGCCCGAGTGGCTCAAGGAAGTGCCCGGTTTCGACCGCTCGCCGTCGATGAAATGGTTCCCGGTCGTGACGTTCTGGCAGGTGTCGGCCGACCTCGGCAACGCCGCGGGAGTTCCGGACGGCCATGGTCACAATTACGGAACCTCCGTTCTGGACGCCTGGATCAGCGTTGCCCAGCCCGAGGGGTGGACGGCCGCAGAAACCGAGCGAGTGCGGTCGGCATTGGTTGTCGCCGTGAAATCAGAGGGCCCCGAGAAGTGAGGGGAGTCGCCTCGATCGCGCTCTCCGCTACCGCGATCACCTGGAGCAACGTCGTGCTTCCGGCATTCGGTCTTTCGCCCCGAGCCCGCGCCGTGGTCAACACCGCGGCCGGTCTGTCGGCCATCGGAGTCCTACTCGCACGTGGTTACACCCGCGAGGAACTCGGCTTGGCGCACACCGGCATTCGTGGTGGTGCTCAGTTCGGCGGAGCCGCGGCGGGGGCGGTCCTTACCGGCTACAGCGTCGCTTTGGCCGTTCCGTCCTTGCGCGCGACTCTCGCTGCCGACGAGCGAGCAGACGGCCGCGAAGACTTCCTCGAATGGATCATCCTGCACATCCCGTTCGGGACGGTGCTCTCCGAGGAACTGTTGTTCCGTAGCGCGATGTCGGCCGTCTGGAGCCGCGAACTGAACAGGCCGACCGCGCAGGCTGTTCACGCACTGACCTTCGGGCTGTGGCACGTCGCTCCCGCTCGCGGTGCCGGCGACAACGTTCCCGCAGCAGTGGCGTTCACCGGCGCTTCGGCATTGCTGTTCGAGTGGCTGCACCGCCGTGGCGGCAGCGTACTTGCCCCCGCCCTGCTGCACCTGGCCACGAATGCCGGTGGCGCACTTGCCGTTCGTATCGCTACTCGCAGACAGGGAGTGAACTGATGCCGCCCCGCCGCGCCGTCGACCCCGCCGAATTTCGTGCCGCCGTCCTGGCCGTCGGCCCGTGGCTTCGAGATCCGGAACTGCCGAAGCCTTCGCGCAGTGAACTCGGTGCGGCAGTGAAGATGAGTGCGCGCACTCTCGAACAGATCGCCCACGGATCGAGCGTCGAGGTGCGGGTCCCACCGTTTGTTGCGGTGCAATGCATCGAAGGTCCGCGTCACACGCGCGGAACCCCGCCCAACGTCGTCGAGACGGACGCTCGGACGTGGTTGCAGATGGTCACCGGATTGCTCGAGTTCTCCGAGGCCTCAGGTGACGGAAGAGTCGACGCCTCAGGTAGCCGCGCTCCCGAAATTGCGCACTGGCTCCCACTGCTGCGGTTGACCTAGCAACAGAGGGGTTGGCGCAGTGACAGAGTGGTTGACGCAGTAACAGAGAGAGACCATCCGGTTCGCTTCGGCGTGATCTGAGACCCAAGGCAGCCCTCAGGGGAAGTGAGTCCCAAAATGGCCGTAGACTGTGGATGCCCCCCAACCCCTGCCCACAAAGGGAGCGCCCGGTGACTCGTGCCGATCTGTCGGTCAACAGTCCAAATCTCCTCGCTTCGAACCCGTCCGACGAGGACGAGAACGAGCCCCGCGAAGAATGCGGTGTATTCGGCGTCTGGGCGCCGGGAGAGGATGTGGCGAAGCTCACTTATTACGGCCTGTACGCACTTCAGCACCGTGGTCAAGAAGCTGCCGGCATTGCGGTAGCCGACGGCTCCCAGGTGCTGGTGTTCAAGGATCTCGGCCTGGTCAGCCAGGTATTCGACGAGCAGACCCTCGCAGCGATGCCAGGTCACGTCGCCGTCGGACATTGCCGTTACTCCACCACCGGTTCCACGACGTGGGAGAACGCGCAGCCCATCTTCCGTACGACCACTGCCGGCACCGGCATCGCGCTCGGCCACAACGGCAACCTGGTCAACACCGCTGAACTCGCGAGCCGCACCCGTGCAGCCGGCCTGGTCAACGACAAGCGCCCCAATGCCGCGACTTCCGACTCCGACCTCATCGGTGGTCTCCTGGCACACGCTGCCGGCGACAGCACCATCGAACAGGCCGCGATGGAATTGCTTCCCACGTTGGAGGGCGCGTTCTGCCTCACCTTCATGGACGAGCACACGCTGTACGCAGCGCGGGATCCGCACGGCATCCGCCCGCTCTGCCTCGGTCGACTCGACCGCGGTTGGGTAGTCGCCAGCGAGACCGCAGCCCTCGACATCGTCGGTGCGTCGTTCGTTCGCGACATCGAACCCGGTGAGCTACTCGCGATCGACGCCGACGGCGTCCGCTCCTCGCGTTTCGCGAATCCGACGCCCAAGGGCTGTGTCTTCGAGTACGTCTACCTTGCCCGTCCCGACAGCGTCATCGGTGGCCGTTCGGTCCACTCGACCCGCGTCGAGATCGGCCGTCTGCTCGCCAGCGAGCATCCCGCCGAAGGTGACTTGGTCATCCCCGTTCCCGAGTCCGGCACCCCCGCAGCCGTCGGATACGCACAGGGCTCAGGCATCCCCTACGGCCAGGGTCTGATGAAGAACGCCTACGTGGGCCGTACCTTCATCCAGCCGTCGCAGACGATCCGTCAGCTCGGTATCAGGCTCAAGCTCAACCCGCTCAAGGAAGTCATCCGCGGCAAGCGCCTTGTGGTGGTGGACGATTCGATCGTCCGCGGTAACACTCAGCGTGCGCTCATCCGGATGCTCCGCGAAGCCGGCGCCCTTGAAATTCACGTCCGTATCGCCTCGCCGCCGGTCAAGTGGCCCTGCTTCTACGGCATCGACTTCGCCTCACCGGCCGAATTGATTGCCAACGGCGCGGGCGGACAGGATGCGACGTTCGAGGAGATGCTCGACGGTGTGCGTCGTTCCATCGGAGCGGACACCCTCGGATACATCTCCACCGAGGGCATGATCGCCGCCACCGAGCAGCCGGCCAGCCGTCTGTGCGCCGCGTGCTTCGACGGGACCTACCCGATCGCGCTTCCCAAGGAAACGTCGATCGGCAAGAACGTCCTCGAGGGGATGCTCGAGAGCACCGCAGGTTCGACGGCCACTCGCGACAACGACAATGCGAGCGCGCTCAGCCGCCCCTGAACATCAGAATCGTTGAAATTCGACAGCCGAGAATCTGCCGTCCACAGCATGTGGGCGGCAGATTTTCTGTTCACGACTTTCTGTTCCACGACACGGCATACGTCGTGAGCATCTGGCATAGTGCCCTCCGTGGCGCAACTGAGAATGGATGGGCACCGGGTACTGGTCGCAGACCTGGTGGGGGACACCATCAAAGCGATCAACGGCTCGATGGTGGCGTACGAGGGTGCGATCACCTTCAAGAACGCCGGAATGGGCGGTGGTGGCGGGCTGCGTGCCGCGCTGAAACAGAAGGCGGCAGGTGAATCACTGTCCCTGATGGAAGTCAGTGGTCAAGGCACCGTCTACTTCGCGGTCGACGCCCAGGACATCACGATTATCGAGCTCAACAACGACGCTTTGCACGTCGAAGCCTCGCAATTGCTCGCATTGGTCGGCCAACTGCGAACCGACGTGAAATTTGCCGGTCTCCGCGGCGCAGGTTCCGGACAGGGCTTGTTCACGACGGTCGTCAGCGGCACCGGTCTGGTGGCGGTGCTGTCGAAGGGCGGACCGATCATCGCGCTCGAGGTCAGCCCGCAGTATCCGCTGGTTGCCGATCCCGACGCATTCGTCGCTCACCGCGGTCAGCTGAACCAGAGCTTCGTCACCGACGTCACCTGGCGCTCCGCGATCGGCGGTGGCAGCGGTGAAGCGTTCTCGCTGCGATTCGACGGATCCGGTGTCGTTTACATCCAGCCTGAGGAGCGCTGACCCATGCCGTTGGAATTGGTGAACAGCAAGGTCGTCAAGTCGACCCTCGCACCGGGACAGAACGTGCTCGCCCGCACCGGGTCGATGCTCTACTACACCGGCGACGTCCGCTTCATCCCGCACAGCATGGGCGGTGGGCCCGGCGCCATGCCGAACATGGGCGGGATCGCCGGGATGGCCGGCCGCATGATGTCCGGCGAACACGCACGCATGATGGCGGCCGAGGGAAACGGTGAGGTCTTCTACGGGCACGCCGGCTTGTACGTCGAGGTCATCCACCTCGACGGGTCGTCAATGCTCACCGTCGAAGCCGACCGACTCCTCGCACACGACGGTTACCTCCAGAGTTCGATAGTCGCTCTCACGTCGCAGGGCGGTGTGCGCGGAGCAGTACGCGGCGCCATGACCGGTCAAGGACTGTTCACGACGCAGTTGCACGGCCAGGGAAGCGTCGCGGTTCTCTCGCACGGGGGTGCGATTCCGTTGCAGGTCGGTCCGAACAATCCTCAGGTCGTCGTCGACCCGCAGGCATACGTGTGCCACATCGGTCAGATCAACGTCGACATCTCCGCGAACGTCGGTTGGCGCGAGGCCGTCGGCAAGGGCTCGGGGGAGTCCATCCAGCTGAAGATGACCGGCGCCGGCACCGTCTGGGTCCAGGCGTCCGAGCAGAAGTTCTGAGAGGGCACAGAGCATGGGTATCGAAATTCACAATCCGGCAACTCTGCCCGCCAACGACAACGTCCCGGGCAACGATTACGCCTTCTGCGTCGAGATGGCCGGGCAGCCGTGGTTCACGTCCAAGGGCGCGATGATCGCGTACTACGGAAACATCAACTTCGAGCCGCTCGGGCGCACGAGCATGACGGCGATCGTCGCGGCCAGGTTCTCTTCACCGCTCTACGCGGACGACTGGGTGCTCGCTCAGGGACAGGGCAAGTTGATCCTCGGGGACCGCGGATTCAACATCAATTCCTACGACCTCGACGACGGCAACCTCACGATTCGCGCGGCCAATCTCCTCGCCTTCGAGACCAGCCTGGACCTCAAACAGTCCATCGTCCCAGGCTTTTTGACGCTACTGGGGACAGGCAAGTTCCTGGCGTCGTCCAATGGCCCGGTCATGTTCGCGGAGCCGCCGCTGCGCATCGACCCGCAGGCGTTGGTGGGTTGGGCCGACTGCCCGTCGCCGTCCCACCACTTCGATGCCGACTGGATGCAGAGCTTCCTGGGCGCGGTTCGCGGAAGCATGTTCGGCGCGAACACCGGCGAAGAACGCCAGTTCGATTTCACCGGAGCCGGGACGGTACTGATCCAGTCGAGCGAGAAGGTCGTCCACGACGGACACCTCCTCAAACACATCGAATCCGAGACGGTCGCACTCGGGCAGAACAGTCTGCGCGCACTGCACGCCTCGATCGGTGCGCGGCTGCAGAACTGACGTCTCGGGGTACGCGAGGTCTCACCGAGGGGGCCGGTCCGGTAGCGTATGGGCGTAATCGTCGGTATTTGTGTGCGCGCTCTGGGTCTCGAGTCGAACGATCCATCTCGCGTCACGAGGATTGCAAACACTTCACATTGCAAGACCACTTACCTGTGCACGAGCAATACGTGCTCGCGAGAAATACAAGGCTGGAGTAGTAACCCGATGACCGAGGACAGTCACCGCACCGCAGGCGCCTCCTACGCGGCAGCAGGAGTCGATATCGCCGCAGGCGACCGGGCGGTGGAACTCTTCGCCCCTCTGGCCAAGAAGGCCAGCCGCCCCGAGGTCATGGGTGGCCTCGGTGGTTTCGCCGGCTTGTTCTCCCTCAAGGGTGACTACAAGGAGCCGTTGCTCGCCGCATCGACCGACGGCGTCGGAACCAAGCTCGCTGTCGCGCAGGCGATGGACAAGCACGACACGGTCGGACTCGACCTCGTCGCCATGGTTGTCGACGACCTCGTCGTCTGTGGCGCCGAGCCGCTGTTCCTCCAGGACTACATCGCTGTCGGCCGGGTCATCCCCGAGCGCGTCGCGGAATTGGTCAGCGGCATCGCCGAGGGCTGCATCCAGGCCGGTTGCGCTCTCCTCGGTGGCGAGACCGCCGAGCACCCCGGCATCATGGCCGACGGTGACTACGACCTCTCCGCCACCGGCGTCGGTGTCGTGGAGGCCGAGAAGCTGCTCGGACCGGATCGCGTTCGCCCCGGCGACGTCGTCATCGCGATGGGTTCTTCGGGACTGCACTCCAACGGTTACTCACTGGCCCGCAAGGTCCTGCTCGAGATCGACCGCATGAACCTGAGCGCACACGTCGACGAGTTCGGCCGCACGCTCGGTGAGGAACTGCTCGAGCCCACCAAGATCTACGCCAAGGACTGCCTGGCACTCGCTGCCGAGACCGACGTGCGCACGTTCTGCCACGTCACCGGTGGCGGCCTCGCCAACAACCTCGCGCGCGTCATGCCCAAGGGCTTGGTCGCCGAACTCGATCGCGGAACCTGGAGCCCCGCTCCGGTCTTCGCCATGATCGCGCAGCGCGGACGCGTCGAGCGCGCCGAGATGGAGCAGACGTTCAACATGGGCGTCGGCATGGTCGCCGTCGTCGCACCCGAGGACGTCGACCGTGCACTTGCCGTCCTCACCGCACGCCACATCGACTGCTGGACGCTCGGTAGCGTCAAGAAGGCGTCGGACGCCGCTGCAGAGCGTGCGTTCCTGGCCGGAGACCACCCGCGCTTCTAGACCGCAACGTCAGCTGCCCCATCGGAGAGATCCGGTGGGGCAGTTTTGTGTGTCCGTGCAAGCAGACGCGAGGCGGAAAATCGAACGCAAAAATGAGGAAGAGCGATCAGCTCTTCCTCATTTCACAGTCTGCGCGGTGGCAGTGCGCGGTCAACGCCGCCAGTCGTCGTAGTCGTCCTCTCGCGCATGCCCTTCCCTATCGGAAGTCTGGTCCGATCGGACACTGCTCCGATGCGAGTTGGTCGATCCACCTGCGAGCTCTCTTTGCAGGCTGTCGAAATCCGTGGTCGGTACGCTGTATTTCAATTCGCGTGCAACCTTGGTCTGCTTTGCCTTAGCCCGGCCGCGGCCCATGGCTGACCCCCTCGCGCTTTCGCGGGGCGGCCTGGGGAATTTGGCGGCCCCGTTTGAGTGTGTAAGTTTCCTGACACACACTCTAGCGTGGAAAAGTCGCTTCCGCTTCCACGAAGGCCTCACCGCCGTGTCTGATTGCTCTCACTATGGCCGCGAGCTGCCAGGATGCTGAAAGAACTCGTCAGAACTTTGTGAGAACTGCTCAGAAGTTTCCGGGAATTGCGCGAATCGTCCCCACTCGGGCGTCGCCGCCGAAGACCGGAGCGGATGCGAGAGCCGCCAACTCCTCGGTCCACTCGGTGTTCATCCGCTTGAGCAGAGCTGCCGCCAAGGGCAGGAGCGCCCGCTCGTGACCGTCGTCGATCTTGAGGGCGAAAGCGGAACCGTCGGGAAGCGCTCCGGCGTAGATGCCGTCGTATCCGGTCTTGGAGAACAGACCCGGCACTGCGGACATCAGGCGCTGATCGTTGCGGCCGGTGCCCGAGACGAGGAAGGGGTTCTCGCGGACCGCGTCGGCCACAGCTCGTTCGGGTGAGTCGGGCTCAGCCGAGGGCAGGCGTCCGAATGCCCGAGCCAGGTTCGTGAGCGAGAGCGGCACGATCGGGAGACCACAACCGTCGATGCCGAGTTCCTGCTCTTCCTCGCCGCTGAGATCGAAGATCGTCTCCTGGATCGCGAGTTGGAGGGGATGAGTCGGCTCCATGTACGTCTCGAGCGGCCAGTCGTTCACGACGCACGTGGCGAGCATCGCGGAGTGCTTGCCCGAGCAGGTCATGTAGATCGGGCTGGGAAGCTCGCCCGCTGCGATCAGTTCGGCTCGGGCCAGTTCGTTGCCCGGCAGATCGGAGGGGCACTGCAACTGGTCGACACCGAGTTGGTAGCGAGCGAGAAGCGCTGCGACCAGTTCGATGTGATCGGCCTCGCCCGCATGTGAGGACGACGCGACGGCCAGCTCTTCCGGGCTGGTGGGTGCAAAGCCGTTACGAAGCGCAGCGACGGCTTGCAGCGGCTTGTTCGCCGAGCGCGGGTAGATGGGTGTGTGAATTTCCCCGAGTCCGACAACGACCTCGCCGTCGGCGCCGAGAATGACGGCCGATCCGCGATGCACGCATTCGCGGAATCCGGAGCGGACCACTTCCACCAATTCGATACTCACGAGTGCACCTGCGCTTCTGCTTGTTCGATGAACCTCTGGACGCGCGCGGTGACGTTCGGTGCAAGGTCGGTGTGTTCTGCGAGGAGCCGTCGAAGCCGCTCAGGATCCGTTCCGGCGAAGACCTCTCGAACAGTCACTCCGTGATCCGGTACGTGGACTCGGGTGACCGAATCGCCCGCGGCGATCGTGCCGGTCCGGTTGACGCGAAGGTAGGCGCCGACGTCGGTCCGCTCGGTGAATCTTTTGACCCAGCCCTTTTCCGCGGCCCAGATGCCGAAGGTGCCGCACGGGACGCGGGGAGCAGTCACCTCGAGTTCGAGAACGTCCGACGCCTCGGCTCCGGTGATGTGCCAACGCTCGCCGATCACGGCGTCCGTGACGAGCATCCCGCTGATGTGAAGATTCTCGCCGAACCATCCGGGGCCGAGAGGTCGGCCCAATTCGTCCGACCAGCGCTGCGCTTCGTCGCGCTGATACGCGTAGACAGCTTGGAAGGCGCCGCCGTGGAACTCGGTGTCGCAGACGTAGTCGCCACCCAGACCGAGTCGGCCGACCGCGACGCGGCCGTCGACGGGACGCTTGTCGATCGCGGTACGGGGGACTCGCCTGACGCCACTGTCACGTTCGGTGTGGACGACGCAGACCGCGTCGACCGTGCCCGTCACTTTCCGCGCAATCGGTTGACAGCCTCACGTCCGGCCTGGGGTGCGTCGTCCGCCACGATCGAATCCGGATCGATGGACGCAGCGCTGGGGCCGGCCATCAGTTCGGTGTCGACCGGGATGTTGCGCTTGATCAGAGCGAGTGCGATGGGGCCGAGCTCGTGATGATTGACGACGGTCCCGACGCGTCCGACGGCCCGTCCGCCCGCCGTGATCGGGTCACCCGGTTCCGGGACGGCTTCGGCGCTGCCGTCGAGGTGCAACATGACGAGATGGCGCGGGGGCTTGCCGAGATTGTGAACTCGGGCGACGGTTTCCTGACCGCGGTAGCACCCCTTGTCGAGGTGGACGGCGCCGTGCTCGGCCGGCCCACCGATCCAGTGGACCTCGTGCGGGATGGTCCGTTCGTCGGTGTCCAGTCCGAGGCGAGGCCTCGTCGCTTCGACGCGCAGTGCCTCGAAGGCCCAACTGCCGGCGGGCTTGGCGCCGGCATCGGTCAGCCTGGTCCACCACGCTGCCAGTTGCTCACGTGGGACGAGAAGATCGAAAGAGTTCTCGGTAGGCCACGGCATGCGGCGGACAAATCCGCCGTCGGCCAAGGCGTGAGCGTCGTAGGCCTCGGTGGGTGTCTGAACCTCGAGTGCGGCGAGGACAGTTGACGCTTCGGGTCCGATCAGGCTCAGGACCGCGAGTTCGTTGCCGTCTCGAGGTTCGGCCTTGGACCAGAACACCATCTTCTTCAAGAAGGAGAGAAGGTCGGGTCCGCGGTTCGCCTCGGTGTCGATCCAGGTGACACCTGCCAGGTCCGTCTGCACGAAGTGGTGCTCGACGCGTCCGTTGACGTCCAGGCTCAAGTTCTCGGCACTCTTGCCGTCGGGGAGCGCGGCGATGTGCTGGCTCGAAATCGTGTGCAGCCACGTGAGGCGTTCGTCGCCGGGAATGGCGATCACGAATCTGTGACTGCGGTCGACCACCACTGCTGCGCGCTGCGCGGTTCGCTGTTCGCCGAGAGGATCGCCGTAGTGCCACGCGACACCGATGTCGGCCGAACCGTCCGGTGCGGTGACCGCGCCGGGGGAAGTCAGAAGTGGGCTGTTGGGCACAAGAGCGTTGTCGACCACGAGACCAGTCTAGGAGTGTGGGCGGGATCGCGGTTACAGGGCGGCCCCGGCGGCTTGGCGGATCGTTAGGGTTGATGGCATGCCTGATCGCGTATTGGTGACTCTCGACCATGAGGTGCTCGATGCTGACGCACCGTTTCTGCACGCCGACGACCTGGCGGTGGTGCGCGGCGACGGAGTCTTCGAGACGCTGTTGGTACGCGACGGCCGCGCCCGGGTGGTCGAGGGACACCTGAGTCGACTGGTTCTGAGCGCGCGGGCACTCGGTCTGCCCGCTCCCGTTCTCGATGATTGGCGTCTGGCGATCGAGATGGCTGCCGAGGAGTGGGGGACCGAGAAGGAAGGCGCTCTTCGTCTTGTTCTGACCCGCGGCCGTGAGAGCGGTGACAAGCCGACAGCCTTCGTGATGGTCGGTCCGGTGGCCGATCGGGTCAGACAGGTCCGCGAATCGGGGTTGTCGGTGATGACTCTCGAGCGAGGTTTCTCTGTCGATCTCTCTGCCCGGGCACCCTGGCAGCTACTGGGCGCGAAGACGTTGTCGTACGCAACCAACATGGCAGCGCTTCGATATGCGGCGAATTTGGGTGCTGACGATGTGATCTTCGTCAGTTCCGAGGGCAATGTGTTGGAGGGGCCACGCTCGACGGTGGTGATCGTTCGGGACAGGACTTTGATCACACCGCCTCCCGCACAGGGCATTTTGATGGGCACTACGCAGCGCGCCCTGTTCGACGTTGCCGGCAGTGCTCGCTTCGATTGCCGATACGAAACCCTCCGACCTGCGGATTTGATTGCGGCCGACGGAGTGTGGATGGTTTCGAGCGTCACGCTGGCCGCACGCGTCCATACACTCGACGGGCTCACATTGCCAGAGCCGAAGGTCTCCGGGGAATTCGCGGAATTGGTTGAACGTGCAATTGATTCGGATTCAGCAGGGCGATAGGCGAATAGGAATCGCGACAGGTCTCTACTACATTTGGTAGTAGCAAAGTCCTGCGGTCCAAACCGGACAGCAGTACCGTGTCCGCAGGGGCCGAGCGACTGCCCGCGTCTCGAACCCCGAAGCCTGTCCCAGGGCCCTACTCTCGGAGTAGCCAATGGATACTTTGGACGTCTCCAGGTGGCAGTTCGGTATCACTACCGTCTACCACTTCATCCTTGTTCCGCTGACCATCGGACTTGCGCCGATGATCGCGATCATGCAGACGATGTGGGTGGTCACCAAAAAGGACCACTGGTATCGGCTCACCAAGTTCTTCGGCAAGCTTTTCCTCATCAACTTCGCACTCGGTGTAGCCACCGGCATCGTGCAGGAGTTCCAGTTCGGCATGAACTGGAGCGAGTACTCGCGATTCGTCGGTGACGTCTTCGGAGCTCCGCTCGCATTGGAAGGCCTCGTCGCCTTCTTCATGGAGTCCGTCTTCATCGGACTCTGGATCTTCGGTTGGGGCAGGCTGCCCAAACTTGTACACCTGGCGTGCATTTGGCTCGTGGCGATCGGCGTCAACGCGTCGGCATTCTTCATCATCGCGGCCAACTCGTTCATGCAGCATCCGGTCGGTGCGACGTACAACCCTGAAACGGGTCGTGCCGAGCTCACCAGTATCTGGGAGCTGCTGACCAACAACACCGCTCTCGCTGCCTTCCCGCACGCGGTTGCCGGCGCCTTCCTGACAGCGGCGACGTTCGTCGCCGGCATCAGTGGTTGGTGGATGGTGCGGAACATGCGCCGCGCCAAGCAGGCTGAGGCCGCCGAAGCCGAGCGCCTCGAAGCCGACGCACGGACGATGTACCGCCCGGCAACACGATTCGCGTTGCTCGTCATGATCGTGGCCGGAATCGGCATCATCTATACCGGTGACGTCCAAGGCAAGCTCATGTTCCAGCAGCAACCCATGAAGATGGCGTCGGCGGAATCGCTGTGCGACACCGAGATGGATCCGGACTTCTCGATCCTCACTATCGGCACTCACAACAACTGTGACAGCGTGACGCACGTTCTGAAGGTGCCGTTCGTTCTTCCATGGTTGGCCGAGGGCAAGTTCACCGGCGTCGAACTGCAAGGCGTGAACCAACTGCAGGAGCAGGCGGAGCAGGACTTCGGACCGGGTAACTACCGACCGAATCTCTTTGTCACGTACTGGTCTTTCCGCGCCATGATCGGCCTCGCCGCCGGTTCGGCAGCACTGGCTCTCGCGGGACTGTGGGTCACTCGTAAGGGGCGGGTCCCGGACCAGAAGTGGTTCGGAATACTCAGCCTGGTCGCGATCCCCACTCCGTTCATGGCGAACAGCGCCGGTTGGATCTTCACCGAGATGGGCCGTCAGCCCTGGGTGGTGCATCCCAACCCGACCGGCGTCGACATGATCAGACTTACTGTCGACCAAGGTGTTTCGGACCACGCGTCGGCTACCGTCTGGGCTTCGCTGATCACCTTCACCCTGCTGTACGGAGCGCTGGGAGTCGTCTGGTTCAAGCTGATCGTGCGGTACGCGAAGGAAGGCCCGTTGGAGCACGACATGCATCCGCCGGGCGATACAGATCATGATGAGCCGGAAGATCCGGACAAGCCCAAACAACTGTCGTTCGCGTACTAGGAGGCGATCATGGGACTTCAAGAAGTATGGTTCGTGCTCGTCGCAGTACTGTTCATCGGTTACTTCGTCCTCGAAGGGTTCGACTTCGGTGTCGGAATGCTCATGCCGATCGTCGGCAGAGGCAGTGACCTCCCGGCCGATACGCGTCGACGGGTAGCGCTCAACACGATCGGCCCGGTGTGGGACGGCAACGAAGTGTGGCTGATCACCGCCGGTGGCGCGATGTTCGCGGCATTCCCGGAGTGGTACGCGACGTTGTTCTCCGGGTTCTATCTACCGCTGCTGATCATCCTGGTGGCCTTGATCGTTCGTATCTGTGCCATCGAATGGCGAAGCAAGATCGACGACGACAAATGGCGTCAGCGTTGCGACTGGGGCATCATCTTCGGCTCCTGGGTCCCGGCAGTTCTCTGGGGCGTGGCTTTCGCGAACATCGTTCGGGGCGTGGCGATCAACGCAGACAAGCAGGTCGAGTCGGGATTCTTCGATCTGCTCAATCCGTACGCGCTGCTCGGCGGTCTGACCACCGCGCTGGTGTTCGCTCTCCACGGTGCAGTGTTCCTGGCACTCAAGAGTGCCGACGAGGTTCGTGAAGATGCCGTGAAAATTGCTGCACGACTGGCAATTCCAGCTATTCCTGTTGCCGGCGGATTCGTTCTGTGGACGCAACTCGCCTACGGCAAGGGATGGACGTGGATTCTGGTAGCTGCCGCTGCTGCGGCACTGATCGGCGTCGTCTTCCTGACGCGGGCCGAGCGCGAAGGCTGGGCCTTCGTTCTCACCTGTGTGGCCGTCATCGCCACCGTCGTGCTGCTGTTCGCCTCGCTGTTCCCGAACGTCATGCCGTCGACGCTGGATCCGGCGTACAGCCTGACCATCGAGAACGCGTCGTCGAGTCCGTACACGCTCAAGGTGATGACGTGGGCCGCGGCATTCATGACGCCGGTGGTGATCATCTACCAGGGTTGGACGTACTGGGTGTTCCGACAGCGCATCTCCTCCAAGCAGATTCCGGCGTCGATCGGTCTGCGATTCAAGGAGAAGACGTGGTAGTCACCAACCTTGAATCACGAAACATTCGAATCACGAAAGAACTGACGGTCGAATTCACGTGACTATCGAAGTAGGCGACGCTCCCACCACTCGGGAGCGTCGCCGGGGGCCGATCGACCCGCGGCTGTGGCGACATTCCGCTTCTGCGCGCGGCTATCTGATCCTGACTGTTGCTCTGTCGATGGTGAACGTCGTGATGGTCATCGTCGCGGCGCTCATGATCGGCCGGGTGCTGGCCGGAGTGATCACCACTCGAACTGTGGATGTTTCCTCGTGGACAACCGAATTGGTTGTTCTCGCCGCAGCTGTGGCGGTCCGAGTTCTGGGGACCTGGCTGCAGACCAGGTATGCGCACCGGGCGTCGACTCGCGTCGTTGCCGAGATCAAGAACGGCGTGCTGACGTCGGCGACGGCGATGAGTCCTCGCGATCTGGATCCGCGGCGTGACGAGATCGCGACCGTGGTCACCCGAGGTGTCGACGGCCTTGGTCCGTACCTGACGGGATACCTTCCGGCCCTGGTCTTGTCGGTGACGCTGACACCCATCACCCTGATAGTCATTGCGGTGCAGGACATGACGTCTGCGGTCATCATCTTCGTGACGCTGCCGCTGATCCCCATCTTCATGATTCTGATCGGCCTGCTGACAAAGGGTAAGTCGGAGAAGACGCTGGCAGCGATGACCACGTTGTCTTCGCAACTGCTCGATCTCCTTGCCGGTTTGCCGACGCTGCGGGCGCTCGGTCGTCAGCAAGGTCCTGCCGAGCGCGTCCGTGAACTCGGTGACGCTCATCGGCGAACGACGATGTCAGCTCTCCGCGTCGCGTTCCTGTCCTCGATGGTGCTGGAACTGCTCGCAACGCTCTGCGTCGCGTTGGTGGCCGTGAGTATCGGCTTGCGACTGGTGTACGGCGACATGTCACTCGAGCCGGGGATAGTCGCGTTGATCCTCGCCCCCGAGGTGTACCTGCCACTTCGGATGGTGGGAACCCAGTTCCACGCCGCCGAGGACGGAATGGCGGCAGCCGACAAGGCATTCGAGGTTATCGAGGCGGATTCTGCCGCGCCGGAGGGTGGTAGCACGACGGTGGTCGCTCGAGGCGCTGACATCGTCTTCGACGGACTCGGTGTGGCCTCTCGTGGGGGAGTCGCACCGTCTCGACTTTCCGCCATGGCATCGCCAGGGGCGATCACCGTGCTCACCGGTCCCAACGGCTGCGGCAAGTCGACGGCAGTGCACGCGCTGCTCGGGTTGATCGAACCGAGCAGTGGGCGTGTGACGGTCGCCGGCGTCGATGTCCGAGACCTGGACGAGCACGCGTGGTGGAGTCAGTTGGCCTGGCTTCCCCAGCATCCGGTCCTCCTACCCGGCACCGTTCGTGAAAATCTCGATCTCACCGGGGTCGTCGATGCGCAAGCACTGACCCACGCCGCTGCTGCGACGGGATTCGACGCGGTACTGGCCGAGCTGCCTGCGGGCGTCGAGACCGTGATCGGCGTCGGCGGTACAGGTCTGTCTTTGGGGCAGCGGCAACGGCTGGCACTGACACGCGTGCTTGCCTCGGACCGCGCAGTTCTTGTCCTGGACGAACCCACCGCTCACCTCGACTCGGATTCGGAAGGGACAGTGTTGGCTTCTCTGAGAGCACGGGCGGAGCGTGGCGACACCGTTGTCGTGATCGGCCACCGTCCGAGTGTGCTTGCCGCAGCTGACCGGATCGTCGAGGTGCGCGCTCATGAGAAGTGACGCTCACGATCCGCTTCTGCGTGCTCTGCGGCTACTGGAACTTCGGCCACGACGCGTACTGACGGCGGTAGCGGCGGGTGTGGCAACACTCGGTAGCGCACTCGCCTTGGCGGCGCTGTCCGCATGGTTGATCACGCGGGCTTGGGAGATGCCTCCCGTTCTCGATCTCAGTGTTGCGGTAGTTGCCGTACGCGCATTGGGAATCTCACGTGGTGTCTTCCGCTATCTCGAACGATTGACGACGCACGACGTCGCGTTGCGCGGAACCACCGCGGCGCGATCGAGGATCTACCAGCAGTTGGCCGCAGGAGATCCCGCGGCAGCAGCCGGACTACGACGCGGTGACCTGCTCTCACGTACGGGCGCCGACGTGGATGCACTGGGCGACGTCGTCGTCAAAGCACTGATCCCGATTGCGGTCTCGATTGTCCTCGCGTTTGCTGCGGTGGGAATCCTGTTGTTCATCTCGGTTCCGGCCGCGCTCATTCTGGCCGTTGCGCTGGCGGTGTCCGGGATCGCGGCACCCTGGCTGTCGGCTCGTGCTGCTCGACTCGCCGAGGCCGACAGTTCTGCTGCCGCAGCGCGATTCAGTGAGTCCGCGGTGACCGCCCTCGACCATTCCGCCGAGCTCCGGGTATCGGGTCGCTTGGATCAGGCGGTGAGCGAGGCTGTGTCCGCCGAGAACGATGTGGTCGACGCAACCGATCGCGCGGCGGTCCCGAGTGCCTTTGCCGCCGCTGCCACGCCCCTGGCAATCGGAGTGAGCGTCCTCGGTGCCCTGCTGATCGGAATTACGCTGTACGGAACCACCGAGATGTCACCGATGTCCATGGGAATCCTTGTACTGCTTCCGCTGTCGGCTTTCGAGGGAACCGCGATACTGCCCAGCGCGGCGGTGGCATTGACCAAGGCGCGGCTGGCGTCGGCACGCATCATGGCGGTACTCGATCGAGCCGACGCCGAACACGTTGAAGGAAATCGTGCGTGGCCGGAGGACGGGGTCCTGAGTGTGCACGCGTTGCGGGCGGGTTGGCCCGGGGGAAAGGTGACCGAACCGCTGTCGGTGGACCTTCCTCGCGGTGCTCGTGTTGCCGTCGTCGGCGAGAGTGGATCGGGAAAGACCACTGCGCTGATGACGATGGCGGGACTGCTGCCGCCCGTCGCGGGAACAGTTCGTGTTGACTCGGTGGACGTTTCGGATATCGATCCGGCCGAGCTGCGTCGGCACGTGGGGTACTTCGCCGAGGACGCACACCTCTTCGAGACGTCGGTACTCGAGAACCTGCGCGTCGCACGCGGTGACCTCACCGCCGAGGACGCGGAGAAGGCACTTGCCGCAGTTGGTCTCGGCGACTGGCTGTCGGAACTGCCGGACGGGCTCGACACCTACCTGGTCGGCGGCATGCGAGCGGTTTCGGGCGGTGAGCGTCGTCGGTTGCTGTTGGCACGCGCGATCGTCTCGCCCGCGGAGGTACTGCTGCTCGACGAGCCGACCGAGCACATGGACGCGGAGGCCGGCGCTCAGTTGCTCCGCGAGTTGCTCAGTCGCGACGCAACGCTGGTCGATTCTTCGCGAACCGTTGTTGTCGTCACCCACCAACTTCCGGACGGCACACCAGCTGACCAGGTGATATGCGTCGGAGAAGTTTCTGTGGAAAATACGTTGCCGTCATCGTGAAGTGGGCGTACTTTCTCCTGTACACAAGGAAGGAGGTGGTCTGAAATTGAAGTACAGACGGACGCGTGAGGTGGCTGCCAGCTAGCCGCAATCGCTGATGGAATTCACTTACCGCGTGAGCGGCCGGCGAATCCCAGGCAGCCACCCGACCCCCGAGCCCCCGATCAGTCCGACCGGGATCCGCGCGAAAGCGTGGGTGTGGCTCGGGGGTCGCTTCGTGCCGTGCGCCTTTATCAACCCCCGGCGGTTAATAAAGGCGCACAGCGTGGACAAGGATTAGGCCCCCACCATCCACCGCGCTCGAGGATGGCTCTGACCTCGGCTGCAGTTCGGCACGAGGCCCCCTCCATCTCCTCCCAACCGAAGACCAGTGTGGCGTTGCCTGACAGTTCGGATGCGTTTCCTCGCCGACGATCACGCAGCGCAGTCGCTCGAGAAGAGTGGAAGGCAAATCCGTCGAGTCGAACGATCAGTGCGACACCGCAATTGCGGTAGTCGACGTCCTCGTAGAGAGTTCTCCCATCGACGAGGACCGGCGATTGCCGTCGTGCTTCCGGCAAACCGTGTGCTCGCTCGACCTCGATTGCGTAGCGATGCTCGAGTACCGACTGGACACCGCGATCCAACAGGTCCAATGTCGAGGACAGCGCTTTGACATATCGCCTCGGCCGGCGGCATTCCATTCGGGTGCGCAATTCCATCCGTGACACTTTGCACGCCGTGGCGGAGCGAACCAGAGAACGAGCGGCGTCGCGAGCCGACGGCTCTGCAACCGCCAGGTCAATTGCGGTGTCGGCCAGCGAAGTACGAGCAGGCTGAGTGGCAACGCCGATGTGGGCCTGAGCGCGTGAACGATGAACGATCACTCCGGGATGGGCAGTGGACCACCCCAACGGAACGGGGCGCGCCGGGGAGCGTTCGGGTCTGACCGTCGGACTCTGACAGCGCGAGGATCTGCCGTATCGGACCGTGATGTGGACCGGCAGTTCGGACTCGATGTGCGTGAGTCCCCACTCTTCAGCTGCCGTCCGGTGACTCAGGTAGGTCTCTCCGCCGCCGAACAGAAGGGCGGCCTCGAGAATCATTGCTCGGTTGAGCGGGCCGTTGGTGCTGGATTGAACGCCGTGGAGGACGGAAGTCCATTGACCGGATTCGACCAGATGTTGGATGCGCCGCGGTGAATAGCCGAAAGGGCGTAGTTGTTTATTGGTCGCGAGTCCGTGTTGGAAGTCGAAGAGTCTTCGGAGATCAGGATCGATGTAGTCGCAGCTCATGCGAATACCGTCAGATCGCGGACCGACAAGAATCGGTCGAAGATGCCGCTCCGAAGCCCGCCTGTGGAATTTGTCGGTGCCTGTGGATAAATCTGCTGTGCGCCTTTATTAACCGCCGGGGGTTAATAAAGGCGCACAGCAGAGCTAGCCGATGTAGCGCGTCAGGCGGGCCGAGAGACGCGGTTCCAGGCCACCGTCAGACATGATCCGCTCTTCGACGTACGCGAGGTCGCCGCCTTCGACGATGCCGTACAGACGCTTCGCGCCGCCGTACAGTGCACCGGACTGGCTGCGGATCACCACGTCGGTGGCAAGTTCCCACGACGCCTGGGTGAGTGCGCGCCCGTAGTACATTTCGACGACACCGGAGCTGTGGCTGAGCAGGAGTTCGACCACTTCCTGGTTGACGCTGCCCGGGATGCCGTCGCCGCCCATGCGCCAGTAACCGCTCTCGCGCAGATCGGGGCTCACGTACTTGCCCTCGGCGTCGAGGCGCCAGGACCGGGACTCCCAATTGAGGTACGGGCCGCCGTCGTGCGAGATGACGATCTGCTGACCGAAGGCGTAGTCGCCGTTCTCGTCGTGTCCTTCACCTTCGCCGCGCCAGACACCGACGAGGGGGAGAAGCGCGAGGAGTTCGGGATTGATGTCCGGGCCGAGGCGCAGGTTTGCGGTGTCCTCCGGCAACGGAAGGTCCGGCAGGGTCGGAATGTTGAGCGACGCCGTCGACTTGGAGCGCTCGACGGCGATGGCGACAGCTTCGTCCCCGCTGCCGCGCCTCACGGCACCTGCAGCGGCGGAATCGTCAGCGGTCGCGTCGGACCCTGAATCCGGAGCCTGACTCACGACTCGTCGGTGACCAAGCGGTACACGACGTACACGGAGAACCAAGCGATCATGACGGATGCGAGTGCGAGGAGTACCTCGAAGAAAATGACCACGGGTACATCTTAGACCGCGGCGACCGACCGGAAAAATCGGGAGCCGGAATGCAGAAGGCCCCGCACCGGAGGGGTGCGGGGCCGCCTGACAAAGCAGGAATTACTTGCTGACGGTCACGTCCACGTTGTGCACGCCCGAGCCCTCGGGAGCGACGGTGGAGGTGCCGTTGCCCGAGCTGGACAGTGCACGCACGGTCCACTCGCCCGGAGCGGCGAAGAAGCGGAAATCGCCGGTTCCCGATGCCACGACCTCGGCCGTGAACTCTCCGGAGCCGTCGAGCAGACGCACGAATGCGCCGCCGATGGGCTGGCCGTCAGCTGCGAGAACGCGGCCGGTGATGACCGTTTCCTTCTCGACGTCGACGCCGGCAGGCAGGGTCTGGCCCTGGGTAGGTGCTCCACACATGATCAGGCTCCCAATTCGATCGGTGCGCCGACGAGTGAGCCGTATTCGACCCAGCTGCCGTCGTAGTTCTTGACGTTGTTCTTGCCGAGGATCTCCTGCAGGACGAACCAGGTGTGGCTCGAACGCTCGCCGATGCGGCAGTAGGCGATCGTTTCCTTGGTGTCGTCGAAGCCCTTTTCCGCGTACAGCTTGGCGAGGTCGTCGTCCGACTTGAAGGTGCCGTCCTCGTTGGCGGTGGTGCTCCACGGGATGTTGATGGCTCCGGGGACGTGGCCACGCTGCTGCGCCTGCTCCTGCGGAAGGTGGGCGGGAGCGAGGATCTTGCCGGAGAACTCGTCAGGGCTACGAACGTCGACGAGGTTCTTGCTGCCGATGGCGTCGATGACCTCGTCGCGGAAAGCGCGGATCGAGAAGTCGGGGGTCTCGGCCTTGTACTGCGTGGCTTCGCGGTTGACTGCGTCCTTGGAGAGCGGGCGTCCGTCGAGTTCCCACTTCTTGCGGCCGCCGTCGATCAGCTTGATGTCCTGGTGGCCGTACAGCTTGAAGTACCAGTAAGCGTAAGCGGCGAACCAGTTGTTGTTGCCACCGTAGAGAACGACGGTGTCGTCGTTCGCAATGCCTTTGGCGGAGAGCAGATCCGAGAACTGCTCCTGGTTCAGGAAGTCGCGTCGGACGCCGTCCTGGAGGTCCTTGCGCCAGTCGAGCTTGACTGCACCCTCGATGTGGCCGCCGTCGTATGCGCTGGTGTCCTCGTCCACCTCGACAAAAACGGTCTTGGGGGTGTTGAGGTTCTGCTCAGCCCAGTCAGCGGAGACTAGGACGTCGGAGCGAGCCATGGTGTTCCTTTCGATGTGGTCTTGCATCGGTCGTTATCTAGCAGGGGTTCAGCAGGGTTGTGGGGCAAGCGTTTTCACGCGGTGGTAGCGCGGCCGGTATTTCGCAGCCTTGCGACGAGTGGATAGATCTGGCAGCCGAGGCAGATGCCGAACGCGGCGTTGAGCAGGGCCGCGAACAAGGCGAAGCCGGTGGCAACGGTGCCGACGATCGTCGACCCGGCCAGGAAACCGACCGTGCCGGCGAGTGCGAAGACGAAGCCGACGAACTGCGCGAAGCGCAGCGGCGCTACGGGTTCGCGTTCGCTGACCGGCGAGAGTCGCGGGGCGACGAGCTTGCCGAAGATCTGGCCGTACGGGCTGCGCTTGGGGCCGAGTACCGCTCCGACCGCGAAGACGATGGCCTGTAGTGCGAGAACGACGGTGGCGGCGGGCAGTGAGAAGGTCGAGAGGATGAGCGTGAGTACGAGAACGCCGGTGGTGACCCACGCGGCGAATCGAGGTCCGCGGACGTCGACCTGCTCGAGCTGGGGTGTGGTTGTGGACATCGGGAGTGCTCCTGCGCTGGATTGCATGATGCTGTGCCTGGACCGAGAAAACGGGACGTCAAAGTCCCACTCGGTGGATTGATCACGTGAGCGAAAGCTCGAAGGTCAGAGAGATCTGATGGATGAGGTGATCAGCAACAGGTACAGCAACAGCCCCCGAGGCGGCACAGGTCTACTGCGCGGCGTCGGGTGAGCATCAGCTCGTGGCGGGTTTGCACGTCGGCGAGTTTACCCCGAATTCTCGGATTTTGGCTCGTGGGGTCCGGATAGTGGTACGAGTGCAGCTTTCAGATCGGCTGCGGATGGCACTCCGGACACCCGGAACTGTTCCTCCAGGCCACCGTCGAGGATGAAGGTGGTGGGCAGCGAGAGGACACTCATCTCGCGTGCCAGAGCCGGTTCCTTGTCGATGTCGAGCTCGATCTCCACCGGCGGACGGGGAGCGTCGGCCATCGAGATCACGACCTGACCGACGACGCGGCGTACTGCCGCGCACGGTCCGCACCAGTCGGCAGAGAAATGCAGTACGACGGGTCCGCCGTTCGGCGAAGAGACTCCAGCGGCGCGGAGCAGTTCGAGGCGACTGTCCGCCGCGCCGGTCGCGGCCGGCGTGGTGACTCGGACCTTTCCGTTGCGCGACTTGAGAAAGAGCCCGACCGCGACGACGGCGACCAGCGCGACCAGCAGAATTGTGATCCCGGTCATCGGTTCTGCAGCTCTGCGAGATCGATCGTCGTGTTTTCGGCGCTGCCTTCGATCACGATTCTTCCGCCTTCCGCGTAGACCAGGCTCGGCTGAATTCCGTAGGGGAGTGCCTGCGGATCGATCGTGTAGCTGAACAGTCCGAGGACGACGGGTTCGAGTGCTGCGGGGATCGAGAAATCGGCTTTGCCCTCCGGACCGAAATACAGATTGCTGGCGACGATCTTGACCTGCCCACCTTCCAGAACCAGGTTGGCCTGCACGCTCACTGCAGTCTCGACCGGGCCGACGGCAACCGTTCCCGTCAGCACGACGGCGCCCGCGGTGCTCGCTCCGGTTCCGCCGCTGCCCCCGGTGCCATCCGACTTGTTGGCAGGCGGCGAAGATACCTGCAGGTCAGGGATATTGAGCAGCTTTCCGAGGTCGGTGGCGTTGATTCCCATCCGGCCGTCGAGTTTGTCGACGGGGAGTTGGGTGACATTGCCGTTCACGATGTCGGAGAAGGGAACGGTGACCCCGCGCAGATCGGCCTCGACGGTCACTTCGCCCACCACGTCGCTCTGGACGCCGGTAGCTCTGACGTAGACGTCCTTGTATTTCCCGCCGAGTGCCTGGGTGAGGAAGGGGAACCCGTTGAAGGTGACCTCCGGATCCGACTCGAGTGATGCGCCGGTTCGGAGCTCGCGGGAAACCCGGTACTCGGCGTACGCGGCCGCGCCGAAATCGGCCACCAGTCCGAGGCCGAGGAGAAAGACGATGCCGATGATCAGTTTGCGCACCGCACCATTGTGACGGACTCCGGTCGGGGTTCGATGCGACGGCCCCGGTACCAGGCACGCTAATGTAGGGACCGACCAAAAGCGTCGAACTACTCGAGCGTTGCCCTCACGGGTTGCGCGGGCTACTAGATAGGAGGCCGTGTGGAACTGCTCCTCCTCACCTCCGACCCCAACCCGGAAGCTGTACTACCGGCGTTGGCGTTGCTGGCGCACTCGGTTCGGCCTGCCCCCACAGAGGTTTCCTCGCTACTCGAGGCAAGTTCCGCGGACGTGGCATTGGTGGATGCGCGCACCGATCTGGCTGCCGCACGCGGGTTGTGTCGATTGCTCGGAAGCACAGGATCCGCAGTACCTGTGGTCGCCGTCCTCACCGAAGGCGGACTCGTTGCCGTCAACGCCGACTGGGGGTTGGACGACATCCTGCTTCCCGGTACCGGTCCGGCTGAGGTGGACGCCCGATTGCGGTTGTTGGTCGCCCGCAGCGGCGGTGTGGCCAGTCCGGAAGCGTCGGGAAAGATCACGCTGGGCGAACTGGTTATCGACGAGGGGACGTACACGGCACGACTGCGTGGACGGCCCCTTGATTTGACTTACAAGGAATTCGAGCTGCTCAAGTACCTCGCGCAGCACGCCGGACGGGTATTCACCCGGGCGCAGCTGCTGCAGGAAGTGTGGGGCTACGACTTCTTCGGCGGCACCAGGACGGTCGACGTCCACGTGCGTCGTCTGCGGGCGAAACTCGGCACCGAATACGAGTCCTTGATCGGTACAGTCCGAAATGTCGGATATAAGGCAGTGCGTCCGACCAGGGCCAAGGGTGGCGCAGCTGCTCCCGTTCAGTTCGAGGACGACGAGGACGTCGACTACGACGCGGCCGACGGATCGGTGGTCTGACGTGGGTTGGACAGATTCACTGCCGGCTGGATTCGCCGAGCAGGTTTCCGCGCTTCTCGATCGCGCAACCGAGTTCGACGGCAAGGCGCCCGTGTCGGAACAGGGGCGCCATGCCGTTGCCGGGCGCGGCGGCGCGCGACACTTCCTCGAACTCGACGGCGATGCAGTCGTCGGTTATGCGCAGCTGCAAGCCGGTTCGGACGAGCATCCCGACATGGCGGAGTTGGTGGTCGACCCGCAGGCGCGGCGCCGCGGCATCGGAACCAGGCTTGCCGCAGCGGTATTCGACGAGGGCCGGCCGGGCACGCGTGTCTGGGCGCACGGAAACGTCGACGCCGCAGTCGAATTCGCCAAGAGCCTCGATCTGGTCAGCGTTCGTGAACTCCTGCAGCTGCGTCGACCACTCGATGCTCCGCAGCTTCCGGAAATCGTTGTGCCCGAAGGTGTGACGATTCGGACGTATGGTGGACCCGAAGACGATTCCGAGATCCTTCGCGTCAACAATGCGGCCTTCTCCTGGCATCCCGAGCAGGGTGGCTGGACCCAGGCGGAGATCGACGAGAGAACGGCCGAAGGTTGGTTCGACCCTGCTGGTCTGTTCATGGCGTTCGCGGACACCGATCCCGATACTCTTCTCGGCTTTCACTGGACCAAGGTGCACGCACCCGAAGGTGACGATCCGGAGCTGGGGGAGGTGTACGTCGTGGGGATCGATCCCGCGGCGCAGGGACGCGGTCTCGGCCGAGTGCTGACTCTCGCGGGCATGCATTACCTGCGTGATCGCGGCCTCGGAACCGTCCTTCTGTACGTCGAAGGCGACAACACGGCCGCCCTCCACACGTACGAACGACTCGGCTTCGATCGCTTCCACGTGGACATGGCTTACGCCCGCGCGCTCTGACGTCACAGTCGGACACGCAGAAATGTCCAGTCTGTTCATTCTCCGTTAACCATGTGTGGTCCAGCCGGACACCGCGCCCGCCTACTTTTCTCTGTGGGCAGCGCCGTGTTGCCTGATGCAGATTTCAATCATTCTGCGTCTCATGTCGCCGCCCGATCGTGGGCGTGGCGGTAGCGATTTCCGGAGGATCTTGGTGAATCTCAAGCGCAGTGGTGCCCTGCTCGGTGTAGTGGCCGTGGGCGCCATGACCTTGGCCGCATGTGGCAGCGACAACAACTCGTCGTCGACGGGTGTGGACGCGTCCGCATCGAACGCAACGTGCGAAGGCAAGAGCAACCTCTCTGCCGCTGGTTCCTCGGCACAGAAGAACGCCATGGACCAGTTCGTCGCCACTTACATCTCCGTGTGCCAGGAAAAGGGCAAGACGGTCAACGTCGCGTACAACCCCAGCGGTTCGGGCGACGGTCGTACACAGTTCATCGCCGGCCAGATCGACTTCGCCGGCTCCGACTCGGCCATCAAGGACGAGCAGGCCGACAAGGCCAAGGAGCGTTGCGTCGGCGGCGAAGCCTGGAACCTTCCCCTCGTCTTCGGCCCGATCGCAGTTGCATACAACCTCGACGGCGTCGACAAGCTCGTTCTCAACGCAGAGGTTCTCGCGAAGATCTTCAACGGCGGCATCACCAAGTGGAACGATCCGGCAATCGCCGCGCTCAACTCCGGTGCATCGCTTCCCGACGAGAAGATCACCACCGTGATCCGCTCCGATTCCTCGGGTACCACCGACAACTTCCAGAAGTACCTCGACGCGGCATCGAACGGTGCTTGGACGTCGGGCGCAGGGTCCGACTTCACCGGTGGCGTCGGTGAGGGCGCCAAGGGTTCGGCGGGCGTTGCACAGGCAGTTGCCACGGCACCGGGTTCGATCACCTACGTCGAGAAGTCGTTCGCCGATCAGAACAAGCTCTCGGTTGCCGAAATCAACACCGGCTCCGAGGCAGTCGCACTGACCAACGACACGGCCGCGAAGTCGATCGCAGGCGCGAAGTTCAAGTCCGACGCAACCGGCGACCTGACGCTCGACCTCGCGTCGATCTTCAAGACCAACGAAGCCGGCGCCTACCCGCTGGTTCTCGCCACGTACTCGATCGTCTGCTCCAAGGGCTACGACGCGGACACCTCCGCAGCAGTGAAGTCGTTCCTGACGAGCGCGGCCAACGAGGGTCAGGCCAACCTGGCCGAGCAGGGTTACGTCCCGCTGCCGTCCAACGTCCAGGATCGCCTCAACGCGTCCATCACGGCAATCAGCTGACCTAGAGACTCGTGCGGACAAGCTCATGGATCTACATTCAGACGTGAAGGAAGTGAGCGCGCATGAGTGACGCGCCCATCACCTCGACATCTCGTTCTCCCGGCCCCGCAACCAGCGGGGCCGGGGTGGGCGGTCCGAACGGCACCACGGAGGACACGATTACTTCCACCAAGGCTCCAGAAACCGAGCATCCTCCGAAGGGTGACGGTCCGGGTAGCGGCAACAGCAAGACGGTGACCCGTCCGGGTGACCGCATCTTCAGCTCGCTCGCCTCCGGTTCGGCAATCTTCATCACGGTTGTCATCGCGGCGATCGGCGCGTTCCTGATCTGGCGTGCTGTTCCTGCTTTGAGCCGGAACCAGGTCAACTTCCTGACCAGCCGTGAATGGGTCACGCAGAACATCAACGCGATGGCGTTCGGTGTCCTCGACCTTTTCCAGGTCACGGTGTTGGTCTCGCTGTTCGCACTGGTGCTCGCGATGCCGATCGCACTGGGCATCGCGATCTTCCTGACTTCGTACTCACCCAAGTGGCTCACGCGGCCACTGTCGTACACGATCGACCTTCTGGCAGCTGTGCCGTCCATCGTCTACGGCCTGTGGGGACTTCTCGTCTTCGCTCCGGCGATCACCCCGGTCGCGGTGTGGCTCAACGACACTCTCGGCTGGTTCCCGCTCTTCGCCGACGGCAGCGGATCGATCACCGGTGGCGGCACCATCTTCACCGCAGGCATCGTCCTCGCCGTGATGATCCTTCCGGTCATCACCGCAGTGACCCGCGAGGTGTTCATCCAGACCCCGCGATCACAGATCGAAGCCGCACTCGCCCTCGGCGCCACGCGCTGGGAAGTTGTGCGCACCACGGTCATCCCGTTCGGTAAGTCCGGCTACATCAGCGGCTCGATGCTCGGTCTCGGACGCGCACTCGGTGAGACGATGGCGCTCTACCTGATCCTGCGCACCACCTCTCAGGCCTTCGGTTGGTCGCTGTTCGACGGCGGCTCGACCATCGCCTCCAAGATCGCCCTCGGCTACGCGGAGTTCAACAACGACATCCAGGCAGGCGCGTACATCGCGGCCGGACTGGTGCTGTTCGTACTGACCTTCGTCGTCAACGCGGCTGCCCGCGCAGTGATCGCCGGAAAGAAGGACTGACCCATGACCTCCACTCTGGACCGGCCGGTCAAGGCCCCCACTTTCCAAGGCGTCGGCGCTCGTCGTCGTGCCAAGGACGTCATCGCGACCATCCTGGTGAGCCTGGCAGTCGTCATCGCGCTCATCCCGTTGGTCTGGGTGCTCTTCACGGTCATCGCCAAGGGCCTACCTGCTCTGACGTCGCCTACCTGGTTCACCAACTCGCTGAGCGGATTGACGGCGTCGGCCGACGGCGGCGGTATCTATCACGCATTGATCGGCACCCTGCTGCAAGGCATCGTGTGCGCGGTCTTCTCCATCCCGCTCGGTATCTTCGTCGCGATCTACCTGGTGGAGTACGCCGACCGGAAGTCGAAGCTGGGCAAGCTGACCACGTTCATGGTCGACATCCTCAGCGGTGTTCCGTCGATCGTGGCTGCGCTGTTCATCTACGCCCTGTGGATCGCGACCTTCGGCTTCCCCAAGTCCGCGTTTGCGGTGTCACTGGCTCTGGTCCTTCTGATGGTCCCGGTCGTCATCCGCTCCACCGAGGAAATGCTGCGCATCGTCCCGATGGATCTGCGAGAGGCGTCGTACGCGCTCGGTGTGCCGAAGTGGAAGACCATCTCGAAAATCGTTCTGCCGACGGCACTTCCCGGCATCATCACCGGCGTCATGCTGGCCCTGGCCCGCGTGCTCGGTGAGACCGCACCGCTGCTGATCCTCGTCGGCTACGCACCGTTCATCAACTTCGACCTGTTCAACGGCGAAATGGGCACACTGCCTTCCGTCATGGTCGCCGAGATGAACAACCCCACCGACGCCGGCACCAACCGCATCTGGGGCGCAGCACTGACCCTGATCCTGCTGATCGCGATCCTCAACATCGTCGCGAAGCTGATCGGTCACTTCTCACAGGTCAGAAGTAAGTGATGCGGCCTCGGAACATGTTCGTACTCAACAGCGTCAACAACTCAGTAGGGAGCCGGTAATGGCCAAGCGTCTGGATCTCAAGGACGTCAACATCTACTACGGCAAGTTCCACGCCGTCGCCGATGTGGGCCTGTCCGTCCCGCCCCGGAGCGTCACCGCCTTCATCGGCCCGTCCGGTTGCGGCAAGTCCACCGTTCTCCGTTCACTCAATCGCATGCACGAAGTGATTCCCGGTGCGCGCGTCGAGGGTTCGGTGCTGCTCGACGGCGAGGACATCTACGGCTCGAACGTCGATCCGGTCGGTGTTCGCAAGACCATCGGCATGGTGTTCCAGCGACCCAACCCCTTCCCGACCATGTCCATCAAGGACAACGTCGTCGCGGGCTTGAAGTTGCAGGGCGAGCGCAGCAAGAAGAAGCTCGACGAGGTGGCCGAGCGTTCGCTGCGCGGTGCCAACCTGTGGAACGAGGTCAAGGATCGCCTCGACAAGCCCGGTGGCGGCCTCTCAGGCGGTCAGCAGCAGCGTCTGTGCATCGCGCGTGCCATCGCGGTCTCGCCCGACGTCCTGCTCATGGACGAGCCGTGCTCCGCGCTCGACCCGATCTCGACTCTCGCGATCGAAGACCTGATCACCGAGCTGAAGAAGGACTTCACGATCGTCATCGTCACGCACAACATGCAGCAGGCTGCGCGTGTGAGTGACCAGACGGCATTCTTCAACCTCGAGGCAACCGGCAAGCCCGGTCAGCTCGTCGAGATCGACGACACCGAGAAGATCTTCTCGAACCCGACGCAGAAGGCCACCGAGGACTACATCTCCGGCCGCTTCGGATAGGTCCCGGGATCAACCCTGCACGATCATGTTTCGCCCCCGTTTCCAACAGGAGACGGGGGTGAAACTTTTTGGTTGTGGTGATAGTTCCCACTCCGGTGCGCAGAGCTGAGCGTCGTTGGGCGCCCGAATAATTCGATGAGCAGCGCAAGTGCGCCGAGTGGGCGCTGAAGTAGCCGACGATGTGAATCTCGTGGATACTGACGACGCTTCGGACAATGCTAATCTCGGCCCGACAGCACGCTGTCGATCGATGTCGTTTCACAACCGGAAGGGCTTGTCAGTGCACCTCACCCCTTCAGATACCGAAAAGCTGCTCCTGAGCGTCGCGGGCATGGTCGCCCGTGACCGCCGCGAGCGCGGGGTACTGCTGAACTACCCCGAAGCGATGGCACTGATCTCGTGCTGGATTCTCGAGCGCGCGCGTGACGGAATGACGGTTGCGGAACTGATGAACGCCGGTCGGCAAGTGCTCACCCGCGACGACGTGATGGAAGGGGTACCCGAGATGATTGCAAACGTCCAGGTGGAGGCCACTTTCCCGGACGGTCGCAAGCTGGTCACCGTGACGGAGCCCATTCGATGATTCCCGGCGAAGTACGTGTGTCCACCGAACCGCTCGAGTTCGGCACGGACGCGGAGAAGATCACGATGGTCGTCGTCAACGACGGCGATCGCCCCATTCAGATCGGTTCACATCTCCACCTTCCCGCGGCCAACCCGGCGTTGACCTTCGATCGCGAAGCGGCAGACGGCTTCCGGCTCGACATCCCCTCGGGAACGTCGGTTCGGTTCGAACCCGGGGTCAGCAGAACGGTGACACTGATCGCGCTCGGCGGACTCAAAAGGGTTCCGGGCCTGCAGATCGTGCCGGACGAAGACCTACCGACACATGCGCGCGAGCCCAAGACCGTCATGCCGTTCGGCACGCCCGGCGTCGAGGTCGAAGAACCTTTGCGAGCGTCCTCGGTGAACGTGCGTGTGAGTGATGTTCCAGTCGAGGCGGATTCACCGGACGACGCCGCGACGACAGTTGAGAGGACAGCCGAATGAGCAGGATCGATCGACGCGGCTACGCCTCCCTGTACGGCCCGACCGCAGGCGACCAGATCCGTTTGGCCGACACAGATCTGTGGATCGAGATCGAGCACGACTACACCGCGACCGGCGACGAGATGGTCTTCGGCGGCGGTAAGAGCATCCGCGAGTCGATGGGCCAGGGCCTGACCACTCGCGACCAGGGCGCTCTCGACGTCGTCATCACCAACACGGTGATTCTCGATCACTGGGGAATCGTCCGGGCAGACGTCGGAATTCGCGACGGACGCATCGTTGCGATCGGCAAGTCCGGTAACCCCGACATCATGGATGGCGTGCACCCCAAGTTGCTCATCGGGCCGAGCACCGACGTGATCGCCGGTGAGGGAAAGATCCTCACCGCGGGTGCGATCGACACTCACGTGCACTTCCTCAGTGAAGTCGAGATGATGGAAGCACTCGCCACTGGTACGACGACCGTGGCGGGCGGCGGAACGGGCCCCACCGAAGGAAGCAAGGCAACCACTGTCACGCCCGGCGCCTGGTCGCTGACGATGATGCACCGCGCCCTCGACCACATCCCGCTCAACGTCCTTCTTCTCGGCAAGGGCAGCACCGTCAGCCATGAGGCCATGCGTCAGGAAGCTCTCGCCGGCGCAGGCGGATTCAAGGTCCACGAGGACTGGGGTTCCACTCCGGCTGCGATCGACGCAGCTCTGCGCGCAGCCGACGAGTTCGGCCTCCAGGTAGCGCTGCACGCCGACAGCCTCAACGAAACCGGTTACGTACAGCACACTTTGGATGCGATCGCCGGACGCGGGATCCACGTGTTCCATGCGGAAGGCGCCGGCGGTGGGCACGCACCGGACATCATCGTGACGGCAGGTGAGCCGAACGTTCTTCCGGCATCGACCAATCCGACGTTGCCGCATACCGTCAACACGGTTGCCGAGCACCTCGACATGCTCATCGTGTGTCATGCGCTCAATCCCCGGGTTCCGGAGGATCTTGCCTTTGCCGAGTCCCGGATCCGGCCGACAACGATTGCAGCAGAAGACTTTCTGCACGACATCGGAGCCATCTCGATCACCTCGTCCGACGCCCAAGCGATGGGCCGTATCGGTGAGGTGACCCTGCGGACATGGCAGGTGGCTCACGTCATGAAGGCCCAGTACGGCAAGCTGGGCACCAGCATGCCGGCCGACAACGAGCGTGCGCGGCGTTACGTCGCCAAGTACACGATCTGCCCCGCGGTGGCGCACGGTATCGATCACGAGATCGGCTCGGTCGAGGCCGGGAAGATGGCGGACCTGGTGCTGTGGGATCCCGCGTTCTTCGGAGTCCGTCCTTCTGCCGTGATCAAGGGCGGGGCGATAGTTGCTGCGCCGCTTGGTGATCCGAATGCTGCTATCCCGACCCCGCAGCCGGTGTTCGTTCGCCCGGCCATCGCGGCGACTCCGGGATCGGCCCCACACCTGTCCACGACGTTCGTCTCTCCGATGGCCATCGAGGACGGTCTGGCCGACCGTCTCGGTCTCACGCGCACCCTTACCGGTGTTCGTCCGACGAGGCACCTCACCAAGGCGGATATGCCGAACAACACGGCGCTGCCGTCCATCGACGTCGATCCGGAGACGTTTGCCATCAAGGTCAACGGCGACCTGATCGCGCCCAACCCCGTTGACGTGGTGCCGATGGCTCAGCGCTACATGCTGTTCTGAAACCATGTCGATCGAGACGGCGTCTGCCGAGATAGCATCGATGCTCTTGGCAGACGGGCGTCTGCCTACCGGCGGTCACGCGCACTCGTCGGGGTTGGAACCGGCACTGGCGGGCGGACTCCTGCAGAGTCAGGTCCCTGACTTCATTCGCGGTCGACTCGAAACAGTCGGACTTGTCGAGGCCGCTTCAACGGTGGTCACGCGCCGCTGGGCCGTAAGTGAGGGTAGTGCAGGCGAACTCGAGGACATCTCGAGGGAACTGCTCGCTCGGACTCCCAGCGCACCGCTGCGTGAGGCGTCGATTCAGCTCGGCCGTGGGCTGGCGAGACTGGCGTCGCGATTGTGGCCGCAGCACCCCGCGGTGCAGATGCTCATGGCGCTGCCTGGGCATCCGATGCGTCCGCTCGCGTTGGGCGTCTTCACGGCGGCCTCGGGGATGGACGACCTACAGGCAGCCAGATCTTGTTTGTACGACGACGCCCAAACGGTGGCGTCGGCGGCATTGAAGCTACTGCCGGTGGATCCGGCAGAACCGGTCGAATGGTTGCTCCGAGCAGCCCCGACCATCGAAACCGTCGCCGCGGCTGCCGTAGCCGTCGAGGGCGTCGCAGATATACCCGCAACAACAGGGCCGTTGGTCGAACAATGGTCACTCGAACACCACGCTCGATCCAGGAGGATTTTCCGTGCTTGACAACCTGAACAACACCACCACTGCTGCAAGAGGTTTGAGGCTCGGCGTTGCCGGCCCCGTCGGCACCGGCAAAAGCACCCTCATCGCCACCATCTGCCGCGAACTCGCGGCGGAGTACGAGATCGCGGTGGTCACCAACGACATCTACACCGACGAGGACGCGCGACTGTTGCGCGCGGCCAACGTACTTCCGATCGAGCGCATCGTCGCAGTCGAGACCGGAGCGTGCCCGCACACGGCCATCCGTGACGACGTGACGCCGAATCTCATTGCGGTCGAAGACCTCGAGCGTCAGTTCCATCCCCTCGACATGGTGATCGTGGAAAGCGGCGGTGACAATCTGACCGCCACGTTCAGCCCGGCACTGGTCGACGCCCAGATCTTCTGCATCGACGTCGCGGGCGGCGGAGACGTCGCACGCAAGGGCGGTCCCGGAATCGAGCGGGCAGATCTGTTGGTGGTCAACAAGATCGACCTGGCCCCGTACGTCGACGTCGACGCGGTCCAGATGGTTGCCGATGCCACGGCCGCGCGTGACGGACTTCCCGTTCTCGCGCTCAGCCAGAAGGATCACTCAACGATCGACCAGCTCAGTGCGTGGCTCCGCCAGGTCATCGCATCTCATCGCGCGGGTAGTCACACCCCGCAGGATCCGGGGCCGATGGCGCCGCACTTCCATGCCGATGAAGAAGACCACGGTCACGGTCACGGGCACAGCCACTCTCACGCTCACTGATGCGCACTGGAGCTACGCGGGTCGTCGTCGAGAGAGTGGGTGACACCGCTGTTGCGCGAGAGCTGATCTCGGGCGACTTCCTGGCCCCGCGGTTCGTCGACGCTCGCGGGCTCACCGTGCGAATTGCCTTGGTAGGCCACAGTGCAACGCTGCTGGCCGGCGACGACCTGCGTATCGAATTCGTAGTTGCTCCGGGTACGTGCCTCGAGGTGATCGAGCCGTCGGGGACCGTCGCGTACAACGCGCGTGGCGGCCGGGCGTCGTGGTCGGCTTCGGCGAGCGTCGGCGCCGGTGCGGCGCTGATCTGGCGCGCGGCACCGTTTGTCGTCGCGGGCGGCGCGGATGTGACCAGGCGCGTGGATATTTCACTGGAATCCGATGCGGTTGCGCTGCTCGACGAGATGATCGTGTTCGGCCGGACCGGCGAAACCGGCGGTGCCCTTCGCTCGGATCAGCGCATTACCGTCGACGGTGACGCGCTGCTCGTGGAAACTCTCGACCTGCGTAGCGTGCCGGGCCGTTCGCTGCCGGGAATTCTCGGTGGCCATCGCGTGCTCGGTACGACCATGCTGTTGGGGATCAAGACTTCCGACGACGTCGAAGGGCACGTGACGCCGCTGGCGGGAGCAGGGATGCTGGCACGGGCCGTGGCCGATCACGCACACGAGGCGAGCGCAGCGTTGGATCCGATCTGGTCGCGGTGGCGTGGGCGGGTTTCGCAGAAGTACAGCGACTGATTCGCCCGACCGTCACACCTCGGGAGGCTGCGTCGTCCAGTATGTGACCAGGCCGAAGAGAGCCGGGCGCACGGGTTTGACGGAGGCATCATGCGAATTGTTGTTCTGGGCGGAACCGGCCAGATGGGAAAGCTGGTCGTCGAGCAGGCGAAAATCGGGGGCCATGACGTCGTCGCCGCCGCTCGATCGACGGGAGTAGACATCTCCACGGGTGCGGGGTTGGACGAAGCATTTGTCGGTGCCGACGTGGTCGTCGACGTGAGTGATCACGTCACCAACAGTGCCAAGAAGGCAATCGAGTTCTTCGAGACGGCAGCGAAGAACATCGCCGCGGCCGAAGCCAGAGCAGGCGTTAAGCATCACGTGCTGCTCTCGATCGTGAACTGCGACGATCCGCGATTGAAGTCCTTCGGTTACTACCAGGGGAAGGCTGCGCAGGAACGCGCGGTGGAAGCGTCGAGTATTCCTTTCACGATCCTGCGATCCACTCAGTGGTTCGAGTTCGGCGAGAAGACGATCGCGCTGTTCGGACTGGGGCCGATCGCGATGGTTCCTCGGATGCGGTCACAACCGGTGGCAGCGAAGACCGTTGCCGAGGCGCTCGTGACCTGCGCTCAGAACGGTCCGACCGGGAGGGCTCCGGACCTGGCCGGGCCCGAGGTCCTCGAGATCCCGGCCATGACGCGCGAGATCTTGAAATACCGTGGCCGACGTAAGTGGCTGATCCCGATCTCGATGCCGGGAGCGGGTAAGGCGATGAAGGGTGGGGCGTTGCTGCCCGCGCCGGGATCCACAACTGCAGGACCCACGTTGGAAACCTGGTTGCACGAGAACTGAATAGGAAAGGCGGCCGCGCAAGTGCGCGGCCGCCTTTTACTCACGTGGACGGTTGGGTTCAGAGATCCGGGTACGAGGTGAGGTTGTCGACCTTCTCGGTGGTTTCGGGCTCTTCGGGCAGCTTGCCGGTCACCAGGAAGATGACACGTCGGCCGACCTCGACGGCGTGGTCGGCGAATCGCTCGTAGAAGCGGCCGAGCAGCGTGACGTCGACTGCGGCGGCAACGCCGTGCTTCCACTCACGGTCCATGAGGACGGTGAAGAGGTGGCGGTGGAGGTCGTCCATCGCTTCGTCTTCTTCGCGCAGACGGGCAGCGCGCTCGGGGTCGCGGGTCTCGAGGACGACCTTGGCGGCCGCACCGATGGAGACAGCGATGCGTCCCATCTCGGCGAAGTAGCCGTTGACCTCTTCAGGAAGCACGTGGTTGGGATGTCGGCGGCGCGCGATCTTGGCGACGTGCAGGGCGAGTGCGCCCATGCGGTCGATGTCGGCGACGATCTGGATTCCGCTGACCACCGAGCGCAGATCTCCGGCAACGGGAGCCTGCAAGGCGAGCAACGCAAACGCGCGCTCCTCGCAGATGGTGCTGAGTTCGGTGATCTTGTCGTGTTCGCCGATTACTTGTTCTGCCAGGGACAGGTCTGCCTGGAGCAGGGACTGGGTGGCGCGCTCCATAGCGGCACCTGCCAGTCCTGCCATCTCGCCGAGCGTGTCTGCAAGCTCGGTCATCTGTTCGTTGTAAGCCACGCGCATGAGGTCAGAGCCTACGTGCCGTGAAAGACCAAGTCACAAGCACCAGGTGAACGCAAGGTGAATGAACGCGTGTCAGTCGCAGGTGGTGTCGCCGGCGTTGACGCTGGCGATGTCGGCGGGCAGAGCCGTCGAGGTGCTGGTGTCGACCGACGTCGGATTTGCCGCCAGGATGGTTCCCGGGTCCGCGGGGGCGACGACGGTGCCGGCGAAATTGCTTCCGACGACGACCTCGATCATGTCTCCCATGCTCGGAGCGAGAACCAGAACCGCGCCGGGAATCGAGGACGCGACGGTCACCGCTTCAGCCTCGTAACCTGCGGCGTAGCGCACGACGGTGGTCGACGCTTGGGCATTCGCCAGGCCGGTGGCTGCGCTGAAGTTACCGACTGTGGAGATCTGGAAACCGTAGGCCGCGAGGCTGTCGGCGATTGTCGCGGCCTGCCCGGCGATTCCCGAGGCGTTGGAGACGTCGACCGCGATGTTGTAGGCGCTCATTGCCTCGACGGAAGTGGCGGCCGGCGGCGTGCTGGACGTAGGAGCGGTTGTCGTGGAACTGGTCGACGACGGTGTGGTGTCCTCGCGCTCTTCACCCGGAAGCGGATCGTCGTCGATGATCGCCTGGAAGAGGGACTTGATCTCGTCCGTGCGAGGAATCTCGTTGCCCCAGTCGTTGGTGCCGTCCGTGGGGACCGTCAAGAACGTGACCGCGCCTGCGTCGACGTTCTGGAGCGAGCGACCGAGGGTGACCAGTGACTTGGTGTCGATGTTTTCGACGAACGTGTCGCTGGTGAAGGCGTTGATGAATCCGTTGAGCTTGCTCGGATTCAGGAGGACCTGGTTGGACAGGGCCGAGCGGAGCAGCGCCGACAGGAACTTCTGCTGACGGGTGATGCGCCCGTAGTCGCCGTTGCCCTCGGCTTCGACGTGGCGAGCACGCACGTAGTTGAGGGCGGTACGGCCGTCGAGCATCTGCGTGCCGCCGGAGGCGAGGACGGTTCCGAGGATGCCGTCTTCGATCGGTCCGGGGGAGCAGACGTTCACACCGCCGACGGTGTCGACCATGCGCTCGAAACCGGCGAAGTCCATTCCGACGAAGTGCCCGATTTTCAGGCCGGACATCTTCTGGATGACCTTGACCAGGCATTTGGGGCCACCGAGTGCGTACGTCGCATTGAGTTTGTCGCCGCTCGCTGCCGGGAAGGTTTCGCTGGTGTACTTGCCGGCGTCGTTGTCCCATCCCTGACAGATCGGACGTTCGACGTCGAGGTCACGCGGGAAGGAGACGGCGACGACGCGGCTTCGGTCGGCGGGAATGTTCACCAGCATGACCGTGTCGGCTCGGGCGCCTTCGGCGTCTTCGACGGTTCCGGCGCCGATCTCACCGCTCGCACCGGCGCGGGTATCGGTGCCGATGATCAGGTACGTCTCGTCGCCGAGTTGACCACCGGCGTCGATGATGTCGTCGGACTCGGTGTCGAGTGCCGCAATCTGATCGAATCCGCCTTCGACCGAGCGCAGATAGCCCCACACGACGCCGGTCAATGCGAGAGACATGACGGCCAGGAACGCTACTGCCGATCGGCCGATCACTTTTGCGCGATGGCGGCGGCGAATCTTGCTTTGCGCCAGACGAGTGGCGCCGGTGTCACCGACTACCCGCGGCACTGCGGAGGTGACGGGATGTTCTTCGGTGATCCAGTCCGCAGCGGCGGGCGGAACGGTCGGACGGGCGGGAATCGGCCGGGCGGGGGGCGGCGACGACGCTGCTGAAGATTGAGTCTTGGGTGGTACGGATTTGTTCGGCGCCGGCTTGGGCGGCGTAGCCGGGGCTGGTGGCGGCTTCTTGTCGCCTACCCGACGGACCAACTCGGCGACCGAAACAGAGTCGTCGGTCGGAGGCGAGTCCCGTCGCCCGGTACGTCCACTGCTGCGACGCTCCGGGGGACTGGGTGGTTGCGGTGTTGGTCGCTGGGGTGTGGCAGGGCGCTGGGGCGTTGCCGGTTGGTCCGGTCGGGCGTTGCGGAAGCGCTTGTCTGCGAGCGGACGTTCCCAGGGGGCGCGGCTCTCGGGCGGAGGTGGGCCCGAATCGTGATCATCACCCACCGATGCAACCTGTCCCGTCGTCGACTGTCAGTAACTCGTCATTCAGATGCCGGCGTCAACCGGTTGTCGACGAAGCTGGAGCCATATTACTGGTGAATCCTGAGTGCTTCACTCAGAAAGTGATGTGAGTAATCCGACGGCGTGTTTTCGCTAGCCACCAGAGTGCATCATGTCAGCTCCCACCGGCACAAGGTCGTCTTCGGGATCGTCGAGCCAACCTTCCGGGAGTGCTACCTGACCGGGTGAGCCTTGGCGTCCGCGCGGGCCTTCGGCGTCCTTGGGGAACGGGACGTCGTGGTCGAGCTGTCCGAGCAGATCGTCCAGTTCGGACAACGTGCTGACCAGAGCCATCGAGACCCGCAGATCCGATCCGACCGGGAACCCACGCATGTACCAGGAGACGTGCTTGCGAAGTTCGCGCAGACCCTTCATTTCACCGTGATGTGCGGCGAGCAGTTGGGCGTGACGGGCGATGATCTTGGTGACTTCGCCGAGCGTCGGCGGCGTGGCGATCTGTTGTCCGTTGAGAGCTGCGCTGAGTTCCGCGAACAGCCATGGCCGTCCGAGGCAGCCGCGTCCGACGACGACGCCGTCGCAGCCGGTCTCGTTCATCATGCGGGCAGCATCCGAGGCGTCGAAGATGTCGCCGTTGCCGAGGATCGGCACGTCGGTGACGTGTTCCTTGAGGCGCGTGATCTCGTTCCAGTCAGCAGTGCCGGAGTAGCGCTGCGACGCGGTACGTGCGTGAAGTGCGACGGCAGCGGCGCCTTCAGCTGCGGCGATCCGGCCTGCGTCGAGGTGCGTGTGATGTTCGGGGTCGATGCCGACGCGCATCTTGACGGTGACCGGAATGTCGGTGCCTTCGGTGGCGCGCACGGCTGCCGCGACGATCTGACCGAACAGTCGACGCTTGTACGGTAGCGCCGATCCGCCGCCCTTGCGGGTCACCTTGGGTACCGGGCAGCCGAAGTTCATGTCGATGTGATCGGCCATGTTCTCGTCGACGATCATCTTGGCCGCGGCGTAAGTCGTATCCGGGTCGACGGTGTACAGCTGCAGCGACCTGGGCGTTTCGGTCGGACCGAACGTGGTCATGTGCATCGTGGCGGGTTGGCGTTCGACGAGCGCGCGGGCGGTGACCATCTCGCAGACGTAGAGCCCGGACGTGCTGCCTGCACGTTCGAGTTCGAGTTCACGGCACAGCGTGCGGAAGGCGACGTTGGTGACGCCCGCCATGGGTGCGAGGACCACGGGGCTGTGCAGCTCGAGTGAACCGATACGAAGGGATGACATGTCTACCTCTGAACAAATACTTGTGACAATTGGAAGTGCCCGGTACCGAATCCGGTACCGGGCACAGAATAGCTGGTGAAACTAAGAAGCCTGCTGTTCGCGCTTGGCGGCTTCGCGTGCGAGCATGCGATCGCGCTGTTCCTCGAACTTCGTCGCGTTGGCGGCGAGTGTCTCGAGGAAGGCCGCCAACTCTTCGCGCGTGTTCTCGCCTTCGGCGCTGAAATCGTTGCGCTCGAAGATGTTCCACTTACGCAGGACAGGCCAGACGACCTCGTCGAGGTGCTGGCGAAGGTCGTAGATGCCGTGCTTGGCCATGAGGGCGCCGTTGCGGCGGAAGTTCGGCATGCCGGCACCGGGCATCTGGAAGTTCTGGACGATGTTCGCCACAGCCTTGAGCGCCTGATCGGGAGCAAGATCGAGCGCGGCGGCGCAGATGTTGCGGTAGAAAATCATGTGCAGGTTCTCGTCGGCGGCGATGCGCTGAAGCATCTTGTCGGCAATCGGCTCGTCGCAGGCCTTGCCGGTGTTGCGGTGGCTGACGCGCGTCGCGAGTTCCTGGAAGGTCACGTAGGCGACCGAGTGCAGCAGGCCGGCGTCGCCCTCGTCGATGGGTGCGCTGTAACCGTTTGTCATGTGTTCCATGCGGAAGCGCTCGAGCTCGACGGGGTCGACTGCGCGCGTGACGACGAGGTAGTCACGCATCACGATGCCGTGGCGGTTCTCCTCGGCGGTCCACCGGCCGACCCACGTTCCCCAGGCACCGTCCTGCGAAAAGTTCTCGGCGATCTCACGGTGGTACGACGGCAGGTTGTCCTCGGTGAGCAGGTTGGTGATCATCGCGGCGCGAGCTACCTCGCCGAGTTGTGACTGTTCGAGACTCCAGTCTTCGCCGCCCATGGCTGCGAAGTTACGGCCCTCGTCCCACGGAACGTAGTCGTGTGGATGCCATTCCTTGGCCATGGAGATGTGGCGGTTGACGTTCTCCTCGGCAACCGGCTGCAGCTCTTGTAGCAGCTCCAGCTGCGTCAGAATCCTCGTCATTTCTTGCCTCCATGTTGAGTGAATGCGCGACTTCGCCCCAGCCTACGGCACCGTAGGTTTGAAAAGAATGGCATGAAAATTGCTCCCCTCGAGGGATGTTACCGATCCGTAGTTATCCGGGGGCACTTTCACTACCAAGTCGTTCTTTCGACGTAGTCGCGGAACGTCCGGGCGGGATCGGACAGCTTGCGACTCTTCGACCAGATCAGCCCTATTTTTCGCTGTGCTCCTTCGATCGGTACATAGACGACTCCTTCGGCCCAGATCGGTGGATCCTGAACCGGCATGACCGAGACACCGAAGGACGCGGAGACCAGTCCGCCGACCGTTGCCAGCTCGCTGCTCTCGAAGACGAAATTCGGAGTGAATCCTGCGGCCGCGCACAGTTCATCGAGAATTCTTCGCATCCCGAAGTTCGGATGCATACCGATGAACGGTTCGTCGGCCGCGTCCGCAAGCTCGACCGAATGCAACTTCGCAAAGCGATGATCAGCCGGAACAGCCAATGCCAGTGACTGCTGGGCGATCTGCATCCACGCCACCTGCGGATCGCGCGGCTGAGGCGAGACGACGGCCAGGTCGGACGTGCCGGCGGCGATTCTGTCGACCAGGAACTGCGCGCTGTCCTGATGCAGTTCGAATCGCACTCCGGGATACTCGACGCGGTATCCGCGCAGCATGTGCGGCACCAACCAGGTGCCGAACGAGTGGAGGAAGTCGAGTCGGACCGTGCCGCTCTCGGGGCTCGCCAGCGACTGGATTTCGGTCTGCGCGGCGTCGAGGGCACGCAGTGCGATGCGAGCATGTCGATAGAGGATCTCGCCGTACCGGTTCAGTTCGAGTCGGCGTCCCTGACGGTCGAAGAGTGTCACGCCGATCTGTCGTTCGAGGCGAGCGAGTTTGCGCGAAAGGGTCGGCTGCGACAGGTGAGTCAGATCCGCGGTAGCGGTCACCTGTTGGGTTTCGGCGAGCACGACAAACCATTCGAGGTCTTCGGTCAGCATCACGAACCCAATCTATATACCCCCAGAGCATATAGAACACCAAGTTTATGCATTTTCTTTTGCCAAGTCGGGGCGGGAGGATTCTTGCCGGAGGTAAGTGATGCCTGGAGGTACGTGGTGACTGTCGAGAATGTGATCGAATCCGAAGTGATGCCGCTTCGCCGCGGAACATCGGGATATCGAACCGTGACCGTTGCGTTGTTCGCGGCCGGGCTGTCGACGTTCATCTCGATGTACGCGGCACAGGCGTTGCTGCCTGCGTTCGCCGAAGACTTCCACGTCTCGCCTGCGGTGTCTGCGCTGTCCGTCTCGGCGACGACGGGCATGTTGGCGTTGGCAATCATTCCGGCCAGTGCGCTCTCCGAGCGCTTCGGTCGCACGCGGGTGATGATCGCGTCGGCGTCGGCGTCCTGTGTGATCGGTTTACTTCTGCCGCTGAGTCCGACGATCGAGGTTCTGCTGGTCGGACGCGCAGCACAAGGATTGGCTCTGGCCGGTGTCCCGGCGGTGGCGATGGCCTATCTGGCCGAGGAGGTCGATCGGAAGGACCTCGGTGCAGCGATGGGAAGGTACGTCGCCGGCACGACGATCGGTGGGCTGATCGGACGGCTCGTGCCGTCGGCCGTCGTCGATTTCAGTACGTGGCGTTGGGCGCTGTTGACTGCGTCCGCGCTGTCGGCATTGTTCGCGCTCAACATGATCCGGCGGCTTCCCGCGTCGAAGTTCTTTCGCCCGCAACCGATATCGGCGCGCACGATCGCGTCGAATCTACGACGCCACCTTGCGAACCCGTCGCTGCGAACACTCTTCGCTTTGGGATTCATCCTGATGGGCGGCTTCGTGTCGATTTACAACTTCCTCGGGTTTCGGCTCACGGCAGCACCTTTCGGCCTTCCTGAAGCGCTTGTGGGCCTGGTGTTCCTTTTCTACCTTGCCGGAACTTTCACCTCGGCGGTAGCCGGCGGGGCCTCTGACCGACTGGGTAGGCGCAGCGTGCTGCTCGGGTCGGTTGTCGTCATCGGTATCGGCCTGGCACTGACCGTTCCGGACAATCTGGCGTTGACGCTCGTGGGGATGCTGCTCTTCACCGGAGGATTCTTCGCCGCGCATTCGGTGGCCAGCGGTTGGGTGGGGCTGATCGCTACCGATCACCGGGCCGAGGCGTCGGCGTTGTATCTGTTTGCCTACTACGCGGGTTCGTCCGTGGCGGGCGCCCTCGCGGGTCTTGCATACGCGGGTGGCGGTTGGGTCGGGGTCAGTACTTTTGTGGGCGCGCTGCTGTTGGTTGCGTTTGCCTTGTCACTGAGGATGTTTCGATCTTCGACGATTGACTGAACAGAGCACTGCGGCGACCCCGAACGGGATCGCCGCAGTGCGTTCTGTCGAGCGTCTTACTTCTTGCCGCCGCCGAGGAGGCCGCCGAGCAGGTCTCCGAGGCCGCCGCCACCGGATCCACCCAGGATGCCGCCGAGTGCGCCGCCGATGCCGCCGCCGGAATTGCCGCCGCCGCCGAGAATTCCGCCGAGGAGATCCCCGAGCCCGCCGCCACCGGAGGCCTGAGTCTGCGCGCCGGCACCGCCACCGGTGAACTGCTTGGCGAGGTAGGCCAGGACGATGGGAGCGAGGATCGGCAGCAACTGCTTCACCAGATCGTTTCCACCGCCGCCACCGACACCGCCCAGTGCGCTGGCGACCTGATCGGTGTTGCCGCCGAAGATGTTCGAGACGATCTTCTGACCGTCAGCGGTGTCGACTTTGCTGATGTCGACGCCGTCGTCGAGAAGGCTGGTGTCGGCGTGAGACTGCAACGCGCTTTCCAGCGAGGCTGCACCGGCGGGATCCTGCGCGTTGGCGCCGAGGCCACCGACGAGGGTCGGAAGTGCAGTCTTGACCGCCGATTCGGCAGTTGCCTGGTCGACGCCGAGTTGCTGCGCGATCTGGTCGATGGGGATCTGGGATAGAAGGTCGTCAAGCGATGCCATTGATGCCCTACCTCTTCTGGGGTACTACTCGTCAGTACCCGGCTGTTGCAGACACTAGTGAATGTCGGCGTCGACGGTAACCCTCCGGTTGCCGAGCGGTCAGGCTCGGGTCTTCTCGCGGGGGACCAGGCACGCTAGGAGAGCGAGAATCAGTCCGCCGGCCGTCAGAATGAATCCTGTCTGATTTGTCAGGATCGTGGAGTAGTTTTCCCTGATGACATTGTCGAACTGATCGTTCACGCGGTAGTAGAACGTGCCAAGAGTCCCCAATCCCACGATAATTCCGATCCATGCTGCGATGCGAGAACCGAACAATGCGGCGATCAGAATCAATACGGCGGCGGCGAGCAGAAGTATCGCCATCGACCGGTAGAAGGTCACGGACTGATCGCCGAGTTGCTCGATTGCCCACCCGGCCGGAAAGCCGTCCCGCAGGTCCTCGAGGCGAACGTTGTCGGGTTTGACCCCGGCCAGTACGTACATGAACGAGCCGACGGCAACGGCGATTCCACAAATGAGCAGAACGAGATGAACTAACGTGCGCATGCCAGTCTCCCTGTGTTCGGAGTTCGGTGACGCGGTCGTCGCCGAGCCTAGCTGTGTCGCGGGTGTCAAGCTCGGTATCGGGCGTGCAGAATCGTCTCCATGCCCGACAACATGCGTCGACTCGAAGAGATCTCGCTGTCGCTGCCGGAAGCGGAGCGCGTCGACATCGAAGCGTGGGACGGCCACCCGACGTTCCGGGTCCGCGGCAAGAACTTCGTGTTCTGCAACCTCGAAGCCACCTCCTTGACCGTCAAGCTGAGCAAGGAGGAAGCCGAAGCGGTGGTGGCCACCGAACCAGGCGCAAGTGCTGCGGGCTACGGACTCGGTCGACACGGGTGGGTTGCACTCGACATCGGCACCGACGTTTCCGAGGAGAAATGGTCGCAACTGGAGGAGTGGATCTACACCTCGTTCACCCTCGTTGCGCCGAAGCGGCTTGCCCGGATCGTTCTCGATGCGGATGAGGAACGCCCGTAACGGATAGATTCGTCAGTACAGACGCCGACTAGACGAGGAATTGTCATGACGACACCGGAAACTTCACCGGCCACCGCAAAACCGGGCATGCCGCCGTGGGCGAAGAAGGCCATCGGGATCGCAGTGATGGCGGTGGTCCTGGTCATCGCTTACTTCATCCTTGCCGCCTTCCTTCCGCGTTGGTGGGCGCAGCGCATTGCGTCGTTGGCGAACGGCAGTTTCAGCGCCGGAATCGCGTGGGGGCTGCTGTTCGGTCTCGTGTGCACCCTGGTCCCGCTCATCTTCTTCCGGGCGGTCTGGCAGGTGCGCAAGCGCAAGCATGCTCGAATCATGCAGATCACGGCTCTCGCGTTGGGTGTGATCTTCGCGCTGCCGAATCTGCTCTCTCTGACAGTTGTTCTCGGCAACAACAACGCTGCGCATGCGGGCGAGCGGATCCTCGACGTCGACGGCCCCGGATTCCGCGGAGCATCCGTTGTCGGTGCCGTCCTGGGCGTTGCGTTGTTCCTTGGACTTGTCGCGCTCGGCTACATGTACAAAAAGCGTGGAAAGGATCTCGACAAGATGCGCGGTGAGCTCAAGCAGCACGAGCCGCAGAGCAAGGGCGAGGCTCCGGCTCCGGAAATCTGAGTCAGCTCTTCGACCGAGTACTCAGGCCGACACCGACTCCGACGGTTCCCGCCGCCACCAGTCCGGCGAGCGGGACCGCCCAGTGTCCGGCAAATGTGCAGGCGAGAACCAGGATTGCGCTCACCGGTAGAACGGCCTGCTCGATCCTGTCGCGCTTGAAGTGGCGTGAATGCATGAGCCACACGAAGATCAGGAACATCGCGGCCGGAATCGTGACCGCGGCAGATGCTGCGAACGTCGAAATGTGCGCTTCGCCAACTGCTTCCTCGACGGCTACTTCGATGCCGGCGCCGATGGCCGCAGCGGATCCGAATACGAAGTAGTGCCCGTATCCCCACAACAGGACGGCGCGATTGCCCTGGTCTGCGAGGTACTCGTGGATCGGGACGGCGAAGTAGATCCACAACGCGGAGAACACGATCAGAACTCCGCCGACGGCAATCGGAATCAGTAGATCGGCGGCGTCGAAATCCCGGATGCCGGATTGGACCGCGATGGTCGCGGCAGCGATGGTTTCGCCGAGCATGATGATGGTGAAGAGGCCGTAGCGTTCGGCGATGTGATGCGGGTGCGACGGCGTCTGGTGGTTGCGTTCGGCGATCGCCGGCACCGCGAGTTCGGCGATCATGAGAACGAAGAAGCCCGGAATCCACGCCGACGCCGACATCAGGAGCAGCACGATCCAGCCGGCCTGGACGATCACGAGCCCGGCGGCATATTGCAGAGCAGTGGTTCGCGCTGCACCGGATTCACCGCTGGCGGCTCGAAGCCATTGGCAGGTGAGCGCAATTCGCATGATGAGGTAGCCGACGATGGCCGTCGTACGGTCGGTTCCGTCGAATGCGTCGGGGATTCCCGCGGCGAAGACGAGCACGCCACAAATCTGTACGAAGGTCGCGACCCGGTAGGGGACGTCGTCCGTGTCGTAGGCAGACGCGAACCAGGTGAAGTTCACCCACGCCCACCACAGCGCGAAGAAGACGAACATATAGCCGGCGATGCCGTCGGCGTAGTGGCCCTCGGCAACAGCATGCACCAGTTGAACTCCGGCCTGTGCGGCTGCAACCACGAAACACAGGTCGAAGAACAGTTCGAGTGGTGTCGATGCGCGATGGTTCTCGTCGCGGCTGCGTGCGCGCATCCGGATGATCGGCATAACGGCCCGGCCGTGGCCCGCGCCCGTACTGGTGTGTTCTGTCATCGTCCCCACCTTGCTCCGACGTCTAGTGCAGGAGCGCAGTCTAGGGCGAATTCCGTCGGGTCGACGAATGAGACATTTCGCCCCTCACCACACGAGAACGGGTTTGATGACGCGCCCCGACGCTTGATCTTCGACGGCTTTGTTGATGTCGGAGAAGGCGTAGCGCGTCACCAAGCGGTCGATCGGAAACCGGCCACCAGTGAAGAGCTCGACGAGTTCGGGGATGAACGTCGAGACTTCCGACTCTCCTTCGATGCATCCTCGAATTGTCTTTCCGCTCAGCATGATGTCGGCCATGTTCATCTCGACCGTGGACGCTCCGAGTCCGACTACCGCCAGTGTTCCCCGTGCTCGAAGTGATGTGACGGCTTGATTGATCACGGAGCCGATTCCGGTGGTGTCGAGGGAATGTGTCGAACCTCCGTCGGTGGCGGCGCGTACTGCTTCGACCGCGTCCTCGGTGGTCGGATCGACAGTGACGGCGCCGAATTCCTCGGCGAGTTCGCGCCGCTGCGCAACGGGGTCCACGGCGACCAGGGTGGAAACGCCGGCAGCCCTCGCCGCCAGCAGCGCTGCGAGTCCGACGCTGCCTGCCCCGAAAACGGCAAACGTCGAGTCGGGCTCGGGGCGAGGTAGATTCAGCACTGCACCCGCGCCGGTTTGAAATCCGTAGCCGAGGGGAGCCGCGACGGTCAGGTCCACCGCAGGATCGACGACGACGGTGTTGTCGGCAGAGGCGATGACGTATTCCGCGAAGCTGGACTGGCCGAAGAAGGCGGACCGTAGCGGGGTTCCGTCTCGCCGGATCGGCGTCGAGCCGTCGGTGCGTGCGCCAGAGCTGTTGAGCGCGTGTGAGCTTTCGCAGTACGCCCGATGACCGCTGAGACATTGCCTGCACGCACCGCAACTGCGATAGCTCAACAACACGTGATCGCCGGGCACGACCTTGTCGATCGCCGAGCCGACGGCCTCGACCACCCCCGCCCCTTCGTGCCCGAACACGCAGGGGCCGAGTCGTTCCGGCAGCACCGACTTCGTGAACAGATCTGTGTGGCACAGGCCGGTCGCGACGATGCGAACCAGGATCTCGTCTGCGCGGGGTTCGTCGATCTCGACGGTGTCGAGTGTGAAGGGGGAGTGCGGGCCGTGTGAGAGCGCCGCTGTCATCTGCATGGCGGACGTCGAATTCTGTTCGGCGCGAATCACGCTCGCTCGAGCAGGAAGTAGTAGTGCTGTCCGCCGTCGAGAACCAACGCCGATTTTCCGTTCATGATGCCCATGAGCGTCGAATCGTCGACTTTCTTGAAATGGTCGAAGATCGGCGCGCCGTCGTAGACCATCGTCGCCGTGACTTCGCCACGAAACTCGATGTTCCACAGACTTGCCTCGCCATTGCCGCTCTTGACGTCGGAGTAGAGGTTGCCGTCTTCGTCTCGGCAGATCAACGGCTTGGCGTCCTCGACCGAGTTGAAGGTCTTGCCGTACCAACGGCTCGCGAACAGCTTTTCGTGAAGACGGTGACCGGTGGCGAAGTCGTCACCCTTCCACTCGCCGAGGATTTCTTCGGCGGCGACGGTTTCCAGCGCGGCCCACACTTCGTCGAGTTCTGCTGGTGATACACCACTTTCCGCAGCACGGAGCCGGGCGAAAGCAGTTCGGGCTTCGTCGAGATTCATGTCTCTCCTCGAGTTGACGGTAAGTGGCACGACTTGTTCGCGAACCAAATTGTTCGTCAACTCTGCACGCTACGCCGAACCGGATGGTTCGGCAACGGTCGATTCGTTCTAGGCTGTGAACATGCGCTCAGCAGGGGAAGCTACGAGGGACCGCATTCTGGCGGCCGCAAAGGACGAATTTGCCACGTACGGGCTGGCCGGCGCGCGGATCAATCGGATCGCCGCGCAAGCGCGTGCCAGCAAAGACCGTCTCTATGCGTACTTCGCAAGCAAGGAAGAGTTGTTCGCTGCCGTGACCGAACAGTGGACGTCCGAAACAACAGCGGAGACAGCACTTCGAGGTGACGACTTGCCGGGCTATGCAGGTCGCCTCTTCGACAACTACGTTGCCCATCCCGAGAACGCCCGATTGCAGCAATGGGCGGATCTCGAAGCGCCGGACGTCATGAGCGAGGACGACATACGAAGCAAGACCTTCCGGCCTAAAGTTGCGGAAATCCGCAAGGGGCAGCTCGAGGGGCACATCGACCCCGCGTGGAATCCCACGGAGTTGATCCTGCTGATCACGGATATCGCCCGGATGCTCGCGCTCAAGTCGTCTCGTTCCATCCCTCGACGTCGGGAGGCGGCAGTCGAGGCGGTTCGGCGTTTGATTGTGGCTTAGCGAGTCCAAACGCGAACGTCCACGCCCGTCGCTGTGTGGTTGCCCGGATTTACGGATTTCTCAGTAACGGTGCGTACGTTGGGCGTCGGCTCGTTGACGCCCTCGGGATGTTGACGTGCCGCCAAAACTTTTGTCGTCGACTGTTCAGATGCTGGTGAGCAAAAGGATCGCGGCCGGCCACCCTGACTGAATATCGTCGACGCCGAGCGTGTTCCTTCGGTGCGCGCACCTGTTCAGCATCTGGAGTGGACCCGTGTCGAAGTGGCCGTGCATATGAAGATCTCGAAGAAGGTAGCGCTGGTCGTTGTGGCTGCTTGCGCCCTGACGTTGGGATCGGCGCAAGTCGGAACCGCCCGCGCGGATGCGCCGGTCAAGGTCAGCGTGGCCGGTCATGTGGTGAGCGCCGGGCACTTCGAGCAGGTGCGGCGCCCCAACCGGTGTGTGAAGGCCGGGACAGGGAAGTCGAAACCGAGCGAGCAGAAGTCCACGAATCGCAGTGGGCGTCGAGGCAGCGGGGGATGCTTCTGACAGTGATTGCGAAGTTCCGCAATCAGCCGTCGCAAATCTGTAACACGTTCTAATCTTGCGGTATGGACGTGACTTACGAAGGGACCAAACGCGAAGTCGCTACTGACAAGGGGACTTTGCGCTATCACGAGGCGGGCGATGGTCCGCCGTTGATCCTGTTGCACGGCTCCGGGATCGGCGTGAGTGGATGGCGGAATTACCGGGGGAACCTCGAGGTGTTCGCAAAGCACTTCCACTGCTACCTCCTGGAGTTCCCGGGGTTCGGCGTGAGCGATGCCGTCGACGGTCATCCAGTTCTCACGGCAACCTCGGCGGTGGTTCGATTCATGGATGCGCTGGGAATCGAATCCGCTGCGATGATCGGCAATTCGATGGGCGGAGTTGTCGGGGTCAACGTCGCGATGAGGTTCCCTGACCGCGTCCGCAGATTGGTCACCATCGGAGGCGTGGGCCCGAACATCTTCAGTCAGAACCCGAGCGAAGGTACGCGTCTCCTCCAGTAGTTCGCCGACGCTCCCAGCCGTGAGAAGTTGGTTCGCTGGCTCGAGTGCATGGTTTACGACAGATCCGTGATCACCGAGGAGCGGATCGAGGAACGATGGCAAACGGCCAACGATCCGGCCTCGCACCAGGCATTGACCGCGATGTACGGATCCAAAGCCTTTGCCGCTCAGCAGCAGATGATGTCCAACTCGGATGTGCCGCCGTACTGGTCGATGATGCACAAGGTGCAATGCCCGACCTTGCTGACATGGGGACTCGATGATCGGCAGTGTCCACCGGACATGCCGATGATTCCGATGCGACTGATTCCGAACGCCGAACTGCATGTATTTCCGAACTGCGGGCACTGGGTGATGATCGAAGCCAAGGAGGCATTCGAGCGCGTGACCCTCGAGTTCCTGCTTCGATGACCTGCTGATGCATTCATGTGGCACGAATCGATGTGGCACGAATGCACAAGACCCGGCGCCTCCGAATGAGGCGCCGGGTCTGCATTTGTGCCCCCAGTAGGACTCGAACCTACGACCTGCGGATTAAAAGTCCGTAGCTCTACCAACTGAGCTATAGGGGCGCGGCGCAGAGTCTAACGGGACCGCAGAGTCCGTGAAAACACCACCCCCACCAGAAGGGCAATTCCGATGACGGCGATGGTCCCGCCAGTGCGATGCAGACCCGCGTCGTCGATGGTTCCGCGCATGGTCAACTCGATGACGACGGCCGCAAGGTTGGCGCCGATGTACTGGATTGTTCGGTACAGACCGATCGCAGTTCCGACGTCGGCGGAGGTGGTCACCGAGTTGATCAGGTTCTGGTTTCCCATGTTGTTGAAGCCGTTGGGAATGCCCAGGATCGCCGCAATCAGCAGGAGTGCCACAAGGGGAGTCGAACTCGATTCGACAAAGGCGATCAGAATCCCGCCGACAGCCAACGCGGCGGTGCCGATCAGGAGGGTGATCCGTGCGCCGAATTTCCCGTACACCCTGGACGCGGACATGGTCGCGAAGATCCCGACCGCAGCGACGGGCAGCATGAAGAGCCCGGCGCTGATCGGTGACATTCCGCGGGCTACCTGTAGCCACTGGGGGAGTCCGAAGAAGATGCAGTAGAACGCTGTGTAAGTCAGCAGGGTCCGGCCGAGAGTCATGCTCAGTGCGCGGTTTCGGACGACGGCGCGGACGTCGATGAACGCCGAGGCCGTTCGACGTTCCCACCAGACGAACAGGAACGCGAAGAGGGCCGTCGACGGGACGAGGTACCACTTCGCGTGCTCGGCGAGAGAGAGGAGAAAGAGCATCGTCGATGTCGTCAGAGCCAGAAACAGGGTGATACCGAGTGGGTCGAGAGACTTGAACAACGCAGCGGCGCCGGCCCGGTCGGGCAGGGCGGAGTCGCTAGGGGCGGCGAAGAAGACCCATACGGCAGTGACGACGACAAGTGGGAGGTTCACCCACATGATCGATTGCCAACCGAGTGTGCCGACCAACAACCCGCCGAGAGTGGGCCCCAGCGCGACGACCGATTGAGCGCAAATGGTGAGTGTTGCTATAGCTGAACGGGTTTGAGTCCGGTGGCGGTCAGCGTATTCGCGGATGACGGTCATTGCGTTCGGATACTGTGTCGCCGTGCCGATTCCGAGCAGGATTCGTGCGGCGATCAGCCAGCCCAGCGACGGGGCGAGCGAGCCGAGGATCGATCCGGCAGCGATCAGGCCCAATCCGGCGAGGTAGACGCGTTTGGCGCCGAGGATCGATCCGAGTCGACCAGCCGCCGGCGCCGTGACCGCAGTCGCGATGTAGAGGGCCGAGATGACCCACGCTGTGCCTGAACTGGAACCGAAGTATGTGGCGATCGGGACGATTGCCACGGCAATCATCGACGAGTTCAGCGCTTGAAGAACGGTTCCGGAGCCGAGAGCAAGACTCAGTTTCAGTGGAACGGGAGTTTGGGGGGTCGGCGTTTCGACGACGGTGGTCACGAGTTCATCAGTGACTCCTCTGATATCGATGTCGATGCTGGGGACTCGCCCTGGCCTAGTCTGCGCAGGATTCGGCCGGCGATCAGAAGCAAGTCACGCTCGGCTTCGGTGCACTCGGCGTCGATGACCTCGGCCAGCCACTCTGTTCGTTTCGTTCGGTCTTCGTGAAGGGTCGATGTGCCGAGTTCGGTCATCGTGACCAAGACCGCGCGGCCGTCCGATGGATCCGCCCTTCGCGTCACCATGCCCTGTTCTTCGAGCGCGGCCACGGTCTTTGCGATTGATTGCGGTGTGACGCGCTCGAATTTTGCCAACTCTTTGGCGGTCGACGGACCTTGTCGGTCGAGGTGGCCGAGGGCCTGGATCTGGCTCGGCGTGAGCTTGTGGTCGTTGCGTTTGGTGCGTAGACGTCGGACGAAGGCACCCAGATCGTCCCAAAGTACGTCGATCTCGTCTCGAGCCTTGCTGCGACCCTCTCCAACGTTCATTTAGACAGTCTAACTGTGTTATTTCGATGCTGCCAGCACGGTTTCGACGGAAAAGGGGGAATAAACAATTGCACTAGTTGTTTAAAACCTTGGGACTGCTGTCCATCGGTCGGCGAAGCAGTTCCGTCTGCGAGGTCGAATTATCAGAATCTCGGGCACGAAAAAGCTCGGATGCGCACCCCCTGCGGCGCACCCGAGCGGCCAAAACCATACCACTTGGTGTCTTTTGGGCATAAAGTCGGTTCTTGTCCCCTGAACAGCCGATTGCGTCTAGTACTTTTGGCGGGTATGGCTCTAGTCCTTACGTAGGGTGTGTTGGAGGGGATATTGTGAAGTTTCGGGGGATGACAGGCGCCGATCACGGCGGCTCTGCGTACCAACTCTGCGAGAGGCACAACACCGTAAATGGCACGTCAACAAGAGCGTGCGCGGCGTACCCGCGCCGCCCTGGTCGAAGCGGCTGCAGTCGAATTCGCCAAGCGCGGCTATGCAGCTGCGTCGGTGAACACGATCCTCGAGGGCTCCCGCGCCACCAAAGGCGCCATGTATTTCCATTTCCAGTCCAAGGAAGAGTTGGCGCGAGCGGTTCTGACCTCGGCTATCGAAACCTTCACTGGAATTACTGATCGTTGGGCCAAGAGAACAGACCTCGATCCATTCGTCGCTTTGCGCGGTCTCGTGCTCGACATTGCCGAGGTCTTCCGTGCCGAGGTGATCGTGCAGGCGGAATTCCGGCTGATCATCGAGCCCGAGTTCTACAAGGATGTGCAGTCCGGTGGTGGGCAGGTCTGGGGAAAGACCGCCTATGAGTTGGCATTGCGTGCCAAGGACGACGGTTTGCTCCGAGAAGACGCCGACCCGGACAAATTCACGCGTGTACTGGCAGCGAGCCTTGCCGGCCAGCGGTACATGGCAGACCTGATTGCCTCCAGTGGAGATCTGGGCGAGTGGTTCGAGGAGTCTCTCGAAGTAGTCCTCGAAGCCATGGCTACGCCGCAGTGGTTGGAGACGTTCCATCGTGACGGGTGGCCCCAAGTCGAGTTCCCTGGCACTGAATAGTGCACTTTTCTGCCCGTGAACAGGCGATTTGTGATTTCCGAATGCCGTGCCATAAGCTATCCAAGCTCCCAACGGAACGCCGTTGGGGTACTAGTTCGGAGAGATCCGGCGGGCCCCCTTCGTCTAGCGGCCTAGGACGCCGCCCTTTCAAGGCGGTAGCGCGGGTTCGAATCCCGTAGGGGGTACGTTTTGCGAAAGCGAAACGATGCAGTATGGTTTGACCCGCACGACACGCTTTGAGATGCACAAATGCCAGGCCAGGACAGTGGTTTGGGAGCGGCTCGAAGATGTAGTACGGTTTCACAGCAAGGAAAAAGCAAGGCCCTGTGGCGCAGTTGGTTAGCGCGCCGCCCTGTCACGGCGGAGGTCGCGGGTTCGAGTCCCGTCAGGGTCGCAAAGCTTTGTTCTCAATCAATCGGTTGAGAACAAAGCAATGCGATAGGCATTCGGTTCGGGTGCCGTCCGGCCAGGTAGCTCAGTTGGTACGAGCGTCCGCCTGAAAAGCGGAAGGTCGCCGGTTCGATCCCGGCCCTGGCCACCATAATTCTTATCGACAAGCTCCAATCTCATGTTCTTCGAACATAAGGTTGGAGCTTTTTCGTATTCGGATGTCAGTCGCCGTCAACCACTCGGCCCGATCATCTCAGTTATGCGCATCCTTTGTCTCCGTGGATGTTTCCGGTCACCGGGAACGTGCTGGGCGTCACTCCACAGAGGACATCACTATTAGCCGATTGCGGCCGATCCGTGGCTGCGTCTACTGAAAGTGAGGTGGAATCTCCGTGTCGCACTCGAGATCTTGGCGCATCGGGAAAGTCAGCCGGGTCGCCGTCGCATTGTTCGGCACCGGGGTTCTGTTGGTGGGCTGCGCGAGCAACGGTGACGACAGCGGGACCGATACGACGACCGCGTCGGCGGACGTCGTGACCGGCATGGTCAACGAGCAGCCTGATCCGGGAACTGCGGTGGCCGGCGGGACCATGACGTACGGCGTACAGGTGCTCGTTCCCTCACTCGACCCGACGAAGACGGCCGCGCGCGGCGGTTCCGGCGGTGAGGCCTTCGCTGCTGTGTACGACGTCCTGATGAGTTACGACACTGCGAGCGGCGAGTTCGAGCCCAAGTTGGCTGAATCGCTCGAGACAGCTGACGACGGAGCCACCTGGACGCTGAAACTTCGCGACGGTGTGAAGTTCAGTGACGGCACCACCCTCGACGCCAACGCCGTGATCGCGAGCATCGATCGGTACAACGCGGGCAAGGGCAATGGCGCCGAACTGTGGCTGGCTTCGGTGGAATCGGCGCAGGCAAGCGGTCCGACGACGGTGGAATTCAAGCTGAAGACGCCGTGGATGCGTTTTCCGTCGATGCTCGCTCTCGGGCACGGGATGATCGTCGCCCCGAGTTCGCAGCAGGGCGACAAGTTCACCGCCATCGGAGCCGGACCCTTCACCGAAGATGTCTTCACACCGAGCGTCGAGCGAATCTTCAAGGCCAACCCGTCCTACTACGGCGGCGCCCCCAAGCTGGACAAGTTGCGGATGGTTGCGCTCAACGGTCCGCAGGCCAATCTCGAATCATTGAACAGCGGTCAGCTCGATGTCGCCTACATTCGCGGCCTCACGTCGGCGATCAATTCCGCCAAGTCCGCTGGCTACCCCGGCTACATCGACGTGCTCAATGCCGGTAGTGCCGAGATTGTCAACAACCGTGAGGGCCGACCGGGCTCGGATGTTCGCGTCCGTCAGGCTATCGGCTACGCGCTCGACACCACGTTGATCGATCAGCGAGTGGAAAACGGTGAGGGACTGCCGGGCTCGGAGTTGTTCGGTCCGACGTCTCAATGGCATGTAGACACACCGGGTATTGCCTACGACCCCGAAAAGTCGAAGGAACTTCTGAATCAGGCGAAGGCAGACGGGTACGACGGCAGCCTCGACTACGTCGTTCTCAGTGAGCCGAAGGACCACGCGATCGGCCTCGCCGTGCAGTCACTGTTGCAGGCCGTCGGGTTCGAGGTGAACTTGATCTTGGCCAACAACGCCGGCGACATCGTGCAGAACGTCTACGTCAAGCACGATTTCGACCTCGCGCACGCGGGCATCGGAATGTACGAGTCGATTCTCGATCTCGGATTGTTCTCCACGACCAACAGCACCTCGATGGCGAATACTGCTGGATATGCGAACCCGGCGATGGATCAGCTGATCGCAGATCTACAACAGGCCAAGGACAATTCGTCGACCCTGGCGATCATCGGCAAAATTCAGACGCTGTGGAACGAGACGGTTCCGTCGGCGCCGATCGGCGGGCTCACGTCGTTCTGGGCTTGGCAGAAGAACGTGCACGGTGTGGTTCCGACTGCAACCGGCATCATGCTGTTCGATCAGGCATGGATGGGCGCGAAGTAGCGTTCCAGCGCACACCGAGAGCTCCGTCCGACGCGAGTCGGGCGGGGCTCTTTCGTGTCTACGTCGGCTAGCGTTGCGCAACCCTTTCGATCAGGATGATTGTATTGAAATATGTTGTAGGTCAATATGATTCGACAAGCGTGATTTGACTTGCCCAGCGTGGCCCGCATAGATTGCATCCACCATCCAGAGTGGCTGAGAGACCTGGCTCGATGATGCCGCAGCAACCCGCTACCTAACCGCAGTGTGGGTGCTACCGCCAGGACCGATGGAGGACACATGACTGTATTTGCCGTGGGTATCGAACTGGACGGCGAGGGCACTCACCCCGCTGCCTGGCGCCGAAGCTCACACCGCCCGGACCAGCTGCTCACGGGCAAAGCCGTGCGCGATCGCGTCGCGGCTGCCGAGAATGCCGGCTTCATGTTCGCGACGTTCGACGATTCCATCCTCCCACCGAGTGGTGACGTCGTCGGCCGCATCGATGCCGTCTCGAGGGCGTCGTACGTGGCGGCGACAACCAGCACGATCGGGCTGGTCCCCGTCGTCGGGACCACGTACGCCGAACCGTTTCATACGTCCTCGCAATTGGCGACGTTGGACTACTCCTCGCGTGGGCGTGGCGGCTGGCTTGCTGTTCCGGTCGAAGACGATGCCGCGGCGAGGGCGTGGGGGAGGGCTCCGGTAACAACGGAGTCGGCGCGTCAGCAAGAGCAGCGGGATTCGGTCACCGTTGTGACCGATCTCTGGGACTCGTGGGAGGACGACGCCGTCGTTCGTGACTATCTCAGTGGGCGTTTCCTCGAACGTGATCGTCTGCATTACGTCAATTTCGAGGGCGACACGTTCTCGGTGAAGGGGCCGGCAATCGTTCCGCGGCCGCCTCAAGGCCAGTTGGTGGTGTTCGGCCGCTACGGCGAAATCGATCCACGCCAGTCGGATGTTGTTCTCGTTTCGGGTGATTCGGTGGAGACCATTGCACAGTCGGCTGCCAAGGCGCGCGATGAGGGCGCGTCATTGGTGGTCGCCGAGGTCGATGTGGCATTCGATACGCCGAATCTGTCTGCGGCGCAGCGGAGGACCGAGCTGAACTCGTACGGGAATGCCGTCGTCACCGGCCGACTGCTCCTGGCTGCAGATCCGGGGGAAGCGGCCGTGGTTCTGAAGGAATTGGCCGGACACCTCGACGGTGTTCATTTCCATGCTCTCGTGATCGACGAGGACCTTCCGGTGCTGGCCAAATTCGTGCTTCCGACGCTGTCCAAGGCCGGGTTGACGCGACGCCCGGTTCCGGGATCGACTCTGAGGGGCAACCTCGGCCTGCAGCGGCCCTCAAATCGATTCGCCCACTCCTCCTGACTTGACTTCGCGCTAAGGATATTTCGGCCATGACTGCATCACGCTCCGCCGTACCTCGACCCGACGCACACGTTCACTTCGGCGTCTTCTTCCAAGGGGTCAACCACACCACCATCTGGTCCGATTCCTCGAGCGGATCCCAGATCGACTTCGAGACGTTTCGGCGGTTGGTACTCACCGCCGAGCGAGGTCTGTTCGACGCCTTCTTCCTCGGTGAGGGCCTTCGTCTTCGCGAGCAGAACGGCAAGATTCTCGATCTGGATATCGCCGGCCGCCCCGACGCCATTGCGCAGTTGGCCGCCCTCGCCGGTATCACCGACAAGATCGGGCTGGTCGCGACACAGAACACCACGTACAACGAACCGGCCGACCTCGCCCGTCGACTCTCCGGCCTCGATCTACTTTCCGACGGACGGGCCGGCTGGAATGCGGTGACCACCGACAACGGGTGGACGGGAGAGAATTTCCGTCGCGGTGGTTTCCTCGACCACGCCCTGCGTTACGAGCGTGCCGGGCAGTTCATCGAAACTGCACGGGCACTGTGGGATTCGTGGGCCGACGACGCGATCTCGGATTCTCGCACGTCCGAGAACTGGTCTACTCCGGGTGCCGTCGGCGACGTGCGCAGGCAGACTTCACAGTTCGACATCTCCGTGACGCCGACGCTTCCCCGAAGCCGCCAGGGGCATCCGGTCATCTTCCAAGCGGGTGATTCCCCGAGTGGACGCGATTTCGCGGCGACCCATGCCGACGTCATCTTCTCGCGACACGGGACTCATTTCGACGGCGCGCTCGACTTCGCCGACGACATTCGGGCTCGGTTGCGTAAAGCCGGGCGACCGGAGGACGACGTCAAGATCTTGCCCAGCACGCAGATCGTGTTGGCGGAGAACGAGTCCGAAGTCGAGGAGAAGGCACGGTGGGTCCTCGAAGGCCAGTTCACCGGTCAGACTGCCCTCTCTCTCGTCGGACTGGTGTGGGGTAAGGACCTTTCCGATCGAGACCCCGACGGTCCACTCCCCGAGGAAGATCCGGTTGCCCGCCCGGTTTCGGAGACGCGCGGTTCCGCGCGGGACGGCAACGACCCCATTGCGATCGCACGTGAATGGCGTGCTCTTGCCGAGGCAAAGAATCTGTCCCTACGTCAGGTCGCTATCGAGACCTCGCAGCGTTCGGGTTTTGCGGGCACTCCGGGGCAGGTCGCAGATCAGTTGGTCCATTGGGTGCGCAACGGAGCTTCGGACGGCTTCAACATCTCGCCGTACCTGGTGCCGACCGGGCTCGACGAGATCGTCGACTGGTTGATCCCGGAACTGCAGGAGCGTGGGGCGTACCGCACCGAGTACTCCACGTCGACGCTGCGAGAGCACTTGGGGTTGCGACCGCCGCTCACGCGTCGGGCCGCGTCTGAAGCTGCGGGGTAACGGGTCCTGTCCCACACGGTCACAGCGGCGGCCGAATCCACCAAGCTCGATTCGGCCGTCCGCTGGGAGATCATCGTCTGCGTAGCCGCGGGCTTCACCACTCTTCTCGATTCGGCGGTGCTCGGAATCGGGGTTCCGTCGATCCGGGCGTCGCTGGGCGCGTCGACCTCCGAGGTGCAGTGGATCCTTGCGAGCTATTCGCTGACTTTCGGCTTGGCCCTTGTGCCGGCGGGCCGACTCGGTGACGTCGTCGGGCGTCGACGCTTGTTCTTGGCGGGGCTGAGCATTTTCGCTGTGATGGGAATCCTCGGGGCATGTGCGTCGGATCCGTCGATGATCGTGTTGGCTCGTCTTGGGCAAGGGATCGGCGCAGGCACCATCAGTTCGCAGGTGCTCGGCATCATCACCGACCGGGTGTCCGGAAAGGCTCGGGCGAAGGCGTTAGGCGCGTACAGCACCGCGGGTGGTCTGGCCGGCGTTTCCGGACCGATCCTCGGTGGCGTTCTGCTGAAGTATTCCGACGCCGACTTCGGATGGCGGTTGCTTCTCGTTCTCAACGTGCCGTTTGCTCTGATCACACTGATTCTGGCGTTTCGCTTTCTGCGCCGTGATCGAACTACCCGATCGGGCGCATCGATCGATCCGGTTGGGCTGTGTCTGCTGGCGACTACGACCGGGCTCCTGTTGTGGCCCATCGTGACCCGAACCAGTGTCACTGTGGCTGCGGCTTTCCTGATCGGTGCGTTCGGCGCTGCCGTTGCCTTCTGGTTCTGGGAACGTCGGTACGCCGAGCGCGGCGGGACGCCGGTACTGCTTCCGTCGTTGATCGCCTCGAGGGGCTTCCGGTTGGGTACGACGGTTGCACTCTTCTGGTTCGGATCCATCCTCGCCGTCAACGCGGTGCTCAGCCTCTATCTGATCGAGGGTTTGGGCTTCGCCCCGCTGAGTGCGGCGTTGATCATGACCGGTAGCTCACTCGCGATGGCATTGACGTCGGCTTTCGGATGGCGGCTGGTTGCCAGGTTCGGCCGAAGTGCGGTGGTTTTTGCCATCGTCGGCGAGATCCTTGTCATCCTCGGCTACATCGCAGCGGTCAATCTGATTCCTCGGGAACATCTGATCCCGGTGCTGGTGGTCCTGGCGGTGTTGTCGGGAGTTGCCAGCGGTTTGGTCGACGCGCCCAATCGGGTGCTGACTCTCGAATATGCACCGCCGGGCGCGAACGGTGTTGCGGCGGGTTTCCTTCAACTGTCTCAGCGCCTGTCAGCGACCATCTCGCTGGCCGCGGTATCGGGGTTGTATCTCGGTGTACTCGGATGCTCGCCCGACGGATATGGACGTGCGTTCGGGATCGCGCTTGCCGTCTGCGTGGTCATGTTGACGCTCTCGTTGGCGGGGGCGGTGGCAGACCGACGCCGGCGAAGGACGTGACCTGGTATTTCGTGGGTCTACATGGACCTCGGGAGGCCGAGCCCGTGTGACTCATGGGACTTGTGTTACCCATGGGTTAGGAGTCGTGGGACGATACTTGTGTGGTGACCGGTCGCAGTGAAGACAAGCCCAACGGTCGCGGGAGTGGAGAGCCAGTTAACTCACCCCGTGGATCGTCGGACAAACGTGACCGCACATCGACACCCTTCCGCGCTCGAACGGCGATGTGGACCAATCGGCCTCTGTTCGATTTCCATATGATCGTCGGTCTGGTCGTGCTGATCGTCGCGTTCGGACTGCTGATGGTGCTGTCGTCTTCGGGCGTCGAATCCTATGTGTTGTCCGGGACGTCCTATGCCAGATTCTGGCCCCAGTGCATGTTCGCGGCGATCGGCTTGGTGATGTTCGTGGCAGTCGTGCGGTTGCCGACCGAAACGATGCGTAGAGCGTCCCCGTGGCTGCTGATCCTGTGTCTTGTTCTGCTTGTCCTGGTGCTGATTCCAGGTATCGGCTCGGAACAAATGGGTGCTCGCAGCTGGTTTGTGATCGCGGGCATTTCCTTCCAGCCGTCGGAGCTGGCCAAACTTGCTCTGGCGATCTGGTCCGCAGCGACGGTTGCGTCGTTCATGAAGGCGCGGATGGACGTCAACCGCGCGCTGCCGGTGATCGGCGGTACGACGTTGCTGGTTCTGGTTCTGGTGGTGTTGGAGAAGGACCTCGGAACCACCATCACCATCGGCATCATCTTCATGTCGGTGCTGTGGTTCGGGCTGTTCCGGATGAAGACATTCATCAGCCTCACACTCGGTTCCGCAGTCGCATTTCTCGTGCTCGGGCTTACGGCTGGTTACCGCTCGGATCGCATCAAGGCTTTCCTCAATCCTGATCTCGACCCGCAGGGTTTGAACTTCCAGAGCACTCAGGCCAAGTACGCACTGGCGAACGGAGGCATCTTCGGTCGCGGTCTAGGACAGTCCGACGCCAAATGGAGCTATCTCCCGCAGGCGCACAACGACTTCATTTTTGCCGTGATCGGTGAAGAGTTGGGTCTGGTCGGCGCGCTGATCGTCGTCGCTCTCTTTGCCGCGGTTCTGATCGTCGGGCTGCGGATCGCGAAACGGTCCACTGATCCGTTCCTCAAAGTCATGACAGCGACGGCAACGACGTTGATCGTCGTGCAGGCGTTCATCAACATCGCCTACGTCGTCGGCCTGATTCCGGTGACCGGTCTGCAACTACCGCTCATCTCGGCGGGCGGAACGTCGATGATCACCACCCTGCTGATGTTCGGGCTCATCGCGCACGCAGCCTTCCGTGAGCCCGAGGCTGTCGCCTCGGCCGAGAGCAGCGGTCGCGGCTGGATACCGCTGGTCTTCGGCAAGCCTCGGTTCGGCATTGCCAAGAAGCCACAGACCGATCGACGGAGGCCGCCAGCTCGCCGCGCCCAGCCTGCTCCAACTGGGCAACGCCGACCGGAACGACGGGCACCACAACCCGACAGACGCCGGACTCCAGCTCCGGGCCGACGCGCACCCTCTCGCGACTGGTCGGAAGATCCACGTAGACGCGGCCGATCCGATCGGCCGCGGCGCGCTTCCTGATCTGGGCCAGTTCCACTGGCGGGCAGTTCGGAAGCGGGCAGTCATGCACCCGACAATTGCGTTGGGCGGCTACATTGGGAGTCGGCAAAACGACGTCTAAAAAGGGTTGTGGACATGGCAGGTGGCGACAAGGCAGACCAGTCGGTGGTCGAACGTAGCTCGGTGACCGGACGTCGTACGACGCCGTCGCAGCGAGCGCGTTTTCGCCGGATTGTCGACGCCGCAATGGAATCCGCCTCCGAAGGCGGCTACGACGCGGTGCAGATGCGATCGGTCGCCGATCGCGCCGGCGTCGCGATCGGCACTGTTTACCGGTATTTCCCGTCCAAGAACCACATGCTCGTCGTCGCATTGTTGTGGATGTTCGAGGGTTTGCGTGACAGATTCCAGGACTTTGTAATCCCGGGCGAGACTCCGTCGGACCGGATTCTGTTTGTGCTGCGCAAGAATACGGAAGTCCTCGAGACCGATCACCTCCGTTACGAAGCGTTGGTTCGGGCGTACATGTTCGCGGACGCGTCGGCGACTCCGGAACTCAACGCGCTCGGTGGGGTCGTGACCGAGATGTTCGCGAAGGCGATCGGTGTCGAGGAGGTCTCGCAGCAGCAGTTGGACGCGGTGAAGGTGATCGACGACGTCTGGATGTCGAGTCTCGTCTCGTGGGTTGCGGGCCGGATGACGACGGACGAGGTGATGGCGCACCTGGAACTTGCCGTGCGACTGGTCTTTCGCAAGTTGGGCGGATAGCGCTCAGACGGTGTAGCCACCGTCGACGTTGAGCTTCTGGCCGCTGATGAATCCGGCCGCGTCGCTTGCGAGGAAACATACTGCTTCGGCGATGTCGGCAGCTGATCCGAAGCGCTTCAACGGGATTCGGCTCATTGTCACGTCGAGCGCGCCCTGGTCGAGTTCGGCGGAGCTGATCAGGCGCTCCGCCATTCCGTCCGTCAACATGCCTGGTCCGACAGCGTTGAACCGGACGCCGTAGCGTCCTTCCTCTGCGGCGAATCCGCGAACAAGTTGTTCGACAGCCCCTTTGGTGCCTGCGGAGAGTCCGTCGCGCACGGGAAAGCGATCCGTTGCCGCGGTTGTCACCGCCACCACCGAACCCGAGGATGCACGCAGCGCAGGCAGGGCGGTGTGGACGAGGGTGAAGAACGCCGCGGCCTCCTGGTTGAGTTGTTCGGTGAAGAACGCCGGCGTCACACGTGAGAGGTGCGTCATCGGGACGTGCGGTCCCGCAGCGTGGACCAGCGTCGTCAATGTGCCCAGATCATCGACCGCATCGTTGACGGCGGCGCTGATCGACAACTCGTCGGTCAAGTCGAGAGCGTACGAGTGGGCGCGCACGCCATGCGCTCGAATCTGCTCGCTCAGTTGCTCGGCAGCGCCCTTGTTGTTTCGGTAGGTGAAGGCGACGTCGTGTCCGCGTTCGGCAAGGGTCAGGGCGATCGCCGACCCGATTCCACCGGTTCCGCCGCTGACAAAAGCGGTGCGTACTGCGCTCACAATGCCTCCAGATGTCTGCCGATTTCAAAACTAACAAATGCTTGGTTGGGGTGCCAATCGGAATATATCAGTGCGCGAAGGACAGGCTCAGATTGCTATCGCAACCGGACTGATCGTCCTAATCTGTTGCCATGTCCGGAGACAGTGTGCAGTTGACCGACGGGGCGCCCGGTGGGGAATCGGAACCTCACGCACCGAGTTTGAACAATCGCCTGAACTGGCTGCGTGCAGGTGTTCTGGGTGCAAACGACGGAATCGTCTCGACCGCAGGCCTCGTGGTCGGTGTTGCGGCAGCCACAACCGAGCGCTCAGCAATCTTCACAGCCGGTTTTGCTGGTCTGGTTGCCGGCGCTGTGTCCATGGCGCTGGGTGAGTACGTCTCGGTCAGCGCTCAGCGAGACACCGAACGCGCACTCCTGCAGAAGGAGAAGAAGGAACTCCTCGAGACCCCGGAGGCTGAACTTCAGGAACTGACCGAGATCTACGAGAACAAGGGATTGAGTCCGGAGACGGCCCGCCGCGTCGCCGAAGAATTAACCGAGCACGACGCTTTCGCGGCGCACGTAGAAGTCGAATTGGGTATCGATCCAGACGATCTCACCAATCCGTGGCATGCAGCGATTTCGTCGGCAATCTCGTTCACGATCGGCGCGGCGATTCCGTTGGTCGCAATTCTGGTGCCGCCGACAGGAATCCGCGTCCCTATCGCATTTTTCGCGGTGCTGATCGCACTTGCGCTGACCGGGACGATCAGCGCGACGCTCGGCGGAGCTCGCAAGACCAGAGCGGTGCTACGCGTGGTGATCGGCGGCGCGCTGGCGATGGCCGTGACGTACGGAGTAGGTCAGTTGGTGGGCACGGGTCTCGCCTGACCCCTGCTGTGCGCCTTTATTAACCGCGGGGGTTAATAAAGGCGCACAGCAATTCAGGCGCGACAGATCATGACCGGCCCTGGCGCATGGTGCAGCAGATTCTGGCTGGTGGAGCCCATCACGGCGCCCGCCATCGCACTGCGGCCGTGACTTCCGACAACTATCAACTGTGCGTCGTCGGCGTATTTGAGCATGACGGGAGCAGCGGCACCGGGTTCACTGATGCGGGTGACCGGCACGTCCGGGTACTGGTCGGCCATACCGGCTAGATTTTCCGCCAGTAGCGCCGATTCCTCCTGCTCGACAGCCTCCCAGTCGATCAGGATTCCCGCTCCGCCTTCGCGGAAGGTGGACGAGCCCTGCCAGGTGTGGACCGCGATGAGCGGCGCGTCGAACTGATCGGCATAACGAAACGCGTACTCGACGGCCTTCTTGCTCAACGCGCTTCCGTCGACTCCGACGATGACGGGACGCTGATCCGGACCGGGGTTCTCCGCCGAACCACGCCACACGGTGACCGGACAGGTTGCATGATTGGCCACCTTCAGTGCGGTCGATCCGAGCAGCCGTGAGCGCAGTGCACCCGATCCGGTCGACCCCATCACGATCAGGCGTGCGGTACCCGAGGATTCGAGGATATGCGTCGACGCCGGCCCTGGCGCGATCTCGGATTCGATGTTCAGCTCCGGGAATTCGGCCGAAATCACCGCGGCGGCGGCATCGACGATCGCTTCGCCGTCTTCGCGGATCTGGCTGAGGAACTGTGACTGCAACATCACTGCAGCGGGACTGTAGATCGGGCCCTCTTGCGGCAGGGCGTGCGCCAGAATCAGTCGTGAGTTCACCGCGTTCGCGACGGAGGCCGCCCACCGGGCGGCCGCCGTCGAGGCCTCGGATCCGTCGATACCGGCGACGACATCCTGGTGTCCTGCAAGTGTGTTCATGTCTACTCCCTCTGAAATGTTCGAGATCGGTCGACTGGTTACAGCGACGTCACCAGAGTGACGATGCTGATTTCACGGCTTCCTTCCACGTCTTGCGTAGCAGGGTCGATTGCCCGTCGGCTATTTCCAGTTCTCGTCGGTAGGCCATGCCCAATCCGAAACTGGTGAGCGAGGTATGCTCCTGCTCGGCTGCCATTGCAAGTAGATGATGTTGGGCGACAACGGAATCCTGGTGCTCGCCGAGAACATCCTGGAAGTGGCTGAAATGCTTCAGTGCACGCTTCGCTCGGCTCTTCGACACGGGTTCCATGACCTCGATCGCGTACTTCATCCGCTTGGCTCCCTTGCGGGCGCGGTGCATTCGCTCGTCACGCTCGGTGCGGCTATCGGCATCGAAGACGTGATCGACCCGCTTACCGACCTTGTGTGCCAGGTGCCGCAGGGTATGGGCCAACTCTCGTGCCGATGCCTTCTTTCCGACGCGGTGGGTGGCGGTGTCGAATTCGAGGTCGCCGACGTACTCGTCGAGGCGATCGAGCAGCGTGGTGTATCGCTCGGAATCGAGCGCCTCGAGGGCTGTTTCCTGGGCGGTTTCACCACGTGCAGAGAAGAACTCGTCGATTCGAGCTCGCACAGCTTCTCGCTCGGGCATCTCGTCGATTTCGCCGAGGCGTTCCACAAGACGCTCCCACTGGACCTCGACGTCGCGGGCGTCACCGAACTTTCCACCGATCCACCGCAGATCCGTGATGAGATCGTCGGTCTTGGGGGAGTGGCCGGCGTACGACTGCAGAGCGCTGCGGATGCGACGTGCCGCAACCCGGAAGTCGTGAACGGCTTCGTCGTCGGCCCGACGCGTGCCGAGATCCGCGGCGACCAGTGCGCGCAATTGTTCGATGAGGTAATTACGCAACAGAATCCGCGGATTCGACGCCTTGCCCGAGGTGACCTCGTGACCGGCGTACGGTGTGACCGACGTGCCCAGTGCTCGTTTGAGTTTGGACGGACTCGCAGAGCGCTCCAGCCCGGCGTCCAGTAGAACCGACTCGATTGCATCGGCCAGCTCTTGCCCGCCTGCGCCTTGTTCGACCTCGACTTCCTGCCACGTGGACTCTCCGGAACCGTCTGCCTTGCAGGCGATGACGGTGTCGGAGACCACTTCGGCAAGCAGCACACCGTTTTCGCCGTTGAGCCTGGTGCGCTCCCGATCGGTGATGATCAGGGCGACCGGCACCAGATCGTGACCGCGAATGATCGCCCGGATCAGACTCGACAGCGGCGAGGGCACATCGGTGCTCTCGTCCGGGGGAAGTTGGATTTCGGTTCGAGTGTCCTGGCCTGCGGGAAGTTTCATGTGCCACCCCGCGTCGTCGCCACCCTCACGCTTGCGCAGCGTGATCTTCTCGGCCAGCAACCGGTAGTCCGCGGTGTCGAAGTAGGTGGCAGAGAGCTGTATCGAGTCGTGGACCGGTTCGCCGACAACACCGGGAAGTCCGCCCAAGGCGGGAACTTCCTGCTCGGCCGGCGCCTCGTACTTGCGCTCGATCTCCCGTACGGCTTCGGGTACGACGGCGGTCTTGCTCATCTGGTCTCCTCTTGCGGTGCGGTCTGCGCTTCCATCCTCCCGGTATCGGAGGCGCAGTGGAAGGGTCCGGGGTCCCTACGGCGAGTCGCCACGGCCTGATTCGTCCGGCCAGGACAGGGTCCGCCGACTTTCGAACCGTTGCAGCCGGCCGGTCTTCGGATCCTCGAACTCGAGAACCTTCGACAGCAGGCGCAGCGGGTTCGAATAATCTTCTGCGGCAACGTCGTAGAAGTCGGGATAGAAGTTGTCGCCGTGGATCGGGAGCCCGAGCGAGGTCATGTGCAGCCGAAGTTGATGGGTCTTGCCGGTATGGGGAGTCAACCGGTACCGCGCGAAGCCGTCTCGCGTTTCGATCAGTTCGATCCGCGACTCGCTGTTGGGTTCGCCCTCGATCTCCGCGGCCTTGAGCACGCCGCGTTCTTTCACGATGCGACTACGCACGACCACGGGGGTGCTCACCTGAGCGTCGTGACGCGCGATGGCCTCGTACTCCTTGGCGACGCGGCGCTCGGCGAACATGGTCTGGTAGTCGCGCCGGGCCGCCTGATGCACGGTGAACAGCAGCAGTCCCGCCGTGACGCGGTCGAGGCGATGAGCTGGACTCAGCTCCGGTAGTTCGAGGTCCCGACGCAATCGGACCAGTGCCGACTCGGCGATGTATCGCCCGCGGGGGGTGCTCGCGAGGAAGTGCGGTTTGTCCACGACCAAGATGTTTTCGTCCCGATAAAGGACGTCGATCTCGAACGGCACCCGCGTTTCGACGGGAGGGTCGCGGTACAGGTAGACGAACCGCCGGGGAGCAAAAGCGCTCGTCTCGGTGATTCCGACACCCTTCTCGTCGACGACCTCCCCGGCTGCGACCTTCTCCCGCAATCGGACGGCGTCCTGGGGGAACCGTTCGAGCAGGTAGTCGAGCGTCGTCGTCCACATGCCGTCGTCGGGCTGACGGATGCGACTGGGGTTCAGGCCGTCGCGGACGGGAAGCGGTGATCGTGACACATCTTCAAAGCTAGCCGTCCGGTCGGCATTCAGACCTATTGACGACATATGGGACGGAAGTTACTATCCGGTAAGTTCGTGACACCGGTCACTGTCGTGGGGGCAGGGCTGGGTCATCACAACAGAAAATTGGGGTTTTCGTGAGGACACGACTTCTACGTCGAAGGTCGACAACGATTGCGGTGGGGCTGTGCGTCGTGGGATTGACGGTGCCGAGCGCCGTCGCTTCTGCGGATCCGACGGGAGGGTCGGACGGGCAGGCCTGGCTCGCGGCAACGGAGGCGACGCCGCAGTATCCGGGGGTCTCCATCGAGTGGGACGTGCCCATCACGATGAGTGACGGCACAGTTCTGCAAGCGAATGTGTACCGACCGGCGGATGCATCCGGGCGGGCCGTGGAATCGAAGACGCCTTCGGTCCTCAACATCACGCCGTACACGAAACTGCTGGACACACTGGTGGATTCAGCTCTGTCGATCCCGCAGGTCGGTGAGACGCTGATGGACGTTGCGAACTCGCTCGACCTCGCGGCGCCGTTCGACGGCGTGTCGGAGTTGACGGGCGTCATCGCCGGCGGAGGCGCCAGGGTTCTCGGCGTCAACCGTGATCTGGTCCAGAACGGATACACGCAGGTAGTGGTCGATGCACGTGGAACCGGCTTCTCCCAAGGTAATTGGGACGTGCTCGGTAAGCGCGAGCAACAGGATTCGGTCGAGGTCATCGACTGGATGAGCAAGCAAGGATGGTCCGACGGGAAAGTAGGGATGGCGGGCATCTCGTACTCCGCGATCAACTCGGTGCAGGCGGCGAGCAACAATCCACCTGCACTGAAGGCGATCTTCCCGGTCGAACCTGGCAACGATCTGCTGCGCGACATCGTCGGAACCGGTGGCGGCCTCGGAGTCGGGTTCATGCCGTTGTGGTTGACCGCGGTCAACGGGCTCAAACTCATCCCGAACGTTCAGGACATCCTGCAAGGAAACTTCGATCCCCTGTGGTTGGCGAGCCGCCTCGAGGATCCGGGAACGCTGATTCCTGAACTGGTGCAAGCGATGACGGCTCAGAGAATCGAGGACGTGTCGCCGTCGACTCTGCAAGTCGCGCAAGACGGGCAGTTCTATCAGGACCGAGCCGCTGACGTCGGCAACATCGCCGTTCCGACGATGGTCTACGGCGGTTGGCACGACATCTTCGCCAACAGTGAGCCGCGGATCTACAACGGAATCGATCTGCCGCCCGGGCAGAAGCAGTTGATCATGGGGAACGGCTATCACGTCACTCCCGGTGGAGGATTCGGCAAGGACGGTGCGCCGCCGCGCCTCGACGTACTCGAACGTGCGTGGTTCGACAAGTGGCTCAAGGGCATCGACAACGGAATCGATCGTTACGGTCCGGTGACGATGTTCCAGCAAGGCGGCGGATGGATCACGGACGATCAGTTCCCGCGAGCCGGTGCGAGCTACGAACGTATGTATCTGAACTCTGCGCCCAGCGGTACTGCCGCCCACGCAGCGTACGACGGTTCGCTGACGAATGACCCGCCCAGTGCCGCAGCGCGATTGACAGTCGCACCAGGACTGCGAGGCTTCTGCTCCGGTGACGGAACTCAGGGAACTGCCGGGATCTCCGTGGTGCTCGGTGCGACGTGTTCCAAGGATTCCCGATTCCAGGAAGCGGAGGGCCTGACGTTCACCGGTGAGGCAGTGACGGAGCCGACCTCACTCTCGGGCCCGATCAACGTCCACCTCGAGACCGTCCTGGACGCGACGGACGGATTCTGGGCAGCGACGGTCAACGACGTAGCACCGGACGGAACATCGACACCGATCACGAACGGCGCTCTGACTGCGTCGCTGCGGGCAGTCGACGATTCGAAGAGCACTCGCTCGGCCAACGGTGACTACAGTGAACCGCACCACTATCTGACGATCGACACGCGTCAGCCGGTGGTTCCCGGTGAGGTCACCACCGTCGACATCAACATGCTCCCGACGGACGCAGTGCTGCAACCGGGGCACCGGCTCCGCGTCGACGTCTACGCTGCCAGCGTGCCGCGATACCTGGCGCTCGGCCCGATGCTCGCCGACAGCCAACTCAAACCGCAGCACATCGAGTTGGCTGCAGACCGGCCGAGCTTCGTCAACGTTCCGTTCGTCGGGGGCCGCTGACTCGGATTGGATCGGCGGCGTGAGAACCTGCGGGCTCGCGGACGTTCTGAGAAGATCGTCCGATGACAGAATCCCGACTCTCCGCCGCCGTCCACGATCGTCTGGACGGACTTCTGGATCCGGTGGACGAGCGGCTCGCGGTGCAGTACCCGGGAAACCGTGACGAGATCCAACCCGTGCACACGATTTACGTCAGTGCCGCGGATGCAACCGTCGACACGCCTCGACTCTGGGGTGAGCAGGCGATCGCGCTTCTCGATTCCCATGCTCATGTGTTCGCCGATCTCGACACGGAGAATGCGCTCGCTGATGTGCGAGTTCAACTCGGCCGCAAGCCGGTCCAAGACTTTCGGATCGATTTCGAGGACGGGTACGGACGCCGCAGCGACGAAGAAGAAGACGCTGCAGCGACGTCGGCCGGACAGACGCTTGCCGCGCTCAGCGCTGATCCTGCCGGGCCGAACTGGAGTGGCATCAGGTTCAAGGGGTTGCCGGCCGGTGAGCGTCGGCGCTCGATCAGGACGCTGGAGCTTGTGCTCGACGCGGCCGGCGGAGTGCCGGACGGATTTGTCTTCACTGTTCCCAAACTGCGCGCGGTGGAGCAGGTCACGGCGACGGTGTTGCTCTGCGAAGAGCTGGAGAAGGCGCACGGACTCGAGCTCGGTTCGCTTCGGTTCGAGTTGCAGATCGAGAGCCCGCAGGCGGTCATCGCGGCCGACGGAACGGTGGCAGTTGCTCAGGCCATCCATCGCGGTGCCGGTCGTCTGACCGGTTTGCATTACGGCACTTACGATTACAGTGCAGCTTGCGGAATTGCATCGCGTCATCAGTCGCTCGAACATCCGGTGGCAGACCACGCAAAGGCTGTCATGTTGGCTGCTGCCGCGCAGACCGGCGTCTGGGTGTGCGACGGGTCGACTCAGGTCGCGCCCGTCGGGAGCGCCACGGCGATCCGCGACGCGATCACTCGGCACCATCGCCTCGTCACGCGGTCCCTGGAACGCGGTTACTACCAGGGGTGGGACATGCACCCCGGGCATCTGGTCACCCGCTGGCTCGCCACGTTCGGCTTCTATCGCAACGCGCTCGGCGCCGCTGCCCCGCGCATCCAGTCGTACTTGGGGCGCCAAGGTGGCGACGTGATGGACGAACCTGCAACCGCCCAGGCGCTCGCAGCGGTGGTACTGCGCGGGCTCGACGCGGGGGCTTATCCGGAATCCGAAGTTCTCCGGCTCGCCCCGAGCGCCGACACCAACGCACTCCGTCACCTCGTAGGACGCACCACACCGATCACAGGAGAACACTGACCGATGAGCACCACCGAATTCACCTTGCTGCCCGATCTGGCACTGCGCACCCTCGGCGGAGCCGTCATCTGGGCGAACGACGAGGCGTTTGCCGAGCGTGAGGCCCTGATCCGCCCAGGCAAGGCCGGGTACCAGCCGGCGACGTTCGGTCACAAGGGGCAGGTGTACGACGGTTGGGAGACGCGTCGCCGCCGGGTGGCAGGCCATGACGAGGCGATCGTCCGACTCGGTGTTCCCGGAGTGGTGCGAGGCGTCGTGGTCGACACCGCGTGGTTCAAGGGCAATTACCCGCCCGAGATCTCGGTGGAAGCAATCTCGGTCGACGGGTATCCGGATCCCGCCGACCTGGCCGGATCCGGCGAGTGGACAACCATCGTCGAGCGCTCGACCGTGCGCGGTGACTCGGAGAATCCGTTCTCGGTGGCGTCGGAGCAGCGGTGGACGCACGTCAAGCTGACCATTTACCCGGACGGCGGCGTGGCAAGATTCCGTGTTCACGGCGAAGCGCGGCCGGACCCGCGTTTCCTCGATGCCGGGCCGTTGGACCTCGCAGCACTCGAAAACGGTGGCCGCGTGACCGATTGCTCCAACATGTTCTACAGCTCACCGCAGAACATCCTGTTTCCCGGACGCGCTGCTTCGATGGGTGACGGGTGGGAGACCGCCAGGCGCCGCGACAACGGAAACGACTGGGTGCAAGTACAACTCGCAGGTGAAGGCGTGCTGAGTTTCGTCGAGATCGACACCTCGTACTTCCTCGGAAACAGTCCAGGTGAGGGTGCTCTGACCGGGCGGACGTCGGAGGGGGAGTGGATCGAACTGTTGCCGCGCACGACGCTGCGTCCGGATACGCGCCATCGCTTTCCGATCGATTCCGAAGTCCAGGTCACCGATGTTCGTCTGGACATCTTCCCGGACGGTGGCCTGGCGCGGCTGAGAGTCTTCGGCGTACTCACCGACGCTGCTCGCGCTGTGATCTCCGGGCGCTGACGGTAAAGTTGTTGGCATGAACGACTATCCGCGCGACGACTATCCCCGGGACATGGTGGGGTACGGCCCTCATCCGCCGCATCCGCACTGGCCCGGCGACGCGCGGATAGCGGTTCAGTTCGTGCTCAACTACGAAGAGGGAGCCGAGAACAACGTCCTGGACGGGGACGCGGCTTCGGAAACATTTCTGTCGGAAATGACTCCGGCAGAGGCATTTCCGAATCGACACATGAGCATGGAATCGCTGTACGAGTACGGCTCACGGGCCGGGTTGTGGCGTGTACTGCGAACCTTCGAGCGGCGAAACCTGCCTCTCACGGTCTTTGCGGTGGCGCGGGCGATGCAGCGGAACCCCGAAGCAGTCAGTGCTTTTCAGGAGTTGGGCCACGAGATCGCGTGCCACGGATTACGTTGGAAGTCTTACCAATCCGTGGACATCGAGCGCGAACGCGCAGACATGGCCGAGGCAGTGCAGATTCTGCGAGATCTGACGGGTTCGGCGCCCCTCGGTTGGTACACCGGGCGCGATTCACCGAACACCCGCGAATTGGTGGTCGAGCACGGCGGCTTCGTCTACGACTCCGATTCATACGCCGACGATCTGCCGTACTGGGTCGACGTTCCGCGTGGCGCAGAATCGGTGAAGCACCTGGTCGTTCCGTACACCCTTGACACCAACGACATGCGTTTCGCCTCTCCCGCAGGATTTCCCAGCGGTGATCAGTTCTTTGCGCACCTACGCGATGCCTTCGACGTGCTGTATGCGGAGGGGACGGCCGGATCGCCCAAGATGCTCTCGATCGGGTTGCACTGCCGCATAGTCGGCCGCCCTGCCCGTGCGGCCGCTCTCGAGCGATTTCTGGACCACGTGCAGTCACACGAGAAGGTCTGGATCGCGCGGCGCATCGACATCGCCGAGCATTGGAAGACCGCGCACCCCGTTTAGGTCACGGTCGGTCGACAAAAGACTTCATTCGAGCAGTCCGGGTACTGGTTCGACTGCCGCGTATTCCGCCATCGAATTCTAGGCCATTGACAACTGGCACGGTTGTGGATGACTCTTTGGAGATGGAGAAACACACAGCAGTCGAAGCGTCTTCAAGGTGAGCCGACTGGTGCCGACCAAGAAACCGACCAAGAACCGCGGATCGAAGTCGTCCCACAATGCCCGCGCAGTGGTGACCGGCGCCGGCAGCGGAATCGGCCGTGCCTTTTCGTTGGAGTTGGCGCGCAGAGGTGGTGAGGTGATCTGCGCGGATATCTCGCTGGAACGGGCCAAGGAAACAGTGGCACTCATCGATGAGATCGGTGGTACCGCGCACGCCGTCAAATGCGATGTGTCAATTCGTGAGCAGGTTCAGGACCTGGCGTTGTTCGCGGAACTCGAACTTGCGGGTCCGCTTTCGTTGGTGATCAACAATGCCGGGGTGGGTATCGGTGGAAAACCGGTGGGCCAGATCGGTTTCGACGATTGGGAGTGGGCACTCGGGATCAATCTGTGGGGTGTCGTGCACGGCTGTGAGATATTCGCTCCACAACTGCGTGCGAGCGGCGCCGGGGGATTCATCAACGTGGCCTCGGCTGCTGGGTTTGCGGCTGCGCCGCTGATGGCGCCCTACAACGTCGGTAAAGCCGCCGTGATGTCGCTCTCGGAGACCTTGTCCGCTGAACTTGCCGGTACGGGAGTGCGGGTGACGGTGCTGTGTCCGACCTTCGTCAAGACAAATGTTGCTCTCGACGGCCGAATCACCGCGGAAGCAACACAATTGGCGCAAGCGTTGATGCGGCGAACCGGCTTTTCGCCGGAGCGCATCGCCGTCACCACTCTCGACGCCTACGACAAGGGTCGACTCTACGTGGTGCCGCAGTTCGATGCGAAGGTGATCTGGCGACTCAAACGGTATCTACCCGTTGCATACACCTGGGGCTGTGGAGTTCTCAATCGCTTTGCACCGAAACAGAAGTCGGGATCATCTGGAAGTTCGGCGGCGCCGGAGACGAACTCGCCGAGCACGAAAGGAGCGTGACATGTCCTTCGATTTCGACGGCATGCTGCACAAGATCAAGGACCGCCAATGGGCTCTGGTGGACATCGACTGGGATGCTCCGGGCGCCGAGACGATCAGTCCAGAGCTTCATGCGAAGCTGAAACCATTCATGTCGGACCTGATGTGGATCGAGAACGTCGGTGCCCGTGGCTTCGCTGCGATGGCTCTCAAGGCGCCGACTGAAACTCTCCGAGACATCTATCGGCATTTCCACGCCGAGGAACAGAAGCACGCCAACGCCGAACTCGCGCTGATGCGTCGTTGGGGAATGCTGGACGGCGACGAGATGCCCGAGCCCAACATCAACGTCAAGCTCGTCATCGACTGGCTGGACAAGCATTCCGACGGTTTGTCGCTCTCGATTCTCGGGACCGTCATACCGATGCTCGAGGTGGCGCTCGACGGAGCCCTGGTCAAGTTCATCATGGACGAGATCGAGGATCCGGTCTGTCAGGCTGTGTTCAAGAAGATCAATGCAGACGAGTCCAGGCATCTGGCGGTCGATTTTGCGGTAATCGAGATGCTCGGGCACTCGACGACGCGCAAGCTAGTTGTCGAAACCGTCGGCGCCTGGATGAATCCGGCGTTGATCATCGGGACACTTCGCTACATCCCGCTGCTGAACAAGATGCGCGACAACATCGTCGACATGGGAGTGAACGAGGAACGGCTCTACACCGCGATGAAGCGATTCAGGAACGTAGGCGAAAGGAGTCCGGCCGCGCTCCGGGTCCCGATGTATCGGGTGGTGAAGTGGCACGGCAACATGGTCATCAATCGCAAGCATCCCTACCATCTGCTTGCCGATCGGATGGTCAAGGTCACTGGCCGACTTTCCGGCAGCAGGCTCAATTCCGAGCCGACCTGGGCCAAAGAACTTACGTACGAGCCACTCGCATGAGTACTGCGGAGCCACTGTCAGTGGCGATCATCGGTGGAGGTTTCGCAGGAATCGGAGCGGCGATTCGGTTGAAGCAGAACGGTATCGAGGACTTCGTCATTCTCGAACGCGGCACGGAGGTCGGCGGGACGTGGCGCGACAACACGTATCCGGGAGCTGCGTGCGACATTCCGTCCCGTCTGTACTCGTACAGTTTCGCCCCGAACCCGGACTGGTCGCACACCTACTCGGCCAGCGCGGAGATCCTCGGCTACATCCGAACGATGGTGAAAGAGTTCGGCCTCGAGCCGAAGATTCGGTTTCGGTGCAACGTCACGGGCGTCGAGTGGGACGAGCAGACAGGTGTCTGGGCGATCGCGCTCGAGGGCCGTGAAGCGGTCATTGCCCGGACCGTCGTCATGGCGTCCGGTCCGCTGGCGAACGTCAGCTTTCCTGCTGTTCCGGGTTTGGAGAGCTACGAAGGACACAAGATTCACAGTGCTCGCTGGGACCATGACTACGACTTCACCGACAAGCGGGTCGCAGTGATCGGAACCGGGGCCAGTGGCGTCCAGATCGTCCCTGAACTCGTGAAAACTGCACGATCAGTGAAGGTTTTCCAACGAACACCGGGATGGGCATTGCCGCGAGCAAACCTACGCACCCGATCTCGCACGAAGGATCTGTACCGTCGTCATCCGGTCGTCCAGAGGCTGGCGCGTCGGGCTTGGTACTGGGGACACGAATCGGTAGCTCTCGGGGTGGTGTGGGAATCCCCGTTGACGAGGGTGGTGGAAACAGTCGGGCGTCTTCATCTGCGCATGCAGGTGAAGGACCCGTGGTTGCGGCGACAACTCACTCCCGACTTTCGCGCAGGGTGCAAGCGGTTGCTGATGACCAGCGAGTATTACCCGGCTCTCCAGCAAGACAATTGCACACTCGTGACCTGGCCGATCGCGAGATTGGCGCCACATGGCATTCGCACGGTCGAAGGGATCGAGCATCAATTCGACTGCATCGTCTTCGCCACCGGCTTCGACGTTTGCAAGACCGGAACACCGGTCCCGATCATCGGCCGGGACGGACGTGTGCTCGCCCAGGAGTGGAAATCCGGGGCGCGTGCGTACAAGAGCATTGCGGTATCCGGTTATCCCAACCTGTATTTCACCTTCGGACCCAACTCGGGTCCGGGGCACAGTTCCGCCCTTGTGTACATGGAAGCGCAACTCGACTATCTCGCCCAAGCGATCAAGATCGTTCTCGAGCGCGACCTCAAGGCACTCGATGTTCGTCAAGATGTCGAAGATGCGTACAACGTCGAGTTGCAGCGTCGGCTGTCGAAGACCACGTGGAACTCGGGATGTTCGAGTTGGTATCTCACCGACGAAGGATTCAATGCCACTATGTTTCCCGGTTTCGCGACCCAGTACGTGAACCAATTGAAATCGGTGGATCTTCGGGACTACACGAGCACGGTGCGCGAGAAAGACACCGCGCAGACCTGATCCCGGGTTCTGATCGGCCTGGTGTTGCCACTAAGTTGGAATCGTGACGACCGACGCGGCAGAGGAGACGAGGCGGTGACCGAGTACCGCATCGACGATCTAGCGCGCGCTGCGGGCACCACCTCGCGGAATGTACGGGCATATCAGGAACGTGGATTGCTTCCTCCGCCGGAGAAGCGTGGGCGGGTAGGCATCTACGGCGACGCGCACCTCGAACGCCTCAAGCTGATCGACACGCTTCTTCAACGAGGTTTCACCACTGCGCATATCGACGACTTCATCACCGGGTGGGAAAGCGGGAAAGACCTGACAGAGGTGCTGGGTCTGCAGCACGCGGTCACCGAACCATGGTCCCGCAGCGACACCGTGAGTATCGAGATGGCCGTCGTACGCGAGTTTCTCGGGGGAGATGCAGATGGTCAACTGGATCGTCTCGTAGATCTCGGACTGGTACAGATCGAAGGAGAGAACTGCGTTTTCACCGATCCTGCTTTGCTCAGCGGATTTTCGAGTCTCCTCGACTACGGTTTCACTCTCGATCAACTGGTCGATGTGCACGAAAAGCTTCACAACGCTGTGGACGGGATCGCCAAAGACCTGATTCAGGCGGCGAAGGATCGCATCGTCGATCAGCACGGGGTCGGTTGGCTCCCGGAGGGCGACGAGGTTGCCGGAACAGCCGAGATGCTCCAGACGATGCGTGAACTCGGTGTGGCGTCGGTACATTCGGCACTGGCCCGGGCACTCGACGCGAACCTTCAGCGTGAACTCGGCGACTACCTTGCCGCTGCGATCGGCTCGCGGAGCGACGCCGACGAGTCCGACTAGCAGCATCGATCACGTTCGGGATGTGCGGCCCGTCGCGGTGCGCTCAGCTCTTGCGTGCCTCGATCAGGAATCGACTCGAGTGGGCGACAAAAGATCCGTCGCGACGGATCTGCTGATCGAGTTCGCGGAGCCGGTCCCGATACTGCGCGACGGTGAATCCCGGAACCATCCAGATCACCTTGCGTAAGAAGTAGACAACGGCGCCGATGTCGAAGAATTTCATGCGCAGACGCTCGAAACGAAGGTCGACGACGGTGAGCCCGGCCGCAATCGCGTCGGCAGTTTCGTCCTCGTGGTGCCGTCCGCGACGAGCCTGCGGCTGAGGACCGAGAAAGTACTCGACCAGTTCGAACACGCTGGCGTGACCCACATGTTGAGCGAAGTACGTTCCTCCCGGTTCGAGTACCCGCGCGATTTCGGTCCACCACACCGTCGCTGGGTGTCGGCTGGTCACCAGGTCGAAAGCCGAATCGGCGAACGGTAGCGGCGGCTCGTCCGGATCCGCGACCACCACCACACCTCGGGGACGCAGAAGGGCGGTGGCCTTGGCGATGTTCGGTGGCCAGGATTCGGTTGCTGCCATCACCGGCGGGAGTGACGGTGCAGCGGCGAGGACTTCGCCGCCGCCGGTCTGGATGTCCAATGCGGCGCCGGCGCGGCCGAGACGTTCACCCATCAGCCTCTGGTACCCCCACGACGGACGCTGCTCCGTGGCGCGTCCGTCGAGCCACGAGAAATCCCACCCGTCGACGGAGGCGGATTCCGCTTCGGCGACAAGTTCGTCGAAACCTCGTGACATGCTCTGTGACTCGCCTTCAGGCGTTCCTTCCGACATCACATCATCATCGTCGCGGAGGGTCGATGGTGCCAGTTGTTTACGGCTACTTCGGGGTGGCGCCGAGCATCGGTGCGAGTTGAGTGGCAATCGGGTTCAGGTTGAGCTTGTCCGGGTCCACCTTGGGCTTGCTGTCCCACGGTTGCGAGGTGTTCGGGTCGGCGAACGCGATGCGGTTGGCGCTACGAACTCCCGTTTCGCTGCCCTGAGGTGCCTGGCAGTTGGCGGCAGTGTTCAACGGGAAGTTCTGCGTCGTGTCGTCGAAGTTCGGGTCCTTGCGCTTCATCTCGTCGAGGATCGCCATGGTCCCTTCGTAACCGACGGTGCACGAGAGCGGGTTGTTGGTCTCGAGTACCAAGCCCAGATGTACTGTGCCGTCTCCCGGTGCAACGGTGGGCGCCGCCCCGGCGAGCGCAGGCAGGAAGAGCAGGAAGGGCTGCAGCGAGGGCAGTGTCGGTGCGGCTGCCGCTGCAACGGCGGAGAGGTTGGAGAGGTTGGTCGTGAGCGCGGGGCCGGCTTCGGTGACGAGAGAGCCGACTTGTTCGCTGGCCGGTATGCCGTTGTCGATCACGCGTCGGATGTCGGGGTCGCTGGTGCGCAATTGCGCCGTCAGTGCGTCGAGGTCGGTGCTGAACTGCTTGATCGCCGACGATTGATCGGACTGGGTCGTGAGCACCGTCTGGCTGTCGCGGATCAGTCCGAGGGTCTGGGGAAGGGTGTCGAGGCCCGACTGGGAGATCCCCGACAGCGAGTCGGCAAGTACCTGCAGATCTTCGCCCTTGCCGTTGAATGCCGCGCCGAGTTCTTTCGCGACGGTGTGGAGTGCGTCGACCGGAACGGAGTGCACCAGACCGTTGGCGCTGGTCAAGACATTCTCGATCGGGATCGGCGTGGTGGTGTCGCCCACGGCGATCACCGAGCCGTCTTCGAGGAACGGGCCCTGGTCGGTATCGGGCTGTAGGTCGACGTACTGCTCGCCGATGGCTGAGCGATTGGCCACCACGGCCCGCGCGGATGCGGGAATCTGCGGAGCACTGCTGTCGATCAACAGGTCGACTTCGATTCCGTCGGACGTGAGCGACATGTCACCGACGCGTCCGACGGGTACACCGCGATAGGTCACTTCGGCGTTGGTGAAGATGCCACCGGACGTCGCCAGTTCGGTTTTGACCGTGTATTGGCCGAATCCCAGAAGGTTGTCCAGCCGTACGTATTTCGCTCCGACATAGATCAAACCCAGGAGTGCAACCACGACGAGGGCGACCAGCTGCCATTTGGCGAGCTTCGACATCACCATGAGGTGACGACCCTGAACTGATGCGGTGTGTTCATGGTTCGACTCCCGAATGACAAGCCGGGTACGGCTGGTGTTGAGCGAATTGTGTTCACCCACGGACGTTCTGAGGTGAACCGGAAACTTCCGGCAATTCGTTGTTGGCGATAACTATAAACAAGTCGTCACAGATAGAAAGTCGGCGCTGAGATTTCCGCAGGTCGTCGAAACGTAAGTGTCACAGCTCACTTCGAATGCGTCGATGTGACGCAGACGGCTTTCGGTCTGGATCGGACTTGACTTCGCCAAACATATCCACAAAAGTAGATGCGTTCCGGTTGTCGTGCAGAGGGGTGTGGTCCATGGATGCTTTGGCGATCTTCAAGGCGCTGTCCAACCCGACTCGCCTGCAGATCATGGAGTGGCTCGCGCACCCGGCGAAGTATTTCGACGAGGACTCGTATACGCAGCAGGATCTCGGGTTTCACATCGGAGTCTGTGTCGGTGACATCCAGGGGCGATCGGGACTTGCCCAGTCGGTGATCTCGGGGTACCTGCAGGGCATGAAAGATGTGGGTCTGCTCGAGTCCGAGCGCATCGGGAAGTGGACGTATTACCGACGAAACGAATCCGTGATCGGCGAGTTCAGGGAATTCGTTCGCGAAAAGCTGTAGCGGCCGAATTGCCCTCGTCGGCCGGTTTGTTCAACCAAATATATCTACATATCTAGATATGTAACTGTCTTGTGTGACGTAGTAGTGAGGAGTGTGTCGTGAAGTCGAAATTGTTGATACCGGTTCTGGCGTTGGGTGTATTCGGAATCATCACTACGGAGATGGGCATTATCGGGGTTCTGCCTCAGATCAGCGAAAAGTTCGGTATCACCGCGTCGACTGCCGGATGGTTGGTCGGTGTGTTTGCACTCGTCGTGGCGGTGACCGGTCCGTTCACAACGCTGATCACCTCGGGAATCAACAGGAGAACCGTTCTGTTGGTAGCGATTGCAGTCTTTGCGGTCTCCAATGTGGTGTATGCGACCACATCGAGTTTCGAGGTGATGTTTGCATTTCGGATCATCCCCGCCGTGGTTCATCCGGTCTTCTTCGCTGTCGCGCTTGCAAGTGCGGTTCGTCTGGTATCGCCGGAACAGGCGACCGCCGCGGTGACCAAGGTATTTGCAGGCGTCACAGTCGGATTCGCGTTCGGCGTGCCCTTGACGTCCTATTTGGCCGAGAACTTTTCGGTGTCGACAGCATTCGTGTTCGGCGCCGTGGTCAACGTTCTCGCGTTTCTCGGGATTGTCGTACTTCTGCCCTCGGCTCCTGTGACACAACGCCTGTCGTACGGTGCACAGGTCGGGATACTTCGCCGGCCGCGCGTGTGGTTGACCATTCTTTCCGTCACCTTCGTCTTCGCAGCCATGTTCTCGGTGTACGGATACTTTGCCGAATATCTCGGCGAAGTGACCGGCATGAGCGGATCGTGGATCAGCGCGATGCTCTTGGCTTTCGGTGTCGTGATGATCTTCGGCAACTTCGTCTTCGGGGCTCTGCTCGCCAAGGGGGTGGTGCGCACGGTTGTGGCTTTTCCCTTGCTGTACATCGTCGTCTACGTGATGCTCTATCTGGCGGGCCCGTACTTCGGCGCGATGGTTGTAGCCGTGTTGGTTTGGGGTGTAGTGCATTCCGGTGGACTGGTGGTTTCGCAGAGCTGGATGGGGCGAGACGCAGTCGACGCGCCTGAATTCGGCAACAGCCTTTTCATCTCGTTCTCCAACCTGGGGATCACGCTCGGCACTGCGGTCGGTGGCCTGTTTCTCGCGCATTTCGAAACCCGCCAATTAGTCTGGGCTGGAGTATTGTTCGCGATCCTGGCGCTGCTGGTGACAGGTGTTCGACTCTCGCTCAGGCACGCTCACAGCGAGAACGGTGTCAGTGTACCGGTGTAGTTCTTGGGAAGTGGCCGTGCGAACTCGCCGCGCGAACTGGTCGACAGTCCGAGGGTGACCAACGACTGAACCATCGTGACCCCAGCGGCAACGCCGTCGACTACCGGGACACCCAGTTCGTCGGACAAGTCCTGGCACAGGTCCGCCATGCCGGCGCAACCCAGCACGAGGACGTCCGAGTCGTCTTGCTCCAATGCGTCGAAACAGGCTTCCAAGATCACCTTTCGCGCGTCGGGATCACGATCGAGTTCCAGAACCGGAATCTCGCAGGAGTGGATACCCCGGCACCGAGCCTGCATGCCGTACCGGTCCACCAGATCGGCTGCGCGGCCGCGGGTTCGACCGAGAGTGGTCACGATGCTGAATCCGCGACCCAGGAAACTTGCGTAGTTCATTGCCGCTTCGGCAACAGCTACGACGGGGCCCTTGGCCAACTCTCGGGCTGCATCAAGACCTGGGTCACCGAAGCAAGCGATGACGTAGCCGTCGACTTCGTTCTTTTCTCCGGCGGCGATCTCGGTCAGGATTCCGGGGACGCTGAGAACTTCGTCGTAGTGGCTTTCGATCGACGCGGGACCCATGGCAGGGCTGACGGCCTCGACGAATGTGCCCGAGCCTGCGACGGTCCGGGCACATTCCTCGATCTTGGCGGTCATCGCCCACGTGGTGTTGGGGTTGATCACCTTGATTCTCATGACGATCAGTCGACCGTCACAGTGTCGGGAGAGGAAACATTCCGGACAGCTGAGGAAGAGCGCGCGGCGAGTAGGTAATAGACGGTGAATCCGAGCCCACAACCGATGAACCAGCTGTACTGCGCTGCGGTGTACATCCCGGTGAGGTCCTTGCCCAGGACCGGGACCATCGCGACGACGGCTCCCACCACGGTGGCGATCACTGCAGCAGGGTTGTATCCCTTGCTGTACCAGTAGGTTCCGGTCGGCGACATGCTGAACAGTTCGTCGACGATCACCTTCTGCTTGCGCACGAGGTAGTAGTCGGCAATCAGAATTCCGAACAGCGGACCGATGAAGGCTCCGAGGGTTTCGAGTGTGTAGTGAATGACGTCCGGATTGTTGTACAAGTTCCACGGCGTGATGAGGATCGAGCCGATCGCTGCGATCATTCCGCCGGCGCGCCAGCTGATCTTCTGCGGACTCACGTTGGAGAAGTCGAAGGCCGGGGAAATGAAGTTGGCCACGATGTTGATGCCGATCGTGGCGATGGTGAAGGTGAGCGCGCCGAGAACGATGGCGAAGGTGCTGTCGATTCGTGCAACGGTCGCAACGGGATCGGTGATCAGTTCGCCGTACACCGGCAGCGTCAACGATGCAGTGACGACGACCAACACCGAGAATACGAGGAAGTTCAACGGCAAACCGAGGAAGTTGCCCTTCTTGACGGCAGCGAACGACTTTCCGTAGCGGGAGAAGTCGCCGAAGTTGAGCATCGGTCCGGAGAAGTACGAGACAACCAGAGCGATCGCACCGAGCATGACCGGCACGGCGTCGAAACCCGAGTACTTGACGTCGCCGAGCGTGAGATCGATGGCGCTCCAGCCTGCCTTGTAGATCAGGTAGCCGCACAGCATGAACATCACGACATACACAGCCGGCCCGCAGAAGTCGATGAAGCGGCGGATCGATTCCATGCCTCGCCAGAAGACACAGGCCTGAAGTACCCACAGGAGCATGAAACTTCCCCAGCCCAGTGCGGAGAGTCCGGCGAATCCGTAGTCTTCGACGACGGCATAGGGCGCGAGTGACGGAAAGAGTTTGATCAGTACGACATCGAGGGCTGCTGAAGCGAGGAAGGTTTGAATTCCATACCAAGCCACGGCAATCAGGCCACGAATGATTGCCGGGATGTTCGCGCCGAGGACGCCGAACACGCTGCGGCAGATCACCGGATACGGCACGCCGGTAACTTGGCTGGGCTTGGCGACGAGATTGCAGAAGAAGTAGACGACAGTGATACCGACCAGCAGGGCGACGAGTACTTGCCAGCTGGCCAATCCCAGTGCGAAAAGACTACCGGCAGTGACATATCCGCCGACGCTGTGTACGTCGGACATCCAGAAGGCGAAGATGTTGTACGACGACCAGGTCTGCTTGCGAAGCGGCGCCAAGTCCTCGTTGGTCAAACGAGGGTCGTAGCCCGGCTTGATAAGGCCGCTTCCGACAGGGTGACCCGCGGCTTCGACAAGGTCACCCGATCCGCTTTCCTTTGGGGGAGTGGGGGTAGTGGTCGTTCGGGACGGAAGAATGTCGGTCATGACAGCTCCTGTGCATCAGTGCAGGAAATCAGCGGACGGTGCCACGAGCTCTCAGCGTCAGTGATGAAAACTGTGTTGAGAGAAAGGTATCGATGCTGTGTTGCACGACTATTGCGCGATCGGTATATCTTTTTCGGCCAATAGACCGGTGTCTGTCGGTAGAGTCGCGATCACGGTATTGAGTCGGCGATGATGGATTTCGGAAGCGCTCAGAAGTGCGGATGCGTCCCGACGCAGGAATGCGTCCAGCATCGCGGTGTGATCCGAGTGCAGAACCCGGCGATCGACGCCGGCAACATGGACCATCGGCTGTACTGGTTCGGTGATGTTCCAGGCAGCTTCGAACATGTGCAGAAGTCGAAGCATCTGAGACGGTCGGGTCAGTGCGAGATGAAAGTTTCGGCTCTCGCAGTGATAGGACTGAGAGTCGTCGTAGCGCAATGCGATCTCCAAACGGGAGTTCACCTCGACGGCGTGTTCGTGATCCTCTTCGGTTGCCTGCTCGACGGCGACGGCCAATGCAGCTGATTCGAGAGTTTCGCGGACGATGTACATCTCTCGCAGTTCTGCCGGCGTCAGCTGAGCAACGGTGTAGCCGAATTGATGTCGATGGTCGACCAAGGACTCTCCGACCAGTGTTTTCAGTGATTCCCGCACAGGTATTCGACTGACACCGAACACATCAGCCACGTCGCCGAGAGGAATCGGGGTACCCGGAGGCGCCGAACCCGACAGAATCACTCGCCGCAGTTCGTCGAGGATCGTTTGTTGTGGACTTCCGGGAGCATCGATTACCAGTTGCGTCAGCAGTACCGATCTACGGCGCGGCGGCATGTCGCTCTCCCTTCGTCTGTCTGCCAGAGTAGGAATACGTTGTTTCGTCTGCGTGACACCGGTGTGGCCGTCGTGCATCTCGCACTCGGGGGAGAACAAGTGGGCTCCGATCACATGCTCGCGTGAGTGCTGCTCGGGAGGCCGATCGTGGGGGTAGCGTTGTTGTGTAGTGGTATGGCAGAAAGCGAGTCGGTCGATGGCATCCGCTGTGCGCTCAGAAGCCGACCAGCGAGTTGTCGGCAACCTGCCCTTGGAGCTGACGAGTTTCGTCGGTCGTCGGCGTGAGTTGGCCGACGCCAGAAGATTGTTCGAGACGTCCCGTTTGTTGACACTCACCGGGATCGGTGGCGTGGGCAAGACACGGCTCGCGATCCGACTTGCGGGCGCGTTGCAACGGGTGTTTCGAGATGGTGCCTGGTTGGTGGAACTGGGGGAGCAGACAGATTCGGATCTCCTCGAAGATCATGTCGCCGTGACCCTTGGTGTCCGGTCGGTCTCGTCGGCGGACCCGCTGCAGGCATTGATCGACTACTGCGCCGATCGGAGTCTGCTGTTGGTGCTCGACAACTGTGAACATCTGGTCGATGCCGTCGCTGTGTTCGTAGGCGCGATCCTACGGCGATGTGCCGGCGTCAAGATCCTGGCGACGAGCCGCGAATCGCTGGGCCTGGGCGGTGAGGTGACGATGCGCGTTCCCTCACTCACCACACCGCAGCAACAGCCGCCCGAATTCGAGGGAATTGCCCAGTACGAATCGGTGTCGTTGTTCACCGAGCGTGCGGCTTCCGTCGTACCTGGTTTCACCCTCACCGAGGAGAACAAGCGCGCCGTTGCGCATATCTGTCATGACTTGGATGGACTCCCACTTCCGATCGAGCTGGCGGCAGCTCGCCTGCGTGGTATGTCTGCTGAGCAGATCATGAACAGGCTCTCGGATCGATACCGACTTCTTACAACGGGTGGACGCGACGTTCCGAGTCGTCAACAGACGCTGCGATTGTCGATCGATTGGAGTTACGACCTCTGCTCGCCAACCGAACAGCAGTTGTGGGGGAGGTTGTCGGTGTTCTCGGGTGGGTTCGATCTCGACGCCGCTGAGGGCGTGTGTGGGCAGGACATGAATTCGACCGAAGTGCTCGATCTCGTCACCGCGTTGGTCGAGAAGTCCATCCTGATTCGTGAGGAAACCGACGGGGATGTTCGGTACCACCTCCTCGACCTACTCCGGGAGTACGGACATGAAAAGTTGGAGTCCGCCGGTGAGTATTCCGCTCTGCGTCGAAGCCATCGTGATTGGTTCGAGGCACTGGTCGTTCATGCGGAAGCCGAGTGGATCAGTGGCCGGCAAGCTGCCTGGATCGCAAGGCTCGGTCGTGAACAGCGCAACGTCAACGATGCGTTGGAGTACTCGATTTCCACTGCCGGAGAGGCGCGATCTGCAACGCGAATGGTCGGTGCGTTGTACAGATTCTGGCTTGCAGGTGGATTACTTGTGCAGGCGCGTTATTGGACGGATCGAGCCTTGAATGCAGAGGATCGAGAGCTGGATCCGTTCCGAGTGGATGTCTTGGCCATCGACGCCGTGAATCACGCGATGCAGGGGGAACTCGAACGGGCAGAAGAGTTGGTCGACGAGAGTTGGCGCCTGGCAAACGACTTGGCGGATGTGCGCTCGCGCGGCTTGGCGGCGTGGGGAGACGGATACGTCGATACCTTCAGAGGTAACTTCGATACCGCTACAGCCAAGCTGGAATCCGCGTTGACGCTGTTTCGACTCGACAAGAATCTGCTGCATGTGGTGATCGGCCTGGACACCTTGGGAGTCGCGTACTTCCTGTCCGGAGCCCTTGATCGCTCGGTGGAGTGCAACGAAGAGACTCTCGCGATCACCGTGCCCGCCGACGAGATGATGTTCCATGCATTTGCGCTGGGAACCCTCGGGCTCGTGAGCTGGCTTCGAGGTGAATTGGATGGCGCAAGTGATTATTTGACTCGAAGTCTGAGAATTCTCGATGCCCCGATGAACTCGGCGTGGTGTATCGAACCGTTGGCTTGGATTGCTGCAGCGCAACGTGATTGGAAGCATGCAGCGGTTCTGCTCGGTGCGGCAGCCATGTATTGGCAGAAGGTCGGGGGACGGCTGGCGGGCCTGCCGGGTTTGTCAGCTCATCACGAGGCTGCTGCAGAGACTGCTCGCAAAGCCATGGGTGACGATGCTTTCGACAAGTCGTTTCGCAGCGGATTTGCGATGTCCGAGGGTGAAGCTGTCGCATATGCGCTCGACAAGCGCTCCAGTGTCACGACTGCGTCGTCGGCTGAAGGGCCTCACCTCACTCCTCGTGAGCAGCAAGTTGCGGAACTGGTTGCCCAGGGACTGACAAATCGCGCTATCGCAAACCATCTCGTCATCTCGCTTCGCACGGCTCAGGGGCATGTGGAGCACGTGCTGACCAAATTGGGTTTCACCTCCAGAGCACAGATCGCGGCGTGGTTCGTGTCGACCGAGCAGGAGACGGACTCCCGAGGCTGATACCGCGGCAGTGGTGAGCGCTTCTCCGGGTGCAGTGCGCGGGGGTAACGTTGATTTGTAGTGGAATCGCAGAAAGCGAGTCGGTCGATGGCATCCGCTGTGCGCGCAGAAGCCGATAATCGGATTGTCGGCAACCTGCCGCTGGAGCTGACGAGTTTCGTCGGCCGGCGGCGTGAGTTGGCCGATGCCAGAAGATTGTTCGAGTCGTCCCGTTTGTTGACGCTGACCGGCGTCGGGGGCGTGGGCAAGACGCGGCTCGCGATCCGGCTTGCGGGTGCGCTGCAGCGGGTGTTCAGCAACGGTACCTGGTTGGTGGAGTTGGGGGAGCTGTCGGATCCGGATCTGCTCGAAGAGCATGTCGCCGTTACGCTGGGGGTGCGGCCGGTTTCGTCGTCCGATCCGCTGCTGGCACTGATCGACTATTGCATCGATCGGAGTCTGCTGTTGGTGTTCGATAACTGTGAACACCTGGTCGATGCCGTCGCCAGGCTTGCCGGGGCGATCTTGCGTCGATGTGCCGGCGTGAAGATTCTGGCGACGTCGCGGGAGTCTCTCGGTGTGGGCGGCGAGGTGACGATGCGGGTTCCTTCTCTCACAACGCCGGAACTGCGGGGGCCGCGCGCTTACGACGGGCTGGCTCGGTACGAGTCTGTTTTGTTGTTCGCAGAACGAGCTGCGACTGTGGTGCCGGGTTTCGTGCTGACCGAGGACAACAGGAGTGCCGTCGCCCGTATCTGCCACGATCTGGACGGATTGCCGCTGCCGATCGAGTTGGCGGCTGCTCGCCTACGGGGTATGTCCGTGGAGCAGATCATGGATCGGCTCTCGGATCGATACCGCCTTTTGACGTCTGGTGGACGCGACGTACCCAGTCGGCAGCAGACTCTCCGATTGTCGATCGATTGGAGCTACGACTTGTGTTCACCTCCGGAGCAGCAGCTGTGGGGTCGGTTGACCGTATTCTCCGGTGGGTTCGAGCTTGACGCGGCAGAAGGAGTGTGCGGGCAGGATTCGAGTTCGACGGAAGTGCTCGATCTCGTCACTGCGTTGGTCGAGAAGTCCATCCTGATTCGGGAGGAGATCGACGGCACTGTTCGCTATCACCTGCTCGACCTTCTGCGGGAGTACGGACGAGAGAAGGCCGAGTTCTCGAACGACTACGTGGAACTTCGACGGCGCCACCGTGATTGGTTCGAGTCGCTGGTCGTTCGTGCGGAAGTCGAGTGGATCAGCGACCGGCAAGCGGTGTGGATTGCACGGCTGGGTCGTGAACAGCACAACGTCTACGACGCGCTGGAGTTTTCGATCTCGACGCCGGGCCAGACCCGATCAGCGACACGAATGGTAGCGGCGCTGTACCGATTCTGGGTTCTCGGCGGTCGAATCGGTTCGGCGCGACATTGGGCGGATCGAACCCTGAGAGCTTCCGATGGGGAGCCGGACACGTATCGCGTGGAAATTTTGTGTATCGACGCCGTAGCGCATGGGATGCAAGGTGATCTCGCCCAAGCGCGCGGACAGGTCGAGGAGAGTTGGCGCCTTGCCGAAATCATCGGAGACGTACGTTCTCGAGGCTTGGCTGGATGGGCGGACGGATATGTCGACACGTTCAACGGCGAATTCGACAGTGCTGCAGGAAAGTTGGAGTCTGCCGTTACGCTGTTCCAGACCGCTGAGAATCTGGAGCACAAAGTAGCCGGTTTGGTCACCCTCGGGCTCGCTTGCATCTTTACCGGCGCCCTGGAGCGGTCGGTGGAGTGTTTCGACGAGTCTCTTGCAATCACCGGTGCGTTGCACGAAACGATGTATCAGGCGTCGGCGTTGAGCAACCTAGGGCTTGTGTATTGGTATCGCGGTGATCTCGAGCGCGCGCGTGACCATTTGGCGAGAAGTTTGCGGACCACGGATGCTTCAATGAACTCGGCGTGGTCTATCGAACAGTTGGCGTGGATTGCTGCAGCGCAACGTGATTGGAAGAATTCTGCGGTTCTGCTCGGCGCTGCAGCCATGTACTGGAAGCAAGTCGGGAGTCGGCTCGCGGGGCTTCCGATCTTGTCACCCCACCATGACAAGGCTGCAAACGATGCTCAAAAGGCATTGGGTAAGAGTGCTTTCGACAAGGAATTTCACCGGGGACTTGTGATGACCGAGGGTGAAGCTGTCGCGTACGCGCTCGACGAGCATTGCGGAGTCCCGAACACATCGTCGACCGAGGCGATTCGACTTACTCGGCGTGAGCAGCAAGTTGCGGAACTGGTTGCTCAGGGACTGACCAACCGCGCAATCGCAGAAAACCTTGTCATCTCGGTACGCACGGCCCAGGGGCATGTGGAGCATGTACTCACCAAAATGGGTTTCACCTCGCGCGCGCAGATCGCGGCGTGGGTGGTATCGACTGCGCAGGAGCGTGACTCGCGCGAGGTCAATAGTTCAGCAGACCGGAACTGATGTCTGATTGCAGTGCTCCGCCGACGTCGCCGCATAGGCAGAACACCGGGTAGCGCTTGCCGTGTTCTCGCCGTTGAAACGACACTCGCAGCGGTCCAGCCGCATCCACGCGCGGGGATTCCGTGAGCAAGGTGTACAGCCACGGCCCTTCGTCCAATTCGACGATGGCGAGAACGGTAGTAGGGTCGCCGTGAACCGTTCGCCAGGACACGACAGTGCCGTCTCCGCAACACCGCGTTACGTCCAACCGTGCCCCACGACACCTGGTGCAGACCGCGCTCGCTGGGGAGAGGATTGCATCACAGTCCGGGCAATGGGGGAGTGTCAAGCATTCGGATCGTGATGAGTGGCCCGAATGTCGTTGCAATACAAGACGTTTTGTCAAGCTGACGCGATACATGTCAGTAGCGCCGGGCGAGATAGTATGGCATCGAGTCCACGGGTGCGCGTTTGACCGACTCCCCGGACGTCGGGGCGTGAACGACCTCACCGCCTCCGGCATAGATCCCCACATGTTCCCCGCCGTAGTACAGGACCACGTCACCCGGCTGGAGGTCGTCCCGGGAAACCGGAGCTCCGCCGACAGCCTGGTCGTAGGTAGTTCGCGGAATCGAAACGCCCGCTTGTGCATAGGCCCATCGAACGAGGCCGGAGCAGTCGAACGAGTCCGGTCCGGTCGCGCCCCAGACGTACGGGGCGCCGATCTTGGACTCCGCGGCTGCCAATGCGCGGCCTCCATCCGAGGAAGCGAAAGCTGACACTTTCGCCGGATTCGTCACGACGGAAACTCCGGCGGTGTTCCAGTCCGGATGCAAGGGGGCCTGAGCGTTCGCGGTGTCGGTACTGACGGCAAGGGTTGTCAGTGAAAGAGCGCCGATGACAAGCGCCCTTCCGAGTGCATTTTTCGTCGTGCGGGGGTTGGTAAATCGGTGGTGCGACATTTCTCGTGTTGCCTTCGCGTCGGTGCGTCCCGAAGTAGGTATCCGGCTGGGCGTGATCGGGCTTCGGCTTGTGACACACAGCCTGGTTTCGCCTCGACGTGTTCGCGCCGGTCAGTTGGACGGGATGCATACCTGTTTTCGAGTGGCATGTCGGCAATCGTGACGTCTCGCGAAGTGGCAGAAGAAAGAAGTAGGTAACGATGCAGGTACTACGGTCGTCGCCGCACCTGCGGTGGACGGCAAGATCGAGTGCACCAGTGATCGTGTCATCCCGCGCGCAAGGTCTGATGTTGTCTGCGCTGCTTTGGGTGACCCCGAGGTCCGTGACGTTCGCGGCAATCACAATTGTGGCTGATCGACGTCGCGGAGCTGTTGGCCAGGTTCGGACGGAATCACTTGCCGGACGAGCTGGCGGTCAGTGCGGCACCTGTTCTGTTTTGAACTGTGTCTACTGCAAGAATTATGGATCTCAATATCTCGAGAGTGTTCGACACATTGATGGCGCAGGGCAGCGTCACCGGCGCGGCCGAGCGATCGAACTTGTCGATACCGGCTACCGGTAGGGCATTGCGCGTCTCCGGCGTGCGATGGGTGACCCGATCTTTGTTCGTGCCGGCGTGGGTTGGTGCCGACATCCTTTGCTGTGCGCGCAGCGCCTCAGGTTCGATCGCTCCGGGAAGGGTCGCAAGGCCTGTTGATCGATCGCGAGAACTTCGACGGACTTTCGTGATCCGAATCAAGGAGGGCACGGCGGCCGGCCTCACCCCGGCTCCGGTCAGGCGATTCGCAGCGGGAGCGCCGAACGCTCAACAGTGGCACGGTCGGATGGACCACGATCCTGCGCACAAATGGCTGCGCGAACAAGTACGTGAGGCAAGCGTCTGGCTGGATTCGGCAGACGTTCTGTACTCTCGCAGTCATGCAACAGCGGAGCACAGGAACGGTGACACGGTCACTGTTGCTGCTTCTGCTGCCGTTCATCGCTCTTCTCGCAGTGCCTCCGCTTGGTTCCTCGGGTAGCGCCGCGGTGCTGGGAACTGCGATTGCCGTCTTCGTGGTCGCTGCGCTCGCAACTTCCTCGAAGTACGAACTTCTGCAACTGTGCGCGGTTTCGGCCACTGGCCCGTCTGATGACGAACGCTGCCTGCGTGGTGCTTTCCGCAGGCAGAGCAGCCCGGACGCGCCCGGTCGTCCGCAACCTCGAGCTCCGGGAATCGGTCTGTAGATCGGCAGTCGGCGGGTGTGAACTCGTCGTAGGTCGGTCAGACGTCTTGCGTCCACGACCATTCCCGCGCTCTCATCTCTCTGAGCGTGCCTTTCGGTGAGGTTCATTCGTCATGCTCGATTTTGTCTACTACCCCGTGTCCGGAATCCTCTGGTTCTGGCACAAGGTCTTCTCACTGGTCTCCGGATCACCCGACAACGGCGTCGTGTGGGCGTTGTCGGTCGTATTTCTCGTCTTCACGCTCAAAGCCCTGCTGTTCAAACCCTTCGTCAAGCAGGTCCGCACTCAACTGGTGATGCAGAAGCTGCAACCTCAGATCAAGGCGTTGCAGAAGAAGTATTCGGGTGACCGGCAGAAACTCACTGTAGAGATGGCCAAGCTGCAGAAAGAACATAATTACAGTCCGTTGCTCGGCTGTCTGCCGATGCTGGTTCAGGCACCGGTGTTCATTGGTCTTTATCACGTCCTGCGATCGTTCAATCGGACCGGAGCGGCATCGCACGTCCCGTTTCTGAGCCCGACCGAACCGATGTCGGTGGCGGACAACGCGAACACGGCCAACTACTTCTTCAGTGCCTCGGACGTGCAGTCTTTTCTCGACGCCAAACTGTTCGGCGCACCGTTGTCCGCCATGATTTCGAGCCCGGCAGCACAACTGGAAGCATTCGGCGACGTCAGCCGTATCTCCATCATTCTGGTAGCGGTACCGCTGATGATATTTGCCGCCGTCGCTACACATTTCACATCGCGGGCATCCATCGCGCGCCAAGTGGACACCGGAACCGTCAACCCTCAAACAGCGATCATGAACAAGCTCGCATTGTGGGTGTTTCCGGTGGGGGTGATCGCTTTCGGTGCGTTTGCGCCCGTGGCGATCCTGCTGTATTTCGTGAGTAACAACTGCTGGACGCTGGGACAACAGCATTTTGTGTACGGACGCATCGCTGCGGAGCAGAAGGAAGCCGAATCGTCGCCGACTCCCGGAATGACCGCGCCCCCGTCGCCCAGAGTGGCTGCACCGCCGCTGCCGGGCGCCAAGCCCATCCGCGCCAAGCGCAGGCGATGACGGAAAGCGACCCCTCCCTACCGGCGAGTAAGGCACGTACGCTGGAAAGCATGACCAAATGGACCGCAGAAGACGTAGTCGATCAGACCGGCCGCACATTTGTCGTCACGGGGGCGAACAGCGGACTGGGTGAGGTAGTCGCACGAGCGCTGGGCAAAGCCGGGGCCGACGTCGTCCTCGCCTGTCGTGACACCACGAAGGCCGACGCCGTAGCCGCCGAGATCGGGCCCAACGCGGTTGTCCGCAAATTGGACCTCTCGGATCTGTCGTCGGTACGAGCCTTTGCCGACGCAACGGATAAGGTCGACGTCCTGGTGAACAACGCCGGCGTGATGGCGGTTCCGTTCCGCCGGACGGTCGACGGATTCGAAATGCAGATCGGCACAAACCATCTCGGACACTTCGCATTGACCGGATTGCTGAAGGACAAGCTCACCGATCGTGTCGTGACGATGTCCAGTGCCCTGCATCAGCTCGGAACTGTCGATCTGGACGATCTCAATTTCGAGCGTCGGAAGTACAACCGATGGTTGGCCTACGGGCAGTCCAAGCTTGCCAATCTGTTGTTCACGTACGAACTTCAACGCAGGCTCGCGGCGTCGGGATCTTCGCTCAAAGCGCTCGCTTCGCATCCGGGATACGCGTCGACGAACCTGCAGGGGCACACTGAGTCGATCCAGGACAAGCTGATGGGAATCGGCAATTCGATCTTCGCGCAGTCCGCGGAGATGGGCGCCCTTCCCGAACTGTGGGCGGCAACCGCGCCGGATGCCTTCGGCGGCAGTTATATCGGACCGGACGGTCCGTTCGAGCAGCGAGGGTATCCGAAGGTCGTGGGGTCGAACAAGAAGTCACACGATACGAAGACAGCCTCGGGTTTGTGGACACTGTCGGAGAAGTTGACCGGAGTCTCGTTCGGGATTTGATTCAGATATGAAGGTGGCCGCGAACTTCGAGAAGTTCGCGGCCACCTTCATATCCGTTCGAGCTAGATGTTGTTCGGGTTACAGCGTGACAACCATCTTGCCGGTGTTCGCGCCGCGCATCAGGTCGATGAACGCTTGCGGTGCATTCTCCAGACCTTCGACGATGGTCTCGTCCCACTGAATCTTGTTGTCGGCGAGCCACCCTGCCATGTGGGTGCGGAATTCGCCACCGAGGTGACGGTAGCCGCCCACGAGGAATCCGCGCAGTGTGAGCTGCTTGCCGATCACCAGTGCCAGGTTGTGGGGAGCGGTGGGCTTCTCGGTGGTGTTGTACTGAGCGATGGCTCCGCACAGGGCAATCCGGCCACCCTGGTTCATGGCATCGATTGCGGCTTCGAGATGCTCGCCACCGACGTTGTCGAAGTACACGTCGATGCCGTCAGGGGCGGCAGCGGCGAGTAGTTCGGTGATCGGGCCGTCGTGATAGTCGAATGCCGCATCGAATCCGAGTTCGAGAAGTCGGGCAACCTTCGCCGGTGAACCGGCGCTACCGATTACTCGCTTCGCTCCGAGCAACTTGGCGATCTGACCGACGAGCGATCCGACGGCACCTGCTGCGCCGGAGACGAATACGGTATCGCCTTCCTTGAACTCCGCAACCGCGGTGAGGCCGGCATACGCGGTGAGGCCAGTCATGCCGAGGGCACCCAGGTAGGCCGTCGCCGGCGCGATGGACGTGTCGGCCGGAGTCACTGCGGATCCGTCGAGGATGGCGTATTCACGCCATCCGAGGCCGTGGACGACGACGTCGCCCACGGCGCGATCAGTCGACTTGGATTCGACGACCTCGCCGACAGCACCACCGTCGAGCGGCGCACCGACCTGGAACGGCGGAAGGTAGGACTTCACGTCGTTCATTCGGCCGCGCATGTACGGGTCGACGGAGACGGCGATGTTGCGGACCAGGATCTGGCCGTCTTCGAGTTCGGGGAGTTCTACTTCGGCGGTGGCGAAGTTCTCCGACGTGGGCCAACCGTTCGGGCGTGAAGCGAGACGGATTTCCCGGCTGACAGTGGTAGTGCTCATTCGTCGTCCTTACTTACTTCGAGGGTGACCTCGATGTTGCCGCGAGTTGCATTGGAGTACGGGCACACCTGGTGTGCCTTCTCCGTCAGCTCGACGGCCTGATCATGGGGTAGATGGGGGAGTGAAACCTCCAGCGTCACAGCGAGTCCGAAGCCTCCTGCACCGTTGGGGCCGATGCCGACCCGCGCGCCGACTGCGGAATCAGCCACGTTGGCCTTCTCGGCGCGGGCGACCATCTGCAGAGCGGAGTGGAAGCATGCTGCGTATCCGGCGGCAAAGAGTTGCTCGGGGTTGGTGCCTTCGCCGCTGCCACCCATTTCCTTGGGAATGGCGAGGCCGAGATCGAGGCGTCCGTCCGAGGTGCGAGCGTGACCGTTGCGGCCTTCGCCGGTGGCAAGTGCTTCTGCGGTGTAGACGATGTTCATGACTTCTTCTTTCCGTCGGAGTGGGCGTTGGATGCTTGAAGTGACTCACCGAGACGAGTGAGAACGTCTCGGAGTTCGGTGAGTTCGTCGTTACTCAGACCAGTGGCGCCTGCGAGCTTGGCCGGGATGTCCTCGGCCTTGCTACGCAAGGTGGAACCCGCCTCGGTCAGGTGAATCTCGACGCGACGCTCGTCCGTGGTGAGGCGTCGGCGCTCGATGAATCCCAGACCCTCCAGCCTCTTGAGCAGCGGCGACAGAGTTCCGGTATCGAGATCGAGTGCCTCACAGATCTCACGCACGCCCCGGCCGTCTCGTTCCCAGAGCGTCAACAAGACGAGGTACTGGGGATACGTGATTCCCAGGTCGTCGAGCATTGCCCGGTACGCGGCCGTAGTGGCCCGCGACGCCGAATAGAGGGCGAAGCAGACCTGGCGTTCGAGAGCGAGTGGGTTGGTCACGAGAACAACTGTAGCGCACAGTTAAGTTGTGCACAACAAAGAAGTGTCAAATAGATCTACGGATAGGCGGCCGTTCGTCTACGGCGTCGACAGGATCTCGGAGACATGCGAGAGGAAGGTGTGCACTGTCCGGGCAGCGGGCGCAGGAAACCTGGTCCGCACTGCCAATCCGTCGTGAGTTCGTGAGAACCAGAACTGAACGTCGTCGGCGTTCGAGACGCGACTGAGTTGCTGCGGATTGATCGGCGCAGGCTGTGATTCGCTGGACTTCGATTTACGGGGGCGAGATCCACCGGGCATGGTTCGGTAGTCGGCGTAGGACACCGAGAAGATGTCTCTGCGAGTGGGCGAAACCTCGGGCCCCAAGCTCCGCAACACCTGCCTCGACGACACGGACGACAGTGAAAGTGACTCGTGGAAAGCGAGATTGACTGCCCGGGCAGTGCTGTGAAGATTGTCCATGCTCGTCACGGTGATGGGCGCATTGGCTACCAGCCATCCGAAGGTGTGGTTGTGTCGCGGTTCCCGACGCGTGTGAACAGGGAACAGTAGGTGCGTGTCCCTCTTGCCGGTCAATTGTGTTGTGGCCAAACCGATCGACGCAAGAATTGCACCGAACGACGAGTGCCGATGATCGGCGCAGTTCTGGTCGAACAGCTCTGCTTCGTCGGCGTCGAGGAGCATTCGGGTGTCTGTGCCCTGGGGCGACATCGCCCCGGCGGGCAGTCCCAGATCTACGGGAAAATGGGGAGTGTCACCCCCGCATGCTCGGAGGAAGGACCGCCAACCCGCAATCCGGTGGTCGCCGGGCTCTGGATCCGCGGTTGCCGATTCCCGGAAGCAGTAGTTGAGGAAACTCCCGGGCTCCGGAAGGAGATCAGACGCGATCGGATCACGGTCCGCCCGCGTGTATTCGCGATACAGAGTGCTGATCTCGGTAATTGCGATGCTCATGGACCAGCCGTCGCAGATGGCATGGTCGAACCCGCAGACCACTGTCGACTGGTCCTCGCGGGTGATGGCACCGAGAAAGTACGCGGGAAACGCGAAAGGATTGCACCATCGATCCAAGCGCTCGCCCAAGAGTTCTCGCACCTGCTCCGGTGTTCGCGCGTCAGCCACTGTTTCCTCACGCAGGCGCAGATCGCCGACGTCGGCGACGTCGACGAACAGTGCCGAGGATTCGCCCGATTCTTCGGCCTGGGAGAACGAGCACGACAGGGCGTCGTGACGGGACGTCCATTCCTCGAAGCTGGCCTTGAGTGCGTCCGTGTCGATGGGGCCGGGAACGTCGAAAGTAGCAGCGAGCCAAGTCGTATCGCCGCGGCTGCCGGCAAGATGCAGCTGCTGATTGGAGGTCGGGGGAACCGGATACGTCGTTCCGGTGGAGATTTCGCTCGGCGTCCACTGCAGAATGCGGCCCGGCCGTGCCTCGAACCTGTCGAGAAACGTGATGTGCATCAGGCGGTCTCCACTTCCTGACGTGCATCCGCCTGACACACGACACGGTAGTCGCCGGTATCAGCGACCGTTCTCAGGACGTTGCGAAGGTGTCGTAGGTACCGATTCACCGATGTGTGCGCCTGCTCGGTGTCCGGAAAACTGACCATCACGTACGTACGGTCTTCCTTCCGGTTGATCCACATCGACAGATCACCCGTCGTTCCTGGCCCACCCAGTGCCCGCGCTTCGAGTTCGTCATGGTGCTCGGCACCTGGAATCAGGCGCATGTCGATGTACGACACCATCGGCGGGACCGAGGTTCCACCGATGTCGGATCCGGTCAACTTCGACACCTGGGCGATCACCGAGTGAATGGACACGTCCGCGAGTCCCTTCACCGCAGCGCGAGCAGCGTGGGCAAGGGGGAGTGCATCGGTAAAGTTCGTGACACCGCTCAGCGTGAACGAGACCGGGACGAGATTGATGAACCAGCCTTGGGAATAGAGGTATCTCGGATCGGAGCGAGTGCCGACTGCGTTGAGCGCGAAGTAGTTCGCTCGATCCGCAATTTCGATCTCGGTGAGGGCGAGGGCTGCGAAGATCCCCGTGGAGAAGCCGACGCCATTGGACTTGCACAGCGCTGCGAACGCGGCTGACTCGTCGCTGTCGAGAACGTCGATGTGTGTGCGGGTCGACCGGGTCTGTTCGCCGCTCGCGACACCGAGGTCGAGGGGGAACGTCGGGAGTTGGCCGGCGTTGGCGGCGAGAATCGAAATCCACTGCTGCACAGGCGCTGTGGTCAGGTCGAGGTTGCCCGCAGATGTCCGTTCCTCGCCGCTGTACTCCACGTAGCTGCCGGGAGAGGGAAGTTGAGCGTCGATGCCGGCGCTTTCGGCGATGTACAGCGCACGAAGTTCTTCGACGCCCAGCATCAACGACAGGCCGTCGGTGTGCGAGTGATCGACGCCGTAGTAGACGGTGAAGCCGGCGCCGTGCTCGACGACGCCACTGATGAACGAGGGCCATTGCAATGGGCTGGTATCGCCGGCGAAACTTCGGCTCACATGCTCGCGAACCGCATCTGTCGTGTTCAGAGAACCGACGCTGTGCGGCGTGAGTTCGATCGTCGACGCATCCACCACGTGACGGTCGATGACCCCGCTACCGTCGGGATCTTCGGATGACCTCACCTCGAACCAACTGTGCAGTGTGTTGTGCCGCAGGACAAACGCCTGGACCGCCCGACGCAGTGCCTCCCGATCGAGATCACCGGGCAGAGTGAACGTGAATCCGATCCACGGTGACCAGTCGACGCCTTGTGCGCGCTTGTGATCGGCGGTACGAATGTGTCCTTCCTGTAGGAACGAGAGCGGTTGGTCGCTCCGCGGAGCCCCGGATGCCGCCGCCAGGGATTGTTCAGTAGGCCTGAACTCGGTGAGCGTCCCGGCTTTCGGTGCCCAGAGATCGATGGGTGTCATTTCCATGAGAGTTCTCCTCGATCGGTACAGCGGTGTTGGTCGGAGGTGCGAAAGTGTCGGTCGAGAAGGCAAAGTCCTCCATTTCGCGGCGTAGGAGTCCCGCGAACTGATGGATGTGGCGGCTCGTGCGCGCGTTGCCCGGGTGGCGTATGGCCAGATTGAGCCCTTCGGGAGTCCGCGTGAGCCAGATGTAGACGTCGGTTCCCGAATGATCTCGACTACGAAGGCCCCTGGTCTGCCAGTTCGTCCATTGCTCGGCACCAGGAACGTGACGAACGTCCATGTACGAGAGCACGAACGGCAGGTGCTGCGGGGAGTCGATCAGCTCGCACACTTTCGAATACGGCAGTGCCGCGGCGGGGCGGACGCGTCGTATCTCCGTGCCGGCAACCTTGGCCAGATCGCTCAGGGTTGCGGCGGGGGCAATCGGAATCCTCACCGGCACAACACCGATGAACCATCCCAGCGACGCGGCCCATCGAAGCTCCGAACGGGTGTGTTGCGGCACGACGACGCGGAATTCGTCTGCACCGGTGAGATCGCCGGTCACCTTGGCCGCGCACGCGAGTATCGCGGCCAGGAATCCTTGGTTGCTGCGCTTGCTCGCTTCTGCCAGGCGTTCGGCTCCCCGGGCGCTCAGAAGCCAGGCAGACAGGCTCTGCTGAGGGACTCGGCGTCCGGTGACCGGTTCGGGTAGCGCTGGAAAGTACGGAGCCTCGCCCTGCGCGTAGAACTCGCGCCACGTCTGCACTGCCGGGTGAGAGCGGTCCGCGTGTCCCACGAGATCTCGTTCCCTGGTGCCGAAGTCGATGTAGCTTCCGGTCTCGGGCGGCGAGGGAGGGCTTCCCTCGCTCAACGATCGGTAGATCGTCTGCAGTTCGTGCGCGGTCAACGCCACCGAATATCCGTCCAGCAGAGCATGATCAGCGGCAAAAACCACGGTGAAGTGGTTGGGGCCTTCGATCGTCGCGAACTGATACGCAGGCCAGACAAGTGGATCGGTCGATCGGTCGAGCAGTTGCTGCAGATGCGTGAAGACAGACATCGAGGACGCAAGGTGTCCGACCTCGGTGCCCAGAATCCGGACGTCTCCAGACGCCGCGGTGCGTCGGACTATCGTTTCGCCCTCCACGGCGACGTGTGTTCGGAGCACTTCGTGGCGATCGATCCAGTGATCGAGAGCGGCCGCCCAGATCCTTCGGTCGAGTCGGTCGTGGATGCGAAACGAGGTACCCAGCCACGACGGAGTGCACACGTCGGTCTGATGGTGCACCTGCCGTTTCGTCTGCTCGGCATGTTTCAAGTGTGCCTCGTGTATGTAGCTGGCGGGACGCTGGTCGACAGGCCACAGCTCGGGCGGATTCACCGCGGCGGGAGTCCACTCGGTGACGGTCCCTGGAGGTAGGGGATAGTCGGCAAGTTCCGTGAATTCCATTGGGAAACCTGATCTCTCGAGATGGCGAAAGGTGGGGATCGTGAACGGGGCGGATGTTTGTAACTGAGAGTGACAGATGATTAGTCAAGGCAAGTAGAACGCGGCCCGAGGCTCCGCGCAACTGCTTCGGTGCGGGATGTGACGAGGAACATTCCGCTCGTTATTTCGGACAATTCGAATACTGGACATCCGGTTTACGGCCCTGGTCACCTGTCAGTTGATCGATCAATCACTCTGTGGTGAAACAAATTTCAACAGACCGTTGTGAATTCCGTCGGCGACGAAGCATGTGCGCATGCGAACGTCGGAATATGTTTATGTGTAGCAAGTTTCGTATGTATTCGGCTGTATCTCTTTTAATTGCAACAGGGTTCGTGTACGGCCGTCGTGTCGTTTCGGCGCGCGGATTGTTCACCGAGTATTGACATGCTCGGCATCTGCCGGTCGTATGCAGACGGTATTTGTAAGCGATGACTGATCCGATGGAATACGACCTGGTTGTGATCGGCTCCGGCCCGGGTGGGCAGAAGGCTGCCATCGCGGCGGCCAAGCTGGGTAAACGGGTAGCGATGGTCGAGAAGGGCAACATGCTCGGGGGAGTGTGCGTCAACACCGGCACCATTCCGTCGAAGACGTTGCGTGAGGCGGTTCTCTACCTCACCGGGATGAACCAACGCGAACTGTACGGCGCGAGTTACCGCGTCAAGGAGAACATCACTCCGGCCGACCTGCTGGCGCGAACCCAGCATGTCATCACCAAAGAAATCGAAGTCGTTCGATCTCAGCTCCTGCGCAACCGCGTCGAATTGTTGGTAGGGGTCGGCTCGTTCGTCGACGAGCGCACCATCCTCGTCGAGGACGCCTCGCGCGGAGACAAGATGACGATCACGGCGAGGTTCGTCGTGATCGCGACCGGAACGTTGCCTGCTCGCCCGGCGGGGGTGTCCTTCGACAGTCACCGGGTGCTCGACTCCGACGGAATCCTCGATCTGACCTCCATCCCGACCACCATGGTCGTCGTGGGCGCGGGAGTGATCGGTATCGAGTACGCATCGATGTTCGCGGCACTCGGCACCAAGGTCACCGTCGTCGAGAAGAGGACGTCGATGCTGGACTTCTGCGACCCCGAGGTCATCGAATCGCTTCGATTCCATCTACGCGATCTGGCGGTCACTTTCCGATTCGGTGAAGAAGTGACGGCCGTCGACGTCGGAGCGAACGGAACGCTTACGACGCTGCGCAGCGGCAAGCAGATTCCCGCCGAGACCGTGATGTACTCGGCTGGACGGCAAGGCCTCACGGCGCCACTCGCGCTGGAGAACGCCGGGCTCGAAGCCGACGAACGTGGCCGTATCTACGTCGACGACAATTTCCGCACCAAGGTCGAACACATCTACGCCGTCGGTGACGTCATCGGATTCCCGGCGTTGGCGGCGACGTCGATGGATCAAGGTCGACTCGCGGCCTATCATGCCTTCGACGAACCAGGCGCGAAGCTGATGGATCTGCAGCCGATCGGCATCTACTCGATTCCCGAGGTGTCGTACGTGGGCGCCACCGAGGTCGATTTGACCAAGGAATCGGTGCCGTACGAGGTCGGGGTTTCCCGGTACCGCGAACTCGCGCGCGGGCAGATCGCAGGCGACACCTACGGGATGCTCAAGATCCTGGTGTCGACGGATGACCTGAAACTGCTCGGTGTTCATATCTTCGGCTCGGGTGCAACGGATCTCGTGCATATCGGCCAAGCGGTGATGGGGTGCGGCGGGACCGTCGAATACCTTGTCGACGCCGTCTTCAACTATCCGACACTGTCCGAGGCGTACAAGGTGGCGGCGCTCGACGTCATGAACAAGATCAGGGCTCTCAAGCAATTCCACTAGGGGTCGGGGTGTCCCCAGGTACCGGTCAGGGTCGGTCGGTGTACTTCTCGGGTAGCACTTGTTCGAATACCTGAGGGTGATGTCAGGCCTGGGGAAATAGGGCAGGGTCTATCTCCATGACCATTGCCCAGGAACTTCGTGTGGAATTTCGATGCTGATCGGACTGATTGCCGCGATCGTGGCATGCGTCGGGTACGGCGTTGCATCCGTGCTGCAAGCCTACGGCGCGCGCAAGTCGGCAGCTGCCGCCGAGCAGCGTGGCGAGGCCGGACACGTGACGGCGTCGGGTGGCCCGACCTTGCGTTCGACGTTCGCGGCCGCGCTGACGGCGTCGTTCATCCTGGGCACCGTGCTCGATGCGGTCGGATTCGCCGGTAGTGCCATCTCCGCGCGGCTCATTCCACTGTTCTTGTCGCAGACAGTGGTCAGTGCCAATCTCGTCATCACGGCAGTACTGGGGACCGTGGTCCTCGGCATCCAGTTGCATCGTCGCGACTGGTTCGCGATCGCCGCTGTGATCGGATCGCTCCTGCTGCTCGGATTGTCGTCAGGTCACGCGGGCGGTGGGAGTTCCAACGACGTCGTCCACTGGGGTGTCCTCGTGGGCTCGGCGTTGATCTTGCTGATCGGCATCGGTTTGATCCGATGGTTGGGCTCACGCGCAGCAGTAGTCGCCGGGTTGATCTCGGGTGTGTTGTTCGGCTGTCTGGCCATTGCCGTACGCGTGGTCTACGGAATCGATCCGTTCGAAATCGGCACGATGCTCCGCGATCCGGCCGGCTGGGCGATCCTCGTCTCGGGCCTGGGCGGTTTCTATCTGCACACGGTGGCGCTGCAACTGGGATCCGTCAACGGAGCGACAGCGGCTCTGGTTGTCGGCGAGACGGTGGTTCCGGGAATCGTCGGCGTCGTGGTGCTCGGCGACGCGTCGAGACCTGGCCTGGAATGGCTTGCCGTCGTCGGCTTCGTCGGGGCAATCGCGGGCGCCGTCGCCGTGGCCGTCTTCGGCGCGGCGAGCCACGAGGAGAAACCGGTCGAAGAAGTGACCGTCTGATGCGGTAGCGAGAAGCTGTGCTGTTCGATCGGTCAAGCGGTAACGGAAACTGCGTTCTCGCAGATAGTTCCAGTGCGCCCCAACGTCCCGCATACGCTGTGCGGTCACGGGCAGCGGGACGAAGAACGGAGGAAAGTGATGAGCAGCTTGGATATTCAACGCTGGTCGAACGACTTCACCGCGCTGACCAAGGTCATATCGGAAGGCATCGAGCAGTTTGTTCTCCGGTTCATTTCCAGCTGAAGTGATCTGAGCTCGTTGCCCGTCGTGGAATTATTGATCTCCACCGCGATTCGGAGGACGAATCGTGATGGAGCAGAGGTTCTTACGAGGTCTGGGAGGCCTGGGCGGGGGCGAGCAGGTAGGAGAACACGTACGTAACTGCGGCGATGACCGCCAGTACGATCAAGGACATCGGGAACCCTGCGGCATCTCGCACCGGGTCACCGGTAGCGACGACAGCCGCCATGAACAGTCCTACCCAGGACCAGGCTCCATCGCCGACTATCGGGATCATCACGGCGACACCTGTGACCGCACCTGTGAGCGCAGCCAGACTCAGTTCCTTGTCGACCCAGCTCATGGATCAACTAGAACACAGGCACGCTCCCGAGGCTGTGGAGTATCTCGGATTCAGGGGCTGAAGAACTCGAGTCGGCGGTGCAGGCGTGCGATCGACGGGTCCCCGATCGTGCGTCTGCCGTCGGTTCGGGCTTGGCTCGGGGTCATCCCGTAGAAGTCCTTGAACGCTCGCGCCAACTGGGATTTCGAGGTGAAGCCGCATCGCAGGGCCAACGCTTCGATCGTTTCGTTCGGCATCTCGGTTCTGGTCAATTCGCGGTAGACGAGTTCGAGACGCTTCCGCCGAATGACAAGAGCTATTCCGCCGTCGGATGCGAATGCGCGATAGAGCTGTGCCCGGGAGACGGACAATGCTGCGCACATGCTCGTCGGGCCGAGCCAGGTCTCCGAGAGATGCTCGGCGATGTAGGCGTACGCACGATCGCGGAGAGAGTGATCGGGCCGCGGCGACAGATCAGGTTCGGCGATACCCAAACTGACACGAAGGAGGGAAGCGACGACGTCCTCGTAGCCGGCCGCAGCATCGGGGTCGAGATGCGGTAGCGCGAGTACGACCGATTGCATGCACTGAGCGAGCACGACGGCAGGAACTCCGCGCAGTACCGTCCCGTGTAGAGAACGACCCTTCGACTCGGCCTCGACGAGGGAACGCGGTGCGAGGAGTGTGATGGTGCGCCCTGTCGATTCTGCCTCCGCGTCGGCGGTCCAGGTACGCCCGAGGTCGAAGAATGTGACATCGCCTTGACGTGCGACGAAATCGACTCCGTCGGCGTTGCCGCTCAACTGCCCGTCGAGGACGACCTGGACCATGTATTCATCGTCGAGTCCGCTCTCGGCGATCAGCCGATTGTTTCGGGTGTACTTCTGTGCGTTGAAGGTAGTTTGACCGATCAACGAGGTTCCGATGGAAAGCGCTGTGATCGAGCCTTCGAGAGATGTGTCAGGGTCAATTCGGTCGGTGACGAAGAACGGACGTGTGGCACTGCGCCAGAAGTCGTCGGCGTCCGCAGGATCGACCGATCGGGTCGACACGCGGATGCGGGCGGAATTCATCGACACGCGGGCATGATATGTCAGATCCCGCAGGTCGCAGTCACTCTCCCGCAAATAGACGCCAATAGTGACCGAGCCCACATAATGAGACAAATCGGGCGTATTTGTGAGACGGCCAGTGCTCGCGTGTCGCGGCGAAGCTGTCTATGTTGTTCGTTATGGGTGGACAGGTTGGGAGTTCGATGCTCGAACAAAATCTCGAGTTCGGCGGGGATCGACTGCTCGTTTGTCGGCCATCGTGACGTCCACTTCGAATCGATCGCAGCTATCTCGAGCAAAGCGAAATCCTCGAGGAAGGGGCACGCTGCAAAGGCGGCTTGCCGGGCGTGGAGCCACGGCGATTCGTCCCCGCCTCCTCGGATTGATGGAACGCTCGGCGGGATTGACTGTCATCGATTCGCCGCTTGGGTTCGGCAAGACGGAACTCGCCGCGTTGTGGCTCACGACTCTCGGGCAGGTGCCGAGCAGACCGGTTGTCTGGGTGCCGGCGCCATCGCATCGGATGACCCCCCTCGAGTACTGGAACACCGCGCTCGCAGTAATTCAGGATTCGCTGGAATCACTCGAGGCCCCGCCACGAATGCGCGAGGATCCAGTGGGCGCGATCGAATCACTCCTCGACTCGTCGCCCGCACCATTCGTGTTGGTGTTCAACCGCATCGACCTGGTTGAGGGTGACGAGGTGGGACGCCGAATCGTGGATCTGATCGTGCGGCTTCCCGGATTGAAAGTAATCGTCACGCTGCAGGATCGGTCTGCGACGGACTTGCTCGAAGACGTCCGCGTGGACGAGTACCTGTGCGCGAACGACCTCAGATACACACTCGACGAGTCCACCGTTCTGTTCGCGGAGGCAGGGATCCACCTTCCCTCGGGCATCGTCCATTCGATCTGTGAACGCGTTGCCGGCGTTCCCGTGCTGATGAAGGTTGCTCTGAGTGCGGTTGCGGGGCTGAGTGAACCGAGCCGTGGACGCGAACGCGTTCAGCAGCGAGTGGACCAGGCGATCCACGCGTACGTCAGTCGGACCGCTCCTCGGTCGGGCAAGTCGCTCGAGTTGTTCGACTTCGCGACTACGATCGCCGCTGCCCGCACGGTGACACCAGAGATCGCTCGTGTCTTGTCCGACGATCTTGACGTGGAGGGCAAACTGGACTTGCTCGAGTCTTTCGGTCTGATCTTCCGGAATGGTTTCGAGGGAGAACCGTCCTGGTACTTCGCGCCGTCAGTTCGACTGGCATTCATACAGATACGGGCCGAACAAGGGGATGGATTCGAAGATCCTTTCCAGGTTCTCGTCGATCACGCTCTCGGGACTTCGGATATAGCCGGTGCCGTTCACTACGCCTTGGACGGACGCAAGTGGACCAGGGTGCTCGACATACTCGAGCGCCACTGGGCTGATCTTCTGGTCGATCACACCGGATTGGTCCGGACTGCGTTGCAATCCATACCCGGTGACGTACTCAGTTCGAACCCTTCGATTCTGGTGGGTCGTGACCTGCTCGAATCACGTCTGCGGCCCCAGTTGATCAACGGCGATTCATTACCGACGGAACCGGCGGAATTGCGTGCGATAGGTGGTAGTCCGCATGCGCACAGCTTGTTGAACGTCGGAACTGTCCAATCGGTGGTGCTGAGAACATCCGGTAAGTACGAACGCTCTACCGAGATCACGCGCAAATTGGCGCACGTCGTGTACGGACTCGGCGACGAGTCGTTGGGCGCGTTGGGGTCTCAACTGCCCGCCCTGCGGCTGATCTGGGGGGTCTCGCATCAATTGACCGGTGACCTCGGTGATGCCGCGGTGGAATTGCGACTCGCCTATCAAGGTGCGGTGCAACATGGTCCGGAGTTCGTCCTGCGTCACGCCGCAGGCAATGCCGCGCTCAACTCCGCGCTGATCGGGGACGTCGCGCACGCGACAGACTGGCTGCACCTGGAAAGCACACACCCGGACGTTTCGGGATGGTTGGGACCGCCCTCGCACATGGGGGGAGCGATCGCGCGGGCACTGGTGGCGTGCGACAGCGTGGACCTGCACGCCGGAGCTGCCGCGATGGACGCACTCGCCGAGGTCACACCGCCGGGCGACCTGTGGGCGTTCGCGGCCTACACTTACACCAGATTTGCACTGCTGCAATCGGACCCGTTCTCGGGGCTGATTTCCCTCCAGCGCGCAGTGGCAACGCACGGGCACGTGAATCCGTGTGAACGATCGCTCGGTGACGCGCTTCTCACCGCGGCACGTATCGATCTTCTGTTGGCGTCCGGGGAGGGTACCAAGGCGCTGGAAGAATCAGTCGCTGCGCCACATACGTTTGCAGTTGTCACGGTCTCCGTGGCGCGGACGCATCTCCTGACCGGGTCGCCGTCCCAGGCATTGGAATTGTGCCGCGAAATCGATTGGAGCGGGCAGTATCTCACGAGGTTTCGGCTCGAATCCCTGCTGATCGAATGCGCTGCTCTGTGTGAACTGGGCAGGATCCCCGCTGCCGCGAGTACATGGGAGGAAGCTCGCGGACTGCTCGAAACCTCCGGTGTCCTGTCGGCCCTGGCGACGATACCGCGTGATCTGATCAGGCAACTCGAGGATGGGGCCGAGGGCTCGAGCAGTGCCGTCGCGACCTTTCTCGAATCCGAAGCGGCGCAGATATATCCGGCGGCCATCGTTCGGGTCCAATTGACGAAACGGGAGATGGACGTTCTCGTGGAACTGGGTCTCGGCATTCCGATCGGTGAGATCGCGCGGCGGTTGTTCGTATCCAACAACACGCTGAAGAGTCACCTCCGAGCCTTGTATCGCAAACTCGGTGCGCATTCCCGGGAAGAGGCTGTCGCGGCAGCGCACCGACACAACCTCCTCGGCAGTGGGCAGGACTGATCGGCGTCAGTGCAGATTGCGCTCGGCGTAGACCTTCATCGCGTCACGGACCAGCGAAGCGGTGCCTTCTCCGTACTTGTCGTAGTTTGCAGTGAAGCGGGGATCGTCGACGTACATCTGGCCGAGTCCGGTGAAGGCGTCGGCGCTGGGAGTCCTTCCCTGCCAACCGATCTTTATCCACTCGAACTGTCTTCGGGTAATCGTCTGGACGTCGTCGCTTTCCGCGGACAGCCCCGCTGTCAGTGCTTTTCCGAATGCCGCTGCGATGTCGGCTTGGGCTTGCAGATGAGCTTTACGGTCCTGCTCCGACATCGACCGCCACCAGTTGTCGCCGCTGGTGTAGGCGTCCTTGCCCCAGCGCTCGATGACCTCGTCCTTGTATCGGGTGTGGTCGAACCCGTCGAAAACATCTTCCGGCATGAGTGATTCACCATTCTTCGTCTTGTTCAAGGTCCTGTTGACCGATTCGATCTGTCTCGAGATCCGCGTGCGCTCTTGCTCGAGGAGTTCGAGGTGCGTACGCAGTGCGGCAGCCGTATCGCGTTCGCCGGTGAGGACTTCGGCGATGGCCGGCAATCCGAGTCCGAGTTCCCGAAGTAGAAGGATGCGTTGCAGTCGCACCAGGGCGTCTTCGTCGTAGAAGCGGTAGCCGTTGGCGCCGATGCGACTCGGTTCCAGGAGTCCCAAATCGCCGTAGTGACGCAGCGTTCTGCTGGTGGTACCTGCGGATTTGGCGAGTTCTTGGATGGACCATTCGCTCACGTGGAGTTCCTACTCTCGGATCGGTTGTGCTCATTCAGCATGCAAGTTGACGTTGCGTCAATGTCAAGAAAGTTCTCGGTGTGCATTGTCGGGAACGTTTTATGTCCGTTTCGCCGTATCGCCACGAACGGGTCTCCAACTGATTGATTCGATGACCTAGGTCACGTGATTTGGCTCACAAATTGTCAATTTGAATAGTTGAACAAGCCTCTGTTGACGCTTTCACATACCTCGACCACGATCATCTGAACAGATCGAGTTACGCGGTTGTTGAAAATGCACGGTAGTTGAAATGCACTGCAGACGGAACGGTGGTCCACGATGACTGAACTGGTGTCGGGCGTAGCCCAGGCCAAGCCCTATGACCTCGATGATCGGTACCGGTCGGGATCGGGACCGGTGTTGCTGACCGGTGTTCAGGCAATTGCACGCGGCTTCGTCGAGCAGCACGTTCGCGACATTCGGGCAGGTAAGCGTATTGCCACCTTCGTCTCCGGTTACCAGGGCAGCCCCCTCGGCGGCGTCGACAAGATGCTTCACGGCATGCCCAAGGTTCTCGCCGAGCACGACATCACCTTCATCCCTGGCTTCAACGAGGAGCTCGCCGCCACCGCGGTATGGGGAAGCCAGACGGATCTCCCCGCCGGAACCGCGACCCACGACGGCGTGACCGGCGTCTGGTACGGCAAGGGCCCCGGCGTCGACCGCGCTACCGACACCATTCGCCACGCCAACATGTACGGCGTGAACCCCAAGGGCGGCGTCGTCCTCCTGGTGGGCGACGACCCCGCGTCGAAGTCCTCCACGGTTCCGGCCGTCAGCGAGCGCTCGCTTGCCGCGATGGGCGTGCCGGTTCTCTTCCCACGCAATGCCGAAGAGATCATCACGATGGGTATGCACGCCGTTGCACTCTCGCGTGTATCCGGTTGCGTCGTAGCGCTGAAGATCGTCGCCGACGTCGCAGACGGTGCCTGGACGATCGACGGCAGCATCGCGGACTTCGACATCGTGGTTCCGGAAGTGCAGTTCGAGGGCAAGCCCTTCGTCTACAAGCAGCGTCAGATGGCCGCGCCGCCGGACAGTGTCATCGCCGAGGCCGATCTGTACGGCCCGCGATGGGATCTTGTGCACGCGTACGGAACTGCCAACAACCTCGATGTGATCGAGGTCAACCCCTCCGGTGCGAAGATCGGTATAGCCGCCACCGGTACAACTTTCGACTCCGTCCGACAAGCTCTGGCAGACCTCGGCGTCGATGATGCCGCGCTGCACCGCGCCGGGATCCGTCTCCTTCGCATCGGAATGTGCTACCCCGTCGTGGGCGAGAAGATCAAGGAGTTCGCCGAAGGTCTCGAGCAGATCGTCGTGGTCGAGGACAAGACCGCGTTCATCGAAGCTCAGATCCGGGAAGTCCTGTACGGCACCGACGATGCCCCTCGCATCATCGGCAAGCGTGACGGCCAGGGCCGTCTGCTCATGCCTGCCAGTGGTGAACTGACCGCAGGCCGGCTGCTCGCCCCGTTGCGCCGCGTACTGAAGCCGCACGTCGAGCTCAAGCGCACCCTCCCGGCCCCGCTGTCGCTCAACGTGCTCTCCGCCAAGCGAACCGCGTACTTCTGCAGCGGGTGCCCCCACAACCGTTCCACCGCTATTCCCGAGGGTTCCATCGGCGGCGGCGGAATCGGTTGCCACACACTCGTCACCATGTCCGGCCGTGAGGACAGCGCTGTCACCGGCCTGACGCAAATGGGCGGCGAGGGCAGCCAGTGGATCGGGCAGGCACCGTTCACCGACGTGCCTCACCTGTTCCAGAACATCGGCGACGGCACCTTCTTCCACTCCGGTCAGTTGGCTGTCCAGGCATGCATCGCCGCAGGCGTGAACATCACCTACAAGTTGCTCTACAACGAAGTAGTAGCGATGACCGGTGCACAGGACGCGGAAGGTGCCCTCTCCGTTGCTCAGCTCAGCCACAAGCTGACCACCGAGGGCGTCAAGCAGATCATCATCTGCGCCGACGAGCCTTCGCGTCACAACAAGCGCGCTCTGGCCAAGGGCACCAAGCTCTGGCACCGCGATCGCCTCGACGAGGCCCAGAAGGAGCTTCGCGAGATCAAGGGCGTCACAGTGTTGATCTACGACCAGCACTGTGCGGCCGACGCTCGTCGCCAGCGCAAGCGTGGCACGCTGCCCACTCGCAACACTCGCGTCGTCATCAACGAGGCAGTGTGCGAAGGCTGCGGTGACTGCGGTGTGAAGTCGAACTGCCTCTCGGTCCAGCCCGTGGACACCGAGTACGGCCGCAAGACGAAGATCGACCAGACGTCCTGCAACACCGATTACACCTGCATGGACGGCGATTGCCCGTCGTTCGTGACCGTCGAATTGGTACCGGGCAAGAAGGCTCCCAAGGCCGCACGTCCCGTCCCGCCCGTCGTCGCAGACCCCGATTTCGGACCGCTCACCAGCACGCAGAACGTTTTCCTCGCGGGCATCGGCGGCACCGGCATCGTGACCGTCAACCAGGTGCTCGCAACGGCTGCACTGCGCGCCGGCCTCGAGGTGGAGAGCCTTGACCAGATCGGACTGAGCCAGAAGGCCGGACCGGTTGTCTCGCACCTGCGTTTCAGCTCCAGCGCGCTCGAGCCGTCCAACCGCCTCACTCCGGGCAGCGCGGATTGCATCGTCGCCTTCGACCTGCTGACCGCGACGGACAACAAGAACCTCGACTACGGCAACGCCGAGAAGACGGTCTCCATCGCCTCGACGTCGCAGACGCCGACCGGAGACATGGTCTACGACAAGGCTGTTCGCTACCCCGAGGAGACGTCACTCCTCGCCCGTCTCGACAAGGTGTCGCGCACCCTGCGTTCGTTCGACGCACTCGCCGCGGCACAGGAGTTGTTCGGTAACACCGCAGCAGCCAACTTCCTGCTGATCGGTGCTGCCTACCAGAGCGGCGGACTTCGTCTGCCGGCCGAGGCCATCGAAGAAGCGATCGGCATCAACGGCGTTGCCGTGGACGCGAACATCGCGGCATTCCGTTGGGGTCGTGCAGCAATTGCCGACACCGCAGCGTTCTCGGCCGTCACCACGCCGGCCAAGTCCGTCCGCGAACCCGTTGTCGCACCGGCTCACATGTTCGCCGGAACCACCTTCACCGGTGAAACCCTGCGACTGGTGGAACTGCGTGCAGCGCAGCTCATCGAGTTCCAGTCCGTCAAGATCGCCCAGCGCTACATCGATCAGGTTCAGGCAGTCTGGACCGCCGAACGTGCCGCAACCGAGCGGACCGATTTCAGCGAGGCTGTTGCCCGCGGCCTCTTCAAGTTCACCGCGTACAAGGACGAGTACGAAGTTGCTCGTATGCTGGTCGACCCCGCATTCATCGAGGACGTCAAGTCTCAGGTGCCGGCCGGGGAGAACCTGACCTACAAGCTCCACCCGCCGATCCTTCGAGTGATGGGCCGCAAGAAGAAGATCGGTCTCGGACCCAAGTCGCATGTTGCACTGAAGGTTCTGGCCAAGGGTAAGAAGCTTCGCGGTACCAAGCTCGACCCCTTCGGCTACATGCACGTCCGCAAGGTCGAGCGTGAACTGCTCGCCGAGTACGAGGCCATGATCGCTGACCTCTCTCGTACGCTCGCAACCGACGGATACGATCGCGCCGTCGAGATCGCGGCACTGCCGGACGTGGTTCGCGGTTACGAAGACATCAAGCTCGGCAACATCGAGCTGTACAAGACTCGCCTGCGCGAACTCGGTGTCGGTGAGTAGGAGCGCTGGCGAGTAGATCGAACAAGACTGTGCCCCAGTGACCGTCGTCGCTGGGGCACAGTTGCATTCAGGGCCTTCTCGGACCCAGGCAGGTTCAGGAGGGCGGGAACTGGCCGTCGGCAACCACGGCGCTGCCGTTCCACGTGAAGTTCACTATGTTCGGTCCGCCTTGGGGACAGCAGAATGCATCGTCGTCCAGCAGCCAACGGTATTGGACGGATACCGAATCCTTGTTGCTGTCGATGACGTGTGTGTACGAGTACGGCTCACTGGTAGCCGTGCCCAGGTATGTTCCGTCGTGGAAGAACAGGACGTGTGACTGGTAAGTCGCATCGCCGACGCCGTCGCCGTCCACCGAAACCCAGAGCAGGTCAGGACAATTCCCGATCTGTTCTTCGCTCGCGGATCTCGGTATCCAATTGCCCCCGTTGATGTCGGTGCCCAGCGTGCCGATGGCGTCGGTGACGAGCGAGGAGCCGACGTCGAGACAGGGACCCGAAGCGGGGATTGCTGTCGTAGTCGCCGTCGTGGATGCATTTGTGCGGGTGTTCGATTGTGGCGGGGGAGAGCTCGCTACCGTCGTCTCGGTTTCGTTTGCCGTCGATGTCGCCGACGCCGTTGAACTGGCTGCCGTGGAACTCGCCGCCGCTTCAGGTGTTCCTTCGGTCGACCCACAACCGGCGACCGTCAGGGCAGTGGCCGTCACCAGTGCAGCGGCTGCGACGGCGGCCGAAATCGGAGCTTTCCTGCGCATGCGTCCTCCAGAGTGTATGGGTTCACGTGTTCAAGTCCCTCCTTCGTTCTGTCGCCGGGCCGCATGCGTGCGTTATCGAACAACCGGTAACGATCAGCTATCGGACTCGGTGTTCCGTGCTTCGGTGCTCTTGGCCCCGGCCGCGTCGTATCGCACGGATCCAGCAACGACGGTCATCGCAATCTCTGTGGTCAGGAGAGAATCGACCCCTTCGGTGAACGGATCTTGTTTCAGTACGACAAAATCGGCTGCTTTACCCCGAACCAGCTGGCCGGTCACATCTTCCCACCGGCACGAGTAGGCAGCGTCGCGAGTTGCGTGAGCCAGCGCGTCCGCGAGGGCGAGTGCGTACTTCGGCAGGTTGGGTGCCAGTGACGGATCGATTGCGGATCGACGGGTGGTGGCGATGAACATGTTCGGCAGCGGCGGGTGGGGAGCGGTCGGAGCGTCCGAACCCAACGCCAGAACCGCTCCGGCCTCGGTGAATTCGGGCCAGGGGTACGCGCGATTGACCCGGTAGTCGCCGAGCATCGCCTGCCAGTTCTCCTGGATTGCAGGGTCAGCGTGAACCGGTTGCATCGAGGCGATGATTCCCAGGCGGGCAAGCCTTTCGACGTTGTCCCTGGTGATGGACTCCAAGTGTTCCATTCGGTGCCTGCGGGGAATGTCTCCGTTGGCGGCGATCGCGTACTCGAGTGCCGTCAATCCGATCTCCGACGCCTCGTCGCCGATCGCGTGCATCGCGATCTGCAGGCCTGCGGCGTCAGCGGCTGTCACGACGGGGATCAAGGACTCGAGATCCCAGATGGGCTCGGCGTTGGTGCCGTCCGAGTACGGCTCTTTCATTGCGGCAGTGCAGCTGTCGATCACACCGTCGATGATGATCTTGATTCCGGCGATACGGAGCCACGGACCTTGGACGCGCTCGTGGAGTTCGATCACGTCGTGAACTTGTCCGACGTTGTCGGCCTCGTTGTCCTCGCGGGTCATCAGCCAGTGAGCCGCGACACGCAGCGGCAGTGTTCCGTCTCCTGCGTCCAATGCTCTTTCCAGCGAGGCTAATTCGTCCGCGCCGAGTGCCATGTCGACCGCACCGGTCACGCCGTCCTCGAGATAGTGGCGGAAGGCGAGAGCGAGGGCGGCGTCCCGGTCTTCGTCGGATGCGAGCTCCGCCAGTTTCGGCCAGACGTAGAGCATCATGGCGGTCTCGTACAGCATTCCGGTGGCTTCTCCGGTGTCCGGATCCCGGCCGATACGACCGCCGATCGGATCGGGAGTGTCCGCGTCGATGCCGAGTTCTCGCAGTGCTGCAGTGTTCACCCAGACCGAATGTACGTCGTTGGCGTCGAGGTACACCGGGCGATCGGGTACGACGGCGTCGATCATCTCTCGCGTCGGGTGCCCTCCATCCAGCGCGGAGAACAACCAACTGCGACCCAGCAGTCGTGGTGCGTCCGGGTTCGATTCCGCGAATTGCTTGATGCTGGACTGAATGTCGGCGAGATCGGCGGCATCACGCAGATCCAACTTCTGCAGCGCGAATCCCATCATCACCAAATGCGTATGGGCGTCGACGAAACCGGGTAGCACGACGGCACCTTCGAGATCGATCACCTCGGCGTCTGGAGCCAGGATATCGGCATAGACGGTTTCGCCCACGAATCTGAGCTTGTGGTCCTCGACGACTATCGACTCGGCCCATCCGTCGTCGGCAGCCGTGAAGATCTTTCCGTTGCGGTAGTGAGTGATGCTGTCATTCATGACTTCTACGTGATCCTTACGCGATGACGGTAGTAGTGATGGCGGCGCTGTGGTGACGATACGCACCTTCGGTACGTGCGGAGAGTCGGGAAACCAAGGCGAACGGGACCAGTAAAACGAAGCTGATCCCCGAGATGATGACTCCGAAGGTCGGATACCCGAGGCCGGCCGTCACCGAAGTTCCGAACAGCGGCGCGAACGCGGAGCCGATGAGGTAGGTGCCCAGTAGTGGCGCCGACCATCGGCCGGCCGCGTCGAGCGCGGCCGAGATGGCAACCAGGACGATGAACGTGGCCGCGTAGATCGTGTTCCAAGCGATGACCACTACCAGGTAGATCGTGGGATCGGTGGTGAGGCCGGCAGACAGCTTCAGAATTGCCCCGAGTATCAGTAGCACGGAGATCGATACTGTCCGACTGACCCGAGAACCCAACGCGGTCAAGGTAACAGCCGCGAGCACACCACCCGCCGTTGATGCGCTCAGTGCGAGACTCATTTGTTGATCCGAGAGCCCGGCGTGCTCGGAACCCATGATGCCGAGTACTGCCCACAACGAGTCCTCGCTGATCGCCCAGACTGCAAGCATCGCGAGAAATGCGGTTCCGGCAAAAGTGAGTCGTTTCGCGCTGACCCCGGCGGGGAGAGCTGTGGTCGTATTGGCGGACTTCGCCGTCTCCGGCGACTCTTTCACCGGGGACGACGGCAACCAGGTGACCGTTGCTGCGGTAGCCAGTGCCAGGACTGCGACGATGCCGAATGCGTTGGTCATGTGTGTGCCGAGGATGGGTATGAGAGCGAGGACGGCTGTGACGACGACACGGTTCACGAGGCCGCTGATGCTTGACGCCCGGTCCGGGTTCGTGAGCGCGGCCAGTGCCGCTCCGCCTACGGATGCGGATCCACCAGCGCCGATACCGCCGACGATGATCGCGGCGCATGCGATCGTCGTGGACGGTGCGATGGCCGCAACGCCGAATGCGGCTGCCATCGCGATCAGGCTGACGCGGCCGAGGAGATGGCGATGCCGGCCCGAGGCGATTCGGGTGGTGGCGAGGCAGGTGACGGCGCAGACCAGCAGCGATGCGGTCAGAACGGCACCGGCAGCGGATTCGGTGACACCGAGGTCCTCGACCATTGCCACGATCATCAGGGGGATGAGGTTCGCGGTGATGAACCCCATGACGCCGATACTGAAGACGGCAATACCGCGGTTGGCGGTGAGTGGAACCCGGTCGGACTGCGTATTCGTCGAAGCGTTGATCGGCACTAGGGCAACCCCATGTCCTGAAGGGGGTGGCTGAACCGACCCCTGGTGGCGTGATGCGAGTCACTTAATGAATGTGATTCGTTAAGTATGGGGATGGGCTCCGCCACGGTCAAGAGATCTAACGAATTTGATTCGTTAATTGTATGTTTCCGGATACGTGCTTCCGTAAAGTGGCGTCGCCGGTCTGTTTCCTGTTGTGAGGCTTATGCTTCCGCAATGGCTGAGATTGCGGAACGCACCCGCTACTTCGAGCGCTACGTCACTTTCATCGACGCGATTGTCGCCATTGCGATCACGCTGCTCGTACTGCCGCTGGTCGAACTCACCAGTGACCACCACGGCACCACGTCGGAACTGCTGCGCGATCACGCTGCGCAGTTCTACTCGTTCGCCCTGAGCTTTCTGGTGATCTTCCGGCTCTGGTGGTCGCAGCATCGGCTGCTTCGTTTTGTGGTCGACGCGGACAAGGTGGTCGTTCGCGGACTGGGGTTGTGGGTGATGACCATCGTGTTCCTGCCCTTCCCGACAGCGCTCGTTGCAGCGCCGTCGCAGGATCTCGGGACCAGGGCTCTCTACATCGGGACAATGGCAGCCAGTGCTGCGTGCCTGGCGGTGGTCGCGTGGGGTCTGGTCCGCAACCCGTCGTTGAGCGAAGAGAATGCGAAGCCGCATTTCACCGCTGAAATCGTCACTTTCCTGATCATGGTGGTGGCGCTGCTCGTCAGTGTGCTCGTTCCGGTGACGTCGTACTTCCCGCTGTTTCTTCTCCTGCTGTCGACGCCGATCGAGAAGCTGTGGAACCGAGTGGCGGCGAAATGGAGTCGCGGTGAAGGTGAGATGAGCTAGTCGGCGCGAGCGGTCATCGCAGATTTCTTGGCTTTGTTTCCGCAGATGTTCATCGAGCACCAGCGTCGGTTGTTGCCGCGACTGGTGTCGACGTAGAGGCCGGTGCACCCGTCGCCCTGGCAGGCTTTGACGCGGTCCCGGTCGGCTCCACCGAGCACCGCGATCGCGTCGGCAGCCACTATCGACAAAGCGTCACGGATCGGATTGTCTCCGGCTGATTTCCAGAGGGCCCGGCCACTCTCGAGGACGAGGTGGGCATCACCGAGCTCGGATGCGGTGTTGACGATCCCGACATCGGTGCGTGAGGCACGGCGGTTCTCGCATACGGCGGTTCCGATGCGATGAATGGCCTCACGTAAATCCTGCGCGCCGCGGAGGTCGTCTTCTGTCGCGGTTGCGGGGGCGCCCATCAGATCGTTGGCGCGTAACCATAATTCGAGTCGCTGCGGGCTCGTGAGTCGTTCGAACCTCGAGCCGTTCCGATTGGTGAGGGTGGCGGTGAAGCGGAAGGCGAGCGTGTCGTTGTCGAGTCGAAACACGTCCCGAGCGGATTGATCAGCTCCTGCTTCGTTCACTTTCGTCCTCCTTCGTGGCGAACCATCTCAACCGGTTCGACAGCAACTGTACCCGTGTGAGAGTCTTGAACCGTCTTAGATGGTTCAGCACTTTCGAGAGGGAAATCCATGACTTCTGTTTCCGTGGTCGGCTTGGGCGCGATGGGCCGTCCCATCGCTCGAAATCTACTGGGCGCAGGCTTCGACGTGACGGTGTGGAATCGCAGCCCTGAAGCGGTAGCCGAACTGGTCGAGGAAGGGGCGATCGGCGCGAAAACCGTTGCCGAGGCATTCCAGTCCGGTGTTGTGCTGTCGATGTTGGCAGATGATTCGGCCGTGTCTTCGGCCATTCTGGATCCCGCCGTCCTCGCATCCGTTCCGAGTGGAACCGTGCACGTCAACATGGCCACCGTCAGCGTCGACCTTGCCAAGCGCGCCGCCGCACTGCACGCCGAGTACGGTATCGGGTACATCGCGGCGCCGGTGTTCGGACGCGTTTCTGTTGCTCAGGCTGGTCAGTTGAACATCATCGCCGCCGGCGACAGTTCCCTCCTCGAGCGAGTGCAGCCCTTTCTCGACGTCATCGGTGCTCGCACGTGGCCACAAGGTGAGCGTCCGGAGCAGGCCAACATCGTCAAGATCATCGGCAATTACCTCATCCTCGCCGCGATTCAATCCTTGGGCGAGGCAATCACATTGGGGGAGAGGTCCGGTGTGGACGGAAGCCAACTCGTAGAACTGCTGACCTCGACGATCTTCCCGGGGCCGGTCTACTCCAGCTACGGAAACCTCGTCGCGACGCGTCAGTACGAGCCTGCAGGATTCACCACAGCTCTGGGCCTCAAGGATTTGAGGCTTGCGCTCGACGCCGCCGACAGCGTCGATCTGGATTTGCCGTTCGGTGGCGTACTTCGAGGCGTGCTCGCTCAGGCTCTGGCGAACGGTCAGGGCGAGATGGACTGGGCGTCTATTGCAGAACTGGTCCGTTCCGGCCAGTCGGGTGAAGGCAGTCCCGAAACACCGACAAGGTGAGCGCGAACTCGGACGGGACGGCGACTTCGGCACTGGCGGAGACCGATTCCGTCCGGACACTACCGCTGGCCGGGTTGTCGGCACTCGCAATGGCAGGCTTCATAGCGATCACAACCGAAACCATGCCGGCCGGACTACTGGTGCAGATCGGGTCAGGGTTGTCCGTATCAGTCTCCGGCGCAGGGCAATTGGTCACCGCATACGCATTGGGTTCCGTCGTCGGGGCGGTACCACTGATCGCATTGACTCGAGGATTGCGACGGCGTGCTGTCCTGGTGTCGGCGATTCTGGGGTTTGGTGTCTTCAATCTGGTGACAGCGCTTTCGTCGAATCTTGTTCTCACCTTGGGTGTTCGGTTTCTGGCCGGTATGGCGGCAGGTGTGGTGTGGGGGTTGCTTGCCGGGTACGCACGCAGGATGTCGCCCCCTCACCTGCAGGGGCGGGCCGTTGCGGTTGCCTCCGTCGGACAGCCGATCGCGTTGGCAATCGGCGTTCCGATGGGGGCGTGGCTCGGGACCCTGGCCGATTGGCGCGTCGTCTTCGCCGTGATGTCGGTTGCTGCGCTACTTCTGGTCGCGTGGATACTCACGGTGATGCCGGACTTTCCCGGGCAACAAGCGGATCGGCAGCTGCCGGTGCGGAAAGTCTTGGTCCTGCCTGGCGTACGACCGATTCTGTTTGTCGCGTTCTTGTGGATCCTCGCGCACAACACCGTGTACACGTATCTGGCGGCGTTTCTGGATCGCATCGGTTTCGGCGATCGGTTGGGAATCGTCTTGTTCGTGTTCGGACTTTTCGCCTTCGTGGGCATCGGTGTGGTCGGGGTGTTTGTCGACCGGGCCCTTCGAAGTCTCACCGTGCTGAGCTTGGTGGTCTTTGCCGCAGCTTTGACGGCGTTGGGCGTCGGCGGTGACAGCTTCGCAGTGATCGCACTCAGCGTTGCGGTATGGGGCGTGGCATTTGGAGGCGCTCCCACTCTCCTTCAGACTGCGCTCGCGGATACGACGGGCGACGCTGTGGACACGGCGCAATCGGTTTTCGTGACGATCTTCAATGCGGCGATCGCAGCGGGCGGCGTCGTGGGCGGGCTGATCTTGGCGGACAGGGGTGCGGGAGCGTTGCCGTTGGTTTCGCTGGTGCTGATCGTCGTCGGTGTTCTTGTGGCCAGTATCCGACAATTCGGACATAGCTTGTGATTCACTTCACGCATGCGGAAGTCATTGTTGGTGGTTGCTCTCGTTGCTACGTGGTTTGTCGCCGGAGCGATGCCCGCGGGGGCTGCGGATGCGAATTGGTCCGGTGATTACTCGCTCAAGCGTTTCGCCGCGACCAAGACGGGCACAAGTCTGGCCGCCAGCCAGTGGGAGCCGGATTTCTCCGATACATACACGTTCGAGACGGATTGCTCGAGCGGAGTCTGTATCGCCACAGTGGTCGGCGGTCCGGCTCCCGCCAATCCGACGTTGCCGCAGCCTGCTCGATACACCTGGGACGGAACCAGTTGGGTGCACCCCTATGACTGGGAGTGGGATTGCTACCAGGGGGAGGGCGTGCCCAAGGTGTGGGCACCGGCGCACTCCGAGGCGTATTACACACCTCAGCCCGATGGCAGTCTGAAAGGTTCGTGGCGTACCGACATCAAGAGTGGTCCCTGCGCGGGATCGGTGATCATGCGCGTCGAGGCGTACCCGGTCGGTCGGTCTACCGGATCTTTCGGTAGTTGAGAACGATCGGCGACTGGATGGTGTTGAAACAAATCTGAGGCCGCGGGAATTGATCGAGCCCCATGCACGTTAATTGAGTCAGTAACGCTCAACTTTCTGCAAGGAGGCTTCGGAATGCCAGCATTCTTCGGGCCCGAGGGTCCCGGTCGCATCGATATTTCCCGGCTCATGAGCAGGGCCACCCAGCAACTCATGGCTGACGCTGCACGTGTAGCGGCTGCTCGCGGTGATTCGGATCTCGATGCACTGCACGTTCTCCGCGTCATGGCGGAGCAGGATCCGGTCCGCACGCTCATGCAGCGCGCCGGAGCCGACCCGAAATCCGTGGTCGACGCCGTCGACCTGCGGCTGCCACAAGGCCGTGAGCAGGGGGCCTACTCTGCTCCTGCGCTCAGCAGCGCCGTCAAAACTGCACTACTCGAGGCTCATCAACTGGCCCGAGCCCTGGGATCGACGTACATCGATCCCGAACATCTCTTCATCGCACTGGCCGGTGACCCCGATCATGTCCCGGGTCGTCTGCTCGCTTCGGCCGGCATCACGCCGGAGAAGCTGCAGGCAGCGGTTCAGAATCCCGCAGCCGGTCCAGTCGAAGACGAGTCCACCACACCGACGCTCGACAAGTACGGCGTCGATCTCACAGATCGCGCCCGCAACGGCGGCGTCGATCCGGTGATCGGCCGCGCCGACGAGATCGAACAGACCATCGAGATCCTCTCCCGCCGCACCAAGAACAACCCGGTCCTGGTGGGTGAGGCCGGCGTCGGCAAGACTGCCATCGTCGAAGGTCTCGCCCAACGCATCGTCGACGGGGATGTCCCGGAATCGTTGGTGGGCAAGAAGATCGTCCAGCTCGAACTCTCGAGCATGGTCTCGGGTACCCGTTACCGCGGAGACTTCGAGGAACGGCTGACCAAGGTGATCGACGAGATCACCGCACACAAGGACGAGCTGATCGTCTTCATCGACGAGATGCACACCATCGCCGGTGCCGGAGGCGGCGCCGACGGTGCGATGGATGCCGGAAACATCCTCAAGCCCAAGCTCGCTCGCGGTGAACTGCACATCGTCGGCGCCACCACGCTCGACGAATACCGCAAGAACATCGAGAAGGATCCCGCGCTCGAGCGGCGCTTCCAGCCCGTACAGGTCGGAGAGCCGTCGATCGAGGACGCAATCGCGATCTTGAGCGGACTGCGCAGTCGGTACGAGGATCACCACAAGGTGCACTACACCGACGAGGCGATCACCGCTGCGGTGGAGCTGTCGGCACGTTACATCGGCGACAGGTTCTTGCCGGACAAGGCAATCGACCTGATCGACCAGGCCGGCGCCAGGCTTCGCTTGAAGACGGCCACGGTAGACACCGCTGCGCTGCAGCAACGTCTCGAGCAGCTCGAGAGCGACAAGGAAAAAGCCGTCGCCGACGAGTTGTACGAGAAGGCGTCGACCCTGCGTGACGAGATCAACGGCGTCGCAAAGCGTCTCGAGAAGGCAGGATCTTCGGTTCCTTCCGAGGAAACGCCGGACGTGACCGCTGAACAAATCGCCGAAGTTGTCGCTCGCGCAACGGGTATTCCGGCAAGCCAGATGACTCAAGCAGAGAAAGATCGCCTGCGCCGTCTGGAAGAGGAACTGCACGGTCGTGTCATCGGGCAAGATGACGCCGTTCGCGCAATCGCGCGTGCCGTGCGTCGTAGCCGGACCGGTATGAGCGATCCGGATCGTCCCGTCGGTAGCTTCCTGTTCCTCGGACCCACTGGCGTCGGCAAGACGGAGCTCGCAAAAGCTCTGGCTGCCACACTCTTCGGAGACGAGAACAAGATGCTGCGCTTCGACATGAGTGAGTTTGGTGAGAGGCACACGGTCAGCCGATTGGTCGGTGCTCCTCCCGGATACGTCGGCTACGGCGAGGCCGGACAGCTCACGGAACAGGTGCGTCGTAACCCGTACTCGGTGATCCTGCTCGACGAGATCGAGAAGGCACACCCGGACGTGTTCAACACCTTGCTCCAGGTGCTCGACGACGGGCGTCTGACCGACGGTCAGGGTCGGACGGTGGACTTCAAGAACACCGTCGTGATCATGACCAGCAACCTCGGCTCGGACATCATCTCGAGCAAGTCCGGTGGACTCGGCTTCACCACAGGCGATGCAGAGTCGGCGGAGAAGCCACTGCGCGACCGCGTGATGGCCAGGTTGCGCGAATCGATGCGGCCGGAGTTCCTCAACCGTATCGACGAGATCGTGATCTTCCGCAAGCTCGACACCGAGCAACTGCACCGGATTACTGATCTGCTGCTCGACGACAGCCGGAAGCGGCTGCAGTCCAAGGGCATCGAGATCGAGTTCACTGCCGACGCAGTGGACTGGATTGCCGAGCACGGGCATCAACCCGAGTTCGGGGCTCGCCCGTTGCGTCGTTCGATTCAGCGTGTGGTCGACGACAAGATCGCCGACATGCTGCTCGACGATCTCCTCGAAGAGGGCGGCAGTATCACCGTCGCGGTTGACGAGGGTGAGTTGGTGTTCAGCTAGGAGGGGCACAGCCCCCGTGAGCGGTTAGGGAGTCTCTGGACTCCCTAATCGCTCACAGGCGCGCAGCGCCCAAAATCTCCGCCGCCAGGGCGTCGTTGTGCCGGAAAAACCCCGCATTGGTACGGGGACGAGGGAAAGCCGCCGACCAGTTGTGGCCTGCAACCCACGGCCCGGCCGCGAAGCGGCGAGGATGAGCTGTGTTGTTCCGGTCGAGAATTCGTGAAGTACCGTCGACGGCGAGCTTCGCCGAACTGTCCACGGTCGCACGAAGTTCGACTGCCTCGCCCCGACCGTGAAGCGTCCGCAGGAGCAAGTCACCGCTCGCGCTGATGGAAGCAACCGGCAAGCGTGCTTCGACGAGGGTGTTCGCGGCCACGATGTCGGTGTGCGACGCACTGCGCGCGACAAAGATCCCAGCCCCCGTTGCCGGGTCGATCTCGGTGGAGAACACCGAATCCGGCCCGAGGAACTGGACGATGCCCGCCTCGTTGAGGGCGATCAGCTGTTCCAGTCGCTCGGGTGGCGGACCACTGGCGATGAAGCTGAAGAACGAATGAAGCCAACCCTCGACGTCCTTGGCGACGGATTCGGCCGGGATTCTGCCGCGCCGCAACAATTCTCCGACGGTCATGTACGTCGACAGCAGCGCTGAGAAGACAGCCGCGTCGGCGCTGAAATACGGGTCCGACCTCCGCGCGACATCTGCCGAGATGTATTCGGTGATCCGGGACTGGACCTCGGCAAGCCCGTCGTAGCGCTCACCGCCGAGTGGGCGGTTCAGCCGCTCGAGATCGATACGGTCTTCCGGCTTCGGGACTGCGTTCTCGACCAGTTCCTGCAATCGAGGCGATCCCCAAGCCAGCGAGGCGAATTCGGCGTCGAACTCCTCCCAGGTGCCCACTGTCCGATCCGGATGAGATGCGAACAGCTCGTAATAGTGGGCGCCTGCCAGTTCTTTCGACGCCAAGGGCCAGATGTCGTTTCGGAAATCCAACGGTCCGTCGCCGGGAACGAGATCAGCGGTGAAGAACCGCGGTAGCGGTGGCCGCGCGTCAGCGATCGAGTAAGAAATCTTGGAATGATACGGCACTCCGCGACGAGATCCGGCATACAACAGGGGTTCCCGACCCGAGGGAGCGTAAGTGAGGACGCCGTCTTCACCGCGTTCGAAGATGCCGCCACGGCTCTCGGCGAGGAGAACCATCCAGTCGATGAAAGCCAGCCCGAGTCCGGCGATCAGAACCGGTTCGCCTTCGGGAATGACATCGGCGTCGAGATCGGCAGTGTAGCCCGGACCCACATACGTCAACCCGTGATCGGACGCGAAGCTGGTCAGCGCGGTTTCGCGTGGGGCAGGCAACGCATCGGGGTGCCCCTGTGCGAGAAGGACGGTCGTCGCGTCGATGACAGCTCCGTCGTCCAGATGAACTGTCTGTGTCTCGCCGACGTTCACGATGTCGACCACGGATCGTCGATGAACTCGAACGTCGACGTGCGCTGGCGCGGAGTCGACTGCAGTCTCGAACACCCAGTTCAGGTATCGGCTCTGCAGTGACCTCGATGCAAACGACGACGGGGTGAGCGTCGGAACTTCTGCTGCGATTTCTGGGAATTCGGCAAGCTCAGCCGAGCGCTCGGCGACCCATTCCGCGAGGGTCGGACCCGGCAGCACCGGGCCGATCACGGCGGTGGTCTCGTCAGTGAACATCGTGACGTCCGCGGTTGTCGAATTCATCCACAGAAGCGGCGCCTGGCTGCCTCGCCAAATACGGCCGGCGCCTGCCGGATACGGGTCGACAACGTGAATGTCGATCGGTGTGGGATCGGCGTTCACCGATTCGTGAGCGAGGATCCGCTCGAGTACGCCGGTCCCGCGGGGTCCACCACCCACGATCACGATGACAGCTGCTGTCCCCACTGAGGTACGGGGTCGATCGCCTGGCACGAGTCCTCCATCGGACCTGGCAGAAAGCACCCGCACCTCAGCAGAGGGGGTTGCTGCGACGTCACGGAGCCAGGACTCTCGATCGCTCTGGATGGTTAGTCCAGCTTATCTTCGGAGAATCGTGAGGCAAGGAATTCCGGACATCAGATCAGCGTGAATCAAACAGTTGTCAATCACTATCTTTCGGTTTGCGTTGCAGGCAGGATCCGAGCGTGAACATCCCCGAAGCCGATTCGTGATCCGCCGACGCCGGGAGCGGTGGCTGAGATGGCGATGGTGTCGCCGTCTTCGAGAAAGGTACGGGTCTCGGAGCCCACAGCTACGGGTTCCTTGCCGCCCCACGTCAACTCGATGAAGGCGCCGCGCTGATCTTTGTCCGGTCCGGAAATGGTTCCGGACGCGAAGAGATCGCCGGTGCTCGCTGCTGCACCGTTGATGGTGGTGTGCGCGAGCATCTGCGCAGGCGACCAGTACATCTGGGCGTAGGGCGGCCGGGAGACGACGTGACCGTTCCATTCGACGGCCAGGTCGATGTCCAGCCCCCACTTCTCTTCACCACGCAGATAGGAAAGCGGTTCGGGATCCTGCACCGGAGTGTCGATTCGGGCTGCTTCGAGAGCGAGCAAGGGTACGACCCACGGTGAGATGGAGGTCGCGAAACTCTTCCCCAGGTTCGGACCGAGGGGCACGTACTCCCACGCCTGGATGTCTCGGGCAGACCAGTCGTTCACGACGACGGCGCCGAAGACGTGCTCGGCAAATTCGTCCGGGGTGATGGAATCGCCCATCTTCGAGGGAGTTCCGACGATGAATCCCATCTCGGCTTCGATGTCGAGGCGCCGGGACGGTCCGAAGTCCGGGCTTTCCTGATCGGGTGCCTTCCGCTGTCCGCAGGGACGAACGATGTCGGTGCCGGAGACGACGACGGTGCTCGAGCGCCCGTGGTATCCGACGGGAAGATGCTTCCAGTTCGGCATCAAGGGGGCTGCGTCCGGGCGGAACAACCGCCCGAGGTTGGTTGCGTGATTCTCCGAGGCGTAGAAGTCGACGTAATCGGCCACTGCGATCGGCAAATGCATTGTCACCGAATCAACGGAAAACACTGCATTCGAGTCTATTTCGCTAGTCACGAGCTCCGTGATCCGGTTTCGCACCGATACCCACTGATCTCGTCCCTGAGCCATGAACGCGTTCAAAGTCGGTTCGGAGAAGACGGAATCACCCAGTGTCGCTGCGAGATCGACCACCGATTCGGCGACGCGCACACCGACACGCGGTAACCCTCCCGCGGGGGAGAAGACCCCGTACGGCAGATTGTCGAGACCGAACAGTGAGTCGGCGGGAATGTCGATGGTCGTGACAGTCATACGAGAGTTCCTTCGGTTTTGTCGGAGCGGACGATCAACCCGAGGCCTTCCAGCTCGGTCAGAGGGTCCGAGATGCTGCAGGTACCGAACGAGAGGAATCGGCGACGCACCTCGCCGGCCTCGTCCTCGGTGAGGTCGGCCAGGGCTTGCGCGATCGATTTTCCATCGCGCTGAGACAGTGCAGCAACAATTTCCGAACGATCGGCGCCCCGCCTCGCCGCGTCGACGGCCACCATGATGTTGAGGAAGCCGTGTTGCTCGAAGCCTGTTTCCGGATCGGTGTTGCGCACGCCGTGGTGCAGTCCCGCAGTCGCCTTGAACGGGATATTGGCTCGGACAACGGATATCACCGCATCGGCGAGCTCTTCCTCGTTCGGGTACGCCTCGGCGACAATCCCGCCGGTGCGAAACTTTGCGGAATGCCCGGCAGTTTCGAGAGCTGCCAGATAGCCCGCGCGCCGATCACCTCGAGGCACCTCGACAAAAATGTCGACGTCGGGATGAGCGGCATGGACACGAGCGATTTCCTCGAAGGCCGCATCGGCGTCCAACCCGTCTGGAATTCCCACCTCGACGGCGGCGACGTGAACACCAGGGATGGCTCGCGCGTTCGAGAGTGCGGCCGCCGTATCGGATGGGCCGGCCGGCACGGTCAGACTCAGCGTCACCGGGCTGTCCGCTGAAACGTACGCAGCCAGTTCGCTCAGTCGAGGCGCGGGAAAAACGAAAGGCCCGACCAGTGCGTCGTAGTCCGCCTGCAGGTAGGCGGCGTGGGCCGGAATTGCTTCGGCGAGAGAAGCATTGCCGGGTGGGAAAAGTGCTGCGTCGTCGCACAGGCCGAGCAGGAGTGGGGAGATGATCGTCATTGCCTAGGCCCCCGCCCTGCCCAACTCCAGGCGTACGCTTCGTCCTCGCAGGCAAGGGCTCCCTCACCCAATTCGAGGGGCCGGAACGTATCGACCATGACGGCCAGCTCGTCGAAGAACTCGGCGCCGATGCTCCGCTCGTAGGCGCCGGGTTGTGGGCCGTGGGCGTGGCCGCCGGGATGAATCGATATCGAACCCTGTCCGATGCCGGAACCCTTGCGTGCCTCGTAGTCACCGCCGCAGTAGAACATGATCTCGTCCGAGTCGACGTTCGAGTGGTAGTACGGCACCGGGATCGACAGGGGGTGGTAGTCGACCTTGCGCGGAACGAAGTTGCAGATCACGAAGTTGTTCCCCTCGAACGCCTGGTGCGCCGGCGGCGGTTGGTGAACACGGCCCGTGATCGGCTCGTAGTCGGAGATGTTGAAGGTGTACGGGTACAGGCAGCCGTCCCAGCCGACGACATCGAAAGGGTGCGTGGGATAAACCATTCGGGTGCCGACGATGCCCGCCGACGTTCGGTGCTTGACCAGTACCTCGACGTCGGTTCCTTCGGCGATCATGGGCGCGATCGGTCCGTGCAGGTCTCGTTCACAGAACGGTGCGTTCTCGAGCAGCTGGCCGAAGCGGGAAAGATAGCGCTTGGGCGGGACGATGTGACTGTTCGCCTCGATGGCGTAGGCACGAAGTGGCTTGTCACCCTTGGGGATCCATCGATGCGTTGTGGACATCGGGATCAGTACGTAGTCACCTTCACTGGCCTCGAGTGCACCGAAGACGGTCTCGACGGTCGCCTCGCCAGATTCGATGTAGACCATCTCGTCGCCGATTGCGTTGCGATACAGGGGAGATGGCGCTGCCGCAACGACGTAGGACAATCGCACGTCGGCATTTCCGAGGATGAGACGACGGCCGGTTACCACGTCGGTCTCGTTCCAGGTGCTTTCGGGAAACAGCGTGTGGAGTTTCAGATGGCGCGGTTTGAGGGGATGGTTGGGGGTTGTGCTCTGATCGCGCAGTTCCCAGACCGTTGCGTCGACGATGGCCGACGGGATCTCGCGGTGGTACAGCAACGAAGAATCCGAGGAGAAACCTTCCTCTCCCATCAGCTCTTCGTAGTAGAGGTTGCCGGACTCGTCACGGTGTTGGGTGTGACGCTTCGGTGGGATGTTGCCGAGTTGTCGATAGAACGCCATGACGGGGCTCCTTCTGTGCTGTTCTGCCTGGCTCACCTCCACCAGATAGTAAACACATTAACTAAAATGATGTGATGAGCGCAACCCTCCAAGGGGTTCGGGTCTATGTCAGTTACGTCCGCGTACGTCGAACTGGCTGCGGTTGGTGATCAGTTTGTCCAGGAGCATGACAAGAATTCGCTGTTCGGCCTCGCTCAGGACGCTTACCCAGGCGTGTTCGCGTTCGTTCTGCTCGCGAAAGGCTTCGACCATGGCTTCTCGGCCCTTGTCGGTCAGGTACAGCTGGACGGAACGGCCGTCGTTCTCGGTGGGCCGACGATCGATCAATCCGTCTGCCAGCAGCGACTTGGACAGATTGGAGACCGCTGCCCTACTCATGCCGGTGAGCTCGGCGGCAGCCTTCGGCTCGATCGGACCGGCCAGCCAGGTGACGAACAACAGCCTGAAGGAGGACCATGACCAGCCGCGAGGGCGGTGGATCGACGACTCGAGATCGTAGGTGACCACGTTGGAAGCCCGATTGAGTGTCAGTAGTACCTCGGTGGCCAGCTGGTCGCGAAAGCCGTGTTCGGTGGCCAGTCGCTTGTTGGCCAGTTCGATGAACGACCAGAAGTTCAGCACGCCGACGGTTGGCTGGTCATCGGTTGTCCGGTCAGTCATGGACTAACCCTAGCGCGATCTGCAGTTGATTAATCCGTGTATTAGATATCGGGGTTACGATGAAACTTCGCAACCCGGCACTGCGGTCAGGATTCTGAACTATCGTGACGCGCGTGACTGCGCGCAGCGACGAGTTTCCCTTGGACGTCGACCTCATGTCGGTGGGGCAACTCGAGCGGAGAGGACGACTGACCGCGGCGGTGGTCGAGATGCTGGCCGAGATGCCGTCGGATCGAATCCAGATGAAAGACGTCTCGGAGCGTTCAGGCGTCGCACTCGGAACGCTGTATCGCTACTTTCCGACCAAATAGCAACTTCTGGCTGCGGCGATGACGGCGTGGAGCGGTCTCGAATCGGTCCGTCGTCCTGAGAAGTTGCGGGCAGACGGTGGCGAGAACAACGCGTACGAGCGGGTTCTGGCACTTCATCGCCGCGAGATGAAGGCATTCGAGCGTAGGCCCTACTTCGCTCGGTTGGAGATCGAACTCCATTCGTCCTCGGATCAGTTCGTGATCGAGTCGTTGGATCTGCGCGCAGCGGCACATCGGAGAATGCTGTTCGAGTTGATGGACGGCGTCCCGGCCGAGACGGCGAGGGTTGCGGCCGTGGCAATAGGCGGGACGATGTTGACGGCCCTTGCGCTGTGGACCAGTGGCCGGATCGGATTCGCAGAGGCCCAGCGGAACGTCGAAGACGTCATCGGACTGGTAATTCGCTGAACGGTTGCAACCTAGAATTCAGTTCTTGTTTCTGCTGTCATGAACGCGAATTATCGCTTCGGCTTTGTGAAAACGAAGACGCAGGACGAGTCCTTACCTAGAATTCACTTACAAATATGTCGGGGTGTCCGATCCAGGGATCGACGTATCCGTGAACTGTGAAAGTGAGTCGCAATGAAGCGCTCGTACCGAGTCCGCGCTCGAATCTGGATGGTTGTCCTGGCGTCGGCGACGCTGGTGGTGACGGGGTGCGCCGGTAGCAGCCAAGGTACGACCACGGATGCATCGGACGTGACGGTCGGAGTTGTCGGTGACCAGAACAACGGGGGAGAGCCGCGATCGGGTGGCACCGTGTCGTTTGCCACCTACAACGGGATCAGCAGTCTCGATCCGGCTGACCGTCAGGACGGCGGCGCTACCGGTGGTAGCGAAATGGCAGCCATCTACGACCTTCTCATGCGCTTCGATACGTCGGCGGGCGAGTATGTTCCCCACTTGGCTCAGTCGTTGTCGGCCAACGGCGACAACACGGTGTGGACACTGAAATTGCGCGACGGCGTCACCTTCAGCGACGGCACTCCGATGGACAGTGCGGCAGTCCTGTGGAGCATCGATCACTATCTGCAGAAGAAGGGAACTCACGCGCTGGTGTGGAAGACCGCTGTGCGCGAGACGAATTCACCGGATCCGAGTACGGTCGTCTTTACATTGGCGCAGCCGTGGGACGAGTTCCCGATCATGTTCACCACCGGTCCCGGCATGATCGTCGCGCCCTCGTCGATGGCTACCGGCACGTTCACCCCGATCGGGGCAGGCCCGTTCACCGTCGAGAAGTTCGCCTCCCAGGACGAATTGGTGCTCGCTGCCCGTCCGACGTACTGGGACGGGGCGCCGTACCTCGAGAAGTTGCGCTTTCCGGCAATCGTCAACGAGAAGAGCAAACTGGAAGGATTGCACACCGACGGAATCCAGGTTGCCTATCTGAAGTCTCCCGACTTCATTCACGAGGCTTTCGAAGCCGGTGATCCCGGATTTGTGTACTCGGCCAGCATGGCCGGAGTTCTGGCAATCAATCAGCGCGACGATCGGGCAGCGAAGGACGAGCGCGTGCGTAAGGCGATTGTCGCTGCGGTGGACCCGAATACGTTCAACGAGCGAGTTCAGGGCGGCTTCGGCGAACCCGGCACCGACATGTTCGCGTCGTGGTCGCAGTGGCACGGATCGGTGGCCGGGAACGGCTTCGACCCCGAGGCGGCCAAGAAGTATCTCGCCGAGGCGAAGGCGGACGGTTACGACGGAAAACTGACGTACGTCGGGATGAACGATCCGGCGACGCAGCGCAGCGCACTGACGTTTCAGTCGCTCTTGCAGGCAGTGGGTTTCACGGTCGACATCACCTACGCAACCAGCATCAACGATCTGATTTCCATGCTGTACGCAAAGCATGACTACGACGTGTCCTACTTCGCGTTCAACGTGCTGGAAGAGTCACCGTTCGTGCGTATGTACGGCAACCTGTTCAGCGAATCGCCGTCGAACATCCTCGGTTACAAGAACGCTCGGATGGACGAGTTGCTCGGCAAGCTGCAAACAGCGTCGGGCGAGGATGAGCGGCGAGCCGTCATCGACGATATTCAGACCGTGGTCAACGAGACGGCGCCGATGGCCGTGGTCAACTCCGGCAAGGTCTTCATCCCGTGGCGCGAGAACGTCCACGGAGTGACCCCGAGTGCGGACGGGATTCTGCTCTTCGGCAACACGTGGTTGAGCTGACCCCCGTGCGCCTTTTTGGTAGTGCCCACTACCAAAAAGGCGCACAGGGGCTTTGCCCCTATAGCTCCGCTCGTACCAACTTCGCGGCTTCGACGAGGTTACGCAGTGACGCCTCGACCTCGACGGAACCGCGGGTCTTCAAACCGCAGTCCGGGTTGACCCACAACCGCTCGACAGGAACAGCTTTGAGTGCCTCACGCAGGGATTCGGCAATCTCGTCGACGCTCGGCACCCGCGGCGAGTGGATGTCGTAGACACCCGGGCCGACGCCGAGGTCGAACCCGACCGAACTGAGATCGTCGAGGACCTCCATGTGTGAGCGCGCCGCCTCGATGGACGTGACGTCCGCGTCGAGGCCGGCGATGGCGCCGATCACCGCTCCGAACTCGGAGTAGCACAGGTGCGTGTGGATCGCGGTGGAATCCGCGACGCCCGAGGTAGCCAACCGGAAGGCGCCGACCGACCAGTCCAGGTAGGCGCGCTGATCCTCGGCACGCAGTGGGAGTAGTTCTCGTAGAGCCGGTTCGTCAACCTGGATGATTCCGATTCCGGCGGCCTGCAGGTCGACGGTCTCGTCTCGAATGGCCAGTGCGACTTGATTTGCCGAGTCGGCGAGGGGTTGGTCGTCGCGGACGAACGACCAGGCCAGAATGGTGACGGGTCCGGTGAGCATGCCCTTGACCGGCTTGTCGGTCAGGGACTGCGCGTACGTGATCCAGTCGACGGTCATCTGTTTCGGGCGGGAGACGTCGCCGTACAGAATCGGCGGACGCACGCAGCGGGTGCCGTACGACTGGACCCAACCGTTGGCGGTGGCGAAGAATCCGTCCAACTGCTCCGCGAAGTACTGGACCATGTCGTTGCGTTCCGGCTCACCGTGAACAAGAACGTCCAGGTCCAGCTTTTCCTGGAGCGCAACAACTTCGGCAACTTCGGCGCGCATACGGTTGACGTACTCGGCTTCGTCGATCTCGCCCTTGCGCAGTGCTGCGCGAGCGATGCGGATCTTCGAGGTTTGCGGGTACGAACCGATAGTCGTCGTGGGCAGCGGCGGCAGAGAAAGCAGTTCGTCCTGGGCAGCGCGACGTTCGGCGGCGGGCGCGCGACCGGTCGCCGAGTTCAGCACGGCGGCCAGGCGTCCCCGAACACTCGCATCATTGAGTCTGCGATCGTCCTTGCGGGTCGACGCGGCCGCTCGTGCCAGAGCGAACTCGTCCTCCACCGACTCTCGGCCCTGTGTGAGAGCGGTTGCGAGAGTTACTACTTCCTTGACCTTCTCGGTGCCGAACGCGAGCCACGAGCGCAGGGCCTTGTCGACATCGGCCTCTGCGTCGAGAGTGTACGGAACATGCAGCAGGGAGCACGATGTGGAGACGGCAAGAGTATCCACGCTGCCCAACAGAGCACCCAACGTGCTCAGTGCCGAATCCAGATCCGACCGCCAGATGTTTCGTCCGTCGACCACGCCGGCGACGACCAGTTTGCGGGCGAGTTCGGGGACGGAGCCGATCGAATCCTGACCGGCCACCAGGTCGACGGCAAATCCTTCGACGCCGGTGGACGCAAGCGCGGGCAGCGCCTCACGCAGCGAACCGAAGTACGACGCCAACAGGATCGACGGCCGCTCGGACAGCGCTGAAAGCTGTTCGTACGCAGCGCGTGCCGCTTCGATTTCCTCGTCGGTGCGATCGCCCACGAGGGCCGGTTCGTCGAGCTGAACCCAGCTCGCACCGGCCTTCGCGAGCTGACCGAGTAGATCCGCGTAGAGGGGGAGTAGTTCTTCGAGTCGCGAGAGCAGCGGCTCGTCGGTGCCGACAGCCTTCGAGAGCAGCAGGAAGGTGACCGGTCCGATGACGACCGGGCGGGCTGCAATGCCGTCGGAAAGTGCTTCTGCCAGTTCGGACAAGACCTTGGACGGGTCGAGTGCGAACGTGGTGGACGGCGAGATCTCCGGCACCAGGTAGTGGTAGTTGGTGTCGAACCACTTCGTCATTTCGAGCGGCGCGATGGTGTCCGTCCCACGGGCAGCGGCAAAGTAGCGGTCCAACGGATCGGCGACCGACGCGACGCGGTCGGGCAGCGCGCCGAGAAGAACTGCGGTGTCGAGCATCTGGTCGTAGAAGGAGAAGGTATTGACCGGGACGGAGTCGAGGCCCAGGTCACGGAGGTCGGCCAAGCCCTGCCGACGGAGGTCACGGGCGACAGCCTGCAGGGCGTCGGCGTCGATGCGCCCTGCCCAGTAGCTTTCGGTTGCCCGCTTGAGTTCTCGATGAGGACCGATGCGCGGTGAGCCCAGCACGGTCGAAGTGAATGTTGTTGTCACGGAGTTTCTCCAGATTGCCAATGCATTGATGGCCACTGCCGGCAGACGGGTATACCTCACGAGACCCCGAGTTTCAGCGGGCAGCACTGCCCGCACCGCACACGAGGTCCGATGGAGATCTACACGCCCATTCCACGAGGCGGTGGACCGTCGGGCACGGCGTGCCCGACACAGTCGGCAGGTCTTCGGACTCGCGGGCACTCGATCGAGTTGGATCGAACCTACTGGCCGTCGCTTCCCAGGCGGATGCCCAGTGCACATGAACGGCGGTCGTTCCTGCTTACCGCTGCGGGACAGTCCCGGATTTTCACCGGGTTCCCTCTCACCCCGACAGCTTGCGCTGACGGAGCTTCGACGCCGGGACCGGTCTTCGGGGCTCCTCATGACCGTGCCGGGCGAACCAGCTGCATCGACCAGCATAAGGCCAACCCTCCCTGAGCAGTCAAGGAGAGTCGGCGAAGGGCGCTATGCGCGTGACATGTAGGAATTCGAGTCCGGTGGTACGCGCGGAAGATTTTCGGAGGAACGTAGATTCTCCGCCATTTCGACAAGCAGATCCTGTGAAGACGGTGAGAGGTCGACGACACGGGAGGTGAGGTTCCGCAGGCGCACGTTGTGCAGCTGTTCGAGGAGGGAGAGGTCTGCCTCGCCACCTGAGATCGCGGGCGGAGTGTGATCGGACGGGGCGTAGAAGTAGTCCGGATGGACCTTGAAGAAGTGGGCGAGGGCGGCAACCACTTCGGGTGACGGATTGGTTCGGACGCCGGTGCGCAGTTGCGACAGGTACGGCGTCGAGATACGGCAGCCGAACTCGGTCATGCCGCGAACGACCATCGCGTTGGTGACGTGAAAGTCGGCAGTCTCGAACAGCGAGTTCAAGCGATCGTTGAACTGGTTCGACATGAGACGTCCCTTCCCCCGCTACGCACAGGCTCCGTCGGTTCAATTAACTGCATCATAGCCAGGTATCGAACGATTAGCTGTTTCAGATTCTCGCGAAGCGGCCGTTTGCAGGGAAAATCCCTAGGGTAGAAGGTCCCTACTTTGAGTGATCTGGACAAATCGCCATCACGAATCGAACGGCGAACTATTTGCCGGGGAAGGCTATTCCAGACGCGCGGATCAGAGCCAGCCGTTCGACTCGGCGATTCTGACGGCTTCCGCGCGCGTCGACGCACCCGTCTTACCCATCGCGGATGACAGATGATTTCGAACTGTCCCGGCAGACAGGAAGAGCGCCCCTGCGATGGCTGCCACGGGTGCGCCGTCGTGAGCGGCGCGCAGTACTTGGGTCTCACGCTCCGTCAGGGGCGACTCGCCGCTGACGAGGCTGTCGGCCGCAAGGGTGGGATCGACGACGCGCAGTCCGGCGTGGACACGCCTGACCGCGTCGGCAAGCTGCCTGGCGGGGGTGTCCTTGACGACGAACCCGCCGGCCCCGGCGTGCAGGGCTTTACGAAGAAATCCGGGACGGCCGAACGTGGTGACGATCAGAACCCGGGTGTCGGGTGCTGCCTCGCGAAGGGCCGCCGTCGCGGCGATTCCGTCCATGCCGGGCATCTCGACGTCCAGAAGCGCGACGTCCGGGCGGTGTTCGAGAACGGCGGACACCACCTCGTCGCCGCGACCGACCTCGGCTACCACGGACAGGTCGGATTCCAGATCGAGCAGCGCGGCCAAAGCTCCTCGCACGAGCGCCTGATCGTCCGCCAAGAGCAGCCGTATGGTTGCTCGATCGCCCTGGCTGTTCACTCTGTCTCCTGTTCGACTACCTGAAGTGCAAACCCCTGCGGCAGGGGATGAGTGATGATCACTCGTGCGCCCGACGCTCCGGCGCGCTCGCGCAATCCGATCAGACCGTTTCCGGAAGACGTCGACTCGGCCCCTCGTCCGTCGTCGACGACCGACGCACTATTTTCGTCGACCGTGATCCGGCAGTGGGTCGCACCGCTGTGTCGAACGACGTTGGTGACGCCCTCACGGATCGTCCATGCAAAGAGTTCCCGAAGACGCGTGGGAACCATGTCGGTACTGCTCGGCACCTCGTCTTCGATACCAGCCGCACGCAATGCCTCTCGCGCTCGGGCTATCTCGACGGGAAGAGAAATCCCACGAAATCCTTCGACGGCCGAGCGCACGTCCGCCAGCGCGTCTCGAGAGAGCCTTTCGAGGTCGTCGAGTTCGCTGCGTGCACGTTCGATATCGACATCGAGTAGGCGATTGGCCAGTTCGGCTTTGATCGTGATGACGGTCAGCGAGTGCCCGAGGATGTCGTGCAGATCCCGCGCCATCCTCGTTCGCTCCTCCATGATTGCCCGCTGCTCCTGCTCTTCGCGTTCGTGGAGTATGGCGAAGTTGCGGCTGATCAGGGACATGATTCCCCAGGTCGCGAACGCGGCCGCGCAGACTCCGAGTGAGAGTCCGGAGTAGTTCCCCCATCCGGACGAGAGGCTGACTATCTCCACGGAGGCCGCGAACACCAAGGCGAGAATGCCGCCGGCGACGGTCGGCAACAGCGTCACCGCTGTCACCGCGAGGTACGGTGCTGCTGCCAAACCTGTCGGCCCGACGCTCACGATCATCACAGCGGCCAACGCGGTCAAGGCGGACAGAGCCAGTGCAGCTTCGCGAATCGTCGGCCGAGTCATCGTCATTCGACGTCGCTGCTGCGTTGTGGCGAAGGTGTAGAGGTAGAGGGCACTGAAGGCGATCGTCGCGAGAATCCCTGTCCAGCCGCGCAGTTCGTCGCGTAGATTCCATCCCTCGATCAGCGGCCCGCCGAGAAATACCATCCAGACCGCCGCGAAGAGAACGCCGAAACGATTCCGCCGCGGGAGCGCGACGGAATCTTCTCGGTCAGTCGTTTGCGACAACTACACACGCTCCGTATCTCGTTGGAACCGCCAGATCGCTCCGCCGGCGAAGATGGCGAACCACACCAGGATATTGACGATCCAGGTCCAGTGAATGCTATTGCCCGTCAACGGTGCGTGGGCGAGGGCGTTGATGCCGAACATCGGGGTGAACTGTGCGATGGTCGCCCATACGGAACCGTCGGTGAGTGGTACGAAGAGTCCGCCGCCGAATGCGAGCAGAGCCAGTCCCGGTCCGAGCAACTGCATGACGTTCTCACTGGGGAGTAGGTACCCCATGAACAGGCCGAAGGCCGCGAAGATCGACGATCCCAGCCAGGCGATCAATGCCGTTGTGAACCAGAGTGATCCGTCCATCTGCGCCGAGGTGAACGCGCCGACGACGTAGACCACGAGAATCGAGACGAGACCGAGCAGCATCGCCATGATCAGTTTGACGGCGATGTAGGCGACCGGGGTCAGGGGAGTCAGCCGAAGTTGTCGGCTCCACCCGGACGCTCGTTCGATCGAGACCATCGCGCCGCCGCTGGTGGTGGCCAGCATCGCGCCGTACAGGGCCATGCTGATCATGATGTACGCGGCGACATTGCCGTGCCCGATCCCGTGGTCGTCGTCGCCTTGACCGAGACCGAAGACGAGGAAGAAGACAACCGGCATGACGAGCGTGAAGATCATCGTGCGCCGGTTGCGAGTCAGGCGACGAAATTCCAGTCGCAGTAGCGTCGTGTTGAATCCGCCGAGAGGTACGACGGTTCGCTCGGCTCCGTAGGTACTCGCTTCGGTTGCAGTGGTCATCACTTCTGTCCTTCGGAGTTGTTCGACGTGAGTGCGATGAATGCGTCTTCGAGGCCACGCGAGACGATTTCGAGATCGCGAGCCTGCGTATTGGTCAACAGGAATCGTGCAACGGCATCGGTGTCGCCCGAGTGCACGAGCAGCGACTCACCGCGCACCTCGACGGCGTCGGAGTTCGGTATGGCTCGCAGGAGTTCGTCGGTGATGCCTGGAACAGTCGCGCGCAGGGTGCGCCCGGACGCCATCGCCTTGACCTCGGCGGTGGTCCCGTCTGCGACCACGGTGCCTTGCCTGACCAGGATGATGCGGTCGGCGTAGACATCGGCCTCTTCGAGGTAGTGCGTCGCAAAAAGCACAGTGCGACCGTGATCTGCGTCGGCGCGGATGGCGGACCAAAAGTCCCGACGCCCTTCGACGTCCATGCCGGTGGTGGGCTCGTCGAGAATGAGCAATTGCGGGTTCGACAGCAACGCCATCGCAAATCGCAACCGCTGTTGTTGTCCGCCTGAGCATTTGCTGACCAGGCGATCGGAGATGTCGAGGATTCCGGCTCTCCCCAGCACTTCGTCGACCGGACGGGATTGGGAGTACAGGCTGGCGGTCAGCTGCACAGTCTCGGCAACCGTCAGCTCTTTCAGTAGTCCGCCGGTCTGCATGACTGCCGAGACGAGTCCGCGGGCAATCGCCGATCGAGGTGACATTCCGAAGACGCTCACCTCGCCTGACGTCGGCCGGGACAGGCCGAGGATCATGTCGATGGTTGTCGTCTTGCCTGCGCCGTTCGGGCCGAGGAACGCGACGATCTCGCCGGGGCGGATGCTCAGGTCGATACCTTTGACGGCGTCGACGGTTCCGAAACTCTTGCGAAGTCCGGTCAACCGGACGGCGTCGTGTGCCGATCCTTCAGTGCGTGTATGCAGTGCCTGTGGTGAATGCCGTGCCTGTGTTGAGGTCATACATAGAATCTGCTCGCTTCGAGGTCGTGATCCCTCGTCCGTCCGTCATTTTTCTGCCATGACATTTGTCATCGGGTCGGCCGGTATCTGTTTCGGTGCAACCTGGCCGAGGCGCGCGAGGACCAACCCCGCGATGATTGCTGCGCCACCTACAGCTTGGAGTGCGGTGACGGATTCCCCGACCAGGATCCACGCGGCGACGACCGCGCACAGCACTTCGGTCAGAGCTACCAGAGACCCGATTGTCGGCCCCAGCAGCGTGATCGCGGCGATGCCGGTGAGATAGGCAATGACAGTGCTGACCAGGACCAGGACCACCACCGGCAGCCACACGTTCACCGACTGGTCTGCCACGACGGCGTTCGAGGCCGAGAACTGGAGGGGGAGGACGCCTACGAGTCCGAGCGCGCCGATGACCACTGCACTGACCGTGAGCCCCGATGCCGCGAGCACAACTGGATGGAGATCACCGTCCGCACGTTCGGAAATGACGAAATAGACTGCAAGGCATGCCGCGGCGGCCAGTCCCCAGGCGACTCCGACGGCACTGATCTCCGCCGATCCGAAGACGTCGATCACCACGGCGGCGCCGATCAAGGCCACCGCCGCACCGAGAAGCGTCTGCACGCTCGGACGCGCGCCCTTGGTTATCCACACCCACCCGATGACGATGATCGGTGCAAGGTACTCGAGAAGCAATGCGACGCCGACCGAAAGATGTTGCACGGCATTGAAGAAGCACAGTTGAACGCCCGAGATCGCGAACACCCCGTACAGCAGTACCGTTCGCGTGTGGGTGCTCACCTGTCGTAGGCGAGGCCATTGGGTGGCTACGGCGATCACCATCATCACCAGTGCGCCGCCGGCAACGCGCGCGAACACTGCGCCGCCGGGGGACCACCCTGATTCGATGAGAGATTTCGCGAACGGGCCCGATACGCCGAACGTTGCCGCGGACAGCAGAGCGAAGATCAAGCCGTTGCGAGAGTTCACGTCGTCACCCGTCAGGAGTAAAAGCGATTACGATGCTGACATTAGGTTGATAGAGCTCAGGAGTCAAAGTGCATTTTGCTGGTGACACGGAATCGGCGCTCGTCTTCGCCGCGTCGTTGGTCAACACGGCCCGCGGCGGGGCTGAACTGCTTCCGGATCAAGAGGAGCTGACACGGTTTCTCGACGCGGATCATTGGACCGGCAGGCGGGACGGCACGCGGGAGGAATTGACGGCGGTTCGTGCGCTGCGTCCACGACTGCGAAAGTTCTGGGAAGCCGCGGGAGTGGACGACGCCGTCGAGGTGGTGAACACACTGCTACTCGAATCGGGCGCGAGGCCGCGGCTCACCAGGCACGACGACCTCGGCTGGCATCTGCACGTCACCGCTGACGATTCGCCACTGGTGGACCGGATGGCCGCAGAAGCGGCGATGGGTGTGCTCGATCTGATCCGAACCGACGAATTCTCGAGGTTGCGATGGTGCGAGGCCCCGGACTGCGAGGCGGTCTTCGTGGATTTGTCGCGCAATCGTTCGAAGCGATACTGCGACACCGGAAACTGTGGGAACAGGGCGCACGTCGCCGCCTATCGTGCCCGTAAATCCGGTGCGTGACCAAGCGGTGTGCGGAGGGATAGAACCAGGCTGAGTGAATTCCTTGTCGGGAGCCAGGATCGGTCTAGCGTTGTGAATTCGGAACAGATTTCGCGAAGCCAGGAGGATGGTCGGTGGCCGATCGCAGGCGTCCACTCAAGACGGTGACCGGTGTCAGCGGGGCGGTGAGTATCTACGACGCAGCGATCGATCCGACGACGTCGACGGTCGCGTCCGCGATCGACGTCGCAAAGACGGCCGAGGCGAACAAGATCGACGGACTGTTTGCCGCCGACCTGCTGAGTTTCGGTGCGCAGGGCGCGATCGGTGCGCAGGAGCCGTTGATCTTCCTTGCCGCGCTGAGTGCGGTCACCACCCATGTGGGGCTCATCGCCACCGTCACGACGACGTTTCATCACCCATTCAACCTGGCACGGTTGTTCGGCACCCTGGACCACGTCAGCAATGGTCGAGCCGCATGGAATGCCGTCACTTCCTCACTCGGAGAAGAGAACTACAGCGACCTGGACCTGCCGAGTCCGGAGGAGCGGTACGCCCGAGCGGCCGAATCGCTCGAGGTGGTCAACGCGCTCTTCGACAGCTGGAAGCCCGGCGCCTTGATCCGGGGAGAGGGCTCTGCGGTGCTAGATCCGTCGAGGGTGGTCCCCATCGAGCACCGAGGCAAGTACTTCACCGTGCAGGGGCCGTTGAACATTCCATCCCTGCCGCAGCGTCGTCCGGTCCAATTCCAGGCAGGCCAATCTGCCGGGGGTATCGAACTGGGTGCTCGCTTCGCGGAGGTCGTATTCACTTCTCTCGCAACCTTCGAGGACGCGGTCACCTACACGAAGACGATCCGCGCCAGGGCGGCAGAGTTGGGGCGTGGGGACGAACTGCCACTGATTTTCAGCTCGTTCCACGCAACGTACGGCGCTACCGAAGCCGAAGTCGAACGATTGGTCAGAGAAGCCGAGGAATCGACGGACTTCGACGCCGGACGCACCAGGCTTGCCGACATGTTCGGCGGCGGCGTGGATTTCTCGGAATTGCCGCTGGATCGGCCGATCCCGGAGTCGTTGTTGCCGGACCCGTCGTCGGTGAATCGACGACGGGGCCGGGTCGAGATCTTCGGCAAGCTCGCATCACAAGGAAAGACTCTGCGTGAGTTGATCATCGCGTCCAAGGACACCGGCCACTGGGCAGCGGCGGGCACCCCGGAACAGCTCGCGGACGCGATCGAGGAACGATACGACGCGGGCGTACTCGACGTCATCACGCTCGGTGACCTTGCCGATCCGCGTACACGCGATTTCGTCACGAACGGGCTGCTGCCGGAGCTGCGCAAGCGCGGAATCGTGGGATCCGACTACGTCGGCGGTACCTTCCGTGAAAACCTCGAGTTGCCACCGCTGCCACCGGTTTCCGGTGTCTAGTTGTTGGAAGCGAGTGAGCGCATGAAGAACATGAGGTTGGCCGGTCTTTCCGCCAGGCGACGCATGAAGTAGCCGTACCACTGGCTGCCGTAGGGAACGTAGACCCGCAGGTGATTGCCTTCGGCTACCAATCTGCGTTGTTCGCCGTCGCGGATGCCGAAGAGCATCTGAAACTCGAAATCCTCGGCCGTCCGCTCGGTCAGTGTGGCGAGTCCGAGGGCGGCGTCGATCATGGTGGGATCGTGGGAGGCCACCATCGGGTATCCGTCACCCTCCATCAAGACCTTCAGGCAACGCACGTACGACGCGTCGACTTCGGCGGCCTTTTGGAACGCGACGCCGGCCGGTTCCTTGTATGCACCCTTGCACAGCCGAATTCGTGAACCTGATCCGGAGAAGTGCCGGCAGTCGGCCTCGGTGCGGTGTAGATACGCCTGCAGGACCGTGCCGAGCGTCGGGAAGTCGCGGCGCAACTCTTCGACGATGGACAGTGTCGAGTCGGTGGTGGTGTGATCCTCCGCATCGACGGTGACCCACGCGCCCACTTCGTCTGCCGCTGTGACGATTCGGTGAGCGTTCGCCAGGGCGATCTTCTCGCCGTCACCGGGAAGTGACTGCCCCAACGCGGAGAGCTTGAGCGAAACCTCCAGGGAGTGTTGCGTCCCGGCAATCTCGGAAAGCGTTGCGTACGAGCGGAGAAGGGAGAGATAGGCATCGACGGTAGCTGTTGCCTGAGCCGGATCGGTGGTGTCCTCGCCGAGGTAGTCGACCGTCACGAACCGGCCACTGGTGAGGATGTCGCGCACCGCTGACATCGCTGCGGGTTCCGCGTCCCCGGCGACGAACCTGTCTACAAGCTTGCGGGTCAAGGTCATCCCGGAGACTGTCTTCTCCAGTCGCGACGAGCGTGCCGCCGCGAGGAGCACCGAGCGCAGTGGGTTGCTCAGCGAGACGGCACTCATCAACGGTTCTCGGTCTCGGCTGGATCGACGTCTTGGTGGGGGTAACGATGATCGGTGGGAGGAACGAAGGTTTCCTTGACGGTGCGCGTCGACGCCCAACGGAGCAGATTCTGCGGCGAACCGGCCTTGTCGTTGGTACCCGAAGCCCGCGCACCTCCGAAGGGTTGTTGTCCGACAACCGCTCCCGTCGGCTTGTCGTTGACGTAGAAGTTTCCGGCGGCGAACCGCAGACCATGATGAGCTTGATCGACGGCCGCACGGTCGGTGGCGATCACGGCGCCGGTCAGGGCGTAAGCGGATCCGCTGTCGACGCGCGCGAGGATGTCGGCGTAGGCATTGGGTGCGGAGTCGTCGTAGACGTGAAGCGAAAGGATGGGACCGAAGTACTCGGTGCTGAAGGCTTCGTCGCTCGGGTCGTCACCGAGTAGGACCGTCGGTGAGATGAAGAATCCTTCACGGTCGTCGTAGTCGCCGCCTGCTGCGATGGTGAGGCTGCTGGTCGACTTGGCGCGAACGATCGCGGCGGCGTTTCGGTCGAACGAACGTTGGTCGATGACGGCGCCGCCGAAGTTCGTCAGGTCGGTGACGTCTCCGTACTTCAGCGACGACACAGTGTCGATGAACGTGTCGCCCATCTTGGCCCACACCGACTTCGGGATGAACGCCCGTGATGCGGCCGAACATTTCTGGCCCTGGTAGTCGAAGGCCCCGCGAATCAATGCCGTCGTGAGTACGTCCGGGTCAGCGGAACTGTGTGCGAGTACAAAATCCTTGCCGCCGGTTTCGCCGACGAGACGCGGATACGTCCGGTAGTTCGAGATGTTGGCTCCGACCTCACGCCACAAACGCTGGAACGTTGCGGTGGATCCGGTGAAGTGGATACCCGCCAGTCGGGGGTCGGCAAGCGCGACCTCGGACACCAAGGGGCCGTCGCCGAGAACAAGATTGATCACCCCGGGCGGGAGGCCGGCAGCTTCGAGTAGTTGCATCGTCAGGTACGCCGCGACGGCCTGCGTCGGTGACGGCTTCCAGATCACGGTGTTGCCCATCAGGGCCGGTGCTGTGGGGAGATTTCCGGCGATGGCGGTGAAATTGAAGGGAGTGATCGCGTAGACGAAACCTTCGAGTGGACGATATTCGACGCGATTCCACACTCCCGGAGCGGAAACGGGTTGGTCGGCGAGTATCTGACGTGCGAACGCGACGTTGAAACGCCAGAAGTCGATCAGTTCGCAGGGCGCGTCGATCTCGGCCTGGTATGCGGTCTTCGACTGGCCGAGCATTGTTGCGGCGGCGATGGTTTCGCGCCACGGGCCGGAAAGTAGATCGGCGGCGCGGAGGAAGACCGCAGCGCGGTCGTCGAACGAGAGGTCGCGCCAGGCCGGGGCGGCGAGTGTAGCGGCGTCGATTGCATCACGAACGTCCGAGTGGGTTGCGCCCGCAAACGATCCGATGACCGAACTGTGACGGTGTGGTTGAACTACGTTCTGTCGCTTACCTTCCGCAGTTCGGTGGATGCCGCCGATGACCTGCCTGATGTCGGTCGGCGATTCGGCCAGTTCGGTCAGTTTCGTACGGAGGCGCGATCGTTCCGGGCTTCCCGGCGCGTAATTGTTCACCGGTTCGTTGGCTGGGTGGGGGACATTGGTAACGGCGTCCATGACGATCCTTCGGCAGACTCAGGAGTGGGCAGTTGTCGTGTCGTGAACCAGTCAAGTCGAAAGACGTCGGCGAGTAATCCGCTGAGCGGCCAAACATCGGTGTCCGTGTTTGTCCGATCGGCTGAACCGTTTTCGCAGGAAAATGCACTATTCTCGAAGTTGAGGCGTTGCGACGGTCCGGAGAGTGGGTGGTACGTGTCTATCCGTGGGGTCAGGCTCGACGCGGTCCTTCGGGCGCTGGGCGGAGCTTTTGTCGAGCTCGTCCTCGCGCCGTCAGGTGATGACGTCTTCGTCGACTCCGTGGTGTTCGCAGAGGTCGGGGACCTCACGCGCCCCAGAACCGCGGCCGTCGAATCCTCTGAGCTCTGGCTCGCTGTCGGTATCGGCGCAGCCGAATTGGCGGCCTGGCTGAACCGCCTCGATCAGAAGGGATCAGCGCCTCGGGCCGTCATGTCGAAGGAGGCCTCGGACACGTCGGTGCGTGCGGCGGCACAGCGCGCCGGGATCGCCTTGATAGCGGTCCATCCGGATGCTCGTTGGGATCGATTGTTCACGACCATCCGGGGCGTGCTCGATCATTCGGTGTCCCGACAGGATTCGGACGACATCGTATTCGGTAGTGACACAGACTTGTTCGAGCTGGCGCAGAACGTCGCCGCAATCACGCGGGGGATGGTCAGCATCGAGGACGAGCATTCCCACGTCTTGGCCTATTCGGCATCGGGAGATGCTGCGGACGAGCTACGTCGGCAATCAATCCTCGGCCGCGAAGGACCTCGCGAATACCTCCGAAAGCTACAGGAGTGGGGCGTCTTCGAAAGCCTGCGGCGAAGCGACGACGTAGTGGAGGTGCCCGCTCACGACGACCTCGCGATCAGGCGACGGTTGGTGGTTTCGATTCGGAGAATATCCGACAATGTCAAGGGGGAGAGCGGTTTCAGCTCTGATCTTCTCGGCACGATCTGGGTGCAGGAAGGCCCGGTTCCCATTGCCGGCGATGCTGACAGCGTGCTCCGCGGTGCCGCGGCCGTTGCTGCTCGGCTGATTTCGCGCATCCGAGACGCGCCGAGTAACGAGGCGATACAGATTCAGCGGTTGCTCGGGGTTCGCGGCGGCGGTGTCGACGTTCCTTCGCTCGCGGCCTCGTTGACCATCCCGATGTCCGGACCGGCGATGGTGGTCGGAGTGGCGAGTATCGGAAACGGTGGGCTGCCGTCTTCGGGCGAACTCGTGTCGTCTTTGCGACTGCACGCCAGCGCCTTTCAGCGTGAATCGCTGGTGAGTGCCGTCGGCACCCGGATCTATGTGCTGTTTCCGCGAACCCAATCCGTGAAATCCACAGTCTCGTGGACCCGCGAAGTTGTCGCGCGTTTGGACAAGGTGTCGCCTTCGGGGCTACGGGCCGCGGTCTCGTCGCCGGTTTCGACGCTTGCGGAGGTGGCCCAGGCTCGGGCCGAAGTGGATCGGGTCTTGGACGGAACGTCGGGGGATGTTCGTGTGACCACCCTCGCGGACTCGCGCACACCGGTGCTGCTGGGCGAAATCATGGACACCATTGCGGCCGACGAGCAACTGCACGATCCGAGAGTCGACGCCCTGGACGTCTACGACAGACGCAACGGGTCGAACATGCGCGAAAGCATCTCCGTTTACCTCGCACATTCGGGCGATGTCCGACGTGCATCCGAGCAGCTTCGGATTCACCCGAACACCCTCAGGTATCGGATCAAGAGGGTCGAGGAGATCACGGATACCGACCTCTCCGAGCCGTCGGCCAGGCTGTTGATGGAGATTCAGTTGGCGGCGTCTGCTCGGGCAGTGAGTTCGCCGAACCTGTCGGACCCCAGCAGTACTCTTCGCGAATGATCGACTCAGCGAACGTGCCAGGCGCAGCGCGCGCGTATTTCGACGGCGGCGACGTCCGCGGCGTTTTCACCGAAGACTCAGTGGTTCGTGACGACGGCCGTACGTATGTCGGGATCGAAGAAATCGTGGCGTGGAAGTCCGCCGTGTCGACGGCGTTCACCTTCACCCAGAAGATCGAGTCGGTCAACACCCCAGGCTCGGCCGTTGTCGTGTCGGTGAAGGTCGAGGGTGATTTTCCCGGAAGCCCCGTCCAGTTACATCACCATTTCACTCTCGACGGTGATCGGATTTCCGCTCTCACGGTGTGCCCCTGATGCCCACCGCTGACGAACTGCTCGGGAAATCCGTCGTCGCCGATCTGGCAGGCTGCCTCGAGCGAGCCTCCGGTCACACACGCCTCGCCCTCGTTCGGGGTAGTACATCCGAATTCGACGGTATGAGTCTCGGCGAACGTACGCGCGTTGTGCGGGACGCGATGACTGCCGAACTGCCTCAGGATCTTCCGGCCTTCGCCGAGATCATCCGCCGTGCGCTTTCAGAAGAGACCTTCACCGGTTGGATGATCTGGCCGGTGACCGAAGCCGTCGCCGTCACGGCGACACGAAGTGGCTCCGAGTCGGATTTCGACGAGGGAATGGCTCTGCTTGCCGAGTTGACGTCGCGTCTGACGGCCGAATTCGCAATTCGCACATTTCTCGAAACGAACCTTGACCGTTCGCTGGCGATCGCACTCACCTGGACCGGCCATGAAGACGAACACGTCCGGCGCTTGGCGACCGAAGGCACTCGTACTCGTTTGCCCTGGGGAAGACGAGTGAAAGAATTGACGGCGCGTCCCGAGTCGACAATCGTCATTCTCGACGAGCTGTATCGGGATGATTCGGAATATGTACGACGTTCGGTCGCAAACCATCTCAACGATCTCAGTCGTGCTGACGCTGCGCTCGCAGTATCGACTGCGAAGCGTTGGCTGCAGACACCGGATGCCAACACACTGAAAATCGTCAAACATGCATTGCGGACGTTGATCAAGGCCGGCGATCCAGATGCTCTGTCCCTCTTGGGGTTCTCGCCGCCCACCGACGTCGTGGTCGAGGGGTTCGTCATCGACCGCGAAACAGTTGATGCGGGTGGAGAACTCACCTTCGACTTCGCCGTCACGAACAATGGCAGCGAGTCCGTCACCGTCGTGATCGATTACATCGTCCACCACGTGAAGGCCAACGGGCAGACGACGCCCAAGGTCTTCAAACTGACAACACGAACGCTGGAACCCGGGGTGCCGGCCCGTATCGCGAAGAGGCATTCCTTCAAACCGATCAGCACCCGGAAGTACTACGCCGGCGAACATGCCGTCGAGGTGCAGATCAACGGCGTACGCCAGGTGCGAGGTGTATTCCGTTTGGACGCGTGAGGAGATCCGGCCTAGACGCGGAGACCGGCAAATATCGGGATCGGGGCTATGCGGACCGTCGTCCAGATCAACACGAGTGTCAAGATCACAGCCGGTGACCAGCGCAACTGATGCCAGAGCACGACGGGTCTTCCACGGGTGCGGGCGGTCGTCCACGAGACGTACGTGAACGCCAGTGCAAGCAGCATCACGAGGCCAAAGGCATTGAAACGCATCGCTGCACCGAAATCGCCGTGGATGAGGCTGTACACCATCCGAGTGCTACCGCAACCGGGACAATTGACGTTGAACAGCGCTTTGGTCGGACAAACGGGAATGACCCCACCAGGTGTGGTGGGGTCACTCCAGGAGATGAAGGCGCACAGCGCAATTGCCGTGAACGCAACTGCCGCTGGCGCCTTCAGTGCGGCGAGTCGTGATATGTCATCGTTCTCGGTGTCACCACAATTCGGTGTCATTGCAGTTCGGTGTTTGGCCGTTGATCAGTGTCGCCGGTCGGCGTCGGCGGTCACAGGGAACTCGATCCGGCTAGGACGACGACAAAAAGGAAGTACAGAACAGCGACGGCAACACCTGCGCCGACTGACCACAAGGCGAACTTCTTGGCATCGTCAGCTGATTTTCGCGCAGCGTCGAACTGACCTTGCGCCCACAAAGTGTTGACCTGGCTTGATTTGACGATCGAGACGATGCCGAGCGGGAGGCAGCAGAACACTGTCACGAGAATCGCCCAGACCAGATTGTTGTCCGGCGGAGGGCCGACCGGTTGTTGCTGGCCGTAGTACGGGTTCTGCGTCATTGGTCACCTAGCGTTCGGAGAAACAGGGCGTTCGGAGAAACACCCTCTGACGTGCGAAGAGCACGGGCAGGTGACAACATAATCCGTTTCCGAGTGAGTCAGTATCGACTGTTCGTATGACAGAGAATCCGGTTGATTTCTGATTCGGAAGGCGATACCGAAGACGTCAGCGCATGACCTGTACCTGCTCGGCGATATCAGCGGCCAGGGCCATCGCAGTCAGAGCGAGGCCGTTGTTGAGGTCATATCGCAGATGCCCGACATGCCCGTCCTGGACAGCGCGGACTCGTTTCCACGTGGGCGACTCGGCTTCCACAGCGTCGGGGTTCTGTAGCAAGACGAAGTCGGCCTGGTCGAAGATCGCAAGCTCCTCGAGGCTGTAGAAAGTCGAATCCTTCCGATCAGGTGCGGCATGGGCAGCGTCGGTCAAGACGTTCAAGCCGAGGTCCTGCGCAACCGAGACGGCGAACGTGTTGTTCTGCAGCCAGATCTGACCGCTGTCTGCGCCGGCGATCGCAATCGACTTGCCTTCGAGGAGACCACCGATCTTGGCCCGCGCTTGTGCAAGTTCGGCGTTGTATCGGGCGATGACGCGTTCGGCGACTTCGCGGCGATCGAGAGCCGTGAGCTGCGCGGTCATGGCCTGCTTCCACGACGAGCCCGTCGTGCCCTCGTCGACGACGAGCACCGGTGCGATGTCAGTGCCGAGCAGGCCCTTGTCCTGGTAGTAATCCCACCAGCCTTTCCCGACGACCAAAAGATCGGGGTCGTGGCTCAGTATCGATTCGGCATTCGGTTCGTTGTTCGTCCCACCGAGGCGAGCCGCGCCGGCGGGTACCTGGCGCATGAGTTGAGACTTCGGATCCCAATTGGTCGCGACGATCGGGTACTCGGCAAGTAGTGCAAAATCGAGGGCGCCTCGAGCTTCGAGCACCACGACGCGCTTGGGGTCCCGCGGGAGGCGGTAGGCCTGGTCCGCGACGACGATGTCGACCCACTCGTCGGAGGCTTCGGTGCCGCTGGATTCGCTCGAACATGCAGAGAGTGCGCCTAGTGCACCGAGCGCCGCCGCACCGGCCAGGAATCCGCGTCGTGTCAAGGAATCGATCAGACGGGTGAACTCGCCGTCCACATCTCTTGTCGACTGCAAGGGGGTATCGGTCGCAAAACGGGACACCGTCGGGTGGAAGGTTTCGGTCGATTCGATCACAGGCATGAGAAGGCGCAGCTCCATCTGATGTTCCGGGCATTGGCAGGTGCCTGACCAACGTATTCGAATTCCGTAGCCGCAGCCTTGCTCGAAAGCGCCAATCGCTCAGCGGATTTGGCCATTCGTCACGGGCTCGTGCCACGGGACTCTCCCCTCGGATTCGGCTCGTTGTGGAGGGGCGCGCCCATCTGATCCGAACTTGAGGTATCGTGGCCGACATGCAGCGCGTCTATTTCTGGTTTAGCAGGCCGGCCCCGGGTGGGCCTGCCGGCGTAACCACGCGCTGACAACCTCCACCCAAGAGCCGGACTACAGACCGGCTCGCTGGAGTTTCTCTTCATCTCTGGGGTCGGCCTGAGAACAGGAAACCGAAAACCCCATGACTGTCACCATCGACACCACCGCAGCTTCGGACAGCCTCGACGATCAGCGCACTGTGAGTATCAGTCCGCTCGTGTCACCGGCGACTGTTCGCGCTCAGCACGCTCCGGACGAGGTCGCGGCCGCCACTGTGCGCACCGGTCGGGCCGACACCATCAACATCCTCAACGGTGACGACGATCGTTTGATCGTCGTAGTCGGTCCGTGCTCTGTGCACGATCCGGAAGCGGCGATGGACTACGCCCGCCGGTTGGCCGCCAAGGCCGAAGAACTGCGGGACGATCTGCACATCGTCATGCGCGTCTACTTCGAAAAGCCGCGCACCACACTCGGGTGGAAGGGCCTGCTCAACGACCCCCACCTCGACGGCACGTTCGACATCAACACCGGGCTCGGTATCGGCCGCAAGTTGCTTCTCGACGTGTCGAGCCTGGGCCTGCCTGTCGGCTGCGAGTTCCTTGATCCGATCATGCCTCAGTACATTGCCGACCTGGTCAGCTACGGTGCGATCGGCGCCCGGACCGCCGCCAGTCAGGTTCACCGTCAGCTGTGCAGCGCGCTGTCCATGCCCGTCGGTATCAAGAACTCCACCGAAGGCGACGTACAGGTAGCCGTCGACGGCACCCGCGCCGCGGCAGCGAGCCACGTGTTCCCCGGAACGGACCTCGACGGCCAGGCTGCCTTGATCCGTACCGCGGGCAACCCCGACTGCCATGTCATTCTTCGTGGCGGTAGCGACGGACCGAACTACGATGCCGAGACAGTCGCGGACACCCTTGCCCGCCTGCGTAAGTCGAACCTGCCCGAGCGCGTGGTCATCGACGCGAGCCACGGTAACAGCAGCAAGGACCATGAGCGTCAGGTCATCGTGCTCGACGACATTGCCCGACGTCTGACCGAGGGCGAGCAGGGAATCGCGGGCGTCATGTTGGAGAGTTTCATCGAGGCCGGCCGTCAGGACCTGACCTTGGGCAAGGCGGACGAGCTCACCTACGGCCAGTCGATCACCGACGCGTGCATCGACTGGTCCACCACCGCAGCGCAGTTGGACCGTCTGGCGCAGGCCGTTGCGGCTCGGAGGGGCTGACGCCCCCGTGCGCCTTTTTGGTAGCGCCAACTACCAAAAAGGCGCACAGGGCCGCTAGGCCAACACTTCTCGCGTGGCCTCGACCAGGCGCTCCAGCCAGGCGTCGGTGCCGACGGCGCGGCGCAGTGGCTCGTTGGGCAGTTCGATGCTGACCGGCAGTCCGGCAGGCAAAGTCGACCAGATGTCGGCCAGGGCTATGCCGCCGGTGCCGGGCACCAGACGCTCCTCGCGGGCCTGACGGATCAGCTCTGCGTCCCCAGTGGGAGCGGGGGTCGAACCGTCGCACATCTGGGCGTAGTGCAACCACTCGCGAGGGATGGACGCAAGATCCTCGAGCGTTGTCGCCGAGCGGTCGGTGTGCAATGCGTCGACCAGGACACTACGAGCCGGACCGTCTGCCGCCGAGACGATCTCGATGGCCGCACGTGCATCGGGCACCGCAGTCCACGGCATGAACTCGAGGGAAGCGACGATGCCGTAGTTCGCGCACAGTTCCGCGAGGCGTGCATAGGAGTCCGTGAGCCGAGCGCGGTCGCGGTCGTCGCCGCCCACCAGAACGGCTTTGGCTCCGAGCTGTGCGCCCGCTTCGAGCAACGGAACGTAGTCGGTGGGGTCGAAGTCGGCTGCAAGACGGATGATTTCGAGGTCGAATACCTCGACCGGTGAATCGCCCAGTCGACGCACCAGCTCGTCCAACGACTGCTTGTCCTCGTGCAGAGGGTAGGCCGTCGTACCTGGTGCCGCTGGCATCAGACGGATACCGATGGTGTCGAAGCCGTGCTTTTCAGCCAAGGCGACGTGCTGCATCGGTGCGGTGTCGAGCACTGTGAGGGCTGCCAGTCCAAGTGAGAGTGTCATGCGTGCGCTCCAACTGTCTCGGCTCCGGCCAGTTCCCGGCCGGCCAGGTAACCGAATGTCATGGCCGGTCCGAGGTTGATGCCCCCGGACGGGTAGTGCCCGCCCATCACGCTCGCCTGATCGACGCCGACGGCGAGCAACCCCTCGATGGGGCGGTCGTTGTCGTCGAGCACATGCGACGACGAGTCCGTGACCAGTCCGGCGAAGGTGCCGAAACTCCCTGGCACGACTTTCACCGCGTAGTACGGACCCTTCTGCAAGGGCGCGAGCGACGGGTTCGGCCACGGATTGGAAGCATCTCCGGAACCTCGGTTGAACGGTGTTGTACCGCGACCGAACTCGGGGTCTTCACCGGCCACGGCCCCGATATTGAAAGCTGCGACGGTTTTCTCCAACTGCACGGGGTCGACGCCGATCTTCTCGGCCAAGTCCCGAAGAGTGCGCCCACGCGTGAGGTACCCCGAGCGCAGGTACGGCTGGATCGGGATCGGCAAGGGCTTCGCCATGCCCAGCGGGAGGTATCGCACATACTGTTGATCGGCAATCAACCACGAGCACACCTCTTCGCCCTCGGGAACCTGCTCGACCATCGCGAGTGTGTAGTCGTGATAGCCGAGTGCTTCGTTGACAAACCGCTTGCCGTTCGCGAGAACTCCGATGACACCGGGCTTTCCGCGATCGAGGATGTGCGGGAACACACCTTCCTTGCCGTTGCGGTAGCGAACGATGGAGACGGGGCAGTACGCGACGGGGGAGGCGAGGGTGCGGTCGAGTCGGCCGCCCACGGATTCGCCGAGGGTGATGCCGTCGCCGGTGGTTGTCTTCGGGGTGAGCGACCAGTGCTCGTTGCCGGTGGGGGTGCGCGGGAACAGTTCGCGTCGTCGGTCGATGTCCTGGGCGAAGCCGCCGGTGGCGAGTACGACACCACGTCGGGCAGTTACCGAGTACGCGCCGTCCGGACTTTCGAGGCGGACGCCGACAACGCGGCCGTCGTCATCGGTCTGCAACGCGGTCGCGGACGTCTTCACCCGAAACTCGACGCCCAGATCGAGTGCCGAGCGCAGCATCATGCCGACAAGCGCGGTGCCGTTGACGAGTTGCTGGCCACGACGCTTGGTGGCGAGATCGAACATGTGCTTTGTCACCCGAACACCACAGTGCACAAATGCTTTCGGCGATCGAGTCGAGTGCAGGAATGCCTGCAGGTCGGGCCCGGCCATGATGCCCATGCCGAGGAATGACGTCTCGTACAACTGTCGACGTAGCAGCGCCGCGACGTCGGGTCCGAGCTTTCGCAAGCTCACCGGTTTCGGTCCGACGGAACGATGACCCGTGCCGGCTCCCGGTGTGTCACCGTGAATATCGGCGATCTTGGCTCCGGGAACAAACTTCAGCGCTGTCTTGCGTTCGAAGAACTCGACCATCTCCGGTGCACCGTCGAGAAGAGCATCAACCTTGGCGGCGTCGAAGTTGTCGCCGAGTCGGTTTTCCAGATACGTCCGCGGTGCCGAGCGATCCTCGACAACCCCGTCGGCGATGGCAAACATGTTGCGTGGGGTCCACATCCACCCGCCCGACCAGGCCGTTGCGCCGCCGCAGGTGTCGGCCTTCTCGACAACGAGTACCGACGCGCCGCCATGTGCTGCGGCAATTGCTGTGGAAAGCCCGCCTGCGCCGGAGCCCACGACAACCACGTCGTAGGTGAGGGGGGTACTGCTACTCATTTCTGCTCCTTGGCAGTTGTTGCGAGGGTCGGTGTCGATGTCAGCTCGACAACCTTGCCCGTTCGTGACGATTCGTAGATTGCGGCGATGATGGCAAGTGATGCGCGGGCGTCCCGGCCGGTGACGGCGGGTTCACGCCCGGTCAGGACCGCGTCGGCGAAGTCCTGAACCTGCAGGGTGTGGAAGTCGGTCAGTGCCGCATTGACCGCGCCCACATCGAGATTCGCATCGATGTCCGCGGAGTACGGCGACCGGAACTCCACTTCGCCTGGCACCGTCCAGATTTCGTTGACACCCTCGTGCCCTTCAGGAAATTCGAGGACGCTGGCAATGGCGCCGGTGCGCCCGATCACCGTCACGCGGTTACCCAGATTGTGATTGGCACCGGTAGTCGCGGTGACGGTGGCGGTGCCGCCCGAGGCAAAGGAGATCACAGCTGACGCGCTGTCTTCGGTCTCGATGTGCGCACCGTGGGTGTGGGTGCGGATGAAGCCGCTGACCGAGACGGCCTCGCCCATGAACCAGGCCAGCATGTCGATCTGGTGCACGGCCTGTGTCATGAGCACGCCACCGCCGTCGGTGTCCCAGCGTCCACGCCAGGCGTCGGCCGCGTAGTAACTCGACGGGCGATGCAGGATCACCGACGCCTCACCGAGCATGGGTAGTCCGATCCGCCCGTCGTCGATGGCGTCGCGGATCCGACGTGCTGCCGGCCAGAATCGGCGTTGGAAGAGCACCCCGAACGTGATACCGGCGCGGTCGGCGGCCTCGATCATGCGGTCGGCGGCAGCAACATCGACTGCGATGGGCTTCTCGCACAAAACATGTACACCCGCTTCGGCAGCGGCCACGACTACCTCTTCATGTACCGGGTGCGGCGTGCAAACGGTGCAGGCGTCGAGTCCGAGGGCGAGAAGTTGCTCCACTGAACTCACGGCTGCGGGAATGCCGTGCGCTGCCGCGAACTCCTGGGCGCGTCCGAGATCGGGATCGCAGCAGCCGATCACCTCGACACCGGGGACTTGTTGCAGCGCGCGGGCATGGTTGCCGGCGATCTTGCCGCAGCCGACGATTCCGACTTTCAACGTCATCAGAAATGTTCCTCTGCTTCGACGTCCCGCGCGGCAGACTCGCCGCGGTCGAGACTGTTCAGTGCTTCGATGTCCTCGCTGGTGAGGGTGACGTCGAGTGCTGCCAGGTTCTCGGCCTGACGCGTCGGGTTCGCTGATCGCGCGACCGGAACCACACCCTGCGCGACGTGCCAAGCGAGGACCACTTGAGCTGGTGTGCAACCGATTCGACCGGCGATCTCGCTCACAACGGCGTTGTCGAGCACGTCACCCCGGCCGAGCGGACTCCACGACTGAGTGAAGATGCCAAGTTCGTCGTTTGCGCGGCGAACCGGGATCCGAGCGAGCGACGGGTCCATCTGAATCTGGTTGACTGCCGGTGCCTCGCCGGTTTCGGCGACGACGCGGCGCAGGCGAAGCTCCAGGAAGTTCGACACACCCACGTACCGAACCAGTCCGGCGTCGCGGCAGGCCAGCATCGACTCGAACGACGCGACATAGCGATCGATTCGCGGGAGTGGCCAGTGGATCAGGAACAGATCCAGCTGGTCGAGTCCCAGTAGTTCCAGACTCTGCTCGAGGGCGCCCCGAATGTCGCCGGAAACCTGGTCGTTGCCACGAAGTTTGGTGGTGACGAACAGTTCTTCTCGCGGCACACCTGATTCCGCCAGCGCCACACCGACTGCGCCCTCGTTGCCGTAGATCGCGGCGGTGTCGATGAGGCGGTACCCGGCCTCGATGCCGGAGAGAACCGAGTTCGTGGCGTCGGCACCGACCAGGGGCCAGGTTCCGAGTCCAATGGGCGGCAATGCAGTTGCCACGGGTGTGGCTGCCTGTGTGGTCATGCGTGAACCTCCTGACGTGCCGCAGCGGCGGCGGTGATCGCGACGGCAACGTCGGCTGCGGTCACGAGTGCGGCATGGATGGACCCGCCGTCACCGCTCGCGTCGCCGACGGTATGTACTCCGAGTCGTGGTGCCAGTGAACGGAGTTCGGCAAGAAGTTCCGAACGCGGCTCGACGCCTTGCGAGATCAGCAGTTCGCCGGGAGCATCGACCTCGCTCAGCACACCGGCCGTCGAAATCGTGACGCGGTCAGCGGCGACTGTGGTGACGATCGAGCTGAGGTAGGTCGTGAGGTTCTCACTTGCGGCCAGGCGCGGCAGCAGCACGATCTTTCCGCGGCGTCCGACGTCGTGCGCGATGGTTTCCTGCGGGCCGATCATCACGACCTGGGTGCCCTTCTGAAGGAGATCGTCGGCGACGGCCGCAGCCTCACGGTCGGCGCCGAAGATGGTGACAGCGGCAGGAGCTGGATCGCCGGAGACGAGGAATTCGCGGACGTCGCGAACGGTACGGGTTGCTGCTCCGGGGAGATCGACCACGGGGCCGACGCCGCCGGCGGCAAGAACTATGGCGTCGAAATCGACACCGGAGAGCAAAGCAGCATCTACCCGGGTCGAGGTGTGGCAGTGGACCCCGAGTTCAGCCAGTTCCGCGGCGTACCAGTCCACGATCCGTCCATATTCGGGATACTCGTGAAGCTTCGATGCCAGAGCGAAGTCGCCACCGAGGCTGGGTCGCTCGTCGTACAGGTCGACGCGGTGACCGGCAAGTGCGAGGTCGCGGGCAGCGGCCATTCCCGACGGCCCGGCACCGATGACGGCGACCCGCACGGTGGCATCAGCCGGCTTTGTAGGCTGATCCAATTCGCGGCCGACCCACGGGTTGACGGAGCAGGGAATGGGGCCGGCGGCCAGGCTGTCGATGCAGTAGTTGCAGGCAATGCAAGGGCGGTACCGGCCACCGTCGATGGCGCGATTCGGGAAGTCCGGATCTGCGTGCAGCGTACGAGCCATGCTGACGAAGTTCGCCTGCCCGGATTCGATGATCCGCGCAGCGATCTCCGGCGACGTGATGCGTCCGGCCACTCCCACCGGGATGTCGAAGTCGCGCTGGTACTGCTCGGAGTACGGCGCGAGGAGACCGCGCGACCATTCACCGGGCTGGATGATCCACTGTCCCGCTTCGTAGTTGCCGGCCGAGACGTCGAGGAAATCGAGTCGGTCGGTGTCGATGGCGCCGATGCGAGCGCGAGTCATCTCGGCGTCGAGTCCGCCGTCGATGCCTTCGAAGGCTGAGAATCGGAGTCCCAGAGTGATTCCCGGTGCGTGCTCGTGGACGGAGGCGATGACCTTGTTGACGAACAAGGTGGGGTCGGCCCACTCGTCGTCGCGGTGATTGTAAGCAGGGGAGAGGAACTGGTGGATCAGATACCCGTGGCCACCGTGCAGGGAGATGACGTCGACGCCGGCCTGCTGGCAGCGCGCTGCGGCTTCACCGAAACACTCGATGATGTGCTCGATGTCGTCGCCGTCGAGTTGTTCTGGCATCTCGCCGCCGACAACCAAACACGGAATCGGTGTCGGGGCAACGGGAACAAACCCGCTGACAGAACCTTGCGCCGTGCGACCACCATGGTTGAGTTCGACTCCGACGAGCGCTCCATGCGCGTGAATAGCGTCGACCATCTTCTTGATGCCCGGAATCCGTTCGTCGACGTCGACGCCCATCTGCCGGATGCGACCCTTGCCGTCGGCACGCACGTAGCTCGCTTCGGTGAAGATCAGTGCAGCACCACCTTCGGCGCGGCGAGCGAGGTACGCGATGTACTCGTCCGTCATGGTGCCGTCGACTTCGCAGTAGTTGCGTTCCATCGGGGCCGACACGAACCGGTTCCGGAGGCGGACGCTGCCCATGTCGAGAGGTTCGGCGAAAGGCGCAGTCACATTCATCAGTGCTCCTGGTACTTCGCGAGAAAGTAGGTGTTCGGTTGTGCTCATGCGCATGCCGTCTCGGAGAGCAGCTCGCTCAGATGGCTGCGCATGCGATCCGTATCGGCTTCGACACCAGTCAGGAGTGTGAAGGTGTCAGAGGCTTGAGCCACCAGCATCTGCCCACCGTCGAGAACTGCGCATCCGAGAGCAGCTGCAGCGTCGAGCAATTCGGTGCGCATCGGTCGATAAACGATGTCAGCGACCCACAATCCGGAATGCAACGCCGCAGGGTCGAAGGGAGTTCCGGGGTGACCCACCATGCCGATCGGAGATGCGTTGACGACGCCGTCGCACGTAGTCAGGTTGACGGCGATCTCATCGATCGCCAAAGCCGTTGTGCGCGTGCCAGGGAAGGCCGAGGCGACGCGAGAACACACATCGGCAGTGCGAGCGGGATCAATATCTGCGATGCGAAGATCCGTGGTGCCGGCGGCGGCGAGTGCGTATGCCACAGCGGAACCCGCCCCTCCTGCCCCGGCAAGCACCACTCGGTCCAAGGCGGCGTCGGGCAAACCGCGCTGCAGTGCTGTGAGGAATCCACTGTGATCGGTGTTGTGGCCGATCAGAAGGCCGTTGTGGACGACAATCGTGTTGACGGCACCGAGCAGTCGGGCATTGTCGGACAGTTCGTCGAGTGCGTCCACGACAACCTGCTTGCACGGGTGGGTGATGTTCAGTCCGGTGAAGCCGGCTGCGACGGCGCTCCGCACCACCTCGCCGGTCTTTTCGACCGAGACCGTCAGGTTCTCGAGGTCTACCAGTTCGTAGCTGTAATCGTCGAGTCCGAGTGCTGATGCTTCGTGCGAATGCAGCGCCGGCGAGAGGGAAGTCGAGATCCCGGCTCCGACAAGGCCGATTCGGTGACGTGTGAATTCGGTAGTCATGACATTCTCCTGCATAAGTGGGGACGGCCCCTCGCGGCAATTCAGCGCGAGGGGCCGGTCCGGTCAAGCGTTGTTGCTGGTGAGCTCCGAGTCCTGCTTGGTTGGCAGGCTCGGCTTCGGTTGGCCCAGTTCAGCTGTGGGCGTGCGGTACGTTTCCGGTCCGGTCATCGCCGCGATGGCGGAGAAGACGGCGAAGCCCAGGCACATCCAGGCAACCGGTGTCCAGTTGCTCTTGTCTCCGGCTGAAATCGCCTGAGCGATAGCCGGTGTGAAGCCGGCAACAAGGAGTCCGAGCATGAGGCTGACGGCCATTCCGGTGTATCGGACCTTCGCGGGGAACTGCTCCGGGAAGTACGCCGGGTACGTGCCGTTGGGCATCGCGTAGAAGATTCCGATCATGACGATTCCCGAAGCGAAGACCATGGGGACGCTTTGGGTTCCGATCGAATGGAAGAATACGAAGATCATCAGGCCGGCTCCGATCGCGCCGACGACGAAGATGGGCTTGCGTCCGTAGCGATCCGAGAGGATGCCGAACAGCGGCTGAGTCAGTACGGCAACAAAATTGGCGGTCGCGATTGCCCACAGCATCGTGGAGCGTTCGAAGCCGGATTCGACGGCGTACGCCAGAGCGAAGACGTTGACGATGGTGTTGATCATCGCGAAGGTCGAGCTCATGCTGATACGGATCACGGTGCGCCAGTGCGAGCGGAACATCTCGACGACGGGAATCCCGGCCGTCTCGTCCTGTTCCTTGAGTTCTTCGAAGACCTCGGGTTCATCCAGGGCACGACGTAGCCACAGGGCAACGACGGTCACGATGATGCTGAGCCAGAAGGGAACTCGCCAACCCCACGAGTAGAGGTCTTCGTCGGGCAGGCTCGCCACTGGGATGAATACCAGGCTGGAGACGACGATGCCGAACATGATCCCACTCATGGTGAACGAGGTGAAGAACGAACGACGGTGATCCGGCGCGTGTTCGAGCGTCAGTGCGGAAGAGCCGGGTGATTCACCGCCGGCAGAGAGCCCTTGAAGTAGGCGAAGCAAGACGAGAATGATCGGCGCGGCGATGCCGATCTGGTCGTAGGTCGGCAGGCAACCGACGATGACCGTCGCAACACCCATGAGGAGCAGGCAGGCGAGAAGCGCGTTCTTGCGTCCGTACCGATCGCCGAGGTGTCCCCAAAGCACCGCGCCGAGCGGGCGGGCGACGTAGGCGACACCTAAGGTGCTGATCGAGAGCAGGGTTGCCGTTGATCCGCCGCCGGGGAAGAAGATCTTGGGGAACACCAGCGCGGCCGCGGAGCCGTAGATGAAGAAGTCGTAGTACTCGAGGGTGCTGCCGAGGAAGCCCGAAACGGCGGCGCGGCGCGCGTTCGCATTCGGATGTTCCTCGGTCGAGTTCGTGGATCCGGTGGAGGTGATCGGAGGTGCCATGTGAAGTCCTTTCGTCCCGATGGGCCGGCCGTGGCGGCACGTTTGGAGATGCACCACGCATCGGTGACGTCCCTCACCTTTCGGCGGCTGAGACGACAGTGCCACGAAAGACTATGGCGCGTCCAACACTAAATGAGTCTCAGATAATGACGTTTTTGGTCTCAATATCCGGCGTCGGCAGAATTTCCTCGGATGTCTCCAATGCGACGGCGAGCGCATCGGTCATGTGCCGCGGTGACCAGGCAATTCCGTGATTCATGAAAGTCGGCTCGCCGGTGAGTGGGACGAACACACTGCCAGGTGGGGTGATAGCAGCCATACCGGACGTCATCAGCGCTACACCGACGCCGGCGGCAACGAGCATCAGGATCATGTACGGATCGGTGATCTCCTGGACGACGCGAGGCCTGAAGTCTGCGTTCATGCAGGCGCGCATCGCGGTTTCCTGGAGGGCCGAGCCGGCCGAGAGCGGGGTGGTCACGAATCCGTCGTCGGCCAATTCGCGGAGGTCGATCGCGTCTCTCTCTGCGAGGGGATGGTCGATCGGAAGCACAGCGCCGAATGCCTCCCGTCGGATGAGCCGGGTAGACAGTGATGCGGATTCCACCGGTAGTCCGACGAAGGCGAGGTCGAGGGCGCCGCTCTCGAGTTGGATGACCGCGTCGCGCGTCATGATCCGGCCGAGGAGTGTCAGTTCGACTTCCGGATAACGCTGACGCAACGCGCGTGTCAGTGGCGGAAGTGCTTGATAGTTGAGCACTCCGGTGAATCCGATCGTGACTCGTCCGTAGACGCCTCCCGACGACGCGCGCGTAGCGTGTCGTGCCGTCTCCATGTTCTCGATGACGCGATAGGCGTGGGGGAGAAAGGCATGTCCGCCGGATGTGAGTGCGACGCTGCGAGTGCTTCGTTCGAACAACTTGACGCCGATGTCCTTTTCGAGCTTTCGGATCATCTGGCTGAGCGGCGACTGGGCCATCTGGAGCCGTGATGCGGCCCGCCCGAAGTGAAGTTCTTCCGCAACCGCGACAAACGCGTGCAACCAGCGGGTTTCCATCGCCAAGGCCTCCAGGTATTTGACGTTGACAACAAACGCCATATATTCAGAATTTCTACACAGTGTGACGGCAATTATGCCTGTTTGCAACATAAATTGAGTGCATAGCGCACAGAAACTCAGGAGTGAATGCGATGCGGGGTTACCCAGAGGGTGTCACAGCGCTCGTTACCGGCGGTGCGAGCGGAATCGGCGCCGCCAGTGCAAAGCTGTTGACGGAGAGGGGAGTTCGGGTGGTAACGGCAGATCTTGCCGAAGGCGCGGACGAACAACTCGACGTGAGTGATCCGACAGCAGTCGATGCGCTTCGAACCAGACTCGGCAGAGTCGACATCTTGATCAACAGTGCGGGAATCGTCGGACCATCAGCGCCACTCGTCGACGTAGATCTTGTGGCTTGGCAGCGTACGTTCCGGATCAACGTCGAAGGGACCTTCCTGATGTGCCGGGCGTTCGTGCCGGGAATGGTTGCGTCGGGGTGGGGACGGGTCGTCAATCTCGCGAGTATTGCGGCCAAGGACGGAAACCCGAATCAGAGTGCATATTCCGCATCCAAAGCGGCAGTCGTCGCGCTGACGAAATCGCTCGGCAGAGAGGTCGCCACCACCGGTGTGCTGGTCAACGCGATAGCTCCGGCGGCGGTGGAAAGTCCTATGAATGCCGGCACCGATCCGGCCATCCTCGCCCGTTCGCAGTCTTTGACGCCGATGGCACGGATGGGGAAGGCGGACGAAATCGCCGAACTGATCTCCTGGCTGTCGTCGTCGGCGGTGAGTTACTCGACCGGCGCCGTGTACGACGCCAGCGGCGGCCGCGCAACATACTGAATTACCTTCTGGGAGAAATCGATCAGAACTCGAGCAGTGACTGCCACAGTTCGCGAGATGCGTCCTGGTACTCGAGCATGTGCGAGATCAGTTCGCGCAGTGGCTGTGTCGGTTCGAGTTCGTCCGGAAGGAGCGGATTGCGCACGATGACCGCGATCACCGCGCTGCCCAGAGCAAGTGATTCGCGGGCTGCCTCCTCGCGACTGATTGTCGCCAGGCGTGTTTGCGCCTGTGTGAGTGCTTCACGGGCCTCGGCGATGTCGGCCAACAGCGCTTCGGAGTTCCAGAGTGTGCGGATTGTCGAATCATCCTCGGGGGCAAGGTGAGCGATTTCCATGACGGCCGATTCGGGGGCGGCGCCGAGTCGGCGGAGAGTGCGGCGGGCGCTGTCCGTGCCGCCGAGGAGATTGTTCGGACGGACTGCGAGTGTGGGCTTCCACTCCTCGTAACCCGCCAGTCGCAGCGCTTGATCGTGCCGGCGGGCGGCAGTGCGGTCGCTTCGTTTGAGCCCCGAGTGCTCGACGGCGATCCAGGTGCCGTCCCAGGGGCGTATGCGATCGGTACGAGTTCGCCACCCCTCGACCTCGCTGTAGGTGGGGATGCCGTCCGGGTTGAGGACGTACGTTCCACGAGCGGTACGACGCAGTTTGTTCTCTCGGCACAGGCGGCCCGCTGCCACGCGAATGCTCGATGCGCTGACGCCGACGATCTCGCCGGCCCGGGTCAGCACAGCGGTGCTGAACTCGGTGTCCGGGCTCGCTGTTGCGAGGTCCAGCACAACTCGGGTTGCGGACATTCCTCGATCAGTTTGTAACAACTTTTGAACAACTCCTGACAAATTCTGTTACAAGTGGCATGGTGGGTACCGGGAAACCTTATCCGCGAGCAGTGAGGAAATATCGTGACCGACTCCGATCGACCAGGTGGCGATGTCTATGTGGAGCGTGACGGTGGCGTCACTGTCATCGTGATGAATCGCCCTGATCGCAAGAATGCGGTGGACGGGCCGATGGCGGCGCAGTTGCGTGATGCCTTCCTGGAATTCGAGTCGGACGAGATTCAGAAGGTGGCAATTCTGTGGGGTGCGGGCGGCACATTTTGTGCCGGTGCGGATTTGACCGCAGTCTCCGACCCCGCCCGCGTGCACGAGTTGCATCCGGAAGGCGGCGGCACCGGCCCGATGGGGCCGAGTCGGTTGGTGTTGTCCAAACCGTTGATCGCCGCCGTCAGTGGATACGCAGTGGCCGGAGGGCTCGAGCTTTCATTGCTCGCGGACCTGAGGATCTGCGAGGAGGATTCCGTGTTCGGAGTCTTCTGCCGGCGCTGGGGAGTTCCTCTCATCGACGGCGGGACCGTGCGACTGCCGCGAATCGTCGGGCAGGGGCGAGCGCTCGACATGATCTCGACCGGTCGCCCGGTCGACGCTTCGGAGGCGTTGGCCTTCGGACTGGCCAATCGTGTTGTTCCAGTGGGGCAGTCACTCCAGGTAGCCAAGGAGCTTGCGCACCAGTTGTCCGCTTTCCCACAACTCTGCATGCTCGCGGATCGCGCATCGGCCTACCGATCTTTCGATCTACCACTTGCCGAAGCACTGCGCGCCGAGGGTGTCGCAGGAAATCCCATTGTCATCGCCGAAGGTGTGCGCGGCGCTGCTGCGTTCGCCGCGGGCGCCGGCCGGCACGGCCGATTCGAGAACAACCCGAATTCGAACGAGGAAACTGAACCATGATGCCCGTAACCCGAGATCTGATCGCCCGTGGTGCGCGACAGCACGGACCGCGAACAGCCGTCGTCTTCGGCGATCGATCGATGACGTTCACGGAAGTGGACGAACTCAGCAGCCGATTGGCGCATACATTCATCGCGCTCGGTATCGGGCGTGGCGCACGGGTTGCGTTGCTGGTCAACAACTCTCTTGCCAGCGTGCCTGTCGATTTTGCGTGTGTCAAAGCCGGCATCAACAGGGTTCCGCTCAACTCGCGTCTCTCGCTCGACGAGCACGCGAGAATGCTCGAGGACACCGACACCTCGCACGTCGTTTTCGGTACTGACCTTGCCGGCCGAGCTGCTGAACTGTCCGCCAGGTTCCCGGATCGGATGTTCGTCGGGCTGGAAACAGGTGCGGAGGGGCAGCTTTCGCTGTTGGATCGAGCACAGGGCATGTCTTCGGCCACTCCGGACGTCGAGGTAGATCCCGACGACGTGATCCTGACGCTGTTCACTTCCGGGACCACGGGAACGCTGAAGGCCGCGCAGCACACTCAGCGCAGCTACGCCGGAATCTGCCGCAATGTTCTGCTCAATCTGCTTCCGGCGACTCAGGACGACACGATGTTGCACGCAGCATCACTGATTCACGCCAGCGGTGTCTTCGTGCTTCCGTTCTGGCTACGTGGCGGTAAGACCGTCATCCTCCCCGGTTTCGACCCGTCGACCTTCTTGGACTCGATAACCGAGCATCGGGCTACGGCAATCAATCTGGTGCCGACGATGATTCAGATGCTCCTCGAACGCCCTGATTTTGCGAGCGCAGACATCTCGAGTCTGAAATCCGTGATCTACGGTGCGTCGCCGATGCCGCTGGCCACCATCGAACGTGCAATGCAGGCGTGGGGGCAACACCGTTTTCTCCAGTACTACGGGCAGACCGAGGCACCGCTGTGTATTGCAGTCTTACGGCCCGAAGATCACACGGAAGATCGCCTGCGTTCCTGTGGTCAGCCGGCCATCGACGTCGAGATCAGGCTGCTCGACGGTGAGGGAAACGAAGTGCCCCAGGGAGAACCGGGTGAAATCGTGATCCGCTCGCCATCGGCGATCGCCGGATACTTCAATGCGCCGGAACTGAATGCGGACACCTTCACCGAAGACGGCTGGGTTCACACCCGTGACATCGGTCAGTTCGACGCCGAAGGATTCTTGTTCTTGAAGGACCGAGCTTCGGACATGATCATCAGCGGCGGATACAACGTCTACCCCCGTGAAGTCGAGGATGCACTCCTGACGCATCCGTCTGTCCGTGAGGTCGCCGTGGTGGGTACCGCCGACGCCAAGTGGGTGGAGGCGGTCACGGCTGTGGTGGTACTCGAGGACGGGACCGTCGAAAACGACGTACTGCAAGCATCATTGGTCGCGCACGTCGGCGATCGACTGGCGTCGTACAAGAAGCCGCGTCGGGTTGTTTTCGCAGAATCCATACCGAAGACGGCCGTCGGCAAGCTCAATCGGAAGGCGCTGCGAGACGAACTCCGCGACGCTATCTAACTCCGCGAGTGCGGAATTGAACGCTGATTCTCGGCCCGAGGGCCCGCGCACTCTTCGGGACACAGTGTTCCCACGTGCGTTGGCAGGATCCGCCCATGACGAGTAGATCTCCGTGTCCGAGATTGAAGCGGATGGATTCGCCGCCCCCACGAGGGCGCAATAGGAGCGGGCGAGCCGCACCGAGAGACAGGATGGCCACCATCGTGTCCTCGGTGCGACTTCGTCCCGTGTCGTCCCCGTGCCAGGCAACGCTGTCGGAACCGTCGCGATAGAAACAGAGACCCGACGTGGCGAATGGTTCACCGAGTTCGTCGAAGTAGTGACTGCTCAGCGCGTCTTTGGCTTCGGTGAGAAGTGCGTCCGGCAGTGGTTGATTCTCTGCGTAGAAACACACCAGACGAGGGACGTCGACAACGCGGTCGTACATCTGACGCCGTTCGGAACGCCACGGCACCGTGGCTTCCAGATTGTCGAACACGGCCTCCGATCCGGTGAGCCAGGCCGGGCGATGGTCGACCCATGCGCCGGCGGTGAGAATACGTCGCTGCACCGTGCCGTCGAGATCGGCCAAAGAAACGCCGAGGTCACCGTTGTCGAACAGAGACGGTTGCATCGTGGCGGTCATAGGCTCCACCGTACACCGAAATCGAACATATGTTCCCATGAATTTTGATTGCAGTGCTGGACGGCTGTTCATCCTTGCTGGGTGATGTCCGTCGGCGTGAAGCTTTGAATACTGTTCTCACGCTATTTCGCCGAAGAAGGGGATGTCATGACTGCTCCGCACCAATCTCATGCGAACCATCCTGTCCGACAAGGCTTTGCCATCGGGACCACGGTGGCGGCAGCATGCCTGCTCTTCGTCGCGGGAATCGTCGCGTTGCTGCAGGGCATCGCGGCTCTCGCAGACAACGACCTGCTGATCGTCGGAGTCAACTACACCTTCGAATTCGATGTCACGACATGGGGTTGGATCCACATCGTGCTCGGAATCATCGGCATCGCGGTGTCGCTGGGATTGTTCGTCGGCATGACGTGGGCCCGCGGCATGGCCTTCGTGATCGCGGCGCTCTCGATCGTGGCGAATTTCCTGTGGATGCCGTATTACCCGCTGTGGTCGATCGTGATCATCGCCCTCGACGTCGCCGTGATCTGGGCCGTCGCGACCTGGCGACCTGACGAGGTGTGATCCTCTGACCGAAGTGAGTGGTTCACCTGCGACAGGTGAACCACTCACTTCGCTGTGTCCGGGCCCCCACGGTTGGCCTCATCCCTACGCGGCGTCAGCGCCGTTTCGGTGACTCGCGATCCTGGTTCTCGCGCGGACGCATGTCCTTCGTCGATCGGTGTGGGAAGCCGTGGATCATCGAGCAAGAGATCCAGCAGATCACTACCGTTGCGATTCCGAGTCCGATCGACGCGAATGGTTCCTGCGTGGCCAGCCAGACGCTCAGTCCGATTGCCGTCCCGACGATCAGAATCAGGATTGTGTCGAGTCGTGTCGTTTGCATCGAAATCATCGCCTGGCACAGATTGTTTTCGGCGGCCCGCTGGTTTTGGCGGCCCGCCACCCGGCGAGTGACAGCCGGGGGCAGACCTTGCGCGGCTGACCCCTCGCTCTGGAAATCGCCGCCGCAAGTGATCAATACCCGCGAAATTCGTCTGCGAAACTCTTGGCAGGAAGAACAGGACCTTATGCCTCAAGGCCCGACATGCCGGGCCTTGACTATGACGTAGCGTCATAGTTAATGCTGTTCGTATGCGAATCAGCGACGTGGCCAGTGCGGCAGGCACCACTCCGCGGACCGTTCGGCACTATCACCGACTGGGGTTGCTGGCCGAGCCGAGACGACTGTCCAACGGTTACAGAACTTACGAACTTCCCGATCTGGTCAGGCTGATGCGCATTCGTTGGCTCTCCGCCGCCGGCATTCCACTCGGATCCATTGCAGCGATGATCGAACCGACGCCGATCGATGCACGAGAACCGGACGACTTCGCCGAAGATCTTTCCTCCCTGATCGCGGAGATAGACCGGAAGCAGCGCGTCCTCGCAGACCAGCGAGTGCGCCTCGAGGAAATGCTCACGGCGCGAGGTGCTGGGAGGGTGGTCTCGCCGCTTCCGACGGAGCTGCTGTCGGCGTTCGACGAGTTGATCGCGTCGTCCCCCACGGGTTCGGTGCGACGCTTGTTCGAGCGCGAACGCGACATGTGGGAATTGGTGGCGATCTCGGGCGCAGCGCCGCACGAACTGTTCTCCACAGCTGCACGATTGCTGTCCGACGAGAGCGACCGGAATCGAATTGTCGATCTGTACCGTCGTTTCGCTGCATTGGCTGGGCGTGAGGTAGTCGACGTTGCAGACGAGATCGCGTGTCTGTCCTGCGAGCTGGAGGAATCGCTGGCCGGGGTGCTCGGCGACGTGTGCTCAGACGGAGACTCTGCAGGTGTCGGCTTTTCGGTCGCGATCGCGGATCTGGTGCCTGATCCAGCGCAACGTGAAGTGGTTGCGCGCGTCGCAACACGTCTCATGTCAGGCGGTACGGCGTGATCCGATCACTGTGGTTGTTCTCGACGGGCAGGAGAGACGGAGGTTCCAGTGATACAGCGACTTTCGGCTACGCGAGGGGGACCATGTCGATACCGGTGGCATTTGTTGCGGCGAGTGTGATCGAGGCCGTGGCGATTCACTTCCTGGTGCCGTGGCAGTGGCTTCGCGTCGTGCTGCTCGTTGCAACGGTGTTGTCGCTGATTGCGATTGGCGGTTGGCTTGCCGGACGCGTCGTGCACCCGCATCTCGTGTCCGCTCGAACGGTGGTGTTTCGTTCCGGCACGGGCATTCGAGTCGAGGTGGACCGATCACGGATTTCGCGGGCGAGCATGGTCCGAAGATTCGGTGAGACAGCAAATGCGATTGTCGACGATCGCTTGGTTCTGCCGGGGCCCGACGGCACTGTCGTGGATGTCGACTTCGATCAACCGCTCTCGGTCACGCTCCCGAAACGGCTCTCGAAGGCCACTCCCACCACGATCGGTGGGCTGCGGTTGCATGTCGACCAACCCGGCGAATTCTGTGCAGCGTTGTCGCGGGACTGAACTCGCAAAGATCGTCTGGAGTCGGTCAGAGCGGAGACCTAGATGGAAGACCTTCAGGGAATCGGCTCGACAACCAGCCACTGCACCGTGCCACCGACATTCCATAGTGCGTCGGGGTTGTCGAGCGAGGCCGCGTACGTTGTCGCGGCTTGGTCGCCGGCGATCTCACCGCTCTCGCCCGACGGCGGGTTGGGCTCGAGGAATTCGGAGGGGTGCGGGCCTGGCCATGCAGGCACGTCGAACGGGGAAATGCTGGTGTCGATGAGGCCAGGTCGATGCACGGTCTCCCGGTCGGGAACTTGCTTGGTTTCCGCCGCCACGGCGATGCCTGGTCCTTCGGCAGCTTCGCCGTCGCCGCCACCGCAGCCTGCCACTGCAAGAACAAGTCCCGTGATTGCCACACCCACTACCGCATGACGTATCCGCACCGTTTTCTCCTAGCCGGGGCTCACCCCGTTCGAACTCCACTATTGCATCTCGCCAACTCCGCGGGATGCGTCTTTCGATAAATGTGGGAAACGCACTGAATGTGCTCGACAGGAGAATTGGATTGTACTGTGAGCCATGCCGACCCTGCTTCGACGTGCAATCAAGATCGGCGCGGTAGCGCTGGCAACGATTGTGGTGGCGGCCTACCTGTATCTGGCCTTCACTTATCGCAGCGCTGATGTCTTTGCGCCGCCAGGGCGCATCGAGTCTCTCGGCCGGACCTACCTGATCAGCAATTTCCCGCCGCGCACTCGTGAAGATCTCGAACAGCGATTCGCGCAGGGCCATCGTGAGCAGTACACCTTGGAACAAGTGAGTTCCGTATTTCCGTGGCGCGCTGTCTACCAGTGGCAGAACGACCAGATCCGCGGCCAGGCGACGTCGAGCGCGTACCTGAAATGGGGCGAGACGTACATCAGCTATTCGCTTTCGGGTGGCCCATGATTCTGCGTAGACCGAGTCGAATTCACATCGCTTCGTCTGCTGTCGCTCGTCGTGCTACTGCTGCACCGGACTGAGCCTGCCACCGTTCTTCGATGCGGCCGTACCGCCACACGAGGAGGGCGATCATCCATGTGACGACGAAGAGTCCGACGATGATGAAGCCCATCGCGCCGAGATCCAAGTTCCCGATGGCGCCGAGAAACCCGTCGTGGATGTCGAGTTTGTCGGTGAAGATCGAGATGATTTCCTGGGTCCCGATCAGCAGTGCCACTGCCACCGAGAGTCCGGTGATCACCATGTTGTAGTAGATCTTTCGGACCGGCTGAGCAAATGCCCAACCGTAGGCGAAGTTCATGAACGATCCGTCGATCGAGTCGAAAAGCGACATCCCGGCGCAGAAGAGGATCGGCAGAACGAGGATCGAATACCACGGGAGCCCTGTCGCCGCCGCGCCGCCGGCGATCACCAACAGCCCGACTTCGGTGACGGTGTCGAATCCCAATCCGAACAGTAGGCCGACCGGGTACATGTGCCAGGGCTTGCGAACCATCTTCATCACCGGGCCCAGAATCTTGTTCAGGGCGCCACGGCTGTCGAGTTCCTTCTCGAGTTGTTCCTCGTCGAAGGTTCCGGCCTTGTACTTCGTGTACACCCGATGAATCCCGATGAGAGAGACAAGGTTCAAGATTCCGATCAAAATCAGGAACGTGCCGGAAATGGTGGTGCCGAACAAGCCGGTCCACTTCTCCAGATCGGAGTTGTCGTCGGAAAGGCTGGTGGCCAGTTGCCGCACACCCAAAGCCAAGAGGGCGACGAGTACGAAGACGATGGTCGAGTGTCCGAGCGAAAACCAGAACCCGACGGACATCGGTTTCTTGCCGTCCGCCACCAACTTCCGAGTGGTGTTGTCGATAGCGGCGATGTGATCGGCGTCGAAAGCATGGCGCATGCCGAGCGTGTACGCCGTGACGCCGAGTCCGACGCCGAAGACACTGCCTTCGATCGTGTAGTGGCCGGGGACAACCAGGCCGAGAAGAACTGCCCACCCGACGACGTTGAGCGCTACGACGGTGACGGTCATCCCGATGATGCTTCGACGCTGGCCTCGATCCAGACTGTGCCAAGCACCGGCGATTCGAGTGCCCGTCATGGTCATTGTCGTGGACATCGAACCTCACCGATCCTTCAGTCGCGGCCGGCGGCCACGCTACTGAAATCGTATAAGTGTTCAACTGTTCAGATAAGCGCCTGGAGGTTACAAATTGCCCATTCGGGAGTAAAACTGCTTTGCTCCCGGATGGGAATTGCTCAGGCGAACACGGTATTGACCAGCGCGACGTAGATCGTCGTTCCGACGACGATGCTCAGTACGGCATTCTTTCGCCAGAGGTGCGCGGCGATCGTGGCGCACACTGCAATCAGTTCGGGTAGGCCGTGAGAAGGGGCGGCGATCGACACCCCTTTGAGTGAATACATCACGAGGATCAACATGACGCCTGCCGGCATGTAGATGCCGAGGTAGCCGACCAGGGCGGAGGAGCGCAACGGCATGAGCGCGGCGAAGGGGATTGCGCGCAGCGCGAAGGTGACCACGGCCATGACGGCGACCGCCGCAAAGATGTACGAGGTGTCAGGCATCGATCTTCGCCTTTCGTGAGTCGTAGACAAAGCGGCCGATCAGGAAGAGCACGAAGGCGCCCATTGCAATTGGCAGCATGTGGTCCGGCGCTGCGAGCCGGGCGACCAGAGCGCAGGTGACCGCGGCGACCGGCACCGCGAATCCGTTTTGTGCGCGAATCGCTTCGATCGAGAGGACGACGAACAACGCCGTCAGGGCGAAGTCGAGGCCGACGATCGAGTCCGGAATCCACTGTCCTGCCGTCGCGCCCAGGATCGCGCCACCGATCCAGTAGCCGTGCAGGTACAGCTGGGAGTAGACGATGACGCGTCCGGTGAGTGCCTTGGGATCGGCAGTTACCGACATCGCATAGGCCTCGTCGGTCAGCGCGAACATGCTGTAGAAGCGGGCGAAGGGGTTGCGAATCTTTTCCAGCGGAAAACTCAAGGCGTAGAACACATGTCGAAAGTTGACCAGCAGTGCGGTCAGAGCGACGTACGGCAGCGGTGTCATGGCCGCGACCATTCCGACCGCGAGAAACTCCAGCGATCCTGCGTAGATCAGCGAGGTGAAAGCGACTGCCCACCAAGGGCTGAGCCCTTGTTGGACCACAAGAACGCCAAGTGCGATCCCGAGTGGGAGCAGGCCGAATCCAACCGGTAGCGACAGCTGGAAGGCGTGCCGCCACGCCGGGGTTCGCGGTGGGAGTTCGACGGCCGGTGCGGCCGTCGACGATGCTGGTTCGATCACGACGCAAATCTATAACAAAGATCGAGGTGATCGATTGCTCAGAATGCCCACATATTGAACAGTGCGCAATAATAGTGCGATGGATGCCATGGATGACGCAATTTTGTTTCACCTACGCCAGGACTCGAGTTTGACCAACACCGAGTTGGCGGATCTGGTGGGTCTGACACCCTCACCTTGCCTGCGTCGGGTGAAGAAGCTCGAAGCCGACGGAATCATTACCGGGTACCGGGCGATCGTCAGTCAGGAAGCGCTCGGTCGAGGATTTCAGGTGATCGTCACCGCCGAGATCGGAGTCAACGACCAGGCCACCATCGAGGACTTCGAATCCCAGGTCGCCGCCTTCGACGAAGTGATCGAATGTCGGCGGTTGTTCGGAATTCCCGACTACTTCATTCGGGTCGCGGTGAAAGATCTCGCGACGTATGAGAACTTCATGGTCACCAAGCTCAGCGGGCTTCCGGCTGTCTCGCGGGTGACATCGTTGATCACCATGAAGACCATCAAGAGCGTCGACTGACTCCCGGGCTCGGCTGAACCTTCACTAGGTGTCGGTGGTCGGCGTTAACGTCGGAACATGGGATACGAATTTCAAGTCACAGTAGATTCGGCACATCCGCACGAACAGGCGAAGTGGTGGGCCGCAGCACTCGGGTGGGCAGCGGAGCCCAGCGACGAAGACTTCATCAGGGGCCTCGTCGCCGCTGGTCACGCCAAGGAATCCGACACCACGACATTCGAGGGAGTCCTCGTCTGGCGCGAAGGTGCGGCCATCAGCGATCCGGAGCATCCCGAACGTCCCCGCGTTCTGTTCCAACTGGTTCCGGAATCGAAGACGGTGAAGAACCGGCTCCATTTCGACATACGAGTGGGCGACAAGCGCGAGGATGTCGCAGCGCACCTCGAGACGGTGGGGGCGACGATCCTGCACCGAGGAGCGCAGGGGCCGAGCGTGTGGATCACGATGACCGATCCCGAAGGAAACGAGTTCTGCGTCAGCTAGCGGTACGAACTCGGAGTGTCGCCGGTCCATCGTTTGAAGGCCCGACGGAAGGCGCTGGGCTCGGAGAACCCCAATCGCGCCGAGAGTACTTCGACGGATTCTCCGCGCCGCAAACCAGCGATGGCTACGTCGCGGAGCACTTCCTCGCGTAGTTGATTGAGTGATGTTCCGTCACGCCGCAGCAGTCGACGCAGATGGGGAACGCTGATCGAGAGCATCTCCGCGATCTCCTCGGCCGTGGAGGTTCGCCCCTTCACCCCGAGTTCCAGGACCCGTCGTACCTGCGCCGACGCAGTGCTGTCGTAATCACGTTCGGACATGAGCTGAATCGGAGATTCTCGGAGGTACTCCTCCAACGTCTCCTCGGTTTGGATGATCGGTGCACGCATGGCCGAGTTGTCGAACTCCAGTGCCGCGCGCTTCGCGCCGAAGGTGACCGGCGCTCCGAAGATGTAGTCGTAGTCCTGCGCCAACCGTGCATCCGGTGCCGAGTACGGAAACTCGACCGCCCGAAGTCGGACGCGCTTTCCGATCAACCATGCGGAAAATCGGTGCAGCAAGATCAGGACGAAATCGGTTGTGACACGTTCTGCGACATCAGGTTCGGCGACGCCTTCGCGAGCTCGGACAGCGAAACTCACCCGAGTGCTTTCCTCGCCCTTCTCGATCGACAGTGGGGCCAGAGCCGGTAGCGCACGGATCACGTCGGACATTCGAGCGAAGGCCGATCCGAGATCAGGGCAATGGATCAACGTCAGGCAGATCAATCGGAAAGTGCCACGGGGGACCGGGGCGGATCCGAGGCCGAACAATTCGTCGTCGGTGATCTGCCAGGTGGATTGGATGAACGTGGTGACCTGAGTCGGGGTCAGCCGGGCGCGCGGGTCGGACAGTGTCTCGAGGTCGATCCCGGCAGCGCGCAGTGCACCCGACAAGTCGACGTCGTTGTCCGGCGAGAACGCGAGATAGCGGTGGACGAATGCGGTCGGGATGGTCCGCGCTGTCATGGGTGCGCTGCTCCTTGGAGCAGGTGGAGACGGCGTGCAGCTTCGGACAGAATGTGGTCCTGCTTGCAGAAGGCGAAGCGCACCAGGTGCTTCCAATCGTCGCGGTTGTCCGCGAACACGTCGACCGGAACGGCCGCGACGCCGATCCGCTCGGGCAGTGCGCGGCAGAAATCTCCCGCATCGGTTTCGCCCAACGGTCTGATGTCGGCAAGGAGGAAGTACGTGCCGCCACCGGAATGCACCGTGAAACCGGCCTCGGTCAGAGCTTTACCGAGCACGTCGCGTTTGCCTTGCAAGCTCTGTCGAAGTTCGACGACCCACGGCTGTTCGTTGGTGAGCGCGTAGGCAACGGCCGGTTGGAACGGTGCACCGGCAACAAATGACATGAACTGCTTGGCGGCACGGACTCCGTCGATGAGTTCGCGCGGGCCGATCGCCCAGCCGGTTTTCCAGCCGGTGACATTGAAAGTCTTTGCGGCACTGGACACCGTGACGGTGCGCTCACGCATGCCCGGGAGCGACGCCATCGGTGTGTGGGTGAGGCCGTCGAAGACCAAGTGCTCGTAGACCTCGTCGCTCAACACGATCAGGTCGCGTTCGCACGCGAGTTCGGCGATCGCTCGAAGTTCGTGATCGGTGAATACGGTGCCGGTGGGGTTGTGAGGACTGTTGACGATCAGCATCTTCGTCTTGGCGGTGATCGCGCCGCGCAATGCATCGAGATCGACCGCAAATCCGTCTCCCGCGGTTACCAACGGAACTGTGCGACGTACAGCGCCTGCCAACGCGACGGATGCAGCGTAGGAGTCGTAGTACGGCTCGATCAGCACTACTTCTTCGCCGGGTTCGACCAGTCCGAGAATCGCAGCACTGATCGCCTCGGTGGCGCCGACGGTGACCAGAACTTCGGAGTCGGGATCACTGTCGAGTCCGTAGCGGATGCGCCGATCCTCCGCGATGGCCTGACGCAAGACGGGCATGCCCGGACCGGGCGGGTATTGATTGACGCCCTCGGCGATGGCTCGGCGCGCTACCTCGAGCATGGCCGCAGGACCGTCGGTATCCGGAAAGCCCTGACCGAGGTTGACCGCGTCGTGAAGGGTGGCCAACGCTGTCATTTCGGCGAAGATCGTGGATGCGAACGGCTGCAGACGCGAGACGGTGCGGTTGCGGGGCGTCGAAGGCATCTTTGCAGCTTAGTCGGCTGACACCGCATCCTCACATCCGCTCGGACGCGGTGCTTGTCACGTTTGAATCGCCGCCATCGTCCAACTCTGTAGAGAGCATCGAATCCGGTGCCCCAGAACATACGGAGGCTTGCCATGACTCGCATTCCCGCAGTGACACCGTCAGAAGCCGGTCCGTTGATCAAAGTGGCATACAAATTCGCCGCCAGGCAGTACGACGAAGTCCCCGAGCCCTTTGCCGTCCTGGCCAACCATCGGAAATTGTTCGTCGCGGCTGCCCGCCACGAGATGGCTGTGCAGAAGGCGTCGAAGGTGCTGCCCTCGAACATTCGTGAACTGGCCGTCTATCGCGTCGCCTGGACTGTCGGCTGCTCGTGGTGTGTCGACTTCGGGACGATGCTCTCGCGCTTGGACGGTTTGGACATCGACAAGTTGAAAGAGATCGCGAACTACCGGGATGCATCGAAGTACAGCGAAGACCAGCGGGCCGCGATCGCCTACGCCGACGCCATGACCGGTGACCCCCATGGGGAGAACGGGGTGACGGACGAACAGGTCGCGGATCTCGAGCGCAGGTTCGGGCGAGCGGGCGTCGTGGAACTGACCTATCAGATCGGGCTCGAGAACATGCGTGCCCGGATGTATTCGGCGTTGGGGATTACCGAGCAGGGGTTCAGCACCGACTCCTGCCGTGTGCCCTGGGCCGAAGAATGATGCGCTGATTCGTCTACGGCAACTATCGACAATGCTCCGCAGATACGTGATCATGATTGACTAGTTCACGCATCTGCGGAGTATTTCGGCTTGTTAGGTCCGCACTTGCGACCTACGATCACCTGGTGCCCAACATTCGAATCCGCGAAGCTGCCGGCCTGCTCGGTGTCAGTGACGACACCGTCCGGCGGTGGGTCGACGGTGGGCTTCTCACCGCGACGACGGACGACTCCGGCCGCAAGGTCATCGACGGTGCCGAGTTGGCTGGCTTCGCCCGGTCCAACGCCGGACCCGCACCGGCCGATCCGCTCACGGGTGCGAGTTCGGCCCGCAACCGGTTCGCCGGCCTCGTCACCAAGGTCGTCACCGACAAGGTGATGGCCCAGGTCGAAATGCAGTGTGGGCCCTTCACTGTCGTCTCGTTGATGAGTACCGACGCGGTTCGGGAGCTCGGACTCGAGGTCGGGAGTATCGGAGTCGCAATCGTGAAGGCCACCACGGTCATCGTGGAAACGCCGTAGTTTTTGAACATACTGGAGGAAATTCGTGAAGCGTGTAGTCGGACTTGTTGCAGCAGGTGCCTTTTCGCTTGCCCTGGTGACCGGTTGTAGTTCCTCCGACAATTCTTCGTCGGAGACGTCGTCGGCCGCTCCGACCACAACCACTTCGACTGCGAGTGCCACGGGAAGCATCACCGTCTTCGCGGCGGCGTCACTCAAGAACAGCTTCACCGAACTCGGCAAGGAATTCGAGTCCGAGAACCCTGGTTCATCGGTCACTTTCAGCTTTGCCGGGTCCTCGGACCTCGTCGCTCAGATCACTCAGGGCGCACCGGCTGACGTGTTCGCCTCGGCTGACGCCGCCAACATGACCAAGGCCACCGACGCCGGTGTCGTCGCGGGGTCGCCCTCGGACTTCGCGAGCAACACCTTGACGATTGTTGTGCCGCCGGGCAATCCGAAGGGCATCGCGTCGTTCGCCGATCTGGCAAAGGAGGGGACGCAACTGGTGATCTGCGCTCCGCAGGTCCCTTGTGGCGCGGCTACGAAGAAGGTCGAGACGGCCACCGGCGAGACCCTCTCGCCCGTCAGCGAAGAATCGTCGGTGACCGACGTTCTCAACAAGGTGACGTCCGGGCAGGCCGATGCCGGCATCGTTTACGTCACCGACGCGAAGTCCGCTGGTGACAAGGTTCAGACCGTCGCGTTCCCGGAAGCCACCACGGTGGTCAACCTGTACCAGATTGCGGTGCTGAAGGATTCGAAGAATTCGGAAACGGCAACCAAGTTCGTCGATCTCGTGAAGGGTCCCAAGGGCCTGGCAGTTCTGAGTGACGCGGGATTCGCTGCTCCGTGACACGCCTACGACCGTCAGCCCGAGCCCCGCTCGGGTTGCCGGTATGGATTTACCTTCCCGCGCTGATCGGCGGGGCGTTTGTCATCGCTCCCTTGGCCGCGATGCTGGCCACCGTGCAGTGGTCGCAGTTCTGGGAACTCGTGACTTCCGAATCGTCGGTTGCCGCGTTGAAACTGAGTTTGAAGACAGCAGCGATGAGCACGCTGCTGTGCATCCTGTTCGGGGTACCGATGGCCGCGGTGTTGGCGCGCAGTCATTTTCGGGGACTGTCCGTTCTTCGATCCTTGATTCTGCTCCCGCTGGTTCTGCCGCCAGTGGTGGGCGGTATCGCGTTGCTGTACACGTTCGGGCGCAAAGGGTTGATCGGTGAGCAGTTGGAAGTGCTCGGCATCCAGATAGCATTCTCGACAACCGCGGTGGTCCTGGCGCAGACGTTTGTCGCGCTACCGTTCCTCGTCGTCAGCCTCGAAGGTGCGCTACGCACTGCGGGCACACGATACGAGGCTGTAGCCTCGACGCTCGGAGCCCGCCCGACCACCGTGCTTCGCCGGGTGACTTTGCCGCTGGTGCTTCCCGGTCTGGTGTCAGGGGCAGTGCTGGCTTTCGCTCGCGCACTGGGGGAGTTCGGTGCAACGCTGACGTTCGCGGGAAGTCTGCAAGGGGTCACGCGTACCCTGCCGTTGGAAATCTATCTCCAGCGTGAGACCGATCCGGATGCAGCGGTAGCGCTTTCGCTGGTGTTGGTCGTAGTCGCGGTGGTCATCGTGGTTGCGGTGCGTGGACGCGGATCGGCGGGTTCGTTGTGAGTGGCCTCCACGTCGACATCGAGATTCCGGAGCGCGATGTCGTTGCGACGTTCGACGTCGCGGCCGGTGAGGTGACCGCTGTCCTCGGACCGAACGGCGCAGGCAAGTCGACGGTACTGGCGGCGGTTGCCGGACTACATCACCCGCGGCGTGGGTTGATCGAACTGAATTCTCGCGTTCTCACCGATACCGGTAGGGGAGTCGCGTTGGCGCCGCATCGGCGCGGCACTGCTCTACTCGCGCAAGAGGCACTTCTCTTTCCCCACCTCAGTGCGGCCGCGAACGTGGCGTTCGCGCCGCGCAGTGCAGGGCGGTCGCGTCGCGATTCCGCCGATTCCGCGCGCCACTGGCTCGACGCAGTCGACGCCGCCGAATTGGCTGACCGCAAGCCGTCACAGCTCTCCGGCGGTCAAGCGCAACGAGTCGCAGTGGCGAGGGCATTGGCTGCTGAACCCGAACTACTCCTGCTCGACGAACCGATGTCTGCGCTCGACGTCGCCTCCGCCCCGGCATTGCGGTCGTTGCTGCGTAGAGTGCTCCGAACAGGAGATCGCACGGCCGTGCTCGTCACGCACGACGCTCTGGATGCGCTGGCCCTTGCCGACACCGTTGTCGTGCTGGACGGCGGCCGGGTCGTCGAACGTGGTGACGTACGAACAGTTCTGACTCGCCCGCGTAGTGCATTTGCAGCACGCATCGCAGGGATCAACTTGCGCAGCGGCACGATGGCCGGAGACGGAATGCTCAGAAGTCCGGTCGGGGTGGATATCGCGGGCCAGACGGAGACCGACCTACCGGCCGGCAGTGCCGCCGTGGCAGTCTTCGAGCCGCGAGCAGTGTCGGTCTACCTGGATCCGCCTCACGGGAGCCCACGAAACGCGTTTGCGGTCACGATCGCGGAGATCGAAAATCGAGGCGATGTCGTCCGAGTCCGAGCCGAGGACGAAGCCGGCCAGCCGGGCTTGTCTGCCGACATCACGGCGAGCGCAGCGGCCGAGCTCGATCTGGTTCCGGGATCGGCCGCTACGTTTGTGGTCAAGGCCACCGAGACGCTGATCTATGCGCAGGGCGCAGGCTCGTAGACGTCCTCTACGACCGAATCCGCATAGAGGGCTGCAATTTCGGACGCGTACTTCTCGGCTATCGGCTTGCGCCTGAGCTTCATCGTCGGTGTCAGCTCGTCGCCGCCTGGCTCCCAGAACGTGGTGAGTACGTGAAACCGCTTGATCTGCTCGGCCCTCGACAGACGCGAGTTTCCCTCGGCGACAGCAGTTGCAACGATGTCGACGATCCGAGCGTCCTTGGCGAGTACCGCGGCCTCGGCCGCAAGTCCCAGTGAGCGTGCCGCTCCGACCGCGGCGTCGGCGCTGAGAGTGATCAACGCTGTGTTGAACTTTCGGCCGTCTCCGATTGCCACGACCTCACCGATCAACGACGACGACGTCTTCACTGCGGTCTCGATGGCAGCGGGGGACATGTTCTTTCCTGACGCATTGATGATCAGCTCCTTCTTGCGATCGATCACCGTGAGGTATCCGTCTGCGTCGGCCGTGACGATGTCTCCGGTCGAAAGCCAACCGTCTGCACTGATCGCTTCGGCCGTTTTTGCCGGTTCGCCGCGGTACCCCTTCATGACCAACGGTCCTCGAACCAGTAGCTCACCGTCGGCCTCGATGCGCATTTCCATGCCTGGAAGCAACTTTCCGACCGTTCCCAGCTTGGTCGGCTCGGCCGGTGCGGTGCTCGCAATGCATGTCAGCTCGGACATTCCCCAGATCTCCGAGATCGGAACTCCCAGGGCTGCAAAGAATGCCAAGGTGTCCGGCGGAATCGGTGCAGCGCCAGAGATGGCCCACTTCAGTTCGGCAAAACCGAGTTTCGCACGCAGAGCGGAGAGGACCATTGCATCGGCTCGGGCGTAGTCCGCTTCCAGTTCGGCGGGGACTGTTTCACCGGCTCGCAAGTGTGCGAGCCGAGTGCGACCGACGTCGAGTGCCCACTGCAATGCCGCTCGCCGCGCGTCGTCCGGTTCGTTGGCGACGGCCGATTCGACTGCAACCTTCAGCTTTTCCCACACACGGGGGACACTGCCCCAGATCGTGGGGCGACAGTCCGGAAGCGCAGCCGCTACCTGGCTCGGATCCGGCACGACAGTGATCTGGGTGCCGAACACCATTTGCATGTACAGGCAGGTGAGCCGATCGGCTATGTGCGCCGACGGCATGTACGAGGTGATGCGGTCACCGAACTCGACGGGGAGTACAGCACTGACGGCGGTGGTTTCGAACAACAGACAGGCATGAGTCGTCTCGACGCCCTTGGGGTTGCCGGTCGTGCCGGAGGTGTAGATCAACGTGGCGACGTCGTTCGGTTTCACCGCACGCCAGGTGCTATCGAAATCGAAATCGGCGGCAGCAGAGGACTTCATCTGCTCCAGCGTCAGGGTGCCGGACTGCTGGGCAGACGGTTGCGCGTCGACGACCACGATCGTGTCGAGTGTGGCACCGGATCGGCGAACGGTATCCACGTACTGGGCCTCGCAGACGAGCACTCGCGCACCGGAATTGGCGAGGATGTACTGGATGGCTTCGGGTGCCGACGTGTTGTAGATGGAGAAGGATGTCGCGCCGAGGTGTTGGGCGCCGACGTCGATCGGGTAGAACTCGATGCGGTTACTCATCATCAATGCAACCGTATCGCCATGTCCCACGCCGATTCCGGCCAATCCCGCGGCAACATCGCGAACCTGTTCGCCGTACGCGCGCCACGTCAGTGTTCGCGCATCGCCGATGTCTCGCAGGGCCACCGCGTCGGGCGCTACCGCCGACACTCGCTGGAAGGCTGCACACAACGTAGTCATGATGTTCTCCTGGATGCCTTTGTCAGGGCTGACGCATTCGTTGGGGCCGCAGCGGTGGTTCTGTCTTCGAGTTCGCGGATCAGGTCGTGTGCCTGTTTGTCTTTTGCCAGGTAACCGTCGGCAAGGACATTGATGAATCCGCGTCCCCACGCCCAGGGTTCCCAGGCAGCGGGGGCAAGGGTCCGGGCGGCGCGGCGCGCGATCGCGTCGGCGATCACGGTGGCGGCACGGTCCGGGGAGATTCGATGACGGAGGGGACCGGGTAGTCGAGCGTCGAGTTTGCGCCCGATCTCGTCGTCGTCGAGTGTTGCGCGTGCAAGTTGTGTATCCACCATCCCGAAGTACGCGATGCCGGCAGTAGCGCCGTAGCCGGCAACCTCGAGACGCAGCGCCCGGCCGAGCGCTTCGACCCCAGCCTTGCTGATCATGTACGAAGCGCCGCCCAAACCGGGGGCGAACGACGCCGCCGATGACACGACGACGATGTGCCCACTGTTGCGGATCACCTCGTCGATGGTCGGATGCACGGTGTTGAAGACGCCGGTGAGATTGACGTCGAGCACACGATCGAAGGCGTCGGGATCGATCTGGCGCAATGTTGCCGGGGGAGGGGTGATTCCGGCGTTGGCCACTACGACGTCGATTCTGCCCAGCTGCTCGATGATCGTTTGCACGGCTGCGGTCATGCCGTCCCGATCTCGGACATCGGCCGTCACCGTCACGACTCGCTGTGACTCGAATGAGCGCTCGGCCGTTGCCAATGAACTCTCGTTGACGTCGACCAGTGCCACGGTGGCCCCACGCCGGTGGAGAGTGCGCGCCAGCGCTGCACCGATACCGTCGCCTCCACCGGTGATCAGTACGACCTTCCCGGCGACGTCGTAGTCGAGTCGGCGTCCGGGCAGTGGAATGCCCAGATCGCGGACTGTTCCCGCAATTGCGGACAAGCGTCCCGTCATTGCTTCAGTGCCTTCCGTGTAGTGCGCGGATGAGAACCTTGACCAGCCAGTCGATTCGGGCGGTCCTTCGAAACGTCGTCAGTGGTAGGGGCGAACGGAATCGTTGCCGAGTCGTCGAACGAGCGTAGGTGAACTCCTTCAGACCATCTGGGCCGTGAACGCGTCCGAAACCAGATGCTCCGACCCCACCCAGTGGCAGGTTGGGAACCGCGGCATACATCACGTAAGAGTTCACCGACGCTCCTCCGGATCGGAGCCGATCGGCAACAGCCGCTCCGTCCTTGCCGAACACGCTTGCTCCCAATGCGTATGGCGACGCATTGACCAACTCCACCGCCTCGTCCATCGAGGCGACCTTGGTGATCGTCATCGTCGGGCCGAAAGTTTCCTCCGTGACGGCGAGGCTGTCTTCGGGGACGTCGACCATGATGGTCGGTTGCACGTACTGGCCGGAGATCGAGCCGAGCCCTCCGAGAACGACACGTCCACCCCGCGACATCGCGTCGTCGATGTGGCGCCGGATGACGGAGACTTGCGAGGGCATGGTGATCGGACCGATCTTGTCTTCGGCACCCGGACCCGCATGAACTCGGGCAGCCAAAGTGATTGTCTTGTCGATAAACTCGCCGTAGACATGTTCGTGCACGTATACACGCTCGACGCCCAGACAGGTTTGACCGGAGTTGGACAATGCTCCCCACACCGCAGCATCCGCGGCGGCACCGACATTTCCGTCGGCATCAAGGATGAGCGCGTCCTTACCACCACATTCCATCAACACCGGTGTGAGGGTCTCGGCGCACGCTGCCATGACTTTCTTGCCCGTCGCGGTCGATCCGGTGAACCCGATCTTGTCGACACCGGCCAGGCACAGTGCCGCGCCGACCGAACCATCGCCCGTGACGACCTGCAGCACAGGATGTTCAGGGACGACCTCGGCGAAGGCGCGGCCCAACCATTGCCCGACTGCCGGTGCGAACTCACTCGGCTTGTAGACCACGGCGTTGCCTGCAGCCAGCGAGAACGAGAGCGAACCGAGTGGGGTGAAGACCGGATAGTTCCACGGACCGATCACACCGATCACCCCGAGAGGTCGATACTCCACCGAGGCGGCCTGATTGACCGTCAACAAACTGGAGCGGACGCTGCGCCTGCCCAATACCTTTCGGACATTCTTCGACGCCCACGCGAGATGTTCTAGTGCCATGGCGATTTCGAGCATCGCGTCAGGGTGCGGCTTGCCCATGTCCCGGTGAACGACGTCGGCGAGTTCGGATGCTCGACGAGCGATGATTCCTCGCCACCGATCCAGTCGACGAGCACGTTGCTCGAATGTCAGTTCTGCCCACCACTCGGAAGCAGTACGGGCGTCGCGCACTGCCTGTGTCACCGTGTCGTCGGACGCCTGTGTGGTCGTGTCGATCTCGGTCGCCGTCATCGTGGAGTTCCTTGAAGTGTGTGGTGGACGGCGCCGTCGGCCCAGCCGCGGGTGACGCGTTGGAGGATCGGTCGGGACAGAGTCAGAATGGGGGCGAACCACGGTTGCGCTTGCACAGCGAACGTCCAGGTGAGGCGGCTGCCAGTCGAAGTCGGTTCCAACACCAGATCTTCGGCGAAGCGTTTGAACCCCGGAAGTGACGCCGACTCCACGTAGAACGACATCCGGCGCCCCTCGTCCCAGCGGAAGAATCGCTCGTTCAGTGCAGCAAAAGCGCCGGCTCGCACGGTTCGTGTAGTCCCGATGCCGAATGGTCTGTCCGAGGTCCAGTCAGCTCCGGTGATCCCGTGCGCCCACGACGTGAGCGCTCCGTCCGAGGTCAACGTCTGCCACAAGCTTTCACATGTCGCTTCGGATTCGATCCGTGAGTGATCACCAGCGGAGCGGAGCGGATGAAGGCTGCGTCGGCCGCAGAAAGAGAGAATTTTCCCTTCACAGGTCCACCACCAAAGACCCACCGGTGGAACGTGATCGACAGGTCAACATCGAACCAGTACGTTCGGATTCGGTGAGGAGGGTGTCTCGATGCTCGACGGTCCCGGAGAGCACCCGGACCTTGCATGTACCGCAGAAGCCCTGTTGGCATGAATACGCTACTCCGGGAAGTACGCGTCGTATTGCAGCCAAGGCGCTTTCGGACTCGCCCACATCGACGGTGAGACCGGTGCGCGCCAGATGCACCGTGAACTCCTTGCCGTCGACTACCGGGAGTGGGGAGAACCTCTCGCTGTGCACCGATCCGGTCGGGTTGGCGGCGAAAGTTGCCGCACGCACCGTGTTCATCAGCGGAACCGGTCCGCACGTGTACACCGCGGCACCGGGATCCGCAGCAGCGACGAGTGTTCCGATATCCGTCGGACCCAGCTCGTCGTCGGGTCGGATGGTTACCCGGCCGCTGGAATACTCCTCGATCTCGTTCAGGAATGGCATAGCTGCCCGAGTTCGTCCGAGATAGTCCAATCGCCACGGGACTCCGCGGCGGTGACAGCGTTGCACCATGGGAAGTATCGGAGTGATCCCGATTCCGCCCGCAACAAAGAGGTACGACGGAGCAGTGACAAAAGGAAATGCATTCCGCGGCCCTCGTACGTCGACAACCATTCCGGGTTTCAGCGACTCGTGTATCTCGCGGGAGCCGCCCCCGCCTTCGTCGATCCGCCGGACGGCGATCCGATACGAGGTCAAGTCGTCGGGGTCTCCGCACAACGAATACTGTCGTTGCCTTCCCGAGGGGAGAATGACGTCTAGGTGAGCGCCGGGAATCCACGACGGCAGGGTGATTCCTTCCCTCGGGGTCAAGGTGACACTCAGGACGTCTGCGCACTCGAACCGGACGGACTTCACGTCCAGCGTCATGTCGAATCCGCTGTAGCGGACCGGGTTGGGACGCGAAAGTATCTGCGCTGCAGGACTTGACGCAAAGATTCGACGGTATGCGCTCGTCGCCTGTGCGGCCATCCTCAACGACCGGGTCGGTGTGAAGTCTTGTGCGTCGTGAGGACGGTCGGCAGTCGTCTTGTTCATCCTTCACTCTTTTCGGAAGAACGATTGGCGGCAGGTGAGCGAGCGAGGTAGCGCATGGCTACGTCCATGTCCCCGATCTGGGACGGATGGAAGCTCGGCCGCAGATACGGAGGAATCTCGGTGATCAGGAATTTCATGTTCGGGACCAGGCCGCGGCGAGTGGCGCTGATCAGTTGCAGAGGCCACAGGCGGCCCTTCGCCTTCGACGGGTCCTGCCGGAAGAGGTAGTTCATCGAGGCGATGAACAACACGAACAACGTGAAGCTGGCGAGCAGCGCCGTGCGAACGCGTCTGGCGTAGCTACCGTCCACGTACATGTAGGCGTCGAAGGCCACGTTGCGGTGCTCGACTTCCTCGGCGCCGTGCCACTTGACCATGTCGAGCATCGTCGGGTGCATGCCGGCATCTTCGAGGGCGGGATCGGTGAGCAGCCATTCCCCGACCACCGCCGTGTAATGCTCCATCGCGGCAAACAAGCCGAGACGTTCACAGAGCCAGGCGTGCTTGGCTTTTCCGGTCAATCCTTTGTCGCCCAATATCTTGTCCACGAGCCAGTCCATCCGGCGTGACATCGGTTTCATGTCCATGCCGAGGTCCGCAAGATGCTCGCGTGCACCTTTGTGCGACGACGCGTGTGTTGCTTCCTGTCCGACGAATCCCACCACCTCTTCGTGCAGGCGGGGGTCCTCGATGAGCGGGAGTGCTTCGGCGAGCGTTGCGGACATGGCCCGCTCTCCCTCGGGCAACACGAGATGCATGAAGTTGATGACGTGGGTGACCATCGGTTCGTTCGGCACGTAATGCAGTGGTACGCCGTCCCAGTCGAATTCGACGTCACGGGCGGCGATCGCATGTGCTTCGTCGGTGTAGCGGCGCGCGCCGGACGGTGCGACGACGGGTGTGCCTCGGAAGGCGTTGATGCCGAGCATTATCGGCTCCTCACGGTTTCTCGGGCAGTGGTGAGTGATTCGGACGAGACGGGTTGTACCTGCGCGTAGTGAGCGAGGTCGGCTCGTTTGGTCCTGGTGCGGAAGGATCGGTTGAATCCGGGATAGAAGGTGTAATTGCGGCCGCCGTCGACGAGGTAGTAACTACTGCACCCGCCGGCGTTCCACACGCTGGTGGCGAGTCGGCGGTCGGTCGCGCGCACGAACTCTCTCTGCACGTCTGCCCGGACGTCGATACTGCCGATGCCGCCCTCGTCCATTTGAAGAATGCAGCTCACGATGTACTCGACCTGCGCTTCGATCGTGACGACCTGCGAGGTGTAGACCACGGAATTGGGGCCGAGGATCATGAAGAAGTTCGGAAACCCGCTGATGGTGGTGCCGAGGAAGGCCTCGGCACTGCCGTTCCACGTCTGCGCGAGGCTGCGGCCGTCCTTGCCCCGGATGATGTCGAACGACGGGTTGTCTCCCATACGAAAGCCGGTTCCCATGACTATGGTGTCGACTTCCCGGAAGGCACCGTCCGCGGTGAGGACTCCGCGCTCCTGCACCTCGACGATTCCGTCCGTCACCACCTCCACATTGGGTGACGCCAGCGCGGGATAGTAGGTGTTCGAGAACGTCGGACGCTTGCATCCGAATGCGTAGTGGGGGAGCAGCTTTGCGCGAAGCTCCGGGTCCCGCACCTGCCGGCGAAGGTGTGCTCGGCCGAGTGCGGCCAGCCCTTTGAGCAGTGACGGCTTGTACACGAATCCGGGTACCAGGGCTTCTTGGAGCAGGTCGAGTCCCTTGCGTGCCAGTCGTTGGGTGAGCGGCACCCGCTCGAAGAGAGCGCTCGGCCAGCCGGTCATCGGCTGATCCGGGTGCGGCAGGATCCACGTCGGTGTCCGCTGGAACACGGTCAACGTGTCCGCGAGCGGTTGCAGTCTGGGGATGATCTGCACCGCAGAGGCACCGGTGCCGACCACGGCTATCCGCTCACCGCGAAGGTCGTGGTCGTGGTTCCAGTCCGCGGTGTGGAACATCTGACCACGAAACGATTCGAGCCCGGGAAGGTCGGGTGTGGCGGGGGCACTGAACGGGCCGGTGGCCGCGACCAGGAACTGTGTCTCCCACACGGTTTCCGCAGTGTGTACCCGCCAGATCTGGGCTTGCTCGTCCCACGAAGCTTCTGTCACGCCCTGATTGCAGTGGAAATGACCGGCCAGTCCGAAGCGATGGACGCAATCCCGGAGATAGTCGTAGATCTCGGGCTGTAGCGGATACAGCCGCGTCCAGTTCGGATTTGGCGCAAACGAGAACGAGTACAGAATCGACGGGATGTCGCACTGTGCACCGGGGTAGGTATTGACCTGCCAGGTTCCCCCGGGCTCCGCGGCACGTTCCAGAACGACGAAGTCGTCGATCCCGGACTGCTTCAAGCGGACAGCCGTTCCGATGCCGCCGAAACCGGCTCCGATGACGACGACTCGTGTTCGGCGAGTTCGAGTTTCCTCGTCACCGGCCGATGGCCCCGAGGTTGGGTCGATGTCGACCATGTGTGACGCCTCCTGATTGGTGCGTGAACAACTGAACGAAGAGTAAGTCTGACATCAAGTGATGTCAACAGCGGTTGATGTCAGAATTCAACTGATTGACATCGGGCGATGTCAGTTCGCTTGCGGAGGTCGCCGCGATAACCTGAGGTCGAGAGCGCTGCCGGTCAGTGAGAACATGGGGACATGACGGATACCGAGGCTCGGCGCACCGGCCCGCGCAGGTGGCGTGGGCAGGAACCGGAAGATCGCCGCGCCGCGCGCCGGACACAGCTGATCGAAGCCGGGTTGCAGATCATGGGCACCGAGGGAGCGGCCGCCGCGACCATGCGTGCGACCTGCCGCGAGGCCGCGCTGACCGAACGGTACTTCTACGAGAGCTTCGCCAACCGTGACGAACTGCTGGTCGCCGTGCTCGACGAGGTCGTTCTCGGTGCGCGTGACACTATTCTGGACGCTCTCGAGGTGGCGCCTTCCGAACCGTCGGCCCTGATCCGCCACGTGGTGAAGGCCTTCACCAACTACGTATTCAAAGATCCTCGACGTGGACGCATCATGTTCGTCGAATCCCAGGCGGAACCTGCGCTGTGGGATCGAGGGCGAGAATTGATGGCGGAGTTCACGAATCCGATTTCCGCGTCGCTCGAGCTGATGTACGGCGGCGAGGCAACCGACTCCGCGAACTCCGAACTCAATTCAGTGGGGCTGTTCGGTGCCCTCGCGTTCATCTATCAGGCGCACACCCCGTCCTCCAAGATCTCTCGAAAGCGTTTGGTGGAGCACATTTCGCTCATGGTCGAGGCGCAGGCGACGGTCAACAGCACGCCTGCGAGAAAAGAATGACGTCCGCGTCGGCCACAGGCGGAAGGCGTCTCGGTCCCGAAGACCGGCGTGAGCAGATCATTGTCAGCGCGGCAAAGGTTTTCGAGGAGAAGTCTTTTGCCGACGTCTCGATGACCGAGTTGGCCAAGGCGGCTGGGGTCGGACGTCCGCTGCTCAATCATTACTTCGGCTCCAAGCGGGAGTTGTATCTCGACGTCGTGCGGCGGTTCGTCTTCATTCCCGAAGTGGCGGTGGACCGCATTCCGCGATCGGCGAGCCAGGAGAAGCGGATCGGCGCCGTGATCGATCGGTGGCTCGACGTCGCCTGGCGTCATCGCGACATGTGGATCTCGACAGTCATGTCCGACGACCTCCGCCGTGATCCCGAGATGGATCGGATCCTGCAGGATGCTGACGACGTTGCTGCGCGACGCATGATGGATGCGCTCGAGATTCGACCGAGTGAAGGCAGTGAGGCTGCTGTTCATTCGATGATCGTGGCGTACGGAGGCTTGGCGAAGGCCGCCAGTAAGCAGTGGTTGGTGACGGGAGCGCTCGACCGCGAACAGGTGCACCTTCTGCTGGTACGCAGTTTGCTCGCGATCGTGCGTGACGTTCTGCCGGCGTGCGAGGCGGATTCCTGATTGCTCAGAGTGATCTCGCCACGAGGTCCTTCATGACTTCGTTCGATCCGGCGTAGATTCGCTGAATACGAGCGTCGGCATACATCTGAGCGATGGGATATTCGAGTATGTAGCCGTACCCGCCGTGTAGTTGCACGCAGCGGTCGATCACGGCGCACTGCTGATCGGTGAGCCAGTACTTGGCCATCGCGGCGGTAGTCGCATCGAGCTGCCCGGCAAGGTATTTGACGATGCAGTCGTCGATGAACGTTCGTGAGATACGAGCGATGGACGCGCACTCGGCAAGTTCGAAGCGCGTGTTCTGCAGATCGAAGAGCTTTTGCCCGAACATGTTTCGGGATTTGGTGTACTCGACGGTGAGGGCGACTGCACGCTCCATTGCCGCAGTGGCTGCAACTCCGCAGATCAATCGTTCGGGCAGTAGCTGCTGCATCAGCTGGGCAAACCCTGTGCCTTCGCGGTCCCCGAGCAGGTTTGTTGCAGGCACCCGCAAGCGGTCGAAGAACAGCTCGGTGGTGTCCTGGCCCTTCTGTCCGACCTTCTCGAGTATTCGCCCGCGCTCGAAACCCGGTGTGTTGTCATCGACCTCGGCCACGATGAGCGACACTCCACGCGCTCCGAGGCTGGGATCGGTCTTGGCGGCAATAATCACCAGATCACAATTGCGACCGTTGGAGATGAAGGTCTTTGCGCCGCTGATCAGATAGTCGTCACCGTCGCGGACGGCTCGGGTGGTGATGTTCTGCAAGTCGGATCCGGTGCCGGGCTCGGTCATGGCGATTGCGCCCACCCACTCGCCACTCACCAGTTTCGGTAGCCAGCGCAGTTTGTGCTCGTGATCGGCGTAGGCATTGAGGTAGTGCGGCACGATTCCCGAGTGCACGCCGAGTTGGAGTGAATGATCACCCGCCATGACCTGCTCGTGGAACAGCACGGCGTCGTGCGCGAAAGTTCCTCCTCCGCCGCCGTACTCGGTGGGGATCGACATGCCGGCGAGCCCGAGCGCCCCGAGTTCTCGATATGCGGATTTGTCGGGAAAACCTTGGGACGCGAAGCGTTTCTGATGCGGTGTGACGTGTTTGGCGAAGAAGTTCCTTGCCAGGTCGGCCACGGCCTCCAATTCGTCGTCCATCCACGGGGACCGTCGTTCTGCGGTCCGGGTTGCGGTAGATCCTTGCGTCATCGTGATTCTCCCGATCGATGAAGTGCGACCCGCGAGCGGATCCGACTCCACCTATCATCCACACTGTTGACATAGTGTCAATAAAGGGGTGGTCGAATCGACCTCCGGACCCGCCTCGAATTCCACGTCGGCCGCCCGCAAGAATGGGACGACACAGACACGAACAGGCCGGCGCGAAGGATGGGCAGTGGACCCCGAAGAAACATCAGCGGGTCACGAGTCCAACCTCCCGGCTCCGCGGCCGGCGCGCAGCGTCCTGTTCGGATTGCCGCCGGTGGGAAACAGGTACCCCGGAGCGGTTCGCGTCGCCCTCGCCCTGGCGATTCCGGCGGCCATCGCCACACTGCTCGGATTCGGGTCTGCTTCGCTCCTGGTCGGCCTCGGTGCATTTGCATCGATCTACGGTGAGGGTCGTCCGTACCGGAGCAGGTGGAAGGCAGTCGGTATCGCTGCGACGGCGCTGACGATCCTGTCCTTCGTCGGGGCATCGGTGGGTGAGCCCGTCCACCGAGCCATCGCTGAGGGAGCGCCGACGGTGCTGCTGGTCTTTGTCGTGCTGATCATGGCCGTCGTGGTGTCGACCTGCGCCTTCACCGTCGACGCGCTTCGATTGGGTCCACCGGGCGCGTTCTTTCTGTTGCTCACCACCGAGATCAGTTCCGTGATCGCCACTCCCGGTCAGCCGCCGGTCGAGGTCGCGATGTGGACGGCAATCGGTGGGATCAGCGCGGTGGTCGTCTCGATGACGGGAATCCTGTGGGCACCGAGAGCTGTCGAACGCAGCGCTGTACAGGCAGCCGTCTCGGCCGTTGCGGAGTACACGGACGCTCAGGCGACGTACGCCCCACCCGAACTCACGCGAGACAAACGCCACGCTGCAGCACTTCGGCTGCACGACGCGTGGCAGTGCCTCTACCGCGGCGCAATCGTCGGGAAAGACCACCCGTTGACCCGTGAACTCGAACGAGCGCAGATCTCGATGGCCAGGGCGATCTCCGACGACCACGATCCGGAACTCATGGCCGACCCCGCGTTCGACGTCGACGACGTCGGTGCTCACCCGCCTCTGCCCGACCCGACGATCCGATATCGGTTCCTCCGCGCCTGCAATCGGTCCAGCCGAGCGTCGGTGACGGCACTTCGGCTGTCCATTGCCTGTATGGCGGCGGGAACCCTCACCGTCCTGCTCGGCATCGATCGCCCGGACTGGGCGGTGATCGCCGCGGCGATGGTCCTTCATCAAGGACCGGACCGAATACTGGGCACCTATCGCGGAATCCACCGCATCGGTGGGACCGTCCTCGGGTTGATTCTGTTGGGTGCCATCTACTCCTGGAGTCCGACCGGTCTGTGGTTGGTGGCGGTACTTGCAGTCCTGATGGCGGGGATCGAGCTGTTCCTGGTGCGGAATTACGGGATAGCCGTCATCTTCATCACCGCCCTCGCGATTCTCCTCGGCGCGGCCGGTGGTGCGCACGGGACCGTCCGACATCTGATCCTCAGCCGCATGCTCGAGACGGCAATCGGCGTCGTCGTGGCGTTGGTGGTCCTGTGGACGGTGGGGCGCGGTGCGCATCGACGCACTCTGATCTGGGTCGACGAACGGGCGGGTAGCGTCCTGTTCAAGCTGCTGACCGAAATTCGCGCGAGGCACTATGCACCACAGGCGAATTGGTCGGAGCTTTCGGAGCTTCGTCGGGACCTGGACTTCGAACTGCGAGGTAGCGCGATGGCCGGGATCGACGCCGCCCACAACGAACCCGAGTGGGCGTCGCAGCAGTGGAGGACGCACACCGAATTGCATCATCTGGGATCGGATGTACTGCACCGACTGTGGTTCGGCACGCAGGTGTCCAGATCACACCTCGAGGAATGGGAGTCTCGCTACTTGCGTTCGGGTTCGGTGTGATCGAGCATCGGCACAGCGCTGAACTTGGCTGGATTCGCAATGTCGTAGGCTGCGCACACAACTCCGTCGCGGACAGTGAAGCCGGCAACGCGAGCGGCGAACTGCGGGTACTGGTCGTCCCCCGGTGAGCCGGCGAATACACCGCCGAGCTGTCCGTTGACGAGAACCGGTGACATCGAGAACACCGCTGCCGGTCCGTACTTGCGGGCCAATCCCAGATAGAACCGCGCGACACGATCGCTGCCGCGCACAATGTTGACAGCCGTGCGGGTAGTTCCGCCTGCGTCACCGATCAGGACGGCATCGGGATCGAGTGCACCTATCACGGCGTTCAGATCTCCACTCGCGATAGCCGTCACCAATCGCTCGACGGCAGCAGCATGCTCCTCGCTACTGACCGGGACCGGCGCCGACGCTGCGGCTTTACGGGCCCGCGAGGCCAACTGACGGGCAGTGGCTACTTCGATGTCGAGGATGCGCGCAACCTCGGCGAAGGGCACGTCGAAGCCGTCATGCAGGACGAAGGCAACGCGTTGAGCGGGAGTAAGGGTGTCCAGGACGACGAGGGCAGCAAAACGATTCTGTTCCTGCGTCACGACGTACTCCAGCGGATCGGGTGTCGCTGAGGGTGTGCCCGAGGTGGCGTCGACGGGCGTGACGATCGGCTCCGGAAGCCACTGTCCGACATAGCTTTCTCTTCTGACCGCGGCCGATTTGAGATGATCGAGGCAGATTCGACCGACAACAGTGGTGAGCCATCCGCGCAGCTCGCGGATCTCGAGGTCGCTTCCTTGTCTCGATTGTGCGACTTGCAAGCGTATCCATGCCTCCTGCACCGCATCCTGAGCGTCGCTGAAACTTCCGGTGAGACGGTAGGCCACCGACGTCAGGTGGCCACGGTGTTGCTCGAAGTCCTGCGCAGTCGTCGGCGAAAGCATGCCCTCATGATACGGACCTCACACATTAAATCCGGCATGAATGTAACCGTTGACCCAGGTAGTGGGTGCCGACGTATGGTTTCGGCACTGCTCACGGCTCGATCCTGTCTGCACATTCATTGGAGTCTCACGTGTTTCGGTCTTTCCCGCTCATGTCGCTCAACTGTTGTCGTTGAACTGACATTCCCCACACCTGCCTGTGCCGAGCGCCGCACACGGCGCTCCGGACAGGTGTAGCCGAGAACTGAACCAATCATCTTCTACAGGAAGCAACTTCATGATTCGCCCTCGTTTCGCGCGCTCGGTAGCCGCGGTCGTCGCTCTTGTCACTCTGTCCAGTTTTGCCGTTGCCTGCTCGGGCTCCTCCGACGAAGTGGTCAAGACCGCCGACGGCAAGACCGTCCTGCGGTACGAGGGCAGCACCGGACAGGTCATCTACCCCGAACTGGCCGCTGACCTCGGCTACTTCAACGACGTGGAGCTCAACTGGATCGGCGATACGACCAGCGGCCCTCAGAGCATTCAGAACGCAGCGACCGGTCAAACCGAGTTCGGCGGAGCGTTCAACGGGGCGGTGGTGAAGTTGGCTTCCGCGGGTTCACCGATCACCTCGGTCATCGGGTACTACGGCTCCGACAAGGAGAGCTTCAACGGGTACTACGTTCTCGACGACAGTCCGATCAAATCGGCGAAGGACCTGATCGGCAAGAAGGTCGGGATGAACACCCTCGGTGCGCACCACGAGTTCGTCGTGCGTGAATGGCTTGCGCGGGAGGGGCTTACACCGGACGAGATCAAGCAGGTGGAACTGATCGTGGTTCCGCCGGTCAACACGGAACAAGCTTTGCGGCAGGGACAGATCGACGTCGCCACCCTCGGCTCGGTCTTCCGTGACTCCGCGCTCGAACGTGGTGGCCTTCGCGAGCTGTTCACGGACGAATCGTTGTTCGGCTCGTTCACCTACGGCACGTTGGTGTTCCGTGACGACTACATCGCGCAGAACAAGGAGGCGGTCGCCGATTTCGTGCAGGGAACAGCGAGGGCCATCCGCTGGACGCAGACACACCCACGAGAAGAAGTGGTCGCGAAGCTGACGTCGATCATCAACAGCCGCGGACGCAACGAGGACACCAAGCTCATCAGCTACTGGAAGAGCCCAGGAGTCGCCGGCCCCGGCGGAACGATCACCGATACCGAGATCAGCACGTGGATCGACTGGCTCACCCGTAACGGCGAACTCGAAGAAGGAAAGTTGAAGCCGTCGGACATCTACACCAACGAATTCAACCCGTACGCCAACGGAACGTATTCACCCGACAGCGGCGCTGACGGACAGGCACTGGAGGCAGCAAAATGAGCACAGAACCGAAACTACGGCTCGAGCACGTCACCAAACAGTTCGACATTCGTGGGACCGACGAAGTTTTCACCGCGGTCGAGGACATCAACATCGACGTGGCGCCGGGGGAGTTCCTGGTCCTCGTCGGGCCGAGTGGTTGCGGCAAGTCGACTCTGCTGGACCTCCTCGGAGGACTCAGTTCGCCCACTTCCGGTCGAATCCTTCTGGACGGCAAGCAGATCACGGGCCCAGGCTTGGATCGGGGAATCGTCTTCCAGCAATACGCGCTACTTCCATGGCGAACTGCACGTCACAACATCGAGTTCGGACTCGAAGCGAAGGGCGTGAAGAAGAGCGAGCGACGCGAGCTCGCCGAGCATTACCTCGAACTGGTCGGTCTGCAAGGTTTCGCGGATCGCTATCCGCACGAGTTGTCCGGTGGAATGAAGCAGCGAGTCGCGATCGCCCGCAGCCTGGCATTCGACCCCGAAGTGTTGCTGATGGACGAACCATTTGCTGCGCTGGACGCACAGACGCGAGAGTCGCTGCAGGACGAGCTTCTGCGCATCTGGAAGGCCACCGGCAAGACGATCCTGTTCATCACCCACGGAATCGACGAGGCCATCTACCTCGGGCAGCGTGTTGCAGTACTGACGTCGAGGCCAGGGCGCGTCAAGACGATCGTCGACATCGACATCGACCGGTCCGGCGACGACGTGCGATCAGGTGAGGAGTTCCGAGTGTTCCGGCACCGGATCTGGACGCTACTGCACGGTGAAGTCGAGCGCGCTCGGGCCGGCGAACTCGATCCTGCCAAGGAGGTTGCACATGTCTAGCGCATTGGCGACGCCGGAGGTGGTCGCCGCTCCGAAACCGTTGGCCGACAAAACACCTGACATTGCGCAGCGGAGCCAGGCCGGCGGCAAGGCGGCGCGCTACATTGGTTCCACCGCCTGGCGGATTGCCAAGCCGTCGATTGCGATCGCGATCTTCCTCGGGATCTGGGAAGCGGCACCTCGGCTCGGGCTGGTGGACAAGGTCTTCCTGCCGCCCTTCACCGAAGTTGTGTCCGCATTCTTCACTCTCGCCGAGAACGGACAATTGCAAGAGCATGTTTCGGCCAGTCTGACGCGTGCGCTGACCGGATTCTTCGTGGCCATCGCGATCGCGATTCCGTTGGGAATCGCGATCGCCTGGTACCGCCCGGTCTCCGACTTCCTCAACCCGATTCTCGAATTGTTCCGCAACACAGCAGCCTTGGCTCTGCTTCCCGTCTTCGTGCTGATTCTCGGAATCGGTGAGGAATCGAAGATCGCCCTGGTGATCTACGCCTGCACCTTCCCGATTCTGCTCAACACGATCTCCGGTGTGCGAACAGTGGACCCCCTGCTGATCAAGTCCGCTGCCTCGCTGGGGTTCTCCTCGATTCGGCTGTTCCAGAAGGTGGTTCTGCCCGCCGCTGTTCCCACGATCTTCACGGGTATCCGCATGGCAGCCGCGTCGTCGATTCTCGTGCTGATCGCCGCCGAAATGGTCGGGGCCAAAGCCGGTCTCGGGTATCTGATCACCGCTTCACAACTCAACTTCCAGATCCCGAACATGTACGCGGGCATCGTCGCGATCTCGTTGTTGGGTCTGACAATCAACGCGATTCTGGTCCTGATCGAACGTCGGCTCTCGCGCTGGCGCGTCACCACCTGACCACACATTCACGGAAAGATTCTGCGAACTCATGTCCGAACGACAATTTCATCTGAACGCTTTCCTGATGGGCGTCGGCCATCATGAGGCGGCGTGGCGCCACCCACGCACAAATGCGGCCAACCTCCTGGACGTCAAGCACTTCCAGGAACTGGGGAGAATCGCCGAGCGTGGAAAGCTGGACTCGGTGTTCTTCGCCGACGGTCTAGCAGTCGGTCCGCGGGTCAAATACAACACTCAGGCGATCTTCGAACCCGTCACCTTGCTGTCGGCGATCGCTGCGGCCACCGAGAAGGTGGGGTTGATTGCAACCGCGTCGACCAGTTACAGCGATCCGTACACTCTCGCAAGGAAGTTCGCTTCCCTCGATCACATCAGTGGTGGACGAGGCGGGTGGAACATCGTGACGTCGGCCGGCGCCGACGAGGCCGCGAACTTCGGCCTCGATGCGGTACCGACGCACAGCGGTCGTTACGAGCGCGCCGAGGAGTTTCTCGACGTGACGCTCGGACTCTGGGACAGCTGGGAAGAGGGGGCAGTTGTCCTGGACGAAGAGACCGGAATCTTCGCCGATCCTGATCGTGTCCATCGCATCGACCATGACGGTCAACGATTCACGGTGGCTGGCCCGCTCAATTCGCCGAGGTCTCCACAGGGACGTCCGTTGCTCGTGCAAGCCGGTTCCTCCGAGAGCGGTAAGGACTTCGCGGCGAAGTATGCCGAGGCCGTGTTCACCGCTCAACGAACACTCGAGCAGGGGCAGGATTTCTACACCGACCTCAAAGCGCGGCTGATCAAGTACGGGCGTAGTCCCGACGAGATCAAGGTGCTGCCAGGCATCGTTCCCTTCATCGCGGATACGGAAGAAGAAGCCAAGGCACTGGAGCAGTCGTTCACGGATCTCATCTCACCTGAGTACTCGCTGCGCCAACTCTCGAACATGGTGGGCGTCGACCTCACCGAGCATTCGCTGGATGCCCCGTTGCCCCCGTTGCCGGACATCGATCGCATCCAAGGAAACAAGAGTCGATACCAGCTCGTCAAAGACCTTGCGGAGAGCGAAAACCTCACCGTCCGTGAACTGATCGGCAAACTCGGCGGTGGCCGTGGGCATCGGACATTTGCCGGGACACCGGAGCAGGTCGCGGACGAGTTGACCGAATGGTTCGACAAGGGCGCCGCGGACGGCTTCAACATCATGCCGCCCTATCTGCCCGGAGGGCTCGAGGTGTTCGTCGACCGGGTCGTGCCGATTCTGCAGGCGCGTGGGCTCTTCCGGACCGAATACACGGAATCCACCCTGCGGGGTCACTACGGCCTCGATCGTCCGGCGAATCGGTTCTCGCGGGCCGCTGACGCGGCAGAAGTGAGCGCGTGACGGAAACACTGCCCAAGGAACAGCCGGCGATTGCCGGTCTCAAGCCACTGGTCACAACGGTTTTCGTACCGGCGGCCATCTTCGGGATCGGTCAGGGTGCGGCTGCCCCCATCATGGCCGTCACCGCGCGCGACCTGGGTGCCTCGGTTGCCGTCGCCGGCCTGATCGTTGCACTCGGTGGTTTGGGCGCCGTACTCGGTGACCTCCCCGCCGGCAGGATCGTGTCGCGTTTCGGTGAGCGCAGGTCGATCATCGGCGGAAGTTCCTTGGGTGCAACAGGAGTGGTGATCTGTCTCCTTGCACAGACTCCGTGGATGCTCGGTATCGGCGCACTGTTGACCGGATTGGCGAATGCGGTGTGGGGCCTTGCGCGGCAGAGCTACCTCGCCGAGACCGTGCCACTCGGTCTACGGGCCCGAGCAATGTCGTCGTTCGCTGCGATGTGGCGGTTGGGTTTCTTCCTGGGACCGCTCATCGGGGCCGGCGTGATTCTCCTGGTGGGAGCGCTCGGAGGATTCCTCGTCCAATTGGTGGGCGTCGTGCTCGCCGGGGCGCTGATGGCCCGCGTTCCCGACCCGCCACGAAAGGTGCAGGCAGGCAACAGCGATCACGGACACGTCACGCTCCCGGAGATCCTTCGCCGTCATCGTGCCGCTCTGTCGACGCTCGGGACAGGCTCCCTTCTGATGGGCGCCGCCCGCGCTTCGCGTGAGGCCGTTCTTCCATTGTGGGCATTGCACCTCGGATTGGATGCAGCCCAGGTGAGTGTGATCTTCGGTATCGGTGCGGCCGTGGACTTGCTGTGCTCGTACCCGGCCGGACACATCATGGACCGATACGGCCGCAGGCTGGTCGCGGTGCCTTCGCTGACGGTGATCGGTGTGTCGTACCTACTGTTGCCGTTCTCGACGGGTGCAGTGGGATTGACCGTGGTCGCTGTCGTGATGGGGATCGGCAACGGACTGGGCAACGGCGTGATCATGACCCTCGGTGCCGATATCGCCCCGCCCGAAGAACGCGCCGAGTTCCTCGCTGCATGGCGATTGACGCACGACACCGGCATGTTCGGTGGGCCGCTCGCGATCGGTCTACTCGCCGCGGTGCTCCCACTCGGGTGGGCATTCGCCGCTCTGGGCGCGACGTCGTTCGCCGGCGCGGCGATGATGTTCCGCTTCATTCCGGTCTACTCTCCGCGGGTGTCACCCCGGTCGCGCGTCGGGAAACTGTAGGTAGGCTCGCTACATGCGATTCGGACTGTTCGTACCTCAAGGCTGGCGTCTGGACCTGGTCGGCATCGACCCCGCGAAGCAGTGGGAGGTGATGCGAGACTTCACGCTGCGCGCGGAGGCAGGGCCGTGGGAGTCGGTGTGGGTCTACGACCACTTCCACACCGTTCCCCAGCCGACGGAAGAAGCGACTCACGAGGCGTGGACGTTGATGGCCGCACTCGGTGCGTCGACCTCGCGTATCCGACTGGGCCAGATGTGTACCGCCATGAGTTACCGAAACCCGGCGTACCTCGCCAAGGTCGCCGCGACCACCGATCTCATCACGGGTGGACGCGTCGAGATGGGCATCGGCGGCGGTTGGTACGAGCAGGAGTGGCGCGCATACGGCTACGGTTTCCCCTCTGCCGGTGAGCGTCTGGGCCGCCTCGACGAAGGAATCCAGATCATGCAGCAGGCGTGGTCGACCGGCAGCTCGACGCTCGACGGCAAGTACTACCAGGTCGACGGAGCGCTGTGCCGTCCACTTCCGTTGCAAGAGGGCGGAATTCCCATCTGGGTTGCCGGTGGCGGCGAGAAGGTCACACTCAAGATCGCGGCCAAGTACGCGCAGTACACGAACTTCGACGGCACCCCGGCCGGCTTCGCGCACAAGTCCGAAATCCTGAAGAAACACTGCGACACCGTCGGTAGCGATTTCGACGCCATCGTCCGTTCGGCCAACTACAACGTGGCCATCGGCGCGACGGAATCCGAGGTGGCTCAGCGGTTGGAGACACTGAAGGCCCGACTGACGCCGTTGGTCGGCGAAGCTGCCGCCGATGCGTCGCTCGATGCGTTCCGCGGAATGCCTGCCGTGGGTACGCCCGAGCAGATCATCGAGAACCTGTCGGCGCTCGCGGCGCAGGGACTCGAGTACGGAATCTTCTACTTCCCCGAGGCCGCGTACGACACGTCGGGAATCGAGATGTTCGAGAAGGAAGTGCTGCCCGCGCTCGCGTAACCGTTTGGACTAGCGCAGCGAGTCAGGAAGATCGGCCGGGTTGATCAGAACCCGGCGATCGGGGTGGGTGCGAACTTCTTCGGAATCGGGAATCCGGCTCTGCAGGAAGTTCCACTCGCTCGCACTGACAGCAGCGATCGCGCGTGCCAGCACTGCCGAGTCCTTGGTCCCCCACTCGATCGGCATGGGACTGACCATCTGCCACGTGTCAGCCTTGCTGCGGGTGGAACGATCCGAACGCAGTGCGACCGACGGAATGCGGTCGCCGACTCGCCACTTCGGATTGAGTCGAACATTGCGGCTGACGAGCGCGTACTGCGGTGCTCCGGCCGCCGGCTTCGCGATGTCGATCAATGCCGTCAAGGTCGCCGCTCGAGGGTGAACCTCGGTGACGATCGCGGGAACCAGTGGGTTGTCCGCATACAGAGATTCGACGCTTCCCACCTTGCGAGGTGCCCACACGGCAACCCACAGGGAACTGGCCGCACCGATGGCGAGGACCGCGCCGATGATGATGGACCACACCTCGCCCATGCTGATCAACCAGGCCCCGACCGCGGCGAGGACGATCGCGAAGATCACCGCAGAAATCTGCAGGCGGCGTACATCGGCCAGTGTGTCGTTGACCGACTTGGCGTGAGCCTTGTCGACGGTGAACTGGAAGTCAGCCACGAAAAAATCCTTCGGGTGGTGCCGGACGATCTAGGACCGGCCCCCGATCTCCCGGGGACCGTCCACCAGCGTAGCTAGTTTCGCGCGCGCTCCCACATCTGCAGGTAAGCCTCGGCGCCACGGCTCATGTCCTCGATGATCGTGTCGCCGTCGGCGCCCGCAGCAATACGCATGTCCGCGATCCAGTCGGGAATCATCCCGTACTGGGCAACGCCGTCGGTGTTCACGTCGAAAACCCGGGTGCCGGCGCGCTGCTGGTCCATGACGGTGCCGTCGAAGGCGGTGTACGGATATTGCAGCGGATTTTCTGCGGCGTCGCCGCGCGGTGCGGCCTGCGGCCCGAAGCCGTTGGTGTCGGCGCCGTAGCCGAAACCGAAGTAGTAGTTCTCGCTTCGCATCGCCCGTGCGTCCCGCCACTGGTCGATGAACCCACGCTCTTCGGGCTTTTCGTCCGATGCGTCGAGTTGTCCGGCGTACAGGGCGACAAATCCGCCGAGTGCGTAGATCCGCTTGTACAGGCTCGGGTCGCTCCAGCTGTGACTGGAAACGACGCCGGAGTAGTTCGCAGCTTCGAGAATATCGAGAGCCGCTTCGGCGGTCTTGACGCTCATGTGATCGATGTCCACGATCATCCCTCGGTCCATCAAACCTCGGATCGTGTATGCGCCGAGGTCGGTCAGGCCGTGCGAATTGCATTGCGGACCAGAGGGGTACACCGGAAGCGTCACTCCGGGTGGGAGTACCGCGAGAAGATTCTGTGCGCCGTCGACCTTGGTGGGCAGCACGTTGTCCTCGGCAACGCCGGTGCATGGTTCCGACTGCCAGAACTCCCCGGTGCCCAGGTAGTTGCCGATGTTGACGGCCACCCCGGTGACTCCGCCGTCGAAACGGGCACCGCCGAGGGCGTTGTCGAACTTGTGCGTGACGATCATCTGCCGAACACCGAGGTCGTACAACTCGTCCAGGCCGCGGTCGATGTCGTCCTCGGTGCACTGCGGAATACCGTTGCGCACAGAGCAACCGAAGGGTTCGGACACCTCCACCCCGAGGGTGACGGCCAGCTTTCCGTCGGCGGCCACCTGCCTGGCCTGTTCAGGGGAGCTCACGATGCGGAACCAACCCCGGCCGGGACCGCCGTACTGGGCGTCGATGTAGTCCTGGAGTTCGCGTGTCTGCTGCGCCTGGATCCGGACGGTCTCCATCTCGTCACAGGGATTTCGCTTGCTCGGATACAGCTCGCACAGGACACGATTGGCGACAAAGAGATTGGTGAAGATTCGCAGCCCGCCGCGCCAGGCCCGCTCGACCCACTTGTAGTACGTCTGCTCGTGCGTCAGTGAATCGTGCGCCGGCCAGTCGGCGAAACTCGGCCAGCCGGTGGTGTCGTGAGTTTCGAAGGGATTGCCGTACGACAGAACGTTTTCGAGGAGCGCCGGTATCCCGTCAGGTTGATGGTCCGGGCAGTCGACGAGCGCTGCGGTGACGCCCTGAGGATCGAAAGGTCGGCCGCAGTGCAGGTTTCCGCCCATGAACTCGGAAGCGTTCATGTGCACGTGTGTGTCGATGAATCCGGTGACTTCACCGTTCGGTCCGATTTCTCCTGGAACGCCGTTTGCGCCCACCTCCGCTTCGGGGAAGTCGGCGCAGCCGTCGCGCGGGATCAGCGTGAACGCAGATTCGGGAACGTCACCGGGATCGGACATCGTGAGCATCAAATCGCGCGAGATCAGTTGACGGCCGTTCGAGGTTGCTGTCAGAACGAAGGACTCGCCGGTGGACATCACGGTCCAGTCGGTGGACGGAGTTGCTTCGGAAGTGGCGAGCACCGAGTCTGCGCCGTCGTGCGAGAGCATCGACCCGTCCGGGCCGTACAGCATGAATCGACCCAACTGGGCCGCATGTAGTCGGAACGGTTCGGCGTCTGCGGCTTTCGTCACGTCGGTGAGGTACGCCGACCCGTCACGACGGACGAAATCACCAGACTCGGTGCGCAGCGCGAAGCAACCGTTCGCAAGTGCATACACCGAGTTCTGCGCAGTAGGAGCAGGACTCGGTGCCGCGGCGCTGACGCCGGTCGTGGCGACGACGACGGCGGCAGTCAGCAGCGAGATGGTTCCGGCGAGCCGACCCCGTAGACGTGGAACTGAGCGCATGGTGCTGGTGACCCCCGGCCGATGGACACGACTGTGACAGGGGACACTCTACAGATAACTGGACGTATGTCCATTTGTTTCTGAAACGTGTTGCAGAAATGCTCAGCCGATGGCAGGTCCGAGCAGGTCGTCGGCGTCGGTGATCCGGTAGGCGTAGCCCTGTTCGGCGAGGAATCGCTGACGATGTGCCGCGTACTCCGCATCGAGAGTGTCGCGCGAGACCACCGAATAGAAGTGAGCCTGACCGCCGTCGTGCTTGGGTCGCAGTAGGCGTCCGAGTCGCTGCGCTTCTTCCTGTCTCGACCCGAAGGTTCCCGAAACCTGCACGGCGACAGACGCCTCCGGAAGGTCGATCGAGAAGTTCGCGACCTTGCTCACCACCAGCGTCTGGATCTCACCGTTACGGAACTGATCGAACAGGATCTCGCGTTCCTTGTTCTTGGTGGATCCCTTGATCACCGGGGCGTTCAGGGCTTCGCCGAGTTCGTCGAGCTGATCGAGATACGCACCGATCACCAAAGTCGGAGAATCGGGGTGCTTGGCCAGGATCGACTTCACGACCGCAATTTTCGTGTGAGCCGTCGAGCACAGTTTGTAGCGCTCCTCCGGTTCGGCGACGGCATAGGACATGCGCTCGGCGTCCGTCATCGTCACTCGCACCTCGACGCAGTCGGCCGGCGCGATCCAGCCCTGCGCTTCGATGTCCTTCCACGGAGCGTCGTAGCGCTTGGGGCCGATGAGCGAAAAGACGTCGCCTTCGCGGCCGTCCTCACGAACCAACGTTGCGGTCAGGCCGAGACGGCGGCGCGACTGCAGATCTGCCGTCATCCGGAAGACCGGCGCGGGGAGCAGGTGGACCTCGTCGTAGATCACCAATCCCCAGTCTCGGGAATCGAAAAGTTCGAGGTGCTTGTACTCGCCCTTCGTACGACGCGTGATCACCTGGTAGGTCGCGATCGTGACCGGCCGAATCTCCTTGCGCTCGCCGGAGTATTCGCCGATTTCTTCCTCGGTCAACGATGTACGCGCGATGAGCTCACGCTTCCACTGACGACCGGCAACGGTATTGGTGACGAGGATGAGGGTGGTGGCCTTGGCCTTTGCCATCGCTGCTGCGCCCACCATCGTCTTGCCGGCGCCACACGGCAGCACGACGACGCCCGAGCCGCCGGCCCAGAACGAATCCGCTGCCATCTGCTGGTAGTCGCGCAGTTCCCAGTGGCCCTCTTCGAAAGCGAGATCGATCGGGTGCGCTTCGCCGTCCACGTAGCCGGCGAGGTCCTCGGCCGGCCAGCCCACCTTGAGCAGCATCTGCTTGAGGCGGCCGCGTTCGCTCGGGTGGACGATCACGGTGTCGTCGTCGACCTTCTCACCGAGCATCGGCGAGATCTTCTTGTGTCGCATCACCTCGGTGAGGACTGCGCGGTCGAGGCTGACCAGGATGAGGCCGTGCACCGGGCTCTTGACCAGCTGTAAGCGTCCGTACCTGGCCATCGTGTCGACGATGTCGACCAGCAGCGGTTGTGGAACCGCGAATCGTGAGTACGACACGAGCGCGTCGACAACCTGCTCGGCGTCGTGTCCGGCGGCGCGGGCATTCCACAAGGCCAGGGGAGTGATGCGATACGTGTGGACGTGTTCGGGGGCCCGTTCGAGTTCCGCGAAGGGGGCGATTGCCTGCCTGGCATCGCCGGCGCGCTCGTGGTCGACCTCCAACAGCAGCGTCTTGTCGGATTGGACGATCAACGGTCCGTCGGTCACGGAATCCTCCTAGTGAAGCAAACGCGGCAGCCACAGAGCGTTGCGCCGCGTTGTCGGCTGACGCCAACCCTGCCATTGTCCTGGTATCGGGGCGCAGACGCCAACAGGCGACGCTCGCACAGCCCGAAGTAGAGGTGCCCGAGTGCGAGCACCCCTACGTCAACAGGGCAGGATCGACCGCTATTCCGGGAGGCCCGCGGGTAGCACGAGGATCTTCACGTGTTCGTCGGGTGCGCGCAGAGCTGCGAAAGCGTCGGAGACTCCATCCAGACCGACCCTGCCGGTGATGATCGCTTCGGCGTCGATCTCGCCGTCGGCGAGCCTCTGCAGGGTGATGTCGTAGGCATTCTCGTAAGGACCGTGACCGAAGTTGATCGAGATCCTCCGGAACTGCCCGACGACGGGAATGATCGTCTCGTCGCCGAACGGCGCAGCCAGAACCTGAATCCGCGAGTTGAACGGCAGAGTGTGCATCAGTTCTCCGATGACTCCCGCCCGCCCGCTGCATTCGTAGGCGATCAGAACTCCGTTCGCGGCCTGGCCGACAAGCTGGTTGCCTTCGGCGATCATTCGATTCCACAGTTCGATCGGATCCTGCTCGGCCGGATCGACGACGATGTCCGCGCCCATCTTCGCGGCGAGCTCGCGTCGTTTGGGGGAGGGCTCCGACGCGATGACGATCTGCGCTCCGCGCGCTTTCGCGGCGACGATGGCGCCCAGTCCGATCGTTCCGCAACCGATGACGAGCGCCGAATCGGCCGAGGTGAGGCCGGACTGTTGGAGATGCATCTCGCCGACGTGGAGAGGTTCGGCAAGTGTGGCGTGCTCGAGTGACAGGTGGTCGGGAACTTTGCGGACCCAGAACGCGTCGACGACGATGTGATCGCCGAACGCGCCGTGGTACTCGTTCGAGTAGCCGATGATCGTCGGGATCCCGGTAGCGGTGTCGGTGGCCAAGCCGATGCCGGCCACCCGATCGCCGATCGCGAAATCGTCTACTGCAGAACCGGTCTCGGAGACGATACCCGCGTATTCGTGCCCCAGCACCACTGGCGCGTCCGGATCGAAGGTGGCGAGCGGGTAGCCCCCGTCGTGCGCGACCTGAACGAAGCGGCACGGGTCCTTCGACATGCTCAGGTCGCTGCCGCAGATCCCGCAGGCGACGACGTCGATGCGGATCTGATGGGGTGCCAACGGCGGCGGGTCGGCGATCTCGGTGACCGCGAATTCTCCCTGCTGGAAACGGACGGCTCTCATGCGCGCACGGCTCCCGTCTCGGCCGGCTGGCCGTAGTAGTCGGTATGGGCTTTGGTGATCGCTCCGACCAGCCCGCCGATCAGGTATTCGCGATTGTCCTCGGCGAACTGCATGCTCGCCTGACGCCCGACATTTCGCTTCCGGAAGTGCGGGACCACCTCGGAGGCGAACAATTCGTAGCTGCGTTTGGTGTCCTCCCAGCTCGCCATGTCGACGTGAAGGATCAAGAACGTGCCGAACCCTCCCGTCTTCTCGATCAGACGCTCGATCTGTGCGATCGCATCTTCGGGGGTACCGATGATCGCCTGACCGAACTCGCCGAGCGTGTCGTTGCGCCACTGATCGATGATTCCGGCAGGTGTATCTGCCCAGGCCGGGTTCTGGCCGGTCTGTCGATTCACGTAGGAAGCCATCGATCCGATCCGTCGGCTCACGGCGCGCTCGGCCTCGGCTCGGGTCTCGGCGAGGAACATCGGATTGACCACACGCCACGTCGCTCGGTCGGCGCGGTGGCCGTGTTCGGCCGAGACCTTCTCGTACACATCCCAGTTGCGATCCAGTGCGTCGAAGCCGCTGGGTGAACTCGCCGCCAATGAGAGCAGGGAGAGGCCGTTCTTGCCTGCGAGCACCGAACCGTTGGGGGAAATCGTGGACGCTGTCACGGTCTCGATGCCGTCCGCACGGTAGGTGGGCAGCTGTGCGCGTGCGTCACGCAACGTGAACCAGTCGGTTTCCATGTTGACGACCTCGCCGCGAAGCAACGCGAGAATGGCCTCGAGCGCTTCGCCCTGGCGACGACGCTGGTCCGACGGGTTGATGCCCATCATGTGCGCATCGAGGGGGATCTTGCCCGGGCCGGTGCCGAAGATGAGTCGTCCGCGCGTCTGCAGATCGAGCTGAGTGATGCGGTCGGCCGTGATCAACGGGTGGTGATAGGGCAGAGACGTCACGCCTGTGCCGAACTGGATGCGCTCGGTTCGCTCTGCGGCGGCCGCGATGAACATGTCCGGGGCAGGCACGATCTCGGCGCCGGTCGAATGATGCTCACCCATCCACGCTTCTTCGAATCCGAGGTGGTCCAGGTGTGTCATGAGGTCGATATCGCGTCTGAGTTGCAGGGCGGGATCGGCGTCGAGCGGATGGTACGGGGCGAGGAAGGCTCCGAAGCGGATGGACGATGCGGACCACACGATGACAACTCCTGTCGACAGGGGAGTGATTTGGATCACTCGCTCTGATCGAGATGTCTAACATGGATCAACTGATCCAATAAGTTGAGCCTCCCGCACAGTGGGAGATTTGTAATCATCTGTAGTTCAACGTTATCTGGTGTAATGACGTCGGATATCGTTGTTGCAAGTCGATCAACTGAACCAAGTACTTTCCGAAGGAGTATTGAAGAGGATGCAACTGGACGTCACAATCACCCCCGACTCCTCGACCGTTGAACTGAACAGTGTCGACGACTTCACCAGTCTCTCGGTCGTCGTTGGCGGCGACGATCGATCCGAGACTCTGAGTCGGGTACTGGAACCGTGGGGGGAACTCGAGGGGGATCACGTCTGGCTCGACATCGGCCACTTGGAGCAAGCCGTCGCTGCCCGGATCGGAAACACCGAGTGGAGACAGAAGTTCTCCGCGATGGTGGTCTACGCACGCGCCCACGGCTGGGTGGATCGCGACAACAGGGTGCGAGCACACCGTGAATCACTCTGACTCCGCGTTCGCCACGGTTGAGACGTTTGTCGAGCCCGTGCGAAGCTCGTTCGTATGACCGACTCCCGGCAGAACCGTCAAGGCGACGCGACGCGTCTGCGTTTGCTCAAAACTGCTGAAAGGCTTTTCGCGACAGAGGGATTGGATGCAGTTTCGCTGCGCTCGGTCAACGCCGCGGCCGGTCTCGGGCCGTCATCGGTCCACTACCATTTCGGAACCAAGGACGATCTGGTCGCAGCGGTGCTGTTGGACATGGGAACGTCGGTGCGAGATCAGATCAGCGCGAACGTCGACGCCCTCTCCGCCGACAAGACGCCGCCGACGGTCGAGGCGCTGGTACGGGCCGTCACTGCGCCCTACAAGGCATTGCTCCTTCGCCATCGCACGCGGGGAATGCGATGGATCAGAATCGTCACGCAGATCTCGCAGCCGCAGATGTCACGACCGGGCCATCCAGCCCTCGAGGCGACCGAGTTGCACCTGCGTGAACATCTTCTCGACCAGGTCCGTCGTACTTTTCCTGCTACCGATCCCGAACGGCTCGAGACTCGCTGGGCGATTGCCTTGATGGGCTTCCTCCAGGCGTTGAGCCGGGCGGACGATTGGAGCGGAAGTGGCAAGCCGCTCGCGCCGGAGCGGCTTGCCGACTTCTACGAGGACCAGGTCGTCTTTCTGGTGGGTGGTGTGCGGCAGTTATTGGGGTGAGCGCCTAATCGATGCGTCTCCTATTTCTGCGCGACCACTGACTTCCGCATTTCCATTACATGAGTAATAGCTTCGGAAATTCCGGACCGGTAACCGATATTCTTTTCGGAATCACCCGGAGTGGAATCAAGCTCCGATTCGAGTCTCGTTTGAATGCGGTCCAGGGTATGGATTGTTCTTTTCACGATGGTTGATTCTCTTTCTGCGGTAAATCCGATAGAAGTATTCCGGATTGCCGAGCGTGTTCGTCGAGGACGCAGAGTGAAGCGAGGGTCATGCCCGCTGCGTACCCGCGCGAGCGTGCGTCAGTTCCTCGATTACGCGACTTGAACAGGTTGAACGTTTCGTGCAGGTGCACGAGGGTGTCGGTGGAGGCAGGCATTGGTCAGCTTCGCAATCAGCTCGTCTTCTCTGGACTTTGCTGTCAGCTCCGCTTCCGCTTACGGATGAACTCGGAAGACTCCGCAGTTTTCGCCCGCTTCTCCGCGCGGCGTTCCTTGATCGACTGGGCGGGTTTCTTCATGTTCTTACCCGGCGCCTTGTCAGCCATTGTCGCTCCTCATTTTTCGAAGTGGCAATCACAAACTGACCTCGACCATACTTCATTTACAGAAAAAAGCCAGTTGCTTCTTTTTTTGCTACTTTTTTCCGGAGTCGACGGGGCTGACGGAAGTAATTCGGTGCAACGTGAAACGGCGAACCGCGCCGCTCGCGGGGTCGAAGGCGTCCAGCTGTCCGCCGCCAACGCTGACGGGGTCGACGATGCGATGCGTCGCGACCCCCTGGGCGTCGACGTAGCCGATGTTGACGCTCGAATTGTCTCGGGCCGCCGTGGCCAGCAAGGCGATGGTGGCGGCGTTGTTCTCCCGTGAACCGTCCGTTCGGACTCCGCCGCGGCCGGGGGCGGAAGCACGGTCTCCGGCCCGCATCGTGCGGACCAACGACGCCAGCTGATCCGCCGACGGGCTCGCCGGCATCCTCGACGCCGGTCGGCTGCGACGGTTGGGTACACGTGCCCCACGTGGGCGGAGATCGACCAACGTGCCCGAAGAGTCCTCACCTGCCGGCGCGAATCCGGCGGCTCGCAGCTCGGTCAGGACTTCGCGGAGAGGGGCCTGCGAAATCGCGACGGTGGGAGCCAAGGCGCGCAGTGCCAACGGCTCGGCCACTGCGGATGCGAGGACCTCCGCCAGCAGTGACGCGTCCTCACATCGAATGAACGACGCCGCCACTCCGGCACGCAGTCGTCCGTGTCGACGGGCGACATCGTCGATCAGATACGAAAGTGATTGGGGGACAGGAGTCTTCGATTTCGAAGTGAACATCGCATGCAGTTCGGTGGCCGTCAGACCGGCGTCGAGCGCACGACGCACGCTGTCCTCGCTGATGCGGTACATGGACGCCGATCCGGCCGACTCGATGTCTGCGACCAGGCTCACCTGCTCGAGCAGGTCCGGTACCAGCGGGCCGGGCGCAACCAGAGTCAGATCCGCCTGGACCAGGATGTAGTCGATGGGCTCGGGTAGCGCGGACTGCATTTCGGCTTCGGCGTCCCCGCCGTGCAGCAAGGCTCGTCCAGGTGACGACAACGCGCCGCGGGCCACCAGCCCGAGAGCAGCGGCCTCGTCCAGAGTCCGCTCGATCGCGAACGTCCGCAGGCGCCCGCTCCATCGCGGGCGTCGCCACGCCAGTAGTCGACTTACCTCGACGGCCGATGCAGTCTGGCCACTGTCGAGTTCGGAGAGCAGCCCCAGAATGGCCTGACGATCTCGCGGAGCCGCCGGAGCGCGGCCCTCCTCGGACAACGCCGCGATGGGCTTGTCGGTGGAATCGCGCAGCCCGATCATCCACGGAACTCGAGGTACGTCGACCCAGGCGGACGCCAGGACCTCCCACCGTCGCGCTGTGGATGCGTTCAGCCAGCCGTCGACCGCGAGCGTGGGCGTCCAGTATTCGTCCGCGTTGTCCGAGACCGGCGCCGGATCTGGTGTTCCACTGGCGATGAGTCCGGCTGCCGAGAGCAACTCGACAAGTAGGCTCACGCGCGCTTCGTCGAGATCGGCCGTCTTGGCCACGCGACGTAGTTCTCGAACACCGAGCCCACCGGCTCGCAGTGCGGGAGCCGGCGCTGCGCCCAGAACGGCGATCACGTTCTCGCATTGGCGTACCAACTCGAGCGCCTCGCCGGCTGCTGCGGCGTTCACGTCCGCCGGCTTGAGTTTGTCGCCCCCGATGACAGGTGCGGTCAGCGTCGTCGGATCGAAAACCGGCTCGCCGCGGATGACCTGACGAACCGTCGCCGGAAGCTCGACGGTCTGCTCGTCGAGCCACCGCAGCAGGCCGGCCGCCAGCAGTCGTTGAACCGGGCGCTCAGGCGGCGTTCCGGGGGCAGCGTCGCGGGTGCGACCGATCGGGCTGGAGTTGGCGAGTGTCTCGAGGAGATCCCGCTCGCGGGTGTCCAGAGCGTTGAGCGCAGCCGAGATCTCGGTCTCGGTCATCGCCTCGGCAGGTTCGAGGGCGCGCCCCACACGCCACGGAATCATCCCGATGACTGCCGGGACGACGCTGATGGGATCGACACCCCAGATGAGGGCGGACGCGCGCATCTTCGACAGAGACTTGTCGACGGCCTTCTTGGTGACCTTGCCCTTGCCGGTCAGCGCTCGTTCGGCGATCGCACTGTTGAGCTCCGCCCGCGTCATCGGAGTTTCCTCGGCGCCGGCCAGTGCCAACAATTCGAGAAGACCGAAATCGAGGGTGTCGAGTTCGTCCGCCGCTCGGCTGACCGACGCGCGTTGCTGTGCCCGACCGCTGAGAACCACCATCGTGCTCGGCGGCGGTACGGCCAGATCGGGGCGCAGACGCAGCAACTCCGTCAACTCGGCGTCACTGCGCGCCGAGAGCCAATCGGTCAGACTTTCGGCTGCGGAACTGCCCGCCGGGGTGCCACGTGTTTCGGTCATCAGGTATCAGATTAGAGACCTGGTCTGTACGGCGTAACGGCGTCCTGTCAAAATGACTTCGTGGCCAACAATTCGAAGCAACACTATGTAGATCCAGGATGGCCGGAAACTGCAGACGGAGATCACGCAGTGACCGAATTGTCATCGACCCGCGCAGGTGGACTTTCACCCTTCGGCGAGGACACCACCTTTCCGGTTCCGGTGGAGTCACTTCCTTACGTACACCCGCACACCGTCATCAACCGATAACAACTCGACACGAAGAAGGCCCGCACCGAATCGGTGCGGGCCTTCTTGATGTTCGAGCGTCCGAGCGGACAGTCTTGCCGGTGTTACTTGAGGAACGACTTCGCGGTGTCGGCGACTGCGAGGATCTGCGGGTCGACCGGGATGCCGTTGGCCTCGGCGAATGCGATTGCCTGATCGATGGCGTCGGCGACCGGGTGTGCAACGGTCTGTGCGACCTGCTGCGCCGGAGCCGGAGCTGCCTGAGGAGCCGTGGTGGCCGGAGCGGAACGCTCGGTGGCGCCGCTGCTCAGCCCGAGGCTGGAGGAGCAGGACGGCCATGCGCCCCAACCCTGGTTTGCGAGAACACGCTCGGCAACAACGATCTGCTGCTCGCGAGTGGCCTGGTTTGCGGTGGCTGCGTACTGTCCGCCGCCGTGTGCGTTCCACGTGCTGGGGGAGAACTGCAGTCCGCCCTGGTAACCGTTGCCCGTGTTGATGGCCCAGTTTCCGCCGGCCTCACACTGGGCGAGACGATCCCAGTCGGAGTCGGGGGCAGCGTTTGCGGTTCCGGTGGCTGCAATTCCTGCTACGCCCATGATGGCGCCGGTGACGGCGACCTTGGCGACAGTGCGGCCGGTGGTGGTGGGCTTGCGATGGCGTCCGCTCATGATGGTCGAAATCCTCTCCACACGCGCCTGCGAGGTCAGCTGTCGGGTTCGGGCTGAGAGGTCGCCCGGCCTCGCCTTTCCTGGCTGGAAAGGGTCTGGCTTCACCCCAAGATTCGGTCTTGCGATCGAACCGGTGTCCACTGGAGAACTTTTCTGTTCTCACAGAGGACTTTGGGTCCCCCGTCCTCGTCCCTGGAATGCTCTGTCGGAAGTCCGGTACCCGCGGGACAAGGCTTGGCGCGGCGGGCCGGAGGTGGCCGAGTTTCCCGGCCGAAAACGACGGTAACGGCTCGAGTCGCTCGTGTCACCATTTGATAACGCGGCGTGGCGAAGGACGTACAACGCGTCACACAAAGCGCAGGAGACTCTTCCCAGGTAGGTGGGGGTGACTGAGTGAATGTCCGGTTGTGTCCGTTCCGTTATCCATCCGTAATGTGAGCAAGGTCACACGTTATGTGGAAATAGAATTTCGGGCGATTGAGAGGTGTGTCGATCCGCGCCCAGGGTGTGGCCCGTGTCTCAACATCGAGATTGAAACTTAGGTTAGGTTTGCCTGACTTGCCTCGATTGGGCAGGTTTCGCAGAGTCTTCCAAAGAAGTAGGGCACCCCTCATGAAACTGCAATACCGTCGGCGTGCGGTCACCGCGTCACTCGCCGTCGCCGCTGCTGCTGTCGGCCTGGCCGTCACTGCTCCCGCTGCACACGCCTCACCCGAGGATCCGACACACGGTGTTGTCGGAAGCTATACCGCAACCCAGCCCGGCGACATCGTCGTCGACTCGGCAACCCACCGCGGATACATCACGCAGTACGGCGGACCGACCAGCTCGTTGTCCGTCGTCGACACGAACACCGGCAAGTCTGTCGGCACCATCGACGGCGTCGTCGGTTACCCGTCGGCACTTGCCGTCGACTCGGGCCTCGGACGCGCATACGTGTCCTCCTCCTACGGCGGCGCGATCTCGATTGTCGACACGAAGACCGGCAAGGTCGAAAAGACGGTCACGCTGAGCGAGAAGAACCCCGACGGCTCGCGTCCGCAGATCAACGATGTCGTCGTCGATCCCACAACACACCGCGCGTACTTCTCGGACTACAAGTCCGGCAACATCCGAGTCGTCGACCCCAACGCCGCCGACGCCGTGTCGAGCATTCTGGTCGACAAGTCGGCAACGCCGACCAAGCTCGCCTTCGACAGTGTCCGCGGCTTCCTCTACATCGCGGACACCAACTTCTTCGACGAGAATTACGGCCGCACGCTGTGGCAGGCGGACGTACGCAAGGGCGGAGCACTCAAGTCGATCGTGCGTGCCGACAACCTCTACCCGGTCGACGTCGATGTCGACACGAACACCGGCAACATCTACATGACCGACACCCGGGCAACCAACCTGTGGGCGATCACCCCGGCCGGCGCGGTTCTGTCGAAGACCACGCTGTCTCCGACCGCGATTCCCAACGGCGTGGTCGTCGACGCTGCGGCAGGCATTGCATATGTCGCGGACGTCATGAACGGACACCTGTGGTCGGTCGATCTGACGACCCGCGCCACCACCGCTCTGACCGATACCAAGGTTCCGGCACTGGAGAAGGTCAAAAACCTCGCGCTCGACACCTCGACCGGCGCCATCGCGTCGACGACCAACGGGGGCAAGGTGACAGTCGTTGCTGCGTACCCGCTACCCGCGACCGTCGAATTGCCTGCCGCTCAGGTAGGTAAGGCATATTCGCACAAGCTCACTGCCGCCGATGCGCGCGCAACCTTTGCACTCACCAGTGGCACTCTGCCCGGCGGACTGTCCCTCGCACAGGACGGCACCATCTCGGGTACCCCCACCGCTGTCGGCAGCGTCACCGTCGAGATCACTGCGAAGAGCGTGCTTTCGCGTGCTTCGAGCGTGACCATCGTGGTCTCCGAGGGGCCGGTCGGCCCCGTCGATCCGGGCAACCCGGGAACGGGAACCGGTTCGCTCGGTAACCTCCCCGGACTCGGTAGCCTCGGCCGCTGATACGACCTGATACCAGAGAACCCGACCACAGCAACTGCTGTGGTCGGGTTCTTCGGTCCGCGGGCCCGCTATGCGTAATCGACGCGGTCCACGACTATGCGTAATTCACCCGGTCCACGTCGACGATCTCCTTGCCGAGCGGCATCAGCGAGATCGGAATCATCTTCAGGTTCGCGACCGCGAGCGGAATTCCGATGATCGTGATCGCCATCGCGACGGCGGTGACGATGTGTCCGATCGCCAACCAGATACCGGCGATGATCACCCAGATGACATTGCCGATCATCGAACCGACACCAGCGGTCGGCTTGTCGACGACGGTCTTACCGAACGGCCACAGTGCGTAGATGCCGATGCGGAATGCCGCGATTCCGAAGGGAATCGTGATGATGAGGATGCAGCAGATGATGCCTGCGGCGAAGTAACCCAACGCCAGCCAGAAGCCGCCGAAGACCAGCCAGATCACGTTCAGGAGGATTCTCATGGTCAGTGACCTTTCGGTTGGAGGCGGGAGTGATCAGCGCACGCGTCGACCGGATCTGAGCGTGTAGACGATGGCCAGAAGGAAGCCGATCGGGCACGCGAGTGCTACCAGGTACAACGCCAGGCCGGGTGGGGTGTCGCTGAAGATATGGACTGCGAAGATGGCCACGATCGCCAGGAATCCGACGAGGAACAGTGCCATCGCCGTACGGAACAGACCGTTTCCGGTGCCGGAAGTGCGCGGGTTCGGTTGAGGGTCCACACCTACGAGGATAGTGCCTGTAAACCTGGGTGCCGACCCGGGTTCGTCACAGGTAGACTGTTAACAGACTGCGCGCCCCGCTGAAGCAAGTGTGGGGCGCGTTCTTTTGCATTCTTCCACCGGAAGCGATGCGAGCAAGGCCATGAGGCTCTTCCGAGAGCCTCCCGAGCACATTGGGGCAGACGCCCCAGTCGAGTGATGAGCAGGTGAACGCGGTGCCGACCGGCAAGGTGAAGTGGTACGACGTCGAAAAGGGTTTCGGCTTTCTGTCGCAGGAAGAGGGCGAGGACGTCTACGTCCGTGCTTCCGCTCTCCCCGAGGGCGTCGAAGGCTTGAAGGCCGGCCAGCGCGTCGAGTTCGGAATGGCTGCGGGCCGCCGCGGTCCGCAGGCACTGAGCCTGAAGGTACTCGAGCCGGCGCCGTCGTTGCGCGGCGCGACGGCGACGCGTCGTGAGCCCGTCGAGCGTAAGCACACCCCTGATCAGTTGCACGGCATGGTCGAGGACATGATCACGTTGCTCGAGGCGAAGGTCCAGCCGGATCTGCGCAACGGCAAGTACCCGGACCGCAAGACCGCTCAGCGGATCTCCGAGGTCGTCCGGGCCGTCGCTCGCGAGCTCGACACCTGATCGCTCGATACGAGCTGCCATACACGGCTTCGAAACAAAATGCCCTGCACACCAATCGGTGTGCAGGGCATTTTCGACGTTCCGGGGATCAAGCGGTCTTGATCGACCAGATCAGCAGTCCCTGTTCGCTTCCCTCACCGACGGCGAGGTGGATTTCGACGCCGACGAGTTGCTTGACGGGATCGCTCGAAGACTCGACCGTCACTGCCAGGGCCTCGCCGGGCTCGAAGACTCGGGGCTCACCGGTCTGGTTGCCGTCGGCATCCTCGTAGACGGCGAGCAGTGCCCACTGCGCATCCGAGACGTCCGTCGACAACGACAGCTGCAGCGGGTAGCCCGCTGGAACGTCGAGTGCGTAGATGTCGCCCACCTGGGCGCACTGGGACAGGTCGATGGTGCAGAAACCGGCAGGGTTCGTTTCGATCGTCTTGCCGTGTGCGTATGCAGTGATGACCGGCAGCTTGTCGGGGTCGTCATTGATGTTCTTGATGATCACGAAAAGAACGGAGACGTAAGCAACCAGTGCCACCACCATCAGGACACTGATCGCTGCCACGATCTTCTTTGTTCTCGAGCGCATCATCACTGCGGAGTACTTCCTTGTCCTCGGTTGGATTTACCGGTGTAAATCACTTCGGTCACTTCTTGTTCGGCCAGATCGGGTCGCTTCCCGCCGAGGCCGGGCAGGAGGCTGCTTCCTCGGTAGCTCAGGAAGGTCTGCAGAAGCCCGATCGTCAGGAACACCGATACAACAGTGAACCCGATCCAGTATTCGGTCGGAAGCAGAACCCCCAATGCGCCGCCGAGTACCCAGCTCAGCTGCAGAACCGTCTCGGATCTACCGAATCCGGACGCGATCGATTCCTCGGGCAGGTCGTGCTGGAGTGACGCGTCGAGTGAGACCTTGGCGAGTGCGCTGGCGGCCGATGCGATGAGCGTGGCAAGCGCGGCCGTCATGAGGTTGTCCGTCAGCGCTGCGATCACCGCGATGATCCACACCGACGCAGTGCACCGGAGCACGATCAAGGCAGGCCGGCCGAGCTTGAGGCGCGCACCCGTGGCATTTCCGGCGAAGTTACCCAGACCGGCTGCTGCGCCGACCAGGCCGAGCATCATGGCCTGCTGGAGCGGCTCGTGATCGGTGCGTGATTTGGCGACGAACGCGATGTAGAGCGTCAGGAAGCCGGTGAGCACGCGAATGGTGCCGTTGCCCCAGAGTCCGATGATCACGGCGCGTCCGAGAGGCTGACGGACCTTGGCAGGTTTGGCGTCCGGCTGCGGTGGGGCGCTGCCGGCGTGATGCGCTTCGTCCGGGTGGTAGGTGATGGTCGCGGGAACCTCACCCTCGGTGACCTCGACCCACGACGGGATTCGCATGCTCAGATATGCGCCGAACACGGTGACGGCGACCGCGAACCACAAGGCGCCGGTGGAACCGAAAGCGAGCGCGAGCGCACCTGCGACCGCGCCGGCCCCGATCGTTCCACCGATCAACCCGAAGACCGTCAGACGCGAATTCACGCGCACCAGGTCTATTTCCGGTGGTAGGACGCGTGGTGTCACTGCACTCTTGAGCACCGAGAACGATTTACTGAGCACCATCATGCCGAGCGCGGCCGGATAGAGGATCCAACTGTCGAAGTTGAAGACCAGGATCACCGCGAGGAGCGTCCGGATTCCGAACGACGACGCGAGTGCGATGCGGCGTCCGCGCTGCAACCGGTCGAGCATGGGGCCGATGAGCGGTGCGATGACCGCGAACGGTGCGATCGTGATCAGGAGATAGAGCGCGACCTTGGTCTTGTCCTCGCCCGTCGCGGCCGAGAAGAACAGCGTGTTGGCCAGAGCGACGGAGATCGCCGCGTCGGTCGCGTTGTTCGTCATCACCGCGTAGGTGAGAGCGGTCAGACCGGATTTGTCCGCGCCGTCGGCCTTCGCCGCGCGCTGGAAGGTCGCGATGCCCTTGTTCGTCAGTTCGCGGCTGCGCATCGCTGCGACGCGAGTGACGGTGAGCTTGCGAGGCATCGGTGGAGCCTTGGGAGCGTCCGCCCCCGGCGTCTTCGAACCGGCCGCGGATTCGGAGTCTCCCCGCGATTCGGGAATCGGATGCAGCGGTGGCAAAGGCGTGCGACGGGCAGCGGGACGGGCCGAAGGTGGGTAATTGTCCGGGCGGGCCGCGGGTGGGTAATTGTCGTAACCGGGGTGCACCTGTTGCCCCTCCGGCTCGTCGTGGATTCGCCGAGTTTCGGGGTCGTAGGGTTCGCGCGGTCCGGTCACCACTCAATTCTGTCCTAGTGTCGGCGCGGCTACCACGCACACCCCTGCGAGTCCTGTGTCATGTCGGACTCAGTTAACAAAACGGACTTCGAACATCTGCGGCCAATACTTGCCGGTGAGCAGGAATCGATCGGTACCGGGAATCTGCGCGATGCCGTTGAGAACGTCGACGGTGCTGGTCGATCCATCCGTGACGAGTTCTTCGCGTAGCGCCGATGCGTCGTACACGTTCGTTACGGTGCCGTCCGACGGGTCGATTCGGACGACGGTGTCCGTGGTCCAGACATTGGCGTAGACAGAGCCGTCTTCGGAGCATTCCAGTTCGTTCAGTTTGCCGACGGACTCCGAAGATCTGGTGACGTCGATCGTGGAGATCGACGCGAAGGTTTCGGGATCGCGAAAGGTCAACGTGGCCGAACCGTCGCTCGAGACCAGCCGATCCCCGAGCGAACAGATTCCCCATCCCTCGGTGTCGAGTGGGAACCGCCCTCGTTCGGTCAAGGTGTCCTTGTCACGGGCGATGGCAACGCCGTCTTTCCAGGTGAGTTGCCACAGTGTGTCTCCGGCGACCGTGATGCCCTCACCGAACAACGGCGGGTCGAGATCGGCACGCGCAACTTCCGGTCCCGAAGCGGGGGACTGCTCGTCGGAGATCTCGCTCGAGCGCACCCAGGACTGCCCGACGCGTCCGGTGCTTTCGTACAACCGGTTTCCGTCGATCTCGAGGCCCTGCGTGAACGCGTCGGGATCGTGCGCGGACACTCGAACGATCTCGACGGAGCCGGTTTCGGACGTGAGGTTGTCGGGAGCGCCGGGGGAATCGGAGCACCCCGCCAAGGCCGACGCGATCACGGCGACCACTGCAAAAGTGCGCACGGAATTGGCGTGTGACCTACTCATCTGCCCAGCATGGCAGCCCAGTGCGTTGCGGACTTGCGGTGGTGCGGCAAACTGGAGGAGTGAGTGTTGCTACTTCTCCAGAGCGTGCAGTGCCGCGCCCAGTACTGGCCGATGCGGTCGAGCTTGCCCGAAAGGCAGTCGTCGACCTGCATGAAGGCGGTGTGGGGGCATACCTCGGCGTGACGTCGGAGGACGAATTCGCCGCCACCCATCGATTTGCAGCAGACATTCCGGGATACCGCGGTTGGCAGTGGGCGGTTGTCGTCGCTGCCGGACCGGAGGACACCCACGCCACGATCAGTGAGTTGGCGCTGTTGCCGGGTCCCGACGCGTTGGTTGCGCCGGAATGGCTGCCATGGGATCAGCGGATTCGTCCCGGCGATCTGTCCGTCGGTGACCTACTCGCCCCGCCGGCCGAGGATCCTCGCCTCGTTCCCGGCTACGTCGCCACCGGTGACCCGGAAGTCGACGAGGTAGCTCTCGAAATCGGGCTCGGCCGCAAACAGGTCATGAGCCTCGAGGGCCGACTCGATGCCGCGCAGCGTTGGTTCGACGGTGACTTCGGCCCGGAGTCGGAGATGGCGAAGGCAGCGCCGTCGACGTGTGGACTGTGTGGATTCTTCCTTCCACTCGCCGGTTCGCTGCACGCAGCGTTCGGTGTGTGCGGAAACGAACTCTCCGCAGACGGCCGTGTGGTCAGCGTGTCCTACGGTTGTGGCGCGCACTCGGACACCAGCTTGCCGCTCGGTGCGGGCTCGCCGCAGTTCGACGCATTCGACGACGGAGCCGTCGAGCTGATTGCGGTGCCGGCTCGCCCGTCGAGCGTTGTTGCAGTTGAGGATTCGGTATCCACCGAGTAGAAGATCCGTTCGGTACGGACGCACTCCGCGAGGCGACGCTGCGCGCGTGGTCGGAATCTCCGACGCGATTGCGTGAAGACGCGGCTGCGGAATCCGACCTCGCGAAGGCCGGGTACCGCGACCGTCTGCTCACCGAACTGGCGCAGAACGCTGCCGATGCAGCTGCACGCGAGGGCGTCCAGGGCTCTTTGTGGGTGGACGTGGACGGTCGGACGATGACGGTGGCGAACACGGGCCGTCCACTGGACGAATCCGGTGTACATGCGCTCACCGCGCTGCGCGCGTCGAACAAGGTCGACGCCGACGAAGGTGTGACGGGACGGTTCGGCGTCGGATTCTCGGCAGTTCTCTCGGTCAGTGACGAGGTGGAACTGCGCTCGTCGACGGGATCGATTCGATTCTCTGCCTCGCACACTCTGCGCGAGATCGAGTCTCGCGAACTCCCGGTGCCGGAAACCGGTGTCCCCGTACTTCGTTTGGTGTGGCCGTCTGGCGAATTGCCGAGCGACGGTGCCGATTCGGAAGTGGTGCTGACGCTTCGGCCGGACGTCGATGCCGCGGCGCTGCTTTCGCAGATGACACGTGAGGCAGTCGACCTGCTGCTCGAACTCCCGGCTCTCGGATCAATTCGTCTGGGTGAGAAAACTTTTCGGCGATCGGAACGGGTGCTGGATTCCGGCCTCGTCGAGATCGCGATCGGTGATCGCACGTGGTGGCAGTACACCGCGCCGAACGCGCGATGGTTGGTGCCGGTCCGCGACGGGGTCGTCGAGCCGGTCGCAGACGACGTCCTGCGGGCGCCGACGCGATCCGACGAGGAACTGTCGATCCCCGCGATCATCATTGCCGACATTGCAATGCAACCCGATCGGCGACGCCTCATGCCCGCTGCACCGATCGCTCCGCTTGCCGAGGGGTACGCGAAGTTCCTTGCTGCACTACCTCCTCGGCAGCGAACGGCACTCGTTCCGATTCCGGCCTTCGCTCGCAGTGAAACGGATTCGCTTCTGCGCGAAGCGCTTCTGAAGGAGCTGCAGGAAAACGAGTGGCTTCCGGTGGTCGGTGAACCCGACCGCGCGCCGCAGCGAGCATCCGTGGTGCCCGGGCTCGGTGATGACCTTGCCGAGTTGCTCACCGACATCATCGGTGGCCTGGTTGTCCCCGAGCTCTCCGGCCCCAAGCACGAGCGAGCGCTCGCGGCGGTGTCGACACACCGCATCGGGCTCGCGCGCATCGCCGAACTGCTCAGTGGTTCGGAACGTGAACCCAAGTGGTGGAATCGCCTCTATTCCGCTCTCGAGCCTCTGGTGATCGACACTCTTGCGGTGGAAGAGCTTGGAACACTGCCGGTTCCGCTCTCCGACGGACGGACGGTGACCGGGCCGCGGACCGTCGTCGTCGGCGTCGAACTGGGTGAAGACGCGCCGTCGGTGCAGTGGACGAGGTTGGTTCATCCCGTCGCGGTTCACCCGTTGCTGTCTCGATTGGGAGCGCAGACTGCGAGTGCCACCGACCTGCTGTCCGATCCGGCGCTGCGCGCATTGATCGAAGATGCTGCGGACCAAGATGATTCGGTAGCGACGGAGTTGGCGCAAGTGGTGCTCGGATTGGCGGCCCACGTGGCGCCAGGGGCGCTGCCGTCGTGGATCGGTGAAGTGCTGCTTCCTGGTTCGGAAGGCGAATTGCGGTCCGCCGACCAACTTCTGCTTCCGGGAGCTCCCCTTGCAAGCGTCCTGGTCGAGGATTCTCCCTTCGGCATCGTCGACGCTGATTTTGTTCAGCGGGTGGGGGAGCAGGCGCTACGGGTAGTCGGTGTCGGGTGGGGTTTCACGGTGGTCCGTGAGGAATTGCCTTCCGGCCCCGATCACGATCTCGACGCCGAAGACGCATGGTGGGACACCCTCGACGAGGACCCCGAATACATCGAAGCCGTGCGCGATCTCGACCTCGTGGACGAAGGCCGCTGGCCGCAGGCGTTGTCGCTGCTGGTCGAGTCGCCGGCGACGCGGGCGCTGCTCACCGACCGTCGTGGATACACGGCGTGGTGGTTGCGTTCGAATGCCGAACTCGGCGGTGAGGTGCTGGGCTTGCTGCGCGCTCCGGGCGATCGCACCTTCGAGGGATTGCTCGATGCTGCCGAACACCCCGACGCCGGATTCTTCTCCGGATTGCTGGCATCGGATACCGTCGACGATCCGGAACTGGCTCAGCTGCTGCTCGATCGGCTTGCCGACCCACTACGGATGCCGGCCTCCGCCGTCGTCGCGCGGACGCACCGACTACTGGGTGAGGCAGCGCAGCGACGGGTTCTCGACCTGGAGGAACTGCACCTGCCTCCGTTCGTGCGAGGCCTTTCCGGCGATCTGGTCGATCCCGGCGACGCCCTTGTTCTCGACCGACCGTGGCTGGGAGCAGCACTACCTGCGCAACGAGTGGTGCTCGGCAGCTTCGAGACGGCCGACGCACTGGCAGATCTGCTCGACGTCGCGACGGCGTCTGCATCCGTTCACGGACGAGTGAGCAGCACCGGCGTCGTGACGACGTGGGCGAACGAACCGCAGGCAGTTCTCGGCTTCGCAGCCCTCGGCCGTGAGGTTCCCGGCGGCGAGGTAGTGATCCATCACGAACTGTCGGTGGAACTGACGGGGGCGGTCGAGACGACGGTGATCGTGCCGTGGTGGGTGGACTCGGACGGCGTTCATCACGTGATGCGTACGTGGACTCTGCCGCAAGGAATGTGAGGGCAGATGTCTTTTGATCAGTGGGTACTCGACAGCGCAGTGAGTCAGCGGACGGCGTGGCTCGTGGACGTCGTCGACGTCATCACCGACAGCGGCGGAACCCTCGCGTCGTGGCTGATCGCGACGCTGCTCACGATCGTGCTTCTGGTTCGGGGACTACGCACCGAAGCTCTGCTGATCGCCGGATCGATGTTGACCGGTCTGCTCGTGATGAGCGGATTGAAGCGCATCTTCACGCGAACCCGTCCACCCCTGCCGGAGCGGTTGATCGAAATCGATTCGTATTCGTTCCCGTCGGGCCACGCGATGATGAGCGCGATCCTCGCGACTTCGGTTGCCGCCGTGATCCTTCGTCTTGCCTTGCCGAGGCTCGCGAAGATGGCAATGCTCGCGAGCCTCGGCCTGTACACGATCGCCGTCGGATTCTCCCGCGTCTACCTGGCTGCCCATTGGATGACCGATGTATTGGCAGGTTGGGCGTTCGGGATGATGTGGGCCGGGGTGTGGATCTGGGGAACCGCGCAGATCAGAAAGCGCCGGGCGCTGGTTACTTCGTGAGCTCGGCGAGTAGTTGGCTCGTGGCCCACGGCAAGCTCAGTGCCGAGCTTGCGGTCAAGGCCGCACCGACCTGCGGAGCCTGATCGTCGTTGACGTAGACGACGCGATTGTCCTTGACCACGTCGAGTTGCTGGAAGCCAGGGTTGTTTCGGACCGCCTGTGCGGCATCGGGATTGCCGATGACAACGAGACGGTCCACGTCGAGAAGATCCAGTCGTTCGGTGGAGATCGGCGCGTAGAACTCACCGTTCATCAAGGCCTCGACCGCGGGAGCAGGTTTGAATCCGAGACTGCCGAGAACCCGTCCGCGGGCGTCCTCGGAGGAGAAGGCGTAGAACTCCGGGGTCGCGTCGACGCTGATGATCACCGCGGTCTGGTCTGCAAATTCCGGGTGAGCGCTTCTGGCGTCGGCGAACTGCTTGTCGATATCGGCGACCAACTTCTCGCCGTCGGCTTCGCGACCCACTGCCTTCGCTGCGGTCTTCGTCGTGATCTGCCACGGAGTTGCGTAGTCGCCGTAGGCCGGATCCTTCGCGACGGTCGGGGCGATCGCGGAAAGTGTGCTGTACAGGTCTTTGTCGATGCTCGAGTAGAGCGCGAGGATCAGGTCGGGCTCTAGCGCAGCGATCTTTTCGACGCTGATCGTGGTTTCGGGATTGCTGCCGACGACGGTCGGTTCGGTTCCGCCCCAAGGGCCGGTGACCCATGGCCACGTGCGGTTGACGTCCGGTTCGCCCGGGTACTGGTTGACCATTCCGACGGGCTTGATGCCCAGAGCCAACAGAGCCTGCTCGTCGTTGTAACCGACGGTGACGATCCGTTGTGGTTCGGAATCGATCGTGGTGCTGCCGAAAGCGTGATCGATCGTGACGGGGAAGGCGCCACCACCGGAACTCGACGAACTACTTGCTGCGTCGTCGTTCGAACTGCAGGAGACGAGTGCTGTGCCGACCAGGGCGACCACAGCAACGGATGTCAGTCTCGTCCAACGTCCTCGGCTTTTCCAACGATTTCGGTGGGAGATCTTCACGGCTACGTGGTTCCTTTCAGCATTGACAAGCTAAGACCGACACGAGAGTGCAGGGTAGGCTTACCATACTGAAAGGGTGAATCGACCTGCTCAGTCGACCAGACCGGCGCCCTGTTGTGCGCCCTTGTCACCGCGCACAGCTGCGCGTCGTTGAATGGAGAACAGAGCGAAGCCGAGGAAGCCGACTCCGATACCCGCGTAACAGATCGGGAGTGCATCCGACCAACGATCGCCGCTCATCGCGACCACGATCGTGGCGATCACCCACAACGCGGTGCCGATGATCAGTGCCGGCGCGGGTGCGGACAATTTGCCGATCAGGCCTGTTGTGTTGCGAGTCTCCGTCACAAAATTAACGCTACCCGTACCCCGGTGGCCTACTCTCCCTAGTGCGACCGGCTTCATGTGCGCCGGCACACGGCGACCTACAGCGATGGGGAAAGAACAAACATGGCGGCACCCGGCAAGATCCTCGACACCTATTTCAAGATCAGCGAACGAGGGTCGACGATCTCGACCGAGATTCGCGGCGGTGTCGTCACCTTCGTGGCGATGGCCTACATCGTGGTCCTCAACCCCCTGATCCTCGGCAGTTTCTCGGCTGACGACGCTGCAGCGAAGACCGACGTTCTCGGCAACATCCTTCCGGTCAACCAGGTGGCTGCGGTCACCGCTCTGGTTGCGGGCCTGATGAGCATCGTCTTCGGTGTCGTTGCCAACTATCCGTTTGCCATCGCCGCGGGTCTCGGCATCAACAGCCTGCTCGCCGTCACAATCGCACCTCAGGTCACCTGGCCCGAGGCGATGGGCCTGGTGGTCATCGACGGTGTGATCATCGTTCTGTTGGCACTCACCGGTTTCCGAACTGCGGTGTTCAATGCGATTCCCTCGGCATTGAAGTCCGCGATCGCGGCCGGTATCGGCATGTTCATCGCCTTCATCGGACTGGTCGACGCCGGATTCGTCCGCCGTATCCCCGATGCCGCCGGTACGACGGTTCCCGTCGGACTCGGAATCAACGGCTCGATCGCTTCGTGGCCGACCGTGGTGTTCATCTTCGGTGTGCTGCTCATGGGTGTTCTGGTCGTGCGCAAGGTTCGTGGTGGACTGCTGATCGGCATCGTCGTCACGACGATCCTCGCCGCGATCATCGAGGCAGTTGCCGACGTCGGACCCTCGCTCGGAACCAACCCCAAGGGCTGGAACCTCAGCATCCCCGCGATCCCGGAGATGCTCGGTGGTATGCCTGATCTGAGCCTGGTCGGCGACGTCAGCATCTTCGGCGCATTCACCCGCATCGGTGTTCTGGCCGCCAGCCTGCTTGTCTTCACCCTCGTGCTCGCGAACTTCTTCGACGCCATGGGCACGATGACGGGTCTCGGTAAGGAAGCCGGCCTGACCGACAAGGACGGAAACCTCCCCAACGTCGGTCGCGCGCTTGTCGTCGAAGGCGCGGGCGCGATCGTCGGCGGTGGCGCTTCGGCGTCGTCGAACACCGTGTTCGTGGAATCCGCGTCGGGTATCGCCGAAGGCGCCCGCACGGGCCTGGCAAACGTCGTGACCGGACTGCTCTTCCTCGTCGCGATGTTCCTGACGCCGCTCTACTCCGTCGTGCCGATCGAGGCAGCTGCGCCTGCCCTCGTCGTCGTCGGTGCGCTGATGATCGGGCAGGTCCGAGACATCGATTTCACCAAGTTCTCGGTTGCTCTCCCGGCGTTCCTGACCATGATCGTCATGCCGTTCACCTACTCGATCGCCAACGGCATCGGCGTCGGCTTCATTTCATGGGTGGTCCTGCACGCTGCCAGCGGTGGTATCAAGAAGATCCACCCGTTGCTCTGGATCGTGGCGGCACTTTTTGTGGCCTACTTCACTGTCGGACCCATTACCGACGCCCTTACGTGAAATCAGGGTTGACCGGTATTCGATTACGTGAGCTACCGGCCAGCTCTTGACGTATTGTCTGACGCGTGACCACCGAAACTCGTGCGCTGGCCAGCGATCTTTCCCTGGCTGTAGTGCGTCTCACCAGGCATCTGCGCGGCCGCAGAGTCGACGCTCAGGTATCGCTGACGCAACTGTCCGCCTTGGCGAGCCTGGATCAGTACGGCCCGATGACTCCTGGCGTACTCGCAGCACGTGAGAAAGTGCAGCCGCCGTCGATGACGCGCGTTGTTGCTTCTCTCGCCGAGCTCGGTCTGGTCGAGCGCTCGCCGCATCCCACGGACGGTCGTCAGATCATCGTGAATCTGTCCGACGCCGGGCAGGCGTTGCTCGCGGACGAAACCCATGCGCGCGAGGCGTGGATGAACGAGCAGCTGGCCGGGCTGGGTGGCGAAGAACTCGCGACGCTGCGCGGTGCCGTCGAGATCATCACCGAGATGGTCAACAAGACGGAGTAGCTCCGTGAGTTAGAGGACGCGTAGCTCCGCTACCTAGAGGTCGTTGCCCAAACGAATTACTCGAGGGGCAAGATAGTGGGGTGCCCCGAGACCCCGATTCCGGCATGTTTGCCGCGCTCCACAACCGCAACTACCGCCTTTGGGCTTCCGGACAGATCGTTTCTCTGGTCGGCACGTGGATGCAACGCATCGCCCAGGACTGGCTGGTACTGACGCTCTCGGACGGCAACGCGCTGGCGGTGGGCATCGTCATGGCCTTGCAGTTCGGCCCGACGCTGTTCTTGTCGGTGTGGGGTGGGGTGCTGGCCGATCGGTACGACAAGCGTCGGATCCTGATCTTCACGCAGTGGGCGAGTGCGGTATGCGCGCTGGTGTTGGGTCTGTTGGACGTCGGTGGGCTCGTCGCGTTGTGGCATGTCTTCCTGATTGCCTTTGCCCTCGGCTGTGTCTCGGCGCTCGACGCACCCGTGCGTCAATCGTTCACCATCGAAATGGTGGGCAAGGAACACCTGTCCAACGCCATCGCGCTCAACTCCATGACGTTCAACACGGCCCGCATCGTCGGTCCGGCCATCTCGGGTGTGCTGATCAACCTGATCGGAACAGGGTGGGTGTTCCTGCTCAACGTCGCAACATTCGGTGGGGTGCTCATCGCGCTCTACCTGATGAACAAGAAGGAGTTGATCCCGTCGGAACCGGCCCCGCGCACCAAGGGGCAGGTGCGCGACGGGTTCCGATATGTATGGGGCCGCAAGGACCTTCGCGTGATCATGGTGTCGGTCTTCATGGTCTCGACCTTCGGCCTGAACTTCGCGATCAGCCTGGCGGTGATGGCGCGCAACACGTTCGGCCTCGAGGCCGACGGTTACGGATTGCTGTCCACGACGCTCGCCGTGGGCACCCTTGCCGGCGCTGCGTACGCCGCAAGACGGAAGGAAGCGCCGCGGTTGCGGACGTTCCTCGGTGCCGCCGTGGCTTTCGGTGTGTTCGAGGTCGCGGTGGGATTGATGCCTACCTACGCGTTGGTGGCGCTGATGTTGATCCCCACGGGCGCACTGACGTTGACGTTCACGACGTCCGCGATGAACATCCTGCAGATGTCGGTGCCTTCCGAGATGCGCGGGCGGGTGATGGGTATCTACATGCTCAGTTTCCTCGGTGGCACACCGCTGGGAAGCCCGTTGCTGGGTTGGCTCGCCGACTCCGTGGACCCACGTGCGCCCTTGATCGTGGGCGGAGTGATCTCGCTCGTCTCGGGCACTGTGGCCGGGGTGTACCTGCTACGCAGCGAAGGGCTGAAACTTCGTCTTGCGCGACCGGAAGACGGTGGCAGGCTGCCGGTTTTCGTCCTGCGTCCGGTGATCGTATGCGACGCGACCGAACAGGCAGTCGAGGCTAGCCGCGCGCCGTGACCTTCTCACGCTTGGGAAACACCGTGTAGCTCAGGGCGATTGCTCCCCAGATTGCGAGTACCACTGTCAGCTTGCTGATCCATCCGTCGAGGGCTCCAGTACGGGTGGGGTCGTCGACGAGGAAGATGGCCGCGCCGAGAAGTCCGCACGCGACGGCCCAGGCGATCGCGGCTTTGCCGAACTCGCGCCATTCGCGCAGTGCTCGCGCACTCCCGTACTTGGGTGGTGCGACGGGAGCCGGGCCGCCGGCGAATCGGTAGGCGAACCTGGCGTCGGCCCAGGAGATGAGGCTGTGTCCGAACGCGACGGAGAATCCGATGTAGGCCGCGGCAAGCCCATGGGTGAAGTTCGCCTCGCCACCGCCACGAAGATCGAGGGCTGTGGCGACGAGCAGTACGACATCCACCAGCGGCGCGCAGATGAGCAGTGCGGCGCCCAGCGTTTTGCGGCGCAGTAGATAGCGGGCCGCGAGACCTGCGGCGATGAACACCCAGAACATGATTTCGCACGCGATGATCAAGTGGACGATCATGACATCAGCTCATTTCTAGTACGACTGTGTTAGTGATCGAAAACTAGCACAGCTGTGTTAGTTTTGTGAAGTGGTGAAACGTAGCAGTCCGGATGAGCGGCGTGAAGAGATCGCCGAGGCCGTGTGGCGTGTGATCCGTCGAGACGGTGTGGCGAGCGCCAGCGTCCGGGCGGTCGCGGACGAGGCGAAGATGTCGACGGGGTCGCTACGGCACTTCTTCGCGACGCAGTCCGAACTCTTGCTGTTCGCGATGACGCTCGTGACCGTCCGGGTGGAGGAAAGGATTGCCGGCATCGACTTCGATCCCGACATCCGCCGCGCGATCCGTCAGTTCACCGATCAGTTCGTTCCCCTCGACCAAGATCGGCGTGAAGAAATGCAGGTTTGGGAGGCCTTTGCTGCTGCCGCCCAGACCGATTCGGCGTTGACGGCGGTGCGTGACGAGACAGACCGGACCTTGTTCGAGCACTTTCGTTCGTTCGTGGAAGCGGCGCATCGAGCTGGTTTTCTACGGCCGGGTGCCTCGGTCGACATCGAGGCGATGAGATTGCATGCGCTCGCCGACGGGCTCGCGTCGCACGGCGTCGACAATCCCGAGCGAACCAATCCAGAGGTGATCAGCCAGGTGCTCGACGCGCATTTTGTCACGCTGTTGCGCTAGGTCGGGAGTAGTGGTGGGGGGCTCGCGGTGCGTACGGCACGATAGACCCGTGGTTCACGTCATCGACATCTCAGATCCCGCCGACCCCCGGCTGGATGACTTTCGCGATCTCAACTCTTCGGATCGGCGCCCCGACCTGCCGGAGGGCAAGGGACTGGTCATCGCCGAGGGAGTGTTCGTCACTCAGCGACTGCTGACTTCGCGGTTCGAGCCGATCAGTCTCCTCGGCGTCGAACGACGGCTCCTGGAGCTCGCTGACGATCTCGACGGTGTGGACGTGCCGTTCTACCGTACGAGCGCCGAAGTGATGGCCGAGGTCGTCGGATTTCACCTCAACCGCGGCGTCCTCGCTGCAGCAGCACGCCCGGCACCGCTCGCGGTCTCGGACGTGTTGAAGGACGCGAAGACCGTCGTGGTCCTCGAAGGCGTCAACGATCACGAGAATCTCGGCTCGATGTTCCGCAACGCGGCGGGGCTCGGTGTCGATGCAGTTCTGTTCGGGAAGGGTTGTGCCGACCCGCTGTACCGGCGGTCGGTCCGTGTGTCGATGGGGCACGTGCTGCGAGTGCCCTTCGCGCATGTGGCAAAGTGGCCACACGACTTGGATGAGCTGCGTGGCAACGGTTTTCAGCTCATTTCCTTGACTCCGAATCCGGAAGCGGTCACTTTGGCCGAAGCGATGACCGGGGAGAAGGTAGCGCTACTGCTGGGCGCCGAGGGGCCAGGTTTGACCGAACATGCGATGCGGGCCACCGACATTCGTGCCAAGATACCGATGGCACCCGGCACCGACTCGCTCAACGTCGCGACCGCAGCGGCGATGGCCTTCTACGAACGTGTCAGGACCGGCCGGTGACTCAGGACCGCACGCCCTGGTTCACCGGAATCGCGGTGTCGGTGTTCGCAGCCATGCTCTCGACCAGTGCCGTCGCGGCGTTCTGTGTCGCGCTGGGCAACGTGAACGTGCTCCTGGCGGTTGTCGTCAATGTCATTGCGGTAGGCGGACTTGCGCCGACCGTCTGGCGCTGGCGAGCCGTCCCCGTCTGGCGATGGGTGGTCTACGGCGCGGTAGCCGGCGTACCGCTCGGGTGGATCGCAGCGATAGCCGCGTGAACCTGTGAGGCTGCTCGGCGCTACTTGAAGCCGAAGTACCGAGCGAGGCGGCCGCGCGGCTTGGCCACCGGTGCGTCGTGGATCGGCGGCATGTTTTCGGGCATGGGTACCTCTGTCGGCGCCTGCTCGGGCATCGGCGCGGGGGCTGGGGGTGCAGGTTTGGGTGCCTCGCCGGGTCGGTGAATCTTGAAGCCCCACAGGAGAATCTGCGTTATGTCGAGTTCGTGTTCTCGCGGCGCGCCGGTGTATCGAAATCCCAGCCACTCGAGGTTGGCGGACTCCGCGAACTGTTGCGGGTGGAACGGAAGCGACTGCGGATCAGGCAGGATCCCGGGCGGGTAACGCAGGGGATGGTTGCCGGCCCAGAATTCCAGTTCCCAGGTCTGGGGGATCCCCAGATTTTCGACGATGTCGATCGGGATGGCACTGAACGAGCGTCGTAGCTCGCCGTCCTCCCACAGTGCAAACGAACCCTGCGCGGTTTCGGGGACGGAGCTGATCAACAGCGTCGAGCCACCCTCTGCCGAAAGGTGCCAGGAATCAGGCAGTTTCGAGGGGACGAAGGTGCTGAGTTCGGAGCTGCAGACGACACTCACTCGGCCGTACGCGCCGACGAAGACGTAGCCGGGGCTCACCGTCGCGGCCATCGACAGCGGCTGAGGCCCGAGCGACTCGAACTCCTTGTCCGGGTACAGCGACATGGCGATTTTCAGGGCCTCGGTCTGATCCGGCTGTGGGTACCTGCTCAATTCGGTGCGAGCGTCTGCGCCGCCCAGAAACCAGATCGTCGATACCCGTGCAGCCACCGGCAGCCCTCTCTCCTCAGCCTCGCTCGAAAGAAGAATACTTTCCTTCGGGTCAGCGACCGCTGCTGCGGACCCCGAGGAGTACGTCGTCCCACGAGGGAAGAGCAGGCCGTCCGCGCTTGTCCTTGGTCTGCGTCTGCTGCGGAGCGGTTTTCGGGGTCACATCCGGTGCGGGTTCGGGAACCTCTTCGGTGACGACGGTTTCCGGCTCGACAGCAATCGGTTCGGGCGCCACGATCCGTTCCGCCACCACCGTCCGCTCGGGGACTACTGTGCGCTCGGAAACTGCTGTCCGCTCGGAAACTGCTGCGGGCTCGGGCTCGATCTCCGCCACCGGTTCGACGTCGAATCGGGACAGTTCGAGCTGTTCCGGTTCGTTCGAGACCACCGGTACCAGGCCGCGGAGTGGGCGACCGAAGTCAGGATCGATCAAGTCGAATGCTGCGTCGTCGAGTGCGACGATCGTTCCGCCGTGCGCGTCGGGCTGGTAGCGCCAGTGCGCGGCGTTGGTGGTGCGGCCGGCCTGCCACTGCAGCTGGGCGACCCACTGATTGTCCTCGTCGCGCCAGGCATCCCAGGTGGCCTCGTCGATACTGTGGCCGCGGGCGCGGAATGCGTGGGTCACGATTTCGGAGAGGGTGGGAACTGTCGGACCGTTGTCGCGCACCGGGTGTCCGCCCTGCGCCATTTCCGCGGCGCGGGAGCGCTCGAGCAGAACGGGGTACGCAAAGCGCTCGACCTTGCTGATGGGGATCTTCGCTTCTTCGGCGACCTGCTCTACGGAAGCACCGGAACGAATGCGCGCCTGAATTTCGCGGGGACGGAGTTGGCTTTCCATTTCGATCTCAATCTGGCCGAGTCGAGCCACGTCTCCGCGGGAAGCTGCACGAAGTTTGTCATCGGCGGGAAGCCGGAATTTCTGGCCGGTTTCAGCATCTGCGCACACCACATGCGATCCATCGGGTTCAAGTCCGATCACTCGAAGCTCTCGCACATTGACCTCCTTATCGCGCCGGCTCGCGACTTTGCGCCGCGCTCAACTGTAATTCATTCGTGACCATGGACTCGGCAGGACACGCAGGGCGAGATGACCTCGGATCCGACCACCGGTGTGGTAGCTCACAAGGCCTGGCGCAAACGACGCTCGGCCCCCGACGTCATGCCGGGGGCCGAGCGGTGAAGCAAATGTGAAAATCAGCCGAGCTGAGAAACGACCCAGTCGATGCTCTTGGTGAGAGCGGTGACGTCATCGGGGTCGATGGCCGGGAACATGCCGACGCGCAGCTGGTTGCGGCCGAGCTTGCGGTACGGCTCGGTATCGACGATTCCGTTGGCGCGCAGGATCTTTGCCACCTCGGCAGCGTCGACGTCGTCGTTGAAGTCGATGGTGCCGACAACCTGCGAGCGGTGTGCCGGATCAGCGACGAACGGCGTTGCGAACTCACTGGCCTCGGCCCAGTTGTACAGGCGCGAGGACGAATCCGCGGTGCGAGCGGTGGTCCAGTCGAGGCCGCCGTTGCTGTTCATCCACTCGATCTGGTTGGCGAAGAGCAAGAGGGTGGCCAGGGCCGGGGTGTTGTACGTCTGATCCTTGGAGCTGTTGTCCACGGCGATGGGCAGTGAGAGGAAGTCAGGCGTCCAGCGTCCCGAATCCTTGATCTCCGCGACGCGCTCGAGGGCGGCCGGGCTCATCAGCGCGATCCACAGTCCGCCGTCTGCAGCGAAGCACTTCTGCGGAGCGAAGTAGTAGACGTCGGAATCGGCGACATTGACAGGAAGTCCGCCGGCGCCCGAGGTGGCGTCGATGGCGATCAGTGCGTTCTCCGAACCCGCGGGACGCGAGACGGGGATCGACACACCGGTGGAGGTCTCGTTGTGCGCCCAGCCGATGAGATCGACGGACGGGTCGGAGACCGGCACCGGTGCGCTGCCCGGATCGGCGGAAACGACGATCGGGTCACCGATGAACGGGTTGGCCTTGGCGACCGAAGCGAACTTGGAGCTGAATTCGCCGTTGGTCAGGTGCAGCGACTTCTCGCGGATGAGGCCGAATGCGGCCGCATCCCAGAACGCAGTGGTTCCGCCGTTGCCGAGGACGACCTCGTAGCCCTCGGGCAGTGAGAACAGATCGGCGAGGCCGGAACGAATGCTGGCCACAACGTTCTTGACCGGCTTCTGGCGATGGCTGGTGCCGAACACCGAAGCGCCCACCTCGACCAGGGACTGCAGCTGCTCGGGGCGAACCTTGGAAGGACCGCAGCCGAAGCGTCCGTCGGCGGGCTTGAGGTCGGCGGGGATGATCGGTGTGGAGGTCATCGCTTCTTTCTGTTCCTTCACTTGTGTTCTGTACTACCGTGATTGGCGAATTCGAGCGGGGTACTACGCGTGGCTGATCTGGTCCCAGCCCTCGACCGACTCCGGAGTACGGGGCGCCGGGCCGGTGTAGATGGCGGCCGGGCGTACCAGCTTACCGAGACGCTTCTGCTCGAGGATGTGTGCACACCAGCCGGCGGTGCGGCCACAGGTGAACATGGCGGGCATCATGTGCGCGGGAACCTCGGCGAAGTCGAGGATGACGGCGGCCCAGAACTCGACGTTGGTCTCGATCGCGCGATCGGGACGACGCTCACGCAGTTCTGCCAGTGCAGCCTGCTCGAGAGCTGCGGCAGCCTCGTAGCGGGGAGCGTTGAGGCGCTTGGCCGTGGCGCGGAGCACGCGTGCACGGGGATCTTCGGCGCGGTAGACGCGGTGTCCGAAGCCCATGAGCTTTTCCTTGCGGTCGAGGATTCCCTTGACCAGCGCGCGGGCGTCGCCGGTCTTCTCGGTCTCTTCGATCATCGGAAGAACGCGGGCCGGTGCGCCGCCGTGCAGCGGGCCCGACATCGCGCCGATGGCGCCGGAAAGCGAAGCCGCGACGTCGGCGCCCGTGGAGGCGATGACGCGGGCCGTGAAGGTGGAGGCGTTCATGCCGTGCTCGGCTGCCGAGACCCAGTACGCGTCGATTGCCTCGACGTGTGCCGGATCGGGCTCACCCTTCCAGCGAACCATGAAGCGTTCGGTGACGGTCTTGGCCTCGTCGATGCGGCTCTGCGGGACTGCCGGCTGGTAGATGCCGCGAGCGGACTGCGCGACGTACGACAGCGCCATGACGGATGCGCGGGCGAGCTGGTCGCGGGCGGTCTCGTCATCGATGTCGAGGAGCGGCTGGTAGCCCCAGATGGGAGCCAGCATCGCCAGTCCGGCCTGAACGTCGACACGGACGTCGCCGGTGTGAATGGGGAGGGGGAACGGCTCGGCCGGCGGGAGGCCGGGGCCGAAGCGGCCGTCGACGAGAAGGGCCCATACGTTGCCGAAGGTGACCCTCTGGCCGACCAGGTCTTCGATGTCGACTCCGCGGTAGCGCAGTGCGCCGCCGTCCTTGTCGGGTTCTGCGATATCGCTGGTGAAGGCGACGACGCCTTCGAGTCCGCTCACAAAATCGTCCGGTATTGCTGCGCTCGCTGCCATTCTCGTGGACTCTCCTCGTTCGAGTGCGCCAGGTCTACAGTCGCACTGCCTCAGCTTCAGTGACTGCGCCTCGGTGCTCGCAGGGATGAGCACGCACCGTGTTTTGTACTGCGCAATCGTCTCGTCCCGATTCGGCGCTGTCGCTGGTGCGGCTCGCGGTCCGGGTCGGGTCTAGCCACGGCAAACTTTAGCGCGTGCCGCGTAGCCGTTGGCCAGTGAGTACCCGGGAGTAGCGTTCTCGGCTGTGTCGAATGAACGTCAGGACCCGCAGGCGGTGGACAACGAACTCGCGGCCATGCGTGTGGGCTATCCGCAAGCAGGCAGCGAATCGGAGTCCGTCGAGGACCGCATGAGTGCGGAATTGGATACTTCGGTTGTCGAAACCGGTTGGCTGCCCCTCATGCGCCAATGGCTCGTGGACGCCGTCGAAGCTGACGCGCCGGAGCCCAACGCCATGACTCTGTCGACGGTGGACGACGGTGGCCGTCCGGCGTCGCGCACCGTGCTCTGCAAAGGGCTCAGCGAGGACGGCGTCCTCTTCTTCACCAACTACGGATCCGACAAGGCTCGTCACCTCGACGCCCACCCGTACGCGTCGGCGAACTTCACGTGGCTGACCCTTGCCAGGCAGGTGATCGTCCGCGGCACCACCGAGCGGGTGAGTGCTCAACTGACGCAGGAGTATTGGCGAACCAGGCCTCGCGGTTCACAGCTCGGCGCGTGGGCGTCGTCGCAGTCTCGTCCGATCGACTCGCGTGCCGATCTCGACGAGCAACTGCGTGAGGTCGCTGCTCGATTCGGCGTCGACGGTGAGATTCCGGTGCCACCGAACTGGGGCGGGATTCTGATTCGGCCCGAGTCTGTCGAGTTCTGGCAAGGACGCGCGAACCGCATGCACAATCGAGTTCGCACGAGCCTGGTCGACGGACAGTGGTCCGCCGTCCGTCTCCAGCCGTGAGCCGGCTACTCGCGGACACGACTCCGCTCGAGAATCGCGACTATCGACGGCTGTGGACGGCCGGCATCGTCACCGTCATCGGCGCTCAGCTCAGCGTGGTCGCCGTACCGCAACAGGTGTACGAGATCACCCGAAGCTCGGCCTACGTCGGTCTGACGGGAATCTTCGGTCTGGTCCCGCTGGTCGTTTTCGGTCTGTGGGGCGGCGCACTGGCCGACGTCATGGATCGACGACGGCTGTTGATGATCACCTCGATCGGACTCGGCGTCACGTCGGTACTGTTCTGGATCCAGGCTGCCCTGAACGTGAACAACGTGTGGTTGGTGCTCGGATTGTTCTCGGTTCAACAGGCGTTCTTCGCGGTGAACCAGCCGACGCGAGCGGCGATCATCCCTCGGTTGATTCCGGGCAGGCAGTTACCGGCCGCGAACTCGCTGAACATGACTGTCGTGCAGTTCGGTGCGATAGCCGGCCCGCTACTGGCGGGTGTCCTCATACCGTCGGCCGGTCTGCAACTGCTGTACCTGCTCGACTCGATCTTTCTTCTCGCCACACTGTGGGCGGTATGGAAGCTCCCGGCGATTCCGCCGACCGGAACGTCTCGGCGAGCCGGATTGAGCGAGGTCCTCGGCGGTTTCACGTATCTCGCGACGCAGAAGGTTCTGCTCGCGTCGTTCGTGGTGGACATCATCGCGATGGTGTTCGGGATGTCGCGAGCACTGTTCCCGGAGATCGCTCACGAATCCTTCGGTGACCCCGCCAGCGGCGGTTTTGCGCTGGGACTGCTGTTCGCGGCGATGTCGGTGGGAGCCGTTCTGGGCGGAGTCTTCTCGGGTTGGTTGCCACGGGTTCAGTACCAGGGGCGAGCCGTTCTGGTCTGCATCGCGCTGTGGGGGCTGTCCATGGTCGGCTTCGGCGTTGCCGTGTACTTCGCGAGTCCCGGTTCCAGTGTGATTCTGCTCTGGGTGGCGGTCGCATTCCTGGCATTCGGCGGAGCCGTCGACATGGTCTCGGCGGCTTTCCGCAGCACGATGCTCCAGCAAGTGGCAACCGACGACATGCGCGGACGACTGCAGGGCGTGTTCATCGTGGTCGTGGCAGGTGGTCCGCGTATCGGTGACGTGCTGCACGGCGGTGCAGCCTTCCTGTTCGGGACCGGTGTCGCGGCAGCGGGCGGCGGCTTCCTGGTGATTGTCGGTGTTGTCCTTTCTGCCCTCGCATTTCCGGCATTCGTTCGCTACAAGGTGGGACGCGCCGTCTGACGTCCTGGTTAACCGGTCGCTCGTGGTGGAAACTGGTACGTATGACTGCGCCGCACAGCACGGGTAGGGGAGGGTTCGAGATCCGTGGTGGAGGCTATCGAGCCGAGATCGCCGCGGCCGGTGCCGGGTTGCGGCTACTCGATCACGAAGGACCGAACGGTCAGCGCGCGCTGACCGAGACCTGGGCACTCGGATCGAAGCCACCGCTGTCGGCCGGATTGGTTCTCGCGCCGTGGCCCAACCGAATTCGCGACGGGCACTTCATGTTCGACGGGATCGAGCATCAACTCGAGATCACCGAACCTGCGCTGGGGAACGCGAGCCACGGGTTCGTCCGGCGTCGCAATTGGAGCCTCGTGGACCACACGTACGAGCGCGTCGAACTGTCGGTCGACGTGGGACTTCACAAGGGTTGGCCCTATCCGTTGCAGCTGACGGTCGCCTACGAGGTCGGTGCCGACGGACTGACCGTCACGCACACGGCCACGAACAAGGGTGCGACCTCGTCGCCGTTCGGGCTCGGAATGCACACCTTCATTCGCGCCGGCGACTTTCCGCTCGACGAATGTGCTCTGCATCTGGCAGCAGGCACACGGTTGCCGATCGATCCGGCGAGGATGCTGCCGAACGCGTATTCGCAGGCAGTCGCCGGTACGGACTACGACTTCCGGACACCGAGACTGCTTGCCGGGGTGCAGTTGGACACTCCGTACAGCGCATTGGACGTCGTCGACGGCAGTGGTCGCACGCAACACGAGCTGCTGGCTCCGGATGGAACGGGCACTGCCCTGTGGACCAACCGCGAGTTCCCGTGGATTCAGGCCTTCATCGCAGATCCCGCCAACGACAAGGGGTATCCCGATCGCGGCCGCGCATTGGCTTTGGAGCCGATGACCTGCCCGCCTGACGCCTTCAACTCGGGCATCGATCTCCTGGTGCTTCATCCGGGTCAGACGTGGACGGGTAGCTGGGGCATCAAGGCGCTGTGATCCGGCTCTCATACCGTGGGATCGTGTAACACCAAGTAGGCATCAGCCGATAACAATCGGTTTTCGGTACCCCGTGTCAGTGGTCCGGAAGGTCCGACGTTGCTCCCATTTGCGAATTGCAGCCGAGATTTGCAGATCAGTGTGGGTAAATGCGCGATTCCGTAGACTGGAGTACCGGTCACGCGAGTGGGAAAGCCCAGACTGGAACATGTTTCAGTTTCGGTGGGTATGTCGGGTTCGTGAGTACCCGAAAAATAGCCGTGGAGCGACCCTCCTTCGGCACGATCTCTCCCGTGCGACTAGTTTCTAGTTGATCGCATGTAGTTACTCGTTGGTTCGAGCTTGAGAGGGATCCTTCGTGCCCGCTGACAATGACACAAAGCCCACGCTTACTTACCCCGGTGGTGAGTACACGATGTCCATTGCCAGGGCAACAGAGGGCAATGACGGCATCGAGCTGGGAAAGCTGCTGGCCACAACGGGGTACACCACCCTTGACCCCGGTTTTGTGAACACTGCATCCACCAGTTCTGCAATCACCTACATCGACGGTGAGAAGGGAATCCTGCGTTACCGCGGATATCCCATCGAGCAGTTGGCAGGTAAGTCGACGTTCATCGAGGTCAGCTACCTGCTGATCTACGGCGAACTGCCGACCGACGCCCAGCTCGAGTCCTTCACGGACCGCATCCGTCGACACACCCTGCTTCACGAGGACCTCAAGCGGTTCTTCGACGGATTCCCGCGCAACGCTCACCCGATGCCGGTTCTCTCGTCCGCAGTGAACGCATTGTCGGCGTACTACCAGGATTCGCTCGATCCCGAGGATCCGGAGCAGGTGGAACTGTCCACCATCCGTCTTCTCGCGAAGCTGCCGACCATCGCTGCGTACGCGTACAAGAAGTCCGTCGGACAGCCGTTCCTGTACCCGGACAACTCGTTGAACCTGGTCGAGAACTTCATGCGTATGACGTTCGGCTTCCCCGCCGAGCCGTACCAGGGTGATCCCGAGGTCGCCAAGGCACTCGACATGCTGCTGATCCTGCACGCCGACCACGAGCAGAACTGCTCCACGTCGACCGTGCGTATGGTCGGCTCGTCGGACGCCAACCTGTTCACCTCCGTCTCGGCCGGCATCAACGCACTGTGGGGCCCGCTGCACGGCGGCGCCAACCAGGCAGTGCTCGAGATGCTCGACGAGATCAAGGCCAGCGGCAGCACCGCAGCCGAGTTCGTCCGCAAGGTCAAGAACAAGGAAGACGGCGTGAAGCTCATGGGCTTCGGACACCGCGTCTACCGCAACTACGATCCGCGCGCTGCGCTGGTCCGCGAAACCGCGCACACCATCCTCGCCAAGCTCGGCGGCGACGACGAACTGCTCAACATCGCAATGCAACTCGAAGAGGCCGCCCTCACGGACGACTACTTCATCGAGCGCAAGCTCTACCCGAACGTCGACTTCTACACCGGCCTCATCTACCGCGCGATGGGCTTCCCGCCGCGCATGTTCACGGTGCTGTTCGCCATGGGCCGTCTGCCCGGCTGGATTGCGCACTGGCGTGAAATGCACGAGGATCCGGCTACGAAGATCGGCCGCCCGCGCCAGATCTACACCGGCTACACCGAGCGTGACTATCGGGATATCACCACCCGCTAGCCCCTGCCCCCAATTTTCGCCTCAACGAGGAGGACCCATGAGTAGCAAGCCCGTAATCGAGTTCCAGGAAGGCCCCGCGCCGACCGATCTGGTCATCAAGGATCTGGTTGTCGGAGAAGGCGCCGAAGCCGTTCCCGGTGGCACCGTCGACGTTCACTACGTCGGTGTCGAGTTCGAGTCCGGCGAAGAGTTCGACTCTTCCTGGAGCCGTGGCGAGTCCATTCAGTTCCCGCTTCGTGGCCTGATCAAGGGCTGGCAGGACGGCATCCCGGGCATGAAGGTCGGCGGACGCCGTCAGCTCACCATTCCGCCGGAGCTGGCATACGGCCCCGCCGGTGCAGGGCACCAGCTTTCCGGCAAGACCTTGGTCTTCGTGATCGATCTGCTGGACGCCAAGTAATCCACTGTGCGCCTTTATTAACCCCCCGCGGTTAATAAAGGCGCACAGCACAAGCAGCCCCGCACCGTCAGGTGTGGGGCTTTCTTGTGTGGTCAGCTCGCGGTCTTTCGTCGGTAGAGCCAGTTCGACCACACGAATCCCACGGCGGCGATGCCCAGGCACCACGCGAGGGCGATGGCCGCGCTGTTCCCGATCGGCGTGCCCATCAGGAGTCCGCGCACAGTCTCGATGATCGGAGTCACCGGTTGGTGCCGGGCAAACCCCTGCAGCCAGGACGGCATGGTCTCAGCCGGTACGAAAGCAGTGCTGACGTAGGGCAGGAACATGATGGCGAAGGTGAATCCGCTTGCAGCCTCCGGGTTCTGGGCCAAGAGTCCCAAAGCTGTCGAGAGGTACGACATGGCAAAGACGAAGGCGACGATCGCAGCGGCGACGCCGAGCCAGCGCAACGGATCGCTGGTCGGGCGAAATCCCATGATCAGCGCAACCACGACCACGATCGCCGTAGTCAGGACGTTGCGGACGACGCTGGCCAGTACATGACCGGTCAGGACCGACGACGGAGAGATCGCCAAGGTCCGGAAACGGTCGATGATCCCGTCCTTCATGTCGCTCGAGACGCTGACCGCGGTGGTCGAGGCGCCGAAACCGGCGCACAGAAGGATGATTCCGGGCACTACGTAGTCGATGTACTCGCTACCGGTGTTGATGGCGCCGCCGAAGACGTAGACGAACAGCAGCATGAGCATGACCGGAAGGGCTATCGCGGTGATCATCGAATCCGGACTGCGCAGAACGTGTTTGAGATTCCGGCGGAGCATCACCGCGGAATCGATTGCAATGGTGGAGGTCATCGAACGCTCGCAATCTCGGGCTGGCCTGATCCGGTGAGCGCGAAGAACACGTCGTCCAGATCCGGAGTGTGAACGGAGAACTTCTCGACGGTGATCGACGGATCGTCGATCGAGTCGAGGATCGCTTTGATCGACGGAACTGCCCCGTCGGAAGGGATGTGCAGGGTCAAGGTCTCGGCATTCGAATGCGCCTGCGGCAGTGATGCCGCGGCGAGTTCGAGTTGGGCCAGGTTCTCGAATTGCAGTGCGACGTGGCCGCCGGGAACAAGGCGTTTGAGTTCGTCCGGTCTTCCCTCGGCGACGATGCGGCCGCCGCTCAGCACGCCGACCGTATCGGCCAATTCGTCTGCCTCGTCGAGGTATTGGGTGGTGAGGAAGATGGTGACGCCTGACGCTGTGAGTCCTCGAACGATCGACCACATGTCGTGGCGGCTTCGCGGGTCCAGGCCGGTGGTGGGTTCGTCGAGAAAGACGACGTCCGGTCGGGCGACGAGGCTCATTGCGATGTCGAGTCGTCTGAGCATGCCGCCCGAGTAGTTGCCGGCGCGTTTGTCGCCGAAGTCCGTCAAAACGAACTGGTCGAGCAATTCCTCGGCACGGCGACGGGAGTTCTTCCGGTCCAGGTGATTCAGTTCGCCCAGTAGGGTGAGGTTCTCGAATCCGGTCAGCAAGGTGTCGACGGCTGCGTACTGCCCGGTCACGCTGATGCGCCGCCGAACGTTCTGTGGATCTCCGGGCAGTGAATGCCCCGCGACCATGACCTCGCCTCCGTCGAAGGGGATGAGGGTGGTGAGAATTCTTACGGCCGTGGTCTTTCCGGCGCCGTTTGCGCCGAGGAGGGCGTACACCGATCCGGCCGGGACCGCCAGGTCGAGTCCAGCCAGTACCTGTTGATCGCCGTAGTGCTTACGGAGTCCGCGGACCGAGATTGCGGGGATCGTTCCTGACATCGAGACCTCCAACAAAAGAACTGTGTATGTCATAAACTCGTGTTTATAGCGTACACAGTTCTAGGATGATGGCAAGAGTGAAGAGTGGGAGCTTATGGATCGCGGAGCGCTACCGAGAGCAGTTGAACTGGCCTGGGGACTGGACCAGTCGGGAACGCGGGGTCCGAAGAAGGGGCTCAGTCTCGAGCAAATTCTCGACACCGCGATCGAATTGGCCGACGCAGAAGGCGTCACCGCTCTGTCGATGGGCCGCGTGGCCAAAGCGCTCGGGTTCACGACCATGTCGCTCTACCGCTACGTGGCAAGCAAAGACGAACTGATCGAACTGATTTCGGATCGGGTGATCGGGCCGCCGCCGGTGATTCCCGACGGCGTGACCTGGCGCGTCAAGCTCGAGGCGTGGGCGAATCAGGAGTATGCCACGATGCTGAGTCGACCGTGGTGGCTCAAGCTGCCCATCACGGCTCCACCGACCGGGCCCAACAACATGGCGTGGCTCGACGCGGGTCTGAGCGCCCTCGACGGGGTCGCCCTGAGCGCCGCGTCGAAGTTCCAGGTGGTGACCAACGTGTCGTTGTTCGTCATCGGCCGCGCTCGATTCTCGGCTGACCTGGCGTCTCGTTCAGCGCAGTCGGCAGACGACGACGTCGCATACGGCGCTCTCATTGCTCGTGTCATCAATCGGGAGGGATTCCCCTACCTGAGTGCCGCAATCGAGGAAGGCGGCTTCGAGGACGGCAGCCCGGAGGGTGAGGCCGCCGGCGACGATGCCTTCGATTTCAGTTTCTCGCTTGGCTTACTTCTCGACGGAATCGAGAAGCTGGTGCAGCGGTCAGGACACCAGCGCGGTGGCGCTGACGTCGTCGATGATCAGATCGGTGATCAGCCCGCCCCGTAGTGCTCCCTCCAGGGCCGGCAGTTTTGCTGTTCCGGCGACGATGCACACGCGCCTGGCGACCTTCTCGAAAAGGTCCAGTCGCGGGCCGCTCGCGCGCTCGTTGAGTTCGATTTCGCGGTAGCTCCCGTCCGACCGGAAGAAGACGGTTGCGATGTCGCCGACCACTCCGTCGCGTCGAAGTGCTTCTGCTTCATCGGGTTCGAGGTATCCGGCGGTGTAGACGTGACTCGGTACGTTGCCGCCCGGTACGCCGATGCTGAAGACTGCCAGGTCCATTCGCTTCTGCATGTCCAAGACGCGTTTGATGCTTCGTTCGCGCCACAGCTGCTCCCGGGTTTCCGGGTAGTCGAAGAAGGCAGGCACCGGAAATCCTTGTGGCAGAGCACCGTAGGCGTCGGCGATGGTTCTGATGATGTCGCTGGCGTAAGAGATTCCGGTGGTGCGAGTATTCGCGGCGCCGTTGAGTTGCACGACGTACGAGTTGTACGTGCGTTTGGGGGCAAGGTGCTTGCTGACTTCACTGAGTGTGGTTCCCCAGGCGATCCCCATCACCATGTCGCTGTCGAAGAACGACGCCAGCAGGCGTCCTGCAAAGGTTGCGACCTTTTCGAGTCGCTCGAGATCTCCCACCAGTTCCGGCACGGTCACCACGTGGGCGCGCACTCCGTACCGTTCCGAGAACTCGCGTTCGATGCGAGGAGCCTGGCCGTGCGGGGTGCTGATCTTGATCTCGACGAGACCCGAGGTGCGCGCGTAGGTGATCAATCGGGAGACGGTGGATCGGGACACCCCCATGTCGCGGCCGATGGCAGCCATGGTCTGGTCCTGGAAGTAGTAGAGGCGTGCGGCCTGAACTGCGTCGGCGATGCGCGGGTCCGCCGGATCGGAGGTAGCGGAGTCCGAAGTGGGAGTTTCCATGGGTTCGTCCTGTCTGCACGTACGTGCAAGAGCATTGAACCGAATCTTATCCGAGTAGGCCCAGGCCGAGGCGCTCGATCACGCAAAGTCCCAGAAGTGTGTCTGTTACCCGCATTACGGTGCGCAAATGGGGCATTTGCACATATGTGCACGAGCTATGCGTGAATGTGCAAACGGCCTTACGCTACGGGTGCAGCAATCCGAACTATGACATGCATCACAACGAAGTGAGGGTGGGGATGGAGAAAGCCAAGCGATTAGGGCTTCCAGGCGAGTTGGCAGCCGAGTTCGCCGGAACGATGATCTTGATCTTGTTCGGCGTCGGAGTTGTGGCGCAGGTTGTGTCCGGCGGGAGCGGTGGGGGTCTCGGCGGACACGACAGTATCGCGTGGGCCTGGGGACTCGGCGTCATGTTCGGCATCTATGTCGCAGGCCGGGTGACGGGTGCTCATCTGAACCCCGCAGTGACCTTCGCCTTTGCGATCTTCCGGGGATTCTCCTGGCGCAAGGTCCTGCCCTACACGCTGGCGCAGACCGCTGGAGCCTTTGTCGCGGCCCTGATCGTCCGGTGGAATTACAACGACATGCTCAATGCCATCGATCCCGGACACACAACGGCGACTCAGACGATCTTCTCGACGATGCCCGGAAACGGAACGCTCCCGGTCAGTCTGGGATCAGCGCTGATAGATCAGATCATCGGCACGGCGATCCTGTTGTTCCTCATCGTTGCGGTGACCGATACTCGGGGAACTCCGCCGCTCGCGAATCTTGCGCCCTTCGTCGTCGGTTTGATCGTGGTGGCAATCGGATTCGCATGGGCGACCAACGCGGGTTACGCCATCAATCCGGCCCGTGACTTCGGTCCGCGGCTGGCGTCGTATCTCACCGGTTACGGCAGCGCCTGGCGAGATCAGTACGGGAGCCTGTATTTCTGGGTGCCCATCGTGGGGCCGCTGATCGGCGCTCCGATCGGGGTGTTCCTCTACGACAAGCTGATTGGTCGATTCCTGCCTGACGAGTCGGTGGAGAAGGCAGCCGAGGAGCCGGCCACGATACCGGCCTGATGGCGAATCATCATCTCTGACAGTAAATCTTTCGCACTTTCTTCGACACCAAAGGGGTAGCACGATGGCGCAGTTCGTAGCCGCGATAGACCAGGGAACCACCTCCACGCGATGCATGATCTTCGATCACAGTGGGCACGTAGTCGCTGTCGAACAGCACGAGCACACACAGATCTTTCCGCAGGCAGGCTGGGTCGAACACGATCCGATCGAAATTTGGGACAACGTCCGCAACGTCACCGCGGGCGCCTTGGCCAACGCAGATCTGACCGCGGCCGACATCGCATCCGTCGGCATCACCAATCAGCGTGAGACGGCAGTGGTCTGGGAACGAGCAACCGGAAAGCCCGTTTACAACGCCATCGTCTGGCAGGACACACGCACCGATCGAATCTGTACTGCACTCGCCGGCGAAGACGGCCCCAGGAAGTACACCGAAGTCACCGGATTGCCGTTGGCCACGTACTTTTCGGGCCCCAAGGTCAAGTGGATTCTCGACAACGTCGAGGGCGCGCGTGAGAAGGCCGAAGCAGGCGAGTTGTGCTTCGGCACGATGGACACCTGGGTGCTGTGGAACATGACCGGCGGCGTCGACGGCGGAGTGCACGCTACCGACCCCACCAACGCGTCGCGCACTCTGTTGATGGATCTCGACACTCTCGCTTGGGATTCGGCGATCTGCGCCGACATGGGCATCCCCGAATCGATGCTCCCCGAGATTCGCAGCTCGTCCGAAACTTTCGGATTCGTGCGCGAACGCGGAACGTTGTCCGGCGTGCCGATCGCCGGAATCCTCGGCGATCAGCAAGCAGCGACTTTCGGTCAGGCCTGCCTCTCGCCCGGAGAAGCGAAGAACACCTACGGAACCGGCAACTTCGTGCTCCTCAACACCGGCACCGAAAAGGTGATGAGCAAGAACGGCTTGTTGACGACGGTCTGTTACAAGATCGGTGAGCAGCCAACGGTTTACGCACTGGAAGGATCGATCGCCGTGACCGGTTCGCTGGTCCAGTGGCTTCGGGACAACCTCGGCATGATCGACAACGCGGCCGACATCGAGGTGAACGCGCGCTCTGTGGACGACAACGGTGGCGCGTACTTCGTGCCCGCGTTCTCGGGCCTGTTTGCACCGCATTGGCGCGCGGATGCACGCGGTGCGATCGTCGGTCTGACAAGGTTCGTGAACAAGGGGCACCTTGCCCGGGCGGTGCTCGAAGCGACTGCGTACCAGAGTCGTGAGGTGATCGAGGCGATGAACCTCGACTCGGGTGTCGACTTGAAGGTTCTCAAGGTCGACGGCGGAATGGTCGCGAACGAACTCCTCATGCAATTCCAGGCCGATTTGCTCGACGTCGAGGTGATCCGCCCTGTCGTTGCGGAGACCACGGCATTGGGCGCTGCGTACGCCGCTGGTCTCGCGGTCGGGTACTGGGAGAGCGAGGACGACATTCGCAGCAACTGGGCGAAGGACAAGAGCTGGACGCCGTCGATGGATTCGGCCGAGCGTGAGCGCCTGTATGCAGGCTGGCAGAAAGCCGTCACTCGGACACTCGACTGGGTCGACGCAGACTGATCGCGGCGCCCCCATTTCTACCTATTTTCAAGTGAAGGAACAGTTTTCATGAGCACAGCACAAGCATTGAGTCCGTCCTCGCGGGCGGAGTCGCTGAAGAAGTTGGAAGAAACCGAACTCGACGTCCTCGTTATCGGCGGTGGCGTGGTCGGAGCGGGTAGCGCGCTCGACGCCGCAACTCGCGGTCTGAAGGTGGGCTTGGTGGAGGCTCGCGACTTCGCGTCCGGAACCTCGAGCAGGTCGAGCAAGCTGTTCCACGGCGGACTGCGTTACCTCGAGCAGTTCAATTTTGCGCTCGTGTTCGAGGCACTGCGTGAGCGGTCGCTGGTTCTGAATTCGCTGTGCCCGCATCTCGCGAAGCCGGTGCCGTTCATCTACCCACTCGAGAAGTTGATCGACCGGCCGTACGTCGGTCTGGGCATCGGCGTCTACGACGTGATGGGCGCAGGCCGCGGGGTTCCCTCACACCACAAGCATGTGGGCAAGAAGAAGACTCTCGAATCGTTCCCGTCCGGAAAGCGCTCTGCTATCCGGGGTTCGGTCAAGTTCTACGAGGGTCAGGTAGATGACGCCCGCCACACGATGATGCTGGCGCGCACGGCGGCCGAGTACGGCGCGCTGTGCGTCAACAGCACCCGCGTGATCGGCTTTCTCCGTGAGGAGGACCGCGTAGTCGGGGTGAAGGCCGTGGATCTGGAAACAGGTCGCGCGTTCGAGATCCGTGCTCGTCAGGTCATCAACGCCGCCGGTGTGTGGACTGACGAGATTCAGGAAATGGTAGGTGGTCGAGGACAATTCCAGGTTCGCGCTTCGAAAGGTGTGCATTTGGTCGTCCCGCGAAACCGCATCAACTCTGCGACCGGAATCATCACGCGGACCGAGAAGAGTCTGCTGTTCGTGATTCCGTGGGGAAGCCACTGGATCATCGGTACGACGGACACCGACTGGAACCTCGACCTCGCCCATCCGGCAGCGAGCCGAAGCGATATCGACTACATCCTCGGACATGTCAACAAGCTCCTTCAGGACGAGTTGACGCACGAGGACGTCGTCGGTGTGTACGCGGGGTTGCGTCCGTTGCTGTTCGGCGAATCGGATTCGACCAGCACTCTCTCGCGTGAGCATGCGGTGTCGAGTCCGGTCCGAGGTTTGACGGTGGTCGCCGGTGGCAAGTACACCACTTACCGCGTGATGGCCAAGGACGCTGTCGATTCCGCGGTGCACGGATTGGAACAGAAGGTGCCGAAGTCCTGCACCGAGCGTATCCAACTTGTGGGTGCCGACGGCTACTTTGCCGCGCACAACAATCGGCATCTCACCGCTGAGCGCACGGGACTGCACGTTTCGACCATCGAGCACCTACTGGGTCGGTACGGCACTCTGGCTGACGAGTTGTTCGAACTCGTCGAGGCGCGACCGGAACTGGGGCAGCCGTTGGACTCCGCCCCCGAGTACCTCAAGGCGGAGATCCACTACGCTGCGAGCCATGAGGGTGCACAGCATCTCGACGACATCCTTACCCGTCGTACCCGCATCTCCATCGAGGTTACCGATCGCGGCGACGCGGCAGCAGCGGAAGTAGCCGAACTGGTTGCGCCGGTGCTGGGTTGGACTCCCGAGCACATTGCCGAGGAGATCGAACACTACCGGTTGCGTGTCGCAGCCGAGCGGGAATCTCAGGAGCAGCCCGATGACCTGACCGCTGATGCGGCGCGCCTCGGTGCACCGGACGTTCGCACCGGAGTCGCTGTCGGACAGGTTTGAGTCCGAGACACCACCAATGATCGGCCGGGACCCTGTGTCCCGGCCGATCGACCGAACTGCCTCGGTGTCAATCGAACTCGTCTGCCGAACATTCGGGGAGGTCGATCGTCACCACCGCGCCCCCGTTCGGATGGTTCGCGAAGTCGATACGAGCGCCGATGACCGCCGCTTGTCCCACTACGATCGTCAAGCCGAGGCCCAGGCCCGAGTTCGGGCCGCGTTCGACGGAGTTGGTCTGAAATCTCTTCGGCCCCTGGCGAAGCCACTCTTCAGTGAACCCGACGCCCCGATCCCGGACCGTGATGCGGGAGTGGTCGACGTGGACATTGATCGGCGACTTTCCGTGATTGCGAGCATTCAAGATCAGGTTGGCGATGATCCGCTCCAGTCTGCGCGCGTCGGTGTACGACACGGGGGTGCCGTGAACACTCACTTCACACTCGACTCCTGTGGTGGAAATCGCGTGACGCACCACCGGTGCCAGTTCCACCGATTGGATGTCAGCCTGCTCGGAGGTGGTGTCGAGGCGTGCCACTTCGATGACGTCCTCGGCGAGCCTCCTGAGTTTATGGACGCCGTCGCGCACCAATTCGGTTGGCCTACCGGGTGGCAGGAGCTCTGCGGCGCCGACCAGTCCGGAGATGGGTGTTCTGAGATCGTGCGCGATGTTGGCTGTCACGCGCTTCTCGGCGTCCAATTGTCCCCGTAGAGCATCGGACATCGCGTCGACCGCATCCGCCAGCTCGGTGATCTCGTCGTCGAAAAGCGACCAGGTGACCGAGCGGACGCGGATGTCCGCTCCGGTAGACACTTTGCGAGCCGCACGGGCGGCCGAGCGCAATCGATACGACATCGCGAGTCCAAGCAGAACACCCAGGACGGCACCCGCTGCGATCACTGCGATGGTGGCGTTGCGAAGTGTCCGATCGACGCTGGCGATCGATTCCCGCTGCGCGGTGTACGGGACGCGAATCGCCACCACCTGAGTGTTGACGTCGGCAGCAGCCCAGACAAATGGCTGGTCCCCGCTGTCGACAAGGTAGGTGGCACGTTTGCCGCCCGCCACGGCCTGACGCAACTCTTCCGGAACGTCGAGACCATCTGTGGTGGCGCGGAACAGTGCACGCATGCTGCCCGTTTCGTCCTGCAGCACCAGTTGGAGATTGCGATCAGCTGCCGCCCGCGCTGCATCCTCTTGGTTGTGTGAAAAGGTTTGATGCATCACGGTACTGAGCGTGATCGAGGCGACGGCAATCACGAACGTGATGGCCGCCGCGATCTTCCACTGAAACGACAACCGCCTCCCGGTGGACGGGAGCTTGGCGGCGAGATCCCGCGATCTCACCGATGGTTGTCCATCGTGTAGCCGAACCCCCGGACGGTCCGGATCTGTTCGGAGCCGATCTTCGTGCGCAATCGCTGAACGTGAACGTCGACGATGCGCGTATCGCCGCCCCAGTCGTAATCCCAGACGTCCGAGAGCAGTTCGGAGCGAGACCAGACTTTGCGCGGCACACTCACCATGACCAGGAGCAGCTTCATTTCGGTGGGTGTGAGAGCCACTTCGGCGCCCGAACGCGTGACGGTCACCAACTCGCGATCGATCTCCAGATCGCCGAGAGTCACGATGTCTTTCTCCGTACCGGAATGGGATTCGACCCGCCGGAGCACACTTCGGATACGGGCCACCAGGACACCGCTGTCGAAGGGCTTGGTGACGTAGTCGTCGGCACCGGCTTCCAATCCGAGAACAATGTCGACCGGGTCGTCGCGCGCGGACAGCATGATGACCGGCACCGACAGTTCCTCACGAATGCGTCGGCACAGGCTGATTCCGTTCAGGTCGGGAAGCATCACGTCGAGGACGGCGATATCCGGCTTGGCGTCGACCGCCATATCCATTCCGGTCAACCCACCCGATGCGGTGATCACCCGAAACCCGTTGCGTTCGAGATTCAATTGCGTTGCTTCGCGGATGACAGCGTCGTCTTCGACCAGCAAAATCAACGGATCGGTCATCGGCCTTCGCTTTCATGGGAACGGAACACTCTCAAACCCTTCACCGGTCCACTTGTATGCAGTCGACGATTGACAGAACTCCGGAATGCCGGGGTCTTTGCACAGGTCGACCATGACCGACAATCCTCCGGTTGAGCCGACGACGTAGCGTCCTGGGTCTTGCACTCCGAAGACTTTGTGAGCGCCCGATTCGTCGATCTGGTAGACGAATCCGGCGACCATGAAGCTGACCGGTGGGGCGGGTCGTCCCCAGATGCCGACAGACTCGCAGGTGAAGACATTGACGACGGCATCTTGCCAAACGGCGCCTGTCACGGGGGAGTACCGGATTTCGTAGGGGAAGTTCGCATCACCGCACAGTCGGAGACTGTCCTTGACCGCATCGGACACTTCCGGGTCTGCTCTGAGGAGGGCAACAGGATCGATGCTCAAGCCCTGTGAGAGATCCGAGGGGTCGAGTGATGCTGCGATATTCGGAGTGGGTTCTGATTCAGGCTCGGTGGAACAGGAGGCGAGAGCAAACGCGACCGGCAGGCAAACACCGGCGAGCATTGCGCGGCGACGGCGATCAATCACGGATGAACTCCATTCCATCCCAGTGGAACTCGGTCCGAAGCGGTGGACGGGGGCAACATTCGAACTCCGGTGGCCGCGGATCCGTTTCCAGGACAGACAAACTCGCGGCGCGTTGACCGCTGACGATGAACTTTCCGCGCTCTTCGACGGAGAACAGGCGCTCACCCAGTTCGGGATCGTCTTCACTCGAACCGGCCTTGCCGCTGCGGTAGACGTAGCCGGCAAGGTTGACCGAAATCGACACTCCGGTCCCGGGTTGGTGGGCCGGTTGGCACGGATACACATTCATGACGACGAGTTCGGTCTCCGGCACGATACGCGGTGCGCCTGGATCGAGAAGGATGGACCCGACCGAGATCGGATACCAGTCAGGGCACGACCGAAGTTCTGTCTTCACTCCCTCGGACACCCCAGGATCGTCGAGGAGCGCCCGGCCCAACCTCGAGTTTTCGGCAACCCGTCTGGCCAGGTCTGCAGGTTGTGTGACGGGCAACCCGGTGGAAGCGACATCGCCTTCGATCACAACGCCCTGGGTGGACGCGCAGCCGGTGATCACGGACGCTCCGAGGGTTGCTGCCGCGAGCGCTGTACCGAACAGGCTGCGAGTACGGTCTGATCGACCGCCGCAGATGTCACTCCGATACAACACGTTCCCCTCCCCGGCCGCTGCGAACCCTCTCATCGGCATGTGCGTTTTCATACGATCACAGGTGATCTCGATATCGGAGTTTTGCCACCCACCGTTACGTAATCGTATGAATGTCAGGACCGTCGAGAGTTGGTACGCGACCGACGGAATTCTGTTACGAAACCGATGGAATCAGGCTCCTAGAGTGAGTCACGTCGGTGTTCACCGCTTGGGCGGAACGACCTGATCCGCGTATCGAGGAGTGTGAGAGCAAATGCCTGAACTATTGCTGACCAACAAGACTCGGCGTCTGCGAGTGCTGCTCGCCGTACTGACGATCGGGGTGGTGTGCGCGATGACAGGGTGTTCGAGTGATGACAACAGCGCTCCAGGAGACGAACCGACGACTACATCGGTGGTTGCGGCGTCTACGACCCCACCGCCGCTGACCGCAGCGACCACCTCGGAGACAGTCGAAGGCTCGAACTCGGTGGGCGGCGGTACGGACGCATCCACCCCCGGAGTCCCGGCGGGCGGAGCAGCGCCGGCCTGGACCCCGGTCTCGACCAGCGCGGTTGCCCCTGCGGCCCCTGGTCCGGCTACCGAGTCGACCAAGTGCACCGATCAGATCAACTATGTGGGTGACCCTCGTTCGAATGCGGAGATCAACAGCATCGGAGAGCAGATGGGTTCATGCCCGGCGCCGCTCCCGCCCGATGCCGTCGAGCCCTCCGAGAAGTGCACCGACCAGATCAACTACGGCGCTGACCCTCGTTCCAACGCCGAGATCAACATCATCGGGGAACAAACCGGGATCTGCCCCGAGCCGATACGCCCCTAGCGACTTCAAAACCTGAGCAGTAGTCGGGAATTCGACCAAGAGCCGAAGCAGGGGGAGATCGGAATGACAAGCAGGGCAGGTGGACGTTCGATCGACAGTGTTGCCGACGATGCGTCCCGAGGGGATCGGGACGCGATTGCAGAACTCCTTCAACGCATCGTGCCTCTGGTGACGCGGCGCTGCCGTGCCGAACTGCGACCGCTCGACGCTGATCGTATTGCCGTCGGTATCTGCCGATCCGTCCTGTCCGACATTCGGCGACGTAGACGTGCCGGAGAAGCGTTCCTCGCGCATCTGTACGACGCGATCAGTCGCGAAATCGATTCGCTACCCGCCTCCAGTCGACTCACTCTGCCCTTCGGTGATCTGTCGGCCGCAGAACGCAACGTCTTGGTAGCTCGCATCGTTGTCGGCTTCGACGTGCGCGAGACGGCGCTGTCACTGCGAACGACAACGAGCGCCGTCGAACTCGCCCAACACCGCGCGCTGGCCAAGATCAGACGCGACAGCCTGAGCGGCGCCTGAATCAACGCTCGAAAGTCAACAGCTGCAACCCTTCGCAACTCCCGGCAACCTCACGCAACTCTTTCCCTTCGCCCGTGACCTGCACGACACTGCATGGCGACGAGTGATCGAGAACGAGGAGTGTGACTGTGGTTCAACGGACGGCGCAGAAGCCGACAACCCCAGGATCGAAAAAGACCGGCGCCAAGCCTCATTCGGGGCTGGACCGGGATGCATTGCTGAAGGCGTACGAGAAGATGTCGCGCATCCGTGCGTTCGAGGATCGACTGCACGAAGAGAATGCAACCGGTGACATCCCCGGCTTCATTCACCTCTACTCGGGCCAGGAAGCCATCGCGGTGGGAGTGTGCGAGAACCTGAGCGACGCCGATTACATCGGATCCACTCACCGCGGTCACGGGCACTGCATCGCCAAGGGCTGCGATCTGAACGGCATGATGGCCGAGATCTTCGGCAAGGACGACGGCCTGTGTCGCGGTAAGGGCGGCTCGATGCACATCGCCGACCTGTCCGTGGGAATGCTCGGCGCCAACGCGATTGTCGGCGGAGCCCCGTCGTTGGCGATCGGCGCTGCACTGAGTGGTAAGACGCTTCGAAACGGTGTCATCGCAGCGTCGTTCACGGGTGACGGTGGATCCAACCAGGGAACCGTCTTCGAGGCGATGAACATGGCTGTGGTGCTGGATCTTCCGATCGTCTTCGTGATCGAGAACAACGGATTCGGTGAGGCCACCGGAACCGACTACGCAGTTGGTGCACCCGACATCGCCGCGCGCGCCGCATCCTTCGGCATGCCTGCCGTCAAGGTGGACGGCACCGACTTCTTCGCGGTCTACGACGCGATGGCGGAAGCATCGGAGCGCGCCAGGACCGGCGGTGGCCCCACCACGATCGAGGCGGCGGCATTCCGTTGGCACGGCCACTTCGAGGGTGACGCGCAGCTGTACCGCACGGCGGAACAGGTTGCGCAACTACGGGAAACCAAGGATCCGCTCAAGAATTTCCGTAGCAGCGTGGATGTGAAGAAGGTCAGCACCGCTGATCTGGACGCGGTGGACGAGCAGTCGCGAGTGCTGGTGGACGAGGCGGTAGCGAAGGCGCGTGCCGCGGCGTATCCACCCGTCGAGAATCTGCTGACCGATGTCTACGTGTCGTACTGAGGAGCCCGAGATGACAAGCGTGGAAGCCGAGAACGTGTCGAAGAAGACCTACCGCGAGGCCGTCAAAGAGGCCATCGCCCAAGAAATGCAACGCGACCCGAGCGTCGTTCTCATCGGTGAGGACGTACGGGGTGGGCATGCCGGTACCAATCCCGATCTGGAGACGAAGAAGATCGAGGCATTTGGCGGTGTCCTGGGTGTCACCAAGGGATTGTGGACGGAGTTCGGATCGGAGCGTGTAATCGATACCCCGATCACCGAATCCGCGATCATCGGAATGGCTGCCGGAGCCGCACTGACCGGACTGAGGCCGGTCGCCGAGCTGATGTTCATGGACTTCTTCGGAGTCTCCTACGACGCGCTCTACAACCAGGCTGCCAAGTTCCGCTACATGTTCGGTGGCAAGGCCAGAACCCCGCTGGTGGTGCGAGGCATGATCGGCGCAGGGTTCTCCGCCGCTGCGCAGCACTCTCAGTCTCCGTACAACGTGTTCGCGGCGGTGCCTGGTCTGAAGGTAGTCGCTCCGTCCAATGCCTACGACGCCAAAGGCCTTCTCATCCAAGCCATCCGGGACGACGATCCCGTCGTCTTATGTGAGCACAAGGTTCTCTACGACCTCAAGGACGAAGTGCCGGACGAGCCGTACGCGATTCCGTTCGGCGTCGCCAACTACACCAGGCAGGGCGACGACGTCACGATCATCGCGTTGTCCGCAATGGTGAACCGCGCCAACGACGTAGCAGACAAGCTGGCCGCCGAGGGTATTTCGGTCGAGGTTGTCGATCCTCGTACCGTCTCACCATTGGACGAGGACGGCATCCTCGAATCCGTCGCATCGACTGGAAGGGTCGTGATCGTCGACGAATCCGCCGCCCGCTGCGGTTTCGGGCACGACGTAGCCGCGTTGATCGCCACCAAGGGATTCAACTACCTGAAAGCGCCGATCGAACTGATCACGCCGCCGCACACGCCGGTTCCGTTCTCCCCGACCCTCGAAACTGCCTGGCTGCCTGACGCGGCGCGCATCGAAGAGTCGGTTCGCAAGCTGGTGAGAGCCTGATCATGGCTGACATCAAAGCTATCGACATCCCCAAATGGGGGCTCTCCATGGAGGAGGGGTTGGTCAACGCGTGGCTCATCGAGGAAGGTGACTCGTTCACCAAGGGCCAGTTGATCTGTGAGATCGAGACCAGCAAGATCACCAACGAGCTGGAGGCGCCGTTCGACGGTGTTCTCCGCAAGATCGTCGGCACACCGGGGCAGACTCTGCCCGTCGGCGCCGTGATCGGTGTATCCGCCGATGCGTCCGCGACGGATGCGGAGATCGAGCAGTTCCTCGCCGCCCGCGGCGCAACCGCGCCGGCGGAAGAGCCGGCACCGTCACCAGCTGCTGCGCCGGCGGCTCCCGTGACACCTGCGGCTACACCGGCTGCGAAGGTGGTTGTTGCACCGAAACCTGTACCAACCGGTTCCACCGTCGTACCGAGCGTTCTGCAAGGCACGACGCAGGACGATGTGTTTGCGAGTCCTCGCGCACTCCGACGTGCGGAATCGCTCGGAATCGATCTCGCCGCCGTAGTGGGTACCGGTCCCCTCGGGCGGATCAGTGTCCGCGACATCGACGACGCGATTCGTGACGCCGGTGGCACTGTTGCGCCGGTAGTGCCGGCCGCGAGATCCGGCCTCCCGCTGCGATCGACCGCCGACGACAGTGCCGTGCCTGCCACCCCGGTCGCACGCAGAACTGCCCGATCACTGGGCGTCAACCTGCATGACTGTCGTCCGACGGGTTCGCGGGGGCGCGTCTGCGTCGCCGATGTGCACGACGCCGCTCGTTCCGCGCAGCTCCTGCCCGAGGCGGCGGCTGAGACCGAATCTGTTGCGGCCGAACCCGAGTGCGACACAATTCCTTTCACCCCCATGCGATCGGCAATCGCCGGTAGGTTGCAGGCGTCCAAGCAGCAGGCACCCCATTTCCGGCTCACCGCAGACCTCGAGCTCGATGCGCTTCTCGCTCTGCGCAAGGAGATCAATTCGACCGTCCCGGCGGTCAAGCTGTCGGTCAACGACTTCATCGTGAAGGCTTGCGCCGCTGCACTGATGAAGGTGCCGGACGTGAACGTCCAGTTCGATGCCGCGAACGAATCGGTTCTTCGATTCGCGTCGGCGGATGTCTCGGTGGCAGTTGCACTTCCGACCGGGCTGATCACGCCCATCGTGCGTAGCGCGAATACCAAGTCGTTGGCGGACATCTCGGGTGAGGTGCTCTCGTTGGCCACCAAGGCGAAGACCGGCAAACTTCGTCCCGAAGAATTCCAGGGCGGAACCTTCACGGTGTCCAACCTCGGCATGTTCGGGATCAAGGCATTCGACGCGATCATCAATCCGCCCCAGGGAGCGATCCTTGCCGTAGGTGCGGGGGAGAAGCGCGCGGTGGTGGTCGGTGACAGTGTTTCTGCCCGGACCGTGATGACCGTGACCCTCTCGTGCGATCACCGGGTTATCGACGGAGCCCTGGGTGCGACCTTCCTTCGGGAGCTCCAGCGCTTTGTCGCTTCTCCCGCGCTGATGTTGGTGTAAGGGGCTGTGGTGGAAAACAATACGTCGCATAAGTACGACGTTCTTGTCATCGGTGGCGGCCCCGGTGGTTACGTGGCGGCGATCCGGGCTGCCCAGTTGGGGTTGAACGTCGCGCTGGTAGAACGTGATCGCCTCGGAGGTATCTGCCTCAACTGGGGTTGTATCCCCACCAAGGCGATGCTGCACGGCGCGGACGTCGCGCATACCTTGAGTGAACTCGACACATACGGATTCAGTTCGGCGTCTGTCCAGTTCGACATCTCGAAGTTGGTGTCGTTCAGCCGAGGGGTTTCGGAGAGGTTGTCCGGCGGTGTTGCCTATCTGATGAAGAAGAACAGCGTCGACGTCATCTCAGGCGCCGCGAAGTTGGTGGACAAAGGCGTCGTATCCGTGGGAGGACAGACGTATCGAGCCGACCACGTGGTCATTGCAACCGGTGCCCGGCCGCGTTCGATTCCCGGCGTTGCCCCCGACGGTGATCGGGTGTGGACCTACTTCGACGCGCTCGTCCCGAAGGAACTGCCGAAGTCGCTGCTCGTGATCGGGTCCGGCGCGATCGGAGTCGAATTCGCCAGCCTGTACCGCGATCTCGGAACCGAGGTGACCATCGTCGAGATGGCACCACACATCATGCCGGTCGAGGACGAAGAGATCTCGGCCTTCGTTCGCAAGCAGTTCGAGAAGCGTGGCATCACGATTCACACCGGAGCCTCGGTGTCGGCGGTGACCGTCGGCGACGACGCCGTCCAGGTGAATGTGCAGACGAGCGACGGTGTCGAGTCGTTGACCGTGGACCGGGTGTTGGTGGCGGCCGGAATCACCGGCAACGTCGAGGATCTGGGGTTGGAGGCTCTGGGCGTCGAGATCGAGCGCGGTGCGATCGTCACCGACCAGTGGTGCCGTACCAGCGCTTTCGGGATCTATGCGATCGGTGACGTCGCGGGCGCTCCATGTCTGGCGCACAAGGCAAGTCACGAAGCTGTCCTGTGCGTCGAAAAGTTGGCAGGCGTGCCCGACGTTCATCCGCTCGATCGCGACTACGTTCCGGGATGCACGTATGCCCGCCCACAGGTGGCGAGCCTGGGTCTGACGGAGAAGCAGTGCGCCGGTACTGGTCGCGCGCTGCGGGTCGGACACTTCGACCTGCAGGCGAACGGCAAGGCACTGGCGATCGGCGAGGCCGAAGGCTTCGTCAAGACGATCTTCGACGCCGATACCGGGGAACTTCTCGGCGCGCACATGGTCGGTCCGGATGTGACCGAGCAGATTCAGGGTTTCGGTATCGCTCGATCCCTCGAAGCCACCGGCGAGGATCTCGCCGAGGTCGTGTTTGCTCATCCGACGCTCTCGGAGGCAATGCACGAGTCTGTGCTCTCGGCGCTGGGGAGACCCCTCAACGCGTGAGTACCGTTCGCGTGCGTGAACGCCGTCCTTTCGTTCACGCACGCGAACAACTCTGCAACCGGGTGCAACGCTCGCTTTCGTTGACCCCGTCACATAGGACTGGAGTGTGATCGGCGAAACGAATCGACTCGAACCGGCCCTGGCCAGTGGTGAAGACCCGGCGCAGTACGCACGTGTTCTCGAATCCGTGTACGAAGCAACGATGTCGGGACGCAAGCCGCCTGCGCGTCCGCGCTCCGTCATCGCGAATTCGTGGTCGCGTTTGCGTGCGCTCGGACTCGATCCGGACCGGTGCTCGATCACCGAGACGGGCCGCGAATCCGAGATCGAAGAAGGCAGACGCGCAGCCGGCATGGCGGAGATCTTCGACGAGGCGGTGCACGGTCTGGCACCACTCGTCGGCCCGGACGACGCGAATCTGATCGTGGTGGCGGACCGCTACGGACGTATCCTCTGGCGACGCGGGTCCAGTCGAATGTTGGATCGGGCCGAACGGCTCGGGATGATCGAGGGTGCGTCGTGGACCGAGGAAGCTGTTGGTACCAACGGGATCGGCACTTCCTTGGCATCAGGTTCGGCAGTGCAGGTGTTCTCGGCCGAGCACTACTCGCGCTCGCAGCATCCGTGGACCTGCTCCGGGGCGACGGTTCGAGATCCGCGTAGTCGCCGGGCCATCGCCGTCGTGAACGTCGCCGGCGCAGCAGACACGGTCCACCCGTCGACTCTCGCTCTGGTGGACAGTGTGGCCAGGCTGGCGGAATCCGCACTGCGGGAGAAGCATCGAATCGGATTGGATCAGCTCCGGATGATCTCGGCATCGACGCTGGCTCGTGCGAGTCAGCCGACAGTGGTCTTGGACCGCAGTGGCTGGGTCGCGGCGGTGGACTCGATGGCGCCGATCTACAGAATCGCACTGCCGAAAGTGATGAGCAGCGGCGAGCATTGGCTCCCGTCGCTCGGACTATGTATGTGCGAGCCGCTTCCGGGTGGTTGGCTCGTCCGCCCTCAGATGGATCCGGCGTCCGGAACGGTTTGTGCAGAAGTCGAATTGGATGTGCAAGATCCGAATGCGATGGAATTGCGGTACTCCTCGGCAATGGGGAGCTGGAGTATCGACCTCAGCCCGCGCCATTCGCAGATCCTCGTGGCTCTGACACAGGCGCCCGAGGGCCTCACGGCCTCGCAGCTCGCCTCACAGTTGTTCGGCGATCCGCGCAAGACGGTGACCGTCCGGGCCGAGATGTCGAGGTTGCGTAAGCGATTGGCCGGAATCCTGTTGGCTCAGCCCTATCGCTTCGACCCGGCGGTGAGGGTAAAAACCGCCCCTGCTGTGCGCCTTTATTAACCGCGGGGGGTTAATAAAGGCGCACAGCAGAGCGGCGCGAACGCCGCACCTGCGCGTACTCGTAGCCGTTCTGCCAGGTCACGGTGGCCACCAGCACCCAGATGATCCACGTGGCGCTCATGTGCGTGCCGACAATGCCCATGACGATGGGGACGGCGGTGCAGGGGAGCGCCCAGCCGAGCAGCCACCGTCGGTCCGATCGCGCGAACAGCCCTGCCACCAGGCTGATTCCGAAATAGACTGCGATGCTTCCGCACAACAACCACCGCAGGTTCGCGGGCGTGTGCTCCGCGCCGTGTTCGGTTGCCGCTCCGAGCCCCGCGACCAGAACCGCGATAGCGCCGGTGGTGAAACAGTGCAGCGCCATGTCGATGCGAGCGGGAAACTTCTCGGCCTGCAGGTGCGGAACACCGGCGTGGCCGTAGAGAAGCGAGAGAGCCCACATGCCCGAGAGCAGGACAAACGATCCGACTGCGAGGCTGACCACCGTCGAGTCCCAGGTGAGCTTCGAGGCCGCAGAAATCACGAGGATCACACCCTCGCCCAGCACGATGATGACGTACAGGCCCAAGCGCTCGGCAAGGTGAGCCCGATCGGAGTGCAGGGCTTCGAGTTCGGGCATCCGGTCGTCCTTGAACCCCCGAACCTTGATGATGCGGTCGAGCTTTTCCTGCGCGTCTTCCATGATCGCGCTGCCGGAGACGACGAACATGATCAGCAGGTCGATGGTCACACCGGCGGTCCAGAGCCAGAACCGAGTTTCGCCCTCGAACCAGAACGAGACGATCCACGGGATCACACCGAGAGACATCTGGGCGATCGGCCAGTCCACGACTATCTGGCCGTTGTGCCACACCCGACTCGCCAGCAGACGTACGGCCACGTAGGCGACAGCGAAGGCCAGCGCATGGTTGTCGTGGATGCCGGCCACGGCCGCCATCATGACGGCCAGTCCGAACATGGCGATCAGCATGCTCGGGATCCGGACACGGTCACCGGCAACGTTGCCGTACATCGTGAACGTCGCCCACGCGGTCCAGAACGCGAGATAGAGCAACGCGTAGAGCGCGACATCCGACCACGACGGCGAACCGTGGAGCAGGTGAGCCAGCTGACCGATACCGGCAACCACGACGAGGTCGAAGAACAATTCGATCCATGACGCGTGTCGCTCGAGCACCGCCTTCTGCTTCGAGTCTGGTTCATTTCCGAGTTCCGACATACAGCTCAGTATCGGTTATCGGCATCAACAGTGCTGGTAGGCGGCGAAGTTGTCCGTTTTTTCGAAGTAGTGTTTATGCTGTCCGCGCTCACGCGCGCGCCGTCAGGGAGGGGCATGCGAAGGCGCAAGTCGACGCCGTCGACCACATGACAAAAAAGTACGCACAAGAGTTGGCAGACAAGGGCTGACATCGTGAATGTCCCACAGGGCAACCGGGCGTTGTGTTTTCGAGAAGCCATGGCGCACGTGTGCTCACCGAGACTGCCGGACGCTCCCATCTGGATCGTGTGCACTGTGGACGGTGGTGATCACAAGATCGTGACAGGATCGGTGGACGAGGTCGAGCACCGCGAGTCGAATCCACTGACCTACCACCGGCGTGTATTCGGTACGCACGCACCGACGTCAGTGCTCTAGGAAGGAGAGCCATGTATGTACTGGTGGACGACGGCCGCGTCAGCATCCACGATGTGGACAACCTGAAGGCCTTTCACGTCGAGGTGAGTGCCCACATCTCCGAAGCCGAACTGGACGAACTCTTGCGCCTTCAGGATTACGGATACGTCAGCGGTGGTAGTGCATTCATCTCGGTAGCCCGCGTTCGCGAGAGCACCACGGACGTCGAAGGTGTTGCCGCGATGGTCGACTACGCCCAGAGCAAAGGCTGGGTGGACGAGGACGGTGAAGCACTGCAGGCTCACGTCGTTCGCCAAAAGTAGCGGAACGGCTCAGACCATGTCGTTCTTCTGCAGCCACCGCAGTGTCGGCCAACCGCAGAACACAGGGAGCCAGCAGGTCAGCACTCGGTAGAGCAGGACCGACGGGACCGCGATACTTGCCGGCAGTCCGAATGCGGACAGACCACCGATGAGGGCGGCCTCGACGGCTCCGACGCCACCCGGTGTCGGAGCCGCCGAGGCGAGCGTCCCACCGATCATCGTAACGATGGTGACGGTGATGAACGTCGTTCCGCCGCCGAATGCTTCGACGCTCGCCCACAGAGCCAGGGCGGCACCGAGAGTTGTTGCGGCGCTGCCGCCCACGATGATGAGGAAGCGGGTCGGGTTTCGCGCGAGTTGGCTCAGTTCACCCAACACCTCGGTGATCTGAGGACGCAGATCGTCGCGCAGCCACCCACGGAGTTTCGGAATGAACATGAATGCACCGAGAACTCCGAGCGCTACGCCGCCCGCCAGGTACAGAACAGTGGATCCCGGGATGAAGTGCGAGAGGTTCGTATCACGTCCGGCGACGATCGAGAAGAAGATCAGCAAGCCGACGTGGGTGACCACCTGAACCGTCTGTTGCAGCGCGACTGCGGCCGTTGCGCGGACGGTACCGAGCCCGCCCTTCTGCAGGAACCGCACGCTCAGCGCGAGCCCGCCGACTCCGGCCGGAGTTGTCGTCGCCGCAAAGGTGTTGGCCACCTGCATGATCAAGAGGTTGCGGTAACTGACCATCGACGACGCACAGGCCCACAGGGCCGCAGCCGCGCCGACGTACGTCAGTGCGGAGACGCCGAGGCCGAGCAGTGCCCACCACCAGTTGGCCGTCTTCAGTTCGGTGATGAACGCGGGGACCTGGCTGATGAAGGGGTAGGCGACGTAGACCAGACCGATGAGCAGAACGAGCTGGATCAGCTGGTTGCGACTGAATCGGGTGACCTGTGCGGGAGCGACCTTTTCGATCCCGTTCTTGGCACCGACCTCGTCTCGGATCTCGGTCATCAGTTTCGCGGAATCCGTGACCGTCCGCCGAATTCGGTTGGGCAATGCAGCGGTGGTCAATCGGCCGGAGGCGGCGAGAATCGTGTCTGCGCCTTGCGCTCGAATCGCGGCGTCCACCGCTGCATCGACCCCGAACAATGATGCGGTGGCGAAGAGAAGTTGTGCGTTGTCGGACTGCATCTGAACTTCGGTGGCGCCGAATTCGGAGTACGCGTACCCGCCGAAGAGGATGGTTCCGCCTTCGACACGAATTTCGGAAGCGCGCAGGTCGCCGTGCGCCATCTGGTGCACGTGAGCGGTATGCAGTGTTTGCCACAGCGCGTCGATCAGTTTGGTGGATTCTTCCTCGCCCGCCTGGTTCTCGACGGCGACGGCAAGGGGGATGCCACGAGGACTCGGGCGCGCGTACATCTCCCACCCGCGATCGAGTACCGAGATTGCGACGGCCTTGGAACTGGCCAGACCGATGTCGGCGAACGCGATACCCATGAGCGCTCGGTGTTCGACGGCGCGACGAAGTGATCCGTAGGGCGGCGGAGTTTCACGGTTCCGGAACGAGATCCAACGGAACGTCTGTCGAATTGCTCCGCTGCTTCGCTGGTTCTGTCCGTACAACTCGACGACGAGTTCGTCGAAAGGTTCGTCGTCCGGTGCTTGATCGATGGCTGCGGACATGACAAGAGGCCCGATTCCCGAGGGACTCACGACGCGGAACGCGGTGACGCGGTAACCGCGCCGCGCGAGTACGCGTACTGCCGAGTCCAATGGCACTTCGAGGGCAGGGGTGCCGACGGCGAGAACGATCACCGCGCCGATCAGGTAACCGACGGCGAGACCCAGCATCGATCGTGCGGGAACGATCGAGCTGACGATCAGATGGATGGGAGCGAAGAGCAGAAGCAGCGTCCACCAGGCTCGTCGCCACTTCTTCGGAAGCCACGGGCCCGAGACGGTGAGCACCGCCGCGAGCATCGCGATCCATCGCGGATCGTCGAGGAATTGAGATAGGAAGGTGGCATCGAGTCGGTCCGGCACGTCGAGGTGCCATTTCGGTGCCGCCAGGCCTGTTCCGGTGAAGGACAGCGCGACACCGGCGCACAGGCCGGCGGCGGCGTATCCGGCCAGCAACTTCCACCGGCGCCCGACGATCAGGCCGATCAGGATGGCGAACGGTAGCGCCAGAATTGCGATGCCGTAGAGCAGGTACACAGTGTCGGACAGGCTCGGCGAGAGAACACCGACGATGTTGGACACCGACGTTTCGAGGGCGTCCCACTGACTTCGAGTGATCAGAGATCCCGCGATCACGCCGCCGAGCAGCACAGCAGCGATCGCAACCCGCATGATGTCGCTCGTACGGCGGTGCAGTGGTGGCAGGAGGCTTCCCGTTACCGGGATCTCCCGTCCGTCTACTCGCATCTCGCCAGAACTCTCTTCTCTCGGGGTTACCGACCGTCTCAGTTACCTCGATCAAGGTACCGCGTGAGGGTTCGGCGACTGGGAAGCCGGACCTGTCGTTACCTCCTCGATGCCAAGCAACATTCTCTTCGGACCCGCGGGAGCGGGCTTCGGCGCGTAAAATTCACTTTCCGGACGTTCGTTCATTTCGACGACAGGGAGTGCGTATTCATGAGCCCCGACGCCAGCGGTGTGGACGGTCGGGTTCCTGACCTGCCGACCCCGTCGACCAGAATTTCCGTCACTGAGGATTACGCGGCCGAGATCGACGAGCTGTCGAGTCTCAAGCACAAGCTCGGCGTGCTGGAGCCTTCGGAGTTCGCGGATGCCTGGAAGCAGGGCTATCCGTACGAGAAGAAGATGTCGCGCCGCGAGTACGAGCGGAAGAAGCGGCGTCTGCAGATCGAGTTGCTCAAGCTGCAGCTGTGGGTCAAGGAAACCGGTCAGAAGGTGCTCATCATCTTCGAAGGTCGCGATGCTGCCGGTAAGGGCGGGTCGATCAAGAGATTCACCGAGCATCTCAATCCCCGTGGAGCCCGCGTGGTCGCGCTCGAGAAGCCCACCGACATCGAGCGGACGCAGTGGTATTTCCAACGCTATGTCGCACACCTACCCAGCGGCGGCGAGATAGTGATGATGGACCGGTCCTGGTACAACCGCGCCGGCGTCGAACGAGTGATGGGTTACTGCACGCCGACGCAGTATCTCGAGTTCATGAGAGAGACCCCGGACTTCGAGCGGATGCTCGTCAACTCCGGGATTCATCTGCACAAGCTGTGGTTCTCGGTCAGCCGCGAAGAGCAGTTGGCGCGGTTCGCGGCCCGCCGAACGGACCCGGTGCGTCAGTGGAAGCTCTCACCGACCGATCTGGCTTCGCTCGACAAGTGGGACGACTACACCCAGGCCAAGGAAGCCATGTTCTTCTACACCGATACCGGGGATGCGCCCTGGACGGTGATCAAGAGCAACGACAAGAAGCGCGCTCGCCTCGAGGCGATGCGTCACGTGCTCGCCAGCTTCGACTATCCCAACAAGGATCACCGGGCTGTCGGTACTCCGGATCCCTTGATCGTCGGGCCGGCGTCGGCCGTATTCGAAGAGGGCGAGCACGTGAACGTGGAGTTGCCTCAGCTCTAGCGCAGGTGATCGCTCAGATCGAACTGGCCTCTGCCCACAGATTGATGCCGCTGTCCTTGGCGTGCTGATCTATGGAGGCCAGTTCGGCTGCGCTGAATTCGAGATTGTCGAGCGCGCCGACGTTGGCTTCGAGTTGGGCGACACTGGACGCACCGATCAGTACCGAGGTGACCCGCGAATCGCGGAGTGCCCAGCTCAGTGCCAGCTGAGCCAGCGACTGGCCGCGGTCTGCCGCGATGTCGTTGAGCGCGCGGATGTGGGTGAGAGCGTCGTCGGTCAACCACGACGGATCCAGTGACTTACCTTGAGCTGCACGGGAATCCTCGGGGACACCGTTCAGATAGCGATCGGTGAGCATGCCTTGAGCGAGTGGTGAGAACGCGATGACGCCGACGCCGAGATCGTCGACAGCCGACAGCAGGTCCTGCTCTATCCAGCGGTTCAGCATCGAATAGCTCGGCTGGTGGATCAAGAGCGGAACCCCCGCAGCGGCGAGCAGTGCGGCGATTTCACGGGTGCGCTCCGGCGAGTACGAACTGATACCCGCGTACAGGGCCTTGCCCTGCTGGACAGCGCTGATCAGGGCGCCTGCGGTCTCGTCGATCGGAGTTTCGGCGTCAGGGCGATGGCTGTAGAAGATGTCGACATAGTCGACGCCGAGTCGTCCGAGCGACTGATCGAGGGAAGACAGCAAATACTTGCGGGAACCACCGAATCCGTAGGGGCCGGGCCACATGTCCCAGCCGGCTTTGGACGAGATGACCAATTCCTCGCGGTACGAAGAGAAATCCTCACGCAGGATCCTGCCGAAGTTCGTCTCGGCGCTTCCGTACGGGGGACCGTAGTTGTTCGCAAGATCGAAGTGGGTGATTCCGAGATCGAATGCCCGCCGCAGAACTGCGCGCTGGTTCTCGATCGGTACGTCGTCGCCGAAGTTGTGCCAGAGGCCCAGCGAGATGGCCGGGAGTTTGAGACCGCTCCGACCGGTTCGGCGGTACGGCATGGCTTCGTAGCGGTCCTGCGCGGCGACGTACTGATCGGACATGGTGCCTGCCTTCACATCGTTGTGTTTGCGGTTGAGCGTTCACTCCCGACCATTATCGCCGACGGCGCTCAGGTGTGCCGGCCGCTGGAGGTGTGTCAGTCAAAATGCTTGCGGTTTAAAGCAATTCGATCGATCTTTTGGACCGATGTTCAGGTTCGAGTCACAGTGCCGGGCGGCGGTGACGTCGACCACGTCTGGGCTCGCATCTAAGGGAACGGTAAGGAATCGCGGTTACCATGGTCACAGTCGATCGGCGATACCGATCGCCGATTCGCTTCGAACATGTTGCCCAGCAGCCGGATCCGGGGTCCGGCGAGGAGATCTATGTCGACGCAGTCCGTAGTGCACGCACAATCATCCGCAGACGAGAGCGTCGTGGGGGATTCGTCTCCGCCGGGTGGCGGAAGCCGGCGATATCTCGAGCAACTGATCAGATACGACGTGCCGGCGTCGCTGGTCGTATTCCTGGTGGCGCTTCCCCTGTCATTGGGAATTGCGATCGCCTCCGGGGCGCCGATCATGGCAGGTCTGATCGCCGCAATCGTCGGCGGAGTGGTGGCCGGAGCTGTGGGAGGTTCACCGCTGCAAGTCAGTGGTCCCGCAGCCGGCCTGACCGTGGTGGTCGCCGAACTGATCGGCAAGTTCGGGTGGAAAGTCACCTGCCTGATCACCGTCGGCGCCGGAATTCTGCAGATCGTGTTCGGGCTCAGCCGAATTGCCCGTGCGGCGCTGGCTATTGCTCCAGTGGTGGTGCATGCGATGCTTGCCGGTATCGGCATCACCATTGCGCTACAACAGGTTCACGTGTTGTTGGGTGGAAGCTCGGCCAGCTCGGCGCTGGACAATCTACGGCAGTTGCCCGCACAGATCGGTGCCTTGCATGTCGAGGACCTGATGATCGGACTCGTTGTCATCGCCACCCTTCTCGGGTGGCGCTATCTCCCTGCCGGTGTCCGCAAGGTTCCGGCGGCGTTGGTGGGCATCGTATTGGCAACTCTCGCTTCGCTGGCGCTGCCGATCGACGTCGAGCGTATTGCTCTCGACGGATCTTTGCTGGACTCGATCGGACTCCCCGCTCTGCCCGACGGCCAGTGGCTCGGCGTCGCAACCGGCATCCTCACCATCGCCCTGATCGCTAGTGTGGAGAGTCTGCTCTCGGCCGTGGCCGTGGACAAGATGCACTCGGGCCCGCGGTCGAACTTCGATCGCGAGATGCTCGGCCAGGGCACCGCGAACATGGTGTCCGGGGCCATCGGCGGCCTTCCGGTCACCGGGGTGATCGTGCGCAGTGCGACCAATGTCGAGGCCGGGGCGAAGTCCCGCGCGTCGTCGATCATGCACGGCCTGTGGATTCTGCTGTTCTCGGCTGCGCTCGCCGGGTTGGTCCAGCAGATTCCGAAGTCTGCACTGGCCGGACTGTTGATTGTCATCGGTATTCAACTGGTCAAGCTGGCGCACATTCGGTTGGCGCGACGGACCGGTGATCTGTGGGTGTACGGCATCACGGTGGTCGGCGTCGTGTTCTTGAATCTGCTCGAGGGCGTCCTGATCGGGTTGGCGCTGGCCATCGCCCTCCTGGTGTGGCGTGTCATCCGCGCAACTGTCACCGCAGAAGAGTTGGGCGACAACGATTCCGGGAAGTGGCGCGTCCTGGTCGAAGGCTCGTGCACCTTCCTGGTGCTGCCCAAGCTGACGTCGGTGCTCGCCGGACTCCCACCGCGGTCGGACGTCACCGTCGAGCTGTCCGTCGACTTCCTCGACCATGCCGTCTTCGACGTCATCGAAGAGTGGGCGAGGCAGTACGAGTTGGCAGGTGGTTCGGTGGTCATCGACGAAGTCGGCTCGGTGAGTATGGAGAGCGCGACCACCGGTCCGCCGAAGCGCGGCGCCGCAGTCACCGACCTGCGCGGCTTGCTCGCGCCGTGGGGCAGTTGGCAACCACAGGCTTCGGGGAGGAATCTGAGCAGCCCGCCGGCCTTGCGGCCCATTCTCGACGGGGTGTCCAACTATCATCGCCATCGCGCCGAAGCGATACGGCCGCACATGGATCAGTTGCGCGACGGGCAGAACCCCGACTCTCTTTTCCTTACCTGCGCAGATTCGCGAGTGGTGCCGAACATCATCACGAGCAGTGGCCCCGGCGACCTGTTCACCGTGCGCAATGTCGGAAACCTGGTTCCTGCCGGCGGCCGCGATACGTCGGTGGAAGCGGCACTGGCCTTCGGGATCGACGAGTTGGGTGTCAGCTCGGTGGTCGTGTGCGGACATTCGGGCTGCGGCGCGATGCAAGCACTCCTGACGAACGGTTCGTCGGAATCGGGAGTCGTCGGGGAATGGCTGCGGCATGCGGAGACGAGCTTGCAGGCCTATACGAGTGGCCATCCGGTCGCGCGTGCTGCGGCCGAGGCAGGTTTCTCGGAGGTCGATCAGCTCGGAATGGTCAATGTCGCAGTCCAATTGCAGACTCTCGAACGCCATCCTCTCGTCGGTCAGGCCCGTGTGGATGGTCGCCTGCGTATCGCCGGACTGTTCTTCGACATCGGCTCGGCTCGGGTCATCGAAGTGACAGCGTCAGGGATCGGCCAGTTGATCGAGACCTGAAGGGGCTATTCGGGTCCGGGCTGATCCCTGAGTTCGACCAGCAGGCGAGCCCCGCCGAGTGGACTGTCGTGAAATGTCGTCCGTCCGCCGTGCAGGGCCGCCTGCTGCGCCACCAGCGCCAGGCCCAAACCGGAGCCTGTCTTGCCTGCCGTCGATCCGCGAGTGAAGCGCTCGAACACGCTCGAGCGTTCCTCGGCCGGTATTCCGCAACCGTTGTCGTCGATCGTGATCGTGACGGTGTCCGGTGAATCTGCCGGGCGAGCGAGGGTGATGCGCACCGCGCTCGCGCCGCCGTGGCGGACTGCATTGGTGATCGCGTTGTCGAGGATCAACCGGATTCCGCCGGGAAGGGCCCGGATGCAATAGGGAAGTGGGGAATCCACCGTGACGACGCCGACGTCGAGCCCAGGATGATGTCGGCGTGCGTCGTCGGCAGCGATGTCGCAGACCTCGGTCAAATCGGTGTCCTTGAAATCCTCGGCCGTCGAGAGTTCACCCTTCGCCAGGCGCTCGAGGTCTCTCAGAGTTGACTCGACGCGGCCCTGCGCGCGGGCCAGATCTGTGAGGATCTCGCGTCTTTGTTCGTGATCGAGGTCGTGAATGGACAACACTTCGATGTCGGTTCGCATTGCTGTCAACGGAGTTCGGAGTTCGTGAGCCGAGGCGGACGCAAAATCTCGGGCGGCGGCAAGGGCGGAGTTGGTTGCGGCTTGCGCTCGAGCGACGTCGCTGAGCATCGATTCTGCTGCTGCGGCAAGCTCGTCCGCTTCACGGATTCCGGAAACCTCGGTGGCGAGATCGGGATCGCGCCTGGCGATCCGGCGGGTCAACTCCACGAGGGGGCGCACCGCCGGGCCACCGAACAACCATCCCAACGCAGCTGCGGCCGCTACGGCCCCGACGCCGAAGAACGCAACCTGTCGCTGTTGGTCGACTGTGATGTCTCGCGCTTCGGCATAGGGAACCGCCAGCGAGACAAGGGCATTGATCCCGTCGGCCTCGGCGGTATATGCCCGGTACTTCGTACCGTCCACGTCGACGGTCGCCGAGCCGACCGGTAGTTCGGGCAGTCGCGTCGGGGTACTGGATTTGACGGTTCCGTCGGTATCGGAGCGGATGGTCACGGAAAAGGCGCCGCCGTCTCCGAACGCGCCGAGAAAAGGTCCCGCTGTTGCAGCATTGGCCACGATGACCGTCGATGCCGTCTCGAGTCGGCGGTCCAATTGCGCTAGATTATTTCGTGCGATAGCCAGTGCAACGACCACACCGAGTGCGATGACGATGAACGTCGCCCCCAGTGCCGCGGCCGCGGCAACGCGAGTTCGTAGTGAGAAGCGGCGACGCTTCACGGGTTCTCCCGAAGCACAAACCCGACGCCGCGAACCGTATGCAGCAGACGAGGTGAACCACCGGATTCGAACTTTCGACGCAGATAGCCGATGAAGACGTCCACGACGTTCGTGTCGGCGACGAAGTCGTAGCCCCACACCAGTTCGAGGAGACGTTCGCGAGTGAGCACGATGCCTGAATTGTGTGCGAGCACTTCGAGTAGCTCGAATTCGCGTTTGGTGAGCGGTACTTCCTTGCCGTCGACACGAACCCGGCGACCGGAGAGATCGATGTCAAGGTTTCCGACCCGCAGGGTATTCGTACCCTCGGAGTGATCGCCGGCCGGAGTGTTGCTGCGACGGAGCATTGCGCGGATCCGGGCAACCAGTTCGGCAAGAACAAACGGTTTGACCATGTAGTCGTCTGCACCGGATTCGAGCCCGGCGATGCGATCGTCGACCGAGTTGCGCGCACTGAGCACGCAGATCGGGATTTCGTTGCCGGCGGCACGAAGCGCCGTCACCACACCGGTGCCGTCGAGCACCGGCATGTTGATGTCGAGGACTACCGCGTCCGGTCGTTTGTCGGAGATCACTCGGAGCGCGTCGGCGCCGTCCACCGCCGTCAGTACGGTGAATCCCGAGAGCCGCAATCCGCGTTCGAGTGAGGTCAGGACGTCTGCGTCGTCGTCGACTACGAGGATTTTCGGTATCTCGGTCACAGCCCCATTGTGCCTTGCCTGGTACGTCGGGTTTCGCTGATCAGACCGGCAAGTCGGTACCGTCCGGACGCAGACCGGCCATGAACACCGCGACCAACCGCGGGACCAGGTTCGGCATGGCTTCGTCGGACAACTCGATTTGCGGGCGCGTCAGTTTGGCCAGAGCCATGACGAATTCGAGCGGTTGCAGATCGGCGCGAACCAGTCCGGCGCTCTGAGCGGCGCCGATCGTCGCGGTCATCTTCGTTTTCGTCACCTCACGCACCGCCAGAACTTCGGGCGCCAGCTCGGTGAAACTGCGTTCCACGAGTGCAGGAATGAGCGCACCCAGGCGCAGTTCCACGAGGCGGTCCACCAGCGTGTGCCACGCGTTTGTGGGATCGGTGGACATTGCCGTGAGTGCGATGTCGGCAGCCTCGCGGACATCGGTCAGTGTTGCGACGGCGACGGCGGTCACGAGGTCCTCGCGCGTCGGAAAGTTTCGATACAGCGTGGCGATGCCCACTTTCGCGAGTTCCGCGACTGCGTCGAGGGGCGCGTCGTGCCCGCGTTCGGTGAACACCGCTCGTGCGGCGTCGATTATTGCGTTTCTGCGTTCACGGGCATCGGCTCGCACATTCACCTCCGGTATTGACAGTTCATCATAACCGGAGGAATATCTTCCACAAATAGTGGAGGAAAAACTTCCACTTAGGGAAGGTAGTTATGAACGCCGAAGTCGAAGCACGGGACCGCAAGAAGTTGGTGGCTGTGGTGTTGGGCTTGTCCGCCGTGATCGGGCTGATGCTGCTTGCCTTCGTGCTGCCCTCGGTCAACAGTGGCCCGCACGAACTGAAGTTGGGCATCACCGGTCCAGCTGCGGCAACCGAACAGATCAGCACCTCGCTGGAGGCGAGTAAGCAAGGCGCCTTCGATACTCGAGAATTCGCCGACGCCGACGCCCTGCGTGACGCGATTCGGAATCGCGACGTGGTCGGCGGAATCGCCTTTGATGCCAACGGTCCTCACGTGTTGATCGCGACTGCAGGCGGAACCCCGATCGCCCAGACCCTGACCGGGGTGGCCAACGGCCTCTCGGAGGCCTCGGGGGCAAAGGTGCCCGTCGAAGACGTTGTGCCGCTGACTGCGGACGACCCGACCGGTGCTGGGCTCACGGCATTGGCCTTGCCCTTGGTGTTCGGCGGAATCATGCCCGCTGTTGTTCTCGTGCAACTGTTTCCGCGCAGCATCGTCAAACGAGTGTTGGGCGCTGCCGGCGTCGCGGTGGTCGCGGGTTTTGCACTGACTGCCATTCTGCAGTTCGGCACCAACAGTCTTGACGGAAACTACCTGCTCACCGCGCTCACACTCGCCGTTGGTATTTCGGCCATCTCGCTTCCCATTTTGGGGCTCGAATCCCTGCTCGGGATGAAGGGGTTCGCGTTGGGCGCCGTCACGATGATGTTCATCGGAAACCCACTCTCGGGGATGGCGACAACTGCCGCGTGGTTGCCCGCGGGTTGGGGCGCTTTGGGGCAGCTGCTCCCACCTGGCGCCGCAGGTGCATCCGTCCGTTCGATGGCGTTCTTCGACGGCCATGGCGCCACCACGCCACTTCTGGTGCTGGTGTGCTGGATTGCCGTCGGGATCGCGCTGTGCGTGGCTGCCGGCCGGAAGAAGGCGTCGGCGCCGGTTATCGAACCGGAGGCCGCGCTGGTCTAGCCGGCGCAGCTTGCGTACGGGGTCAGGTCGGGAATCGGCCAGACCCCGTCAACGCGTTCCACGGCCAGTTCGGCGACCACGGTGTCCTCGTCCATCGGTAGAGGTCGGAGGATTCGGGGCTTTTCCGCCTCCCATTCGACGTCGATGCCCGCGGAGGTCAGGGCGTCCTGATCGATGACGGCGACGACCAGCGGCAATGTGAGGTCGCCGAACACCAGATCGAGCACCGAAGTGAGTGCGTCCGGGGTCGTTGCGCGAATGAATCCTGCCTCGTCGTAACTGATTCCGCGCGTCGAGACCTCGTACTCACCGAAACGCTTGCATGCTTCCCAGTCGTCGGCGATAGCGACGTGGACGAGTCGTTGTCCGGTCATGCAGTGCTCCTGTAGTATTCGGATTAATGAAACGTCAACGTAGCATTAATTTACCGGCACGGTAACAGGGGACTTGATGGAGCAACCGCGCAGACGTGGGAGAACCAGTGACGCCGAGCGCGCCGAACGACGCAACGAGATTCTCGACGTCGCTGTCGACTCGTTTCGAGATGTCGGGTTCGCCCGAACTACCATCGAGGGCATTGCCACGGTGGCCGGCGTCGCCAAGCGCACCGTGTACAGCTACTTCGGCGACAAGTCTGCGGTCTTTGCAGCTGCGGTTGCGCGTCAGCACGCGTACGTCGAGAATACCGGCGAGGGCCAGTCCGACCTGCTCGCCGCTGCAGTGGACATCGTCATCGCCCTGCACAGCGACAACTCGATTGCGCTGCACCGCATGATGATCGGCGAGGCCGTGCAGTTCCCTGAATTGGCCGCAGCGTTCTACGAATCCGGCCCGGCCAAGTCGATTGCCTTTCTGGAGAAGATTTTGATCGATCAGCAGGGTCAGAAGGCTGCGCTGTGCGCGGATCAGTTGTACACCTTGCTGCTCGGGGAGGAGCACCGGCGGCGACTGCTCGGGCTCACCTCCGAACCGACAGCCGAAAGAGCGGCGCAACTGGCGGCCCGTGCGGTGGGATGCGTTCTGAGATCTGATCGGTAGGCTCGACTGGGTGAGTAACTCTGTGATCTGGTTTCGACGCGATCTGAGGGTCGGTGATCTTCCGACTCTGACTGCAGCGGCGGATGCCGGCGGACAGACGTTGGGTTTGTTCGTCCTCGACGAGAAGTTGCTCGGACCGGCAGGCTCACCCCGCCAGAATCAACTGTTCGCCAACTTGTCGGCACTCGACAACCAGCTAGACGGACGATTGATGGTTGTTCGAGGTGATCCGGCAGACGTGGTGCCCCGCGTGGCGGAATCCGTTGGCGCCGAAGAAGTTCACATCAGTGCCGACTACGGGCCCTACGGCCGACGGCGCGACGCGGCCGTGGCCGAGAAGGTGGAGTTGATCGCCACCGGGTCACCATATGCCGTGGCGCCCGGACGCGTCACCAAGGCGGACGGTGATCCGTACAAGGTGTTCACGCCGTACTTCCGTCAGTGGATGGAACATGGTTGGCGGGGCCCCGCGTCGACCGATGCGGGGACGGTCCGTTGGTTCGATCCGAGCGAGAAGGACGGTGGCCCGCGCCGGGTGAGTATCCCCGCGCCGTCCGGCACCGTCAGCGATGTCGTCGGTGAGGCCGGTGCGCTCGAACAGTGGAAAGAATACTGCGAGAACGATCTTGACCGGTACGACGACGAACGAAATCGACCCGACCTCGACACCACGAGTCGGATGTCGATCCCGCTCAAGTACGGCACGATTCATCCGAGAACCATGTTGGCAGATCTCTCCAAGCGACTCGGAGACGGCGCTCAGGCGTACCGTCGCCAGCTTGCTTGGCGAGACTTCTACGCAGACATCCTGTTTCAGCGCCCCGACAGCGCGCGGAAGAACTACGACGACAAGTTCGACCGTTTACGTCACGACGGGGGAGTCGACGCAGACGCCGCCTTCACGGCCTGGTGTGAAGGCAAGACCGGCTTCCCGATCGTGGATGCCGGCATGCGGCAACTCGCCGCCGAGAACTGGATGCACAATCGGGTCCGAATGATCGTCGCGTCATTCCTGGTGAAGGACCTGCACATTCCGTGGTGGCGCGGCGCACGGTACTTCATGTCGCAACTGGTGGACGGTGACTTGGCCTCCAATCAGCACGGGTGGCAGTGGACTGCCGGGTCGGGTACGGATGCTTCGCCCTTCTTCCGCGTCTTCAACCCGATCACGCAAGGGGAGAAGTTCGATCCCGACGGCACATACGTCCGTCGGTGGGTCCCCGAACTTCGCGATGTTCCCGGGAAGGCCGTCCACTCGTTGAAGGCGATGCGCCCAGTCGACTACCCGGACCCGATAGTCGATCACGCGCACGAGCGTGAGGAAGCCTTGCGCCGGTACGGCGAGATCAAAGGCTGAGTGCTCAGTGATCTGCGGGCGCTACGCGGACGCGGTTTCCGTCCAGATCTGAAATGACAAACGTCAGACCGAAGACATCTTCGTTGGGTTCTTCGACGACCTCGACTCCCTTGGCCACCCACTCGTCGTGGATCGCCCGAATTTCGTTGCTCCCGCCGTCGACCAAGATGCCGACTTCGAAATTGCGCGGTGTCGCGGGATCGAGGTCGCGGGACTTGCCGCTCCACAGTGCAAGGACCACACCGCCGCCGAGGTCGAAGGTCATGTACCGAGGGCTGAGGACCTCAGGCTTCGCGTCGAACAATTCGCCGTAGAACGCTGCTGCGGAGGCGGCATCGCTGACGTAGATCAGAAACTGGTTGGGTAGTCGCACTGTGGTTTTCCCTCTCCCGTTGATTTTCGGGCCACCGGCAACGGGGCGTGTGCCTGGTCGTGCGGGGCTGCGTTCAACAATCCCCGCGCGCCGGACGAATGTCCAAGAACAAGTGCGTCTGAGAGGCAGATGGATTACTTATGACGACTGCCGCAGTCACACCACACTGAGGTGGTACCCGACGCTCAGGTTCGGGTAGTAGCCGTCGATGTAGCTCGAGATGAAGTAGTGATCAGGGTCGGTGGTGCGAGTTCCGTCGGTGTCGAACTGCGGATAGTCGTTGGCCATGAAGACTGCTTGTCCGCCGTCGGGAGTGGAATAGACGACGTCGACCGTCAGGCCGCGCGGGTCCTGGTTGTATGCCGTGACGATCTCGGTCTCGTGAGGCGCGAGCGACTGGCGTGGGCTCTGCATCCACTGTCCGTAGGGGTTGTCGGCGCCTTCGAGATGAATTGTCTGTTCGGTGTCGTTGCTGATCGTCATCGTGATGCTGTTGCCGGTTGTGGGAAGGGTTCCGGCACTGGCGATTCCGCTCAATCCCAAAGTGAGGGCGCCGGCGGCCAGAGCTGTGATTGCGGCAACTACGTAGCGTGGGTTCGTCATCGTCGGTGTCCTTTGTCCGGGTGAGCGTTCGGTTGGCTCTCTCGAAGACAACTATGTCGGAGCAGATCGATGTCGTATGTCCACTCCCCGGACCCTGTGCAGGCGGAACGGTGTGTCCACCGATCGGGGGACACCTACTCCGACACCGAGACGGCTTCGACCTTTCGCTCGCCGGTGACCAGCAGTCCGATCAGTGCGGCCGCCGCGAGCACCATGACGAGTGCTCCGTAGCCACGCGTCGTATCCACCAATCCGACCTTGCCGACCAGGTAGCCGGCCAGCAAGGCGGGAAGACTGTTGGCCAGATATGCGATGACGTAGACGGTGGACAACAAACCCGCGCGTTCGTGGTTCTCGGCCAGCGGCATGACGGTGAGGATAGTTCCTTGGAATCCTGCTCCGAAGCCGATACCTGCAACAGCCGTACCGACCAGAATCAATACGGCAGAGGATGTTTCAGCACCGATGAGTGTGACGGCCACCCCGAGCACCAAGGCGGTGGTTCCGATCAGCATCACGGTCCGGCCGCCGAGTTTGCGGAAGGTGAGTACTGCTGCCGCTCCGAATCCTGTCAGTGTTGCGACCATGACGGCACCGATGAGGGAGCTGTGAACGTCAAGTGCGTTGCGCGCCAATGCAGGTCCGAGTGAGAGGTAGAAACCTCCCAGCGCCCAGACCGCGATCAGGCACGGTGCGGTCAGGGCAATCATCGTGCGCGCCTGACGAGGAACGGCCAGTGTGGGGCGCAGGGACTGCCAGGCTCCGGGGCGTCCGCCCGAAGTCTCGGGAGCGGCCCATACTCCGAAGATCTCGAGAATGACAAGCACGAGAAGGACCAGGTAGACAGTGCTGGTGGGCCGGGGCAGGTGCTCGCTGATGAGGCTCGAACCCACTGCTCCGACTGCAAGCCCCATCGTCGGAGCGACGCTGTTGATGATCGATCCTCGGCCCGGAGTGCGTTCGAGGTCGATCAATGCCGAACCCAGAGCGCTGATTGCAGCGCCGGTGGCAACACCCTGTACGACCCGGGCGATGAGCAGGATGGTCAAACCGTCGGCCGAGGCGAACAGCGCGAGCGAGACTGCCTCGAGCGCGAGTGCTCCGAGCAGGACCGGGCGCCTGCCGATGTGATCGGACAGGGATCCGGCGGTCAGGAGCGTGGCGAGCAATGCGAGAGCGTAGATGCCGAACACGAGCGTCGACGCGAGCGAGGAGAATCCCCACAACTGTTGATAGTGCTCGTACAACGGTGTCGGGGTCGCGGATGCGCCCAGGAACGTGGCGATGATGACGGCGATGAGTGTGAAAGCGACGCCTCGCCCAAGGCGTGGGCGTGAAGTGCTCTCGGTCTGTGGTGAAACGGTCGTTGTCATTGTCGTAGCGCTTCCCATGCGGGTGGTGAAGACTTCAAACGCAAATACTTTGCGTTTGGGACGCTACGCCTGGCCGTAGCCTAATGCAACATCTTTGCGTTAGTATTGGATTTATGAGTCCGTCCGCAGGTCCGCGCCCCGGTGGCCGTAGTGCGCGCATCCAACAGGCCGTGCATGCGTCGGCGCGCAAGTTGTTGGAACAGCGTGATCGAGCCGAGATCACGGTGCCGATGATCGCGACCGATGCGGGAGTGACCCCGTCGACCATCTATCGGCGGTGGGGTGACATCAACGAAGTCTTTGCCGACGTCTCGATCGAGAGATTGCGCCCGGACGCCGACCCGCGTGAAACGGGCTCGCTCCGAGGGGATCTGACGATTTGGGTGCAGGAGTACCTCGAGGAGATGTCTGCGCCTGTCGGTCGTGCTTCGTTGCGTGACGTGTTGATGAGCGACGATCAGACGCATGCACCGGACGGTACGAAGAAGTTCAAGTGTGCCTTCTTCTGTCGGACGCAGATCGACGTGATCCTCGCGCGTTGGCCGGAAGCTGCCGGCGTGGATGGTGATTCGGTGGTCGACCATGTAGTGGCGCCGATCATCTACCGAATTCTGTTTGACCTCGAACCGGTCGTGCCGCAGCGAGTTGCGGAATTGGTGGATCAGACGCTTGCCCTCGCGGCGCGAGTCGTTGCCGAAGGCTGATCGCTACGTAGTCGGGCGTGGACGTGCATGTCGTGCCAGCCGTCGGCGTGCCTGGCGGAGCTTCGTCGAACACCTTCTTCGCTGAACCCTGCTTTGGTGGCGACTCGGCACGATCGTGGGTTGTGGATCGAGTGCTCGAGTTCCAGTCGATGAAACCCCGCTTCGCGGAATGCCCACTCGGACAGTGCGGTTACAGACTGGGTGCACAGTCCGCGGCCGCGCGCCGCTGGGGTCACCCAATACGCGAGCTCGGCAGTGCCGTCCCACAAATTCACCCCCTTTGCTGCGATTCGACCGAGGAGTTCATTTGTCTCGGGAGCGGCGATCGCCCAATGGCATTCGGATTCGCTTGCCCACCCGTCTCTCCACTGGGTGAGCCAACCCCGTGCTTCGTCGATCGAGTCGGCGCGGCGGATGTGCCAACGCTGAATCGACGGATCGCGAAAGGCTTCCATGACGGCCGGTGCGTCGTCGCGGGTCCAGGGTCGGAGAATCGCGAAAGTCCCGACGTGGATCGAGGGTTGGTCCATTCCCCGGAGATATCCAGCGGCGATAGCGGGCGTGGTCAACTTGGGCACGTGAAGCATCATCGCCTACCCGCCTGATGGCGGGCAATGGCGTGAGCTTTCCGGTCATTATCCCTGCCAGTCTGCGTTCAGTCGGCGCGCAGATTCCAGAGTTGCGATGGCCTCTTCGGTGTCAACTCGTGCGAGTACCAATGCACTTACCGTGCAGGAGAGAAGGATTCGAGTGCGATCTGAGAGCGTGGCGTCTGTCTCGGTTGGAAACGCGGCGTGTAATCCACTGTTGATCGCGTCGGCGAGTTCTCGGCGGTACGCGCGGATCACTGCGGCCGCCGCATCGTCGTGCGCGCCGAGTCCGGCAGCCGTATTGAGAAGTAGGCAACCGCGCCGAGGCGAGTCGGCGGTCATGGTGCCGATCGCGTGCGCAAGCGAGGAAAGGTAGTCGTCGACTGCGTCTGCCCCGGGATTTGTCGTGAGGCTGCGCAGACGTGGCCGGATGACATGGTCGAGGTACATCTGCACGGCGGCGTCGAACAATCCGCGCTTGTTGGTGAACGAGTTGTAGAGACTTGACCGACTCAGCCCCGTCGCGGATTCGAGGTCGCCGAGTGAGGCACCTTCGTATCCGCGTGCCCAGAAAACGTCCAAAGCGGCAGCGACCACGGCTGTTGTGTCGAATTCTTGTGATCTGCCCATCAAAGCCTCGCTCCTTCTGTATCGTTCGGTCCAGTATATATTGGACCGAACGATACAGAATTCACTCGAAGCAACAGGAGCTCACCGATGAACGTCGCCGGCTACATCTTCGCGGGACTGGCCGCAGCAGTGCACGTGTACATTTTTGTCCTCGAATCGATTCTCTGGACGGCCCCGAAGACCCGCGCCACGTTCGGCGTGAAGTCCGAGGAAGAGGCGATCACCACGCAGCCGCTCGCCTTCAACCAGGGCTTTTACAACCTTTTCTTGGCGATCGTGTCGGCGGTCGGCATCGTGATTGCGGCGACCGGCTCCGCGTCGGTCGGAATTGCCCTCGTACTGGCAGGCACAGGATCGATGGTTGCCGCGGGATTGGTGCTGATTCTCTCGTCTCCCGACAAAGCCCGCGCAGCCGTCGTACAGATGCTTTTCCCAGCTATTGCCGTTGTTCTGCTGGTAATCCACCTGCTCTGAGTGGTCTCTATCCGCCGCCGAGCACCAGTGATTCGATCAACGCAAAAGCACCGTTGAGTGCTCCGCAATCGAAGGCTTCGGCCAGGGCGTAACCGATGACAAGTTCGTCGGTGCTCGGCGTGCTCGACCAGACTGCGTCGGTCTGTCTGGGATCGGATTCCTCGTTCTTGGAGAAGTGCCCGATCCGCAATCCGTCGCGGGTGAATGCACTGTTCGCGTCGTCGACTGGGGCGAAGTTCAAACTCACGCCGTCGACGAGTGCCGAGACAGAGTACGAGCGACGGGACAGAAACCCTTTGCCGACAGTGAGTTCGACTTCATCGCCACCGACAGTGAAGAACAAGTCGGCGGCGGCGCGCGTTCCGATGGGTGTGCCTTCACGGCGCGGGGCATCGACTCGACGCGTCAACAGAGCGTGTGAGTTGCCGTTTCGGACGTCGACGACCCCCGTGTCGACATCGAACGAGATCTCGACTTTTCCGTGAATCGGGTCCATTACGGCGTATTTGACCGTCACTGTGCCTACCCCCTGTAAGTGTGAACTCGGGTCCATAATACGTGGTGGGAGCGTTGTCCAGTATGCCCGAATCCAAAAAAATAGTGCCGAATGACGCGCGTTTGCGGCCAAATGCTTCTACGCTGGGTCTTGGGTTTGTTGCGCATCCCACAACGGTTTGTCCCACGCCAGACGAGGAGCGCCTATGAGGTTGTCGACTACTTGTTCTGTTGCTACGAAGGCTTGATCAAGCCGGAATTGCCTCTGCCGGATGGTGCTCGAGACCCATCCGGCAGAGGCAATTCTGCATCAGTTCGGGCCTTCAGCCGCCGGCGAATTTTTCCGAGGTGCCGAGATCGATCGGCAACGCGATGCCGGTGATCCCGCGGCCTGCCGGCCCCACCAGATAGAACACCGCATCCGCAATCACCTCGGGGTCGACCCACGGGTGGGGCAGCAGATTCAGCTTCGACATGATCGGAGCGGTATCGGCGAGGACAGGATTCTCCAAGTCTGGACGGAACGCACGAATCATCGGTTCGTTGTCGATCATCGTCGTACGCACATTGCCCGGGTGTACGGAGTTGACTCGGATGTCTGCCCAGCCGAGTTCGTTGGCCAGAGACTTCGCCAACCCCCGAACGGCGTGCTTGGACGCGGAGTAATGTGCAATCCCCGGCACGCCTCGAAGCCCGGCCATCGAGCTGATCAACACAATGGATCCACCTCGATTGCCGTTCATGATGTGCGGAATCGACACCTTGGTCGTCAACCAGACGCCGGTGACGTTGATGTCCATCAGCTCGCGGAACTCTTCGGCGCTCAGGTCCCAGGACAATTTCGCCGACGCCGCGATTCCCGCGTTGGCGATCACGATGTCCAGTCGGCCGAGTTTCTCGACTCCGGCGTCGACCGCTGATTTCAGGGCATCGAGGTCGCGAGTGTCCGCGACGGATGCGACGATACGCCGGCCCTGAGCTTCGACCAGGGCGACGGTCTGGGCGAGGTCGGCTTCGGTGGCCATGTCGTACCCCGCCGTTGCGACCGGCGCGCAGAGATCCACCGCGATGATGTCCGCGCCCTCGGACGCGAGCTTGACGGCATGCGCCCGCCCTTGACCACGCGCCGCTCCGGTGATGAATGCGACCTGACCGTCCAAATTGCCCATCGAACTTCCCCTGCCCGTCTGAATCGTTGAAAACTGGAACGTGTTCATACTGCTACGTCCGGAGGCAGACAGACAGGGGAATTCGCTGAATCCTTATCCGCGAAGGAGTTTGGACAACTCGTCCAATACGCTCGCGTCCTCGATGGTCGACGGGACCGTGTACTCCTCGTTGTCGGCGATCTGCCGCATGGTCTTGCGGAGGATCTTGCCGGAACGAGTCTTCGGTAGTGCGGCGACGACGGTGACGTCCCGGAACGTGGCGACGGCACCGATCTGGTCTCGCACCCGCGCGACCAGTTCTTGTCGGAGTGTTTCGGGATCGATGTCGACGCCGGACTTGAGCACGACATAACCGCTCGGCCGTTGCCCCTTGAGTTCGTCGTGAATGCCGATGACCGCGCATTCGGCGACAGCCGGGTGGCCGGCGACGACGGCCTCCATGCTTCCGGTTGAAAGGCGATGTCCGGCAACGTTGATCACGTCGTCACTTCGTCCGAGCACGAAGACGTAATTGTCCTCGTCGATGTACCCGGAGTCGCCGGTGAGGTAATAGCCTTCGAAAGTCGACAGGTAGGACTTCACGTACCGGTCCTCGTCACGCCACAGTCCGGCGAGTGTTCCGGGAGGAAGCGGCAGGCCGATCACGATGTTGCCCTCGGTGCCCGGACCCACGAGTTCGCCCTTGCCGTCGACGATTTCGACGCGGTATCCGGGGCAGGCGACGGTGGGTGAGCCTGCTTTGATCTCCATCGGTTCGAGGCCGCGCAGGTTCGCGCAGATGGCCCAACCGGTTTCGGTCTGCCACCAGTGATCGACCACCGGGCGATCGAGAATCCGAGTAGCCCACTCGTAGGTGTCGGGATCCAAGCGCTCGCCGGCCGCGAACAGTGTGTCGAGCGACGAGATGTCGTACTTGGCAAGCTCTTTTGCGTCCGGGTCGGCCTTGCGGACCGCGCGGATCGCTGTCGGAGCGGTGAAGAGTGCCGACACGTTGTATTCGGAAATGATGCGCCAGAACGCACCGGCGTCGGGGGTGCCGACGGGCTTGCCTTCGTACATGACCGTCGTGGCTCCGGCGAGCAACGGTCCGTAGACGATGTAGGAGTGGCCGACCACCCAGCCGACGTCGGAGGCGGTCCACCACACCTGTCCTGGGCTGATGTCGTACAGATTCTTCATGGTCCACGTCAGCGCAACGGCATGGCCACCGTTGTCCCGGACGACGCCCTTGGGCTTACCGGTCGTTCCCGAGGTGTAGAGGATGTAGAGCGGATCCGTCGCGGCGACCGACACCGGGTCGGCCGGGGTGGCGTCGGCGATCAGCTCGTCCCAGTCGAACCAGGCTGCGGCACTTGACTTGTAGTCGCAGGCTGCACCGGGAATCTGCTCGCGATTCTTCACGATCACGGTGTGCGCGGGAGTGGCGGACAGTTGCAGAGCCTTCTCGACCATCGGCAGGTACTCGATTGTTCGTCCGGGTTCGAGGCCGCCGGACGCCGTCACGAGCACCACTGGACCGGCGTCGTCGATACGGGTTGCGAGCTCCTTGGCCGCAAAGCCGCCGAACACCACCGAATGCACCGCGCCGATTCGCGCACACGCGAGCATCGCGATCGCAGCTTCGGGGATCATCGGCATGTAGATGATCACGCGGTCGCCCGCCACCACACCCTGATCTTTCAAGACGCCGGCGAAGAGTGAGACCTGCTCGAGCAATTCGGCGTAGGTGTAAGTGGCCTTGGTGGGGACCATCGCGGAGTCGAAGATCAACGCCGTCTGATCGCCGCGGCCGTCGCGGACGTGCCGATCGAGGGCATTGAAGCTGGTGTTGAGCGAAGCATCCGGGAACCAGCGATAGATCGGCGCGGCAGAATCGTCGAGAGCCTTCGTGGGGGCGACATCCCAGTCGACGGCCCGCGCAGCGTCGAGCCAGAACTTCTCCGGCTGATCCATGCTCTCGCGATATGCGTCGGCATACGTGGTGTGGGACGCCTGCTCGGAAGAGCTCATCGACGTGTGTCCTCTCGTGAACTTCGCTTACCGGTGACCTGAAACACCTTAGGTCACCGTCAGTGCGGTGCGCCTCAGTAGCGGTGCGGGTACCGTCCCTTTGCGCCGGGCGGGCCTGTCCCGTCGGCCAGTGGCGCGCAGGGGTGGGATAGGCCAGGGACTGAAAGGGGGGATCGATGTGACAGGTGCAGCGCAACGCGCAGGCTTCTGGGGAGTCCTCGCTCTGCGTGACTTCCGACTTCTGTGGACCGGCGACGCAGTCAGCGGTATCGGAGACGGTGTCACGACCGTCGTACTGCCGCTGATCGCGCTTCGCGAACTGGACGCGAGTAGCTTCCAGATCGGTGTGCTGGCATCAGCAGTGTGGTTGCCGTGGTTGATCGTCGGACTACCAGTCGGTGCCTGGATCGACCGGCTGCCTCGGCGCCCGATCATGATGATCGCGAACGCTGCGTGCGCGCTGTTCTTCGCGAGCCTCGCGATCGCCGGCTTCCTGGAGGCGATGACATACGGCCACCTGCTCCTGGTCGCGCTGCTCACCGGTACAGCCACCGTCTTCTTCCAGGCGGCCTATCACTCGTATCTCCCCACGGTGCTCGCCGAAGCGGATCTTGTCGAAGGGAACTCGAAGATTCAGGGCGCTGAGGCCGCAACTCGGGTGATCGGCCCAAGCGTCGGTGGGCTGGTGGTTGCAACTGTCGGGCTCGCGGCCGGTCTGGTTGTCGACGCGTTCACGTTCGCCTTCTGCTTCGTATGCATCTGGCTGATTCGTGTGCAGGAGACCGTCCATCGCGGACAGAATCAGCGAGAACCGTTGCGACGGCAGATTGCGCTCGGACTGCGATTCGTCGCCGGTGATCCGTATCTGCGGTCGATCGTCGTCTACGGCACTCTGCTCAATTTCGGTCTCACCGGGTACTCCACGATCCAGATCGTGTTCCTGGAAAAGACGGTTGGCGTGGGGGGAGTTCGGACTCGGGCTTCTCCTGGCGATTGCCGGGGTGGGCGGAATTGTCGGATCGATGATCGCGCGCCCGCTCGGCCGCAGATTCGGCACTGCCCGAAGCGTTCTCATCTGTCAGTTGGTGACGGGACCGTTCATCCTGTTAGCACCTCTGACGACGTACGGTGCCGGCCTGTTCTGGTTCTGCATCGGCGGCATGGTGATGGTTGCGGGCGTCGTGTCGTGCAACGTGGTGCTCGGCAGTTTCCGTCAAAGTTACTGTCCGCCGGACCGCCTCGGACGAGTGGTGGCAACGAGTATGTTCCTGCTGCACAGCAGCATTCCGCTCGGTGCGCTGACGGCAGGCTACCTCGGCGACGCAGTGGGACCGCGCGGGACGATGTGGATCATGGCCTGCCTGATCGCGCCGTGCGGATTGGTCCTGCTCTTCAGCCCGCTCCGCGGGATCCGCGATCTACCGAGTCGGCCTGCGGTCCCACTGCGGTAGAGGATTACTGCGGTAGAGCTGCGGCGGACTCTTCGCTTCGAATCGCGATGCGGAGAGTCGCGAGCATGAACAGTGACACCGCGAATCCGAAAAGCGCGCCGAACTGGTCCTGTGTGAACAGATAAACCTGCGTCACCAGAAGGCTCACGATGAGGGATGCACGCAGGAGCCTCAAGGCTCGCAGGTACGGACCTCGGAAGAGGAACCACACTCCCAGAACCACAAGAACTCCGGTTGCGACGGTGGAGATCTGTACCACCAGGTCGGAGACGTCGTCGGCCTCGACGACGTTCTCGGACACCAATGCGTAGATCACCTGGACAATCGCCAGAAGAGCCTGCAGCACGAACAGGGTCAGTACCAGTCGGCGGACGACCCGGTGCCGGAGCACTTCCTCGGCACGGTGGAAGAACGCATTGCGGCCACGAGTGATCTTCGATTCGATACCGCCGGTCGGCGGAGTCCGTGAATGCAGGCCGGCCTTGATCGAATCGACGAGGTCGGTGAGGCTGCGGTCTTCGACGCCGTCGAGTACGCGGAGGGCGTGGTTGTACTGGATCTCGTCGAGCTGACCGAGAGCGAGGTCCGAGAGCGCTCGCGCCCCGATGGCGAGCCGATGACGATCATTCATTCCGCGCCGAATCACCACCTCGCGCGCGGCAAGATAGAAGAGAACGAAGACGACGTACATGATCGCGATGGCAGGCTGGTAGAAGTAATCGACGTCGGCGGTGACGAATTTTCCGACCTCGTCGATGAAGAGACCGAACCCGATTCCGCCGACGAGCGTGGCCAGGTCACGCGTGCGAGAGCCTTCGGTGATGGCGGTCGCCACGATGGCGACGGCCATCAGCAACCCGCCCCAGAGAACGTGTGCGATGTGGAGGGCGCCGCCCCCGATCTGGGGATAGCCCGTTGCCGCCAGATAAGCGCGGGTGATCAGCACGGTGGCGACGCCGGCGAACAGGAACAATTCGAAACGAGCGAGTGCCGCGCGGTCGTAACTGTGCGGCAGCGTCAGCGCATTCCGGTCCTTCGTCGTCATTGCGGAACTCCCAGGTTTCGATAGCGCGCGATACGGGAGGCCTGGCGATCGGTGTCCGACTCTTCGGCAAGCACGAAGAGTTCGTGCGCTATCGCAGCCCCTACCCTCTTGGAGAATTCCACGGGTTCGTCGGCCGCGTCAGGCGTTTCGGGAATGATCGCGTCGATCACGCCGTCTCGAAGCAGATCCAACGAACGAATGCCCTGCGCTGCCGCCATCTCCGGTGCGTGACTGATGTCGCGATGGACGATCGCGCTTGCGCCTTCCGGCGGCAGGGGAGCGAGCCACCCGTTCTGTGCCGCGAGTACCCGATCGGCGGGCAGCAGCGCGAGCGCCCCGCCGCCTGTTCCCTGACCGAGCAACACCGACACTGTCGGGGTCTTCAGCGTCACGAGGTCGGCGATGCAACGGGCGATCTCAGGGGCCAGTCCACGTTCTTCAGCTTCTTTGGACAGCGACGCGCCCAAAGTGTCGATCACGAGGACAAGCGGGAGTTGTAGTTCTTCGGCAAGTTTCATGCCACGTCGTGCTTCCCTGAGCGCGGCCGGTCCCATCGTGGTGAGCGCGGATTGGCCACTGCGGTCCTGGCCGAGCAGGATGCACGGAAAGCCTCGGAAGCGGGCGAGCGAGAGCAAGATCGTCTTGTCGGTTTCACCCTGCCCGGTGCCGCTGAGCGGTACCTGTTCGGTCGCTGCATGGCGGAGCAACTGCCGAATGCCTGGTCGATCGGCCCGGCGCGAGAGCATCACCGACTGCCAGGCGGGAACATCGGGAATCTCGGGTGAGGGAATCGGGTCCGTGGCCGCCGGAGTCGGGGGATCGGTGAGTACGCACAACGCTCGGTTGACCAGCAGACGGAGGCGGTCGACGGGGACGATGCCGTCGATCACGCCGTTGCGATACAAGTTTTCGGACGTCTGGATACCGTCGGGAAACTTTTCGCCGTACAGCGATTCGTAGACACGGGGTCCGAGGAATCCCACCAGAGCACCGGGTTCCGCGACGGTGATGTGGCCGAGGGATCCCCACGAGGCAAAGACCCCGCCGGTGGTGGGATTGCGCAGGTATACCAGGTAGGGCAGGTGTGCAGCCTTGTGAACAGCCACTGCCGCAGCGATCTTCACCATCTGAACGAAGGCGACGGTGCCCTCCTGCATCCGCGTTCCGCCGGAGGTTGGCGAGGCGAGCAGCGGGAGTTGTTCTGCCGTAGCACGTTCGACGGCGGTCACTATCCGCTCGGCTGCGGCGACTCCGATGGAACCGGCGAGAAAGCTGAATTCACAGGCAATTACCGCGACTCGACGGCCCCGAACCGTACCGACACCGGTGACGACGGACTCGTCCACTCCGCTCTTCTCGCGGGCCTTCGCCAGGTCTTCTGCGTATTTCGCGCCAGGTCCGACGTCGACGGGCGGGGAGTCCCAGGAGACGAAGCTCTCGGGATCGAGTACCGCAGTGAGTAGTTCTTCGGCCGAGATTCGCACAACGTCCTCCAAGTAAGCAGCACCCCGTCCAGGATGAACCTACCTGGACGGGGTGCCGCCGGGATCGTGTGGCGCCAGTTGTGCGCTGGAGAATCAGCGTCCGAACGCCTCTTTCCATGACACGACCTTGCCGATGCGAAGGATGGAGCGCTGGTAGATCTTTGCCGCGATCATCGACAACGCAGCGGTCACCACCAGCATCAGCAGAATCGTTCCCACGATCTGGAACGGAGAAGCAACACCGGCGGAAATACGCAGGGGCATGAGGATTGCCGAGAACGGCGGAATCCAACTCAACACGTTGCTCAGGGTTCCTTCTGGATTGCTCACCGAAACGAAAGCCACGCTGACCATCGCCATGACGAGCAGCGCGAGAGGCATCGCGGTGGCGTTGACGTCCTCCTGCCGCGAGACCATGGACCCGGCGGCGGCGTACAGCACGGCGAAGAAGAGGAAGCCGAGAATGAACCACCCGAGAGTGCCGAACAGAACGCCGATCGCGGTGCCCGTCACGGTCAGGACGCCCGTCGCCAGTCCGGTGGCGACGCCCGCGACGGCATAGGCAGCCATCTGCATCAGGCCGACAGCACCGATTCCGAGAACCTTGCCCCACAACAACTGCAGCGGACGAAGAGTGGAGAGCAGCAGCTCGACCACGCGACTGGACTTCTCCTCGACGACGCCCATCGCCACGTACGTTCCGAACAGCAGGATCTGCATGTAGAGGAGCACCACAGCAGCGATCGACATCGCTATGCGTTGGCCCTGTTCGGGATCCGGGGGATCGATGGCATCGATGGTGACCACTGCCGTGGACGTGGCTTCGGCGAGCTGAGCCGGATCGATCCCCGCAGCGGACAGCGCATTCGATTGTGCCTGTTGTGCAACGGAACTCTCGATGACAGCGCGCAGATTCGTGGGCACTTCCTTCTCGGTCACGACAGTGACGCCGCCGCCCGATCCGGCAATCACGGCCACGTCGAGGTCACCGTCCTTGACTTGATCACGCGCGGTGCCGTCGTCGGAAACCTCCGTTACCGTCACCGGATTGCCGAGGGTGTCGCCGATGGACACCATCGTGGCACTGAGTGACTGGTTGCCGACCAAGCCGATCTTCGACTTGTCCTCGTCGCCGCCGGAGAAGAGCGAGAAGGCGATGATGCCGCCGATGATCGCGACCAGAATGATGACGTTGCTGATCACAAAACTCTTCTTCGAGATCTGCGTCATGAATTCGCGTCGGGCGACCAACCCGATGGCTCGACCTCCGCTCAACTGGTTGCTCATGCGGCTACTACCTCTCGGAACAGATCGGTCAGTGACGGACGTCGTAGCGTGAACTCGTGCACCGGTCCGGTTTTCAACGCTGCATGCAGGATCTGCTGATCGTCGGCGGTTCCGTCGACGCTCAGGAGCGTTCGACCGTCGAGGTGGCTCAGTGTGGTGACACCGATCAGATGGTGTGCCCAACCGACCGGCGCGTCAGGGGCGAAGACTTCGATTCGGCCGTCGCCCTTGCCTCGTAGTTCGTCGACGGTTCCGATCTCCCGCATGCTGCCGCGGCTGATGATGCCCACGCGATCGCACAAGCGCTCCACCAGATCCAGCTGATGGCTGGAGAAGATTACGGGAACACCGGTGCGAGCCTTCTCGACCAGCACGTCACTCATGACATCGACCGCTACGGGGTCAAGGCCCGAAAACGGTTCGTCCAGAACGAGTACCGATGGGTCGTGAACCAGCGCCGCCGCGAGCTGCACACGTTGCTGATTACCGAGGGACAGGGAATCGACGGTGTCCTTGACGCGTTCGGCGATGCCCAGACGTTCGGTCCACCGCTCAGTGGCCGCGTGCGCGTCGGCCTTCGAGAGTCCGTGTAGCTCGGCCAGATAGGAAAGTTGCGCTCCCACCTTCATCTTGGGGTAGAGGCCGCGTTCCTCCGGCATGTATCCGATAGTGCGACGCACGTCGAGGTCGACGGGTTTGCCGCCGAGGCGAACTTCTCCCGAATCTGCTCCGAGCACACCCAGCGCAATGCGCATCGTGGTCGTCTTGCCGGCGCCGTTGCTGCCGACGAATCCGAAGATCTCGCCTGGGCGCACTTCGAAACTCAGGTTGTCGAGTGCGACGACGTCGCCGTAGCGTTTCGAGATGCCGTCGATCGTGAGGGTGGCTGACATGGGTCCTTCCCATCGGTCGAGTGGTGCGCTTCGGTAATACGGGTCAGAGATCGAACTCTTCCGAATCAATCGGATCCGGGTCTGGATTGGTCCACGAGAGAATCATCGCGGGCGTGCACGCGCCGATCAGCATTGCAGTCAGTGCCAATAAACCTCCCGTGTAAGGCAGCCTCTCTACATTCCACTGCACCGACGAGGTGAAAATGAGGAAAATGGCGACAATGAAGACCAACGTTTGGGTCACGCTGAGCCCGACGGAGCGAGCGTCGTTGCGTTGCTGGATCTCCCATTCGTCCAACGCCTGCCGCGGAGCATCCCCTTGCCGGCCCGACACGATTTGAAGTGAGGACCACGTCGGCAGGAACAGCAGGGTGAGGACCGGCCATGCCACGGCGAAGAGCGGATTGAACAGGCATGCTGTGCTGACGGCAACCATCGTGGTGAACAGGACCGCCAGGGCGACGACGAGTACGCGCCGACGTCGACGGGTTCGCCAATTCGGGAGCCAATGTCGGAACGTCTCCTCGTTCTGCAGGAACCGCCGAGTGCGGTGGGCCTGGTAGCGGTCGATCAGATTTGATTCAGGCACTTGGCTTTTCACTCCCCTCGGTAGTGCGGTCAGATCGGTAGACCTCCGTCGACAGTGCATTCCGGTAGACCTCCGTCGACAGCGGCCCGAACTCCGTCCGGGAGAACACCGCCTCCACCGGGAGGTTGAACACCCAGCAGATTCGGAATGCAAGATCCAGGCTGGGGTAGTGGTCACCGCGTTCGAGTGCCCCCACCGTCTGCGGATTCACGTCGACGAGTTGCGCAAGCTGTGCCCGGCTCATCTTCCGCTCGGCGCGAAGCACTCCGATGCGATTGAAGATGGGGAGCGCGTCTCCCCGCCGGACTGGGCTCATGCATCAAAGTGTTGTAAAAACCCAACAGTTTGTCAACACGAACCGCGATTGTTCCGCTTCTGGGGCGTGCCGGCGGATAAGGTTCGGGCAACGGAAGGGGCTTGGCATGGTGGTCGAGCAGTTGGTGCTCGAGGAGTCCGGCCTGGTCGTGCAGGTGCGTGAGGATGGTAGCTACTGCGTGGGACCGCAAGGGCGCGAGGCGGTCTGGCGCGATCCGATGGAGAAGGGTGCAGTCATCGGTATCGGGCAGCACACTCCAGGGGACGTTGAGGGTGAATCGTGGTGGGTCGTGTACGGCCAGTCGGACATCGGGGCGGACGTCACCGTTCGACTCGAGGGCGGGTCGCACGTGCCGGTTTCGCGCCTCGGTGAGATCTTCGCCAGTGAATGGGTGAGCACGCCGCAGCAGGCGTTGCTGTACCGGTCCGATCGTCCGGTGGAGTCGCAGCCCACTAAACTGTCTGTGCTGTTCGCCAGGCCGAAGTTCATGCCCAAGGCGGCGTTTCCGGAGAATGATCGCTTGTAGTTGCAGCGAGCTGCCGTCGGGAGGCTGGCAGCCATCTTCTCGAAACATTACGGTACGTACTGTACTGTTTGGGAATGACAACTTGGCCGAACGACCTCGCAGTAGTGCAAGTGCGCGTAGCGCGACCCACCGACAGGCTCGACGACGTGATTGCGTTCTATCGCGACTGTCTGGGATTGCCAGAGCTCTACCGGTTCTCCGGTCATGCCGGGTACGACGGAATCATGCTGGGTCTGCCGGATTCGAACTATCACCTCGAATTCACGACCCACGAAGACGGAAGCCCATGCCCGGCGCCGACGCAGGACAACCTGTTGGTGCTCTACTTCGCCGGCGAGTCGGCGATGTACGAGGTAGTTCAGAGGTTGGGGGAAGCAGGGCACGAACCCGTTGGCGCCGAGAATCCGTACTGGGAGGAGAATGCGGGGATGACTTTCGAAGATCCCGACGGCTGGCGTCTGGTGCTCATGCCGCGGCCGGTGCTGTAGATGGTGCGCGCCCGCGACGAGCGGATCGACGACGCCGTTCTGGCGGCAACCCTGGAGTTGTTGGGGGAGAACGGATATGCGGAGCTGTCGATCGGTTCGGTGGCGACGAGAGCGGGCGTGCATCGACCCGCCATCTACCGGAGATGGCCGTCGAAGCGGCATCTGGTGGTCGACGTCGTCGTGGCGCACATCGGTACTGATCCAACGCCGGACACCGGCGATCTCAGGGCAGACCTGGTCGCCGGCATCACGACATTGGTTGTGGGACTGAGTGAAACGGTAGTCGGTCGGATCCTGCCCGCGTTGGTCGCGGATCTGGCGGCGGACCCGGAATTGGCGCGGGATTTCCAGTCGGCATTCTTTCAGCCACGACGCGATTCCACTGCGGCAGTGCTGGAATCGGCGCGGCTACGCGGCGACATTCGGAGCGACTTCGACCTGGACTTCGTCCTGGACGCGCTGGCGTCGCCGATCTATTACCGAGCGTTGTTCCGTCACCTACCGCTGGACGCGCTCCTGGCCGAGCAGTCCGTCGATTCTGTGCTGCTGACGTTGACTCCCCACGAAAATTCTTGAAGCCGTTTCGATTCAGTTCAATTCGACTGGATCGGGTCCGACACGGCTGTCGGTGTTCAGCGCTGTGATGGCAGCTGACTCGTCGGTATCGAGTGCGAAGTCGAAGATTGCGGCGTTGTCGCGCATACGGGCAGGCGTGACCGACTTCGACAGAACGGTGTGGCCCTGTTCGAGATGCCAACGCAGAATGATCTGTGCCGGGCTCTTGCCGTGTGCTGCAGCAATTTTCCCGATGGCCGGGTCGTCGAGGATAGTTCCCTGTCCCAATGGGCTCCAAGCCTCGATTTCGATGCTGCGACTCTGGGCGTACTCCCGAGAAGTGTGCTGTTGCAGTCTGGGGTGCAATTCGATCTGGTTGACGGCCGGGGTGGTCGCGCTGTGCTGGGCCAGCAGTTCGAGATGCTCGGGCAGGAAGTTGGACACACCGATCGCCCGGGCACGGCCGGAGGCGAGGATCTCCTCGAAAGCGGCCCACGTTTCCACGAACAGGCCCTTTGCCGGCGCGGGCCAGTGGATCAGATACAGGTCGACGTAGTCGAGTCCGAGCTTGTCGAGGCTCGTGTCGAACGCGGCGAGTGTTCGGTCGTGGCCCTGATCGTCATTCCACAGCTTGGTGGTGACAAAAAGCTCTGACCTAGGGATATCCGAACCTGCGATGGCGCGGCCGACCCCGGCTTCATTTCCGTAGATCGCGGCCGTGTCGATGTGGCGGTAGCCGATCTCGAGAGCTGCGGCAGTGACCTCTTCGGTCTGTGCGTCCGGTACCTGGAAAACGCCGTACCCGAGTTGCGGGATGGTGATCGGCTCGCCGGTGGTTCCGTGAGTCAGTGTGCGGTCGGGGATCGACAACATTGAAGAGTGCCTTTCGGGACTGGGATGTGGCAGCTCGACGGGGGATCATGTCATCCGCGGGCCACCTATGCCGCGCATGCAACTATTGCGTGCGCCTGATAAATAGTTGCATACGCGGGTTGTCTGCGCAAGCAGAGTCGATCGGCTACTCCTCGAAGAGCTGTCCGTTCTCCATTCGCCACCGGCGCGTGCTTCGGGTGGACTGCAGCATGCGTCGATCGTGAGTGACCAGAAGGAGGGTTCCCTCGAACGACTCCATCGCCTGCTCGAGCTGTTCGATCGCCGGAAGGTCGAGATGGTTCGTCGGCTCGTCCAGTACCAGTAGGTTCACGCCGCGAGCCTGGAGCAAAGCAAGTGCAGTCCTTGTTCTCTCGCCGGGGGACAGGGAAGCGGCAGATCTGAGTACGTGGTGTCCGCGCAGGCCGAACTTGGCGAGGAGAGTGCGGACATCGGCATCGGGCCAGTCCGGAACCTGTGCACCGAAGGCCTCGACGACTGGTTGATCACCTTCGAACAATCCACGCGCCTGATCGATCTCACCGATCGCGACACCGGAACCCAGCGACGCGATGCCCTCGTCCGGGACGAGTTTGCCGAGCAGGACGTTCAGGAGGGTGGTCTTGCCTGCCCCGTTCGCGCCCGTGACGAGAATTCGATCGCCCCAGTCGATCTGCGTCGTGACCGGACCGAACGTGAACTGACCGCGAGTTACCTTGGCGCCGTTCGTGGTCGCGACAACGGATCCGGACCGCGGCGCCGCCGCGATCTCCATACGAAGTTCCCACTCCTTGCGCGGTTCCTCGACCACTTCGAGTCGCTCGATGCGGCGTTGAGTCTGGCGGGCTTTCGCGGCTTGCTTCTCCGTCGACTCGGTCCGCAATCCGCGTCCGATCTTGTCGTTGTCCTTGGCTTTACGACGCGCGTTGCGGACGCCGTGTTCCATCCAGTTGCGCTGCATCTGTGCGCGATCTTCGAGATCGGAGCGGGTGCCTGCGTATTCCTCGAACGCCTCGCGTGCGTGCTGGCGGGCGATCTCGCGTTCGGCGAGGTACGACTCGTAGCCGCCGTCGTACACGGCGATGTCCTGTTGTGCCAGATCGAGTTCCACGATCCCCGTGACGGTGCGCGAGAGGAACTCGCGATCGTGGCTCACGACAACCAGTGCTGCGCGCGTCTCGGCGACAAATCGCTCCAACTGCTCGAGACCGCGTAGGTCGAGATCGTTGGTGGGCTCGTCCAACAAGAGAATGTCGTAGCGCGAAAGCAACAGTGACGCGAGGCCGGCGCGCGCGGCCTGACCGCCGGACAATGCCGTCATATGTGCATCGAGTGGAACTCCGAGACCGAGTTCTTCGACCACCTTCTCGGCGCGCTCGAGCAGGTCGGCGCCGCCGAGAGCGAGCCAGCGTTCGAGAGCCGGGGAGTACAGATCCTCTTCGGCTTCGGCCAGGGTTTCGGCTGCGGAGTTCATGACTTCCTCGGCGTGGGCGACGCCGGTGCGGCGGCCGAGGAACTCGAGGACGGTCTCACCCTCGATGCGATCGGGTTCCTGCGCGAGGTAACCGACCGCAGCATCCGGCGGGCTGAGGATGATCGAACCCTCGACGTCGGCGGTTCCGATTCCGGCCAGTGCGGTGAGAAGCGTCGACTTGCCGGCGCCGTTCGCGCCGACGAGGCCGATGACGTCGCCGGGGGCAACGGTGAGATCGAGGTCGGAGAACAGGGTGCGTTCTCCCCGGGAAGCAGAGAGGCCGCTGATGCGCAGTGTTGCAGTCACCTGAGAAGTATCCCCGGTGCTGTGCGCCTTTATTAACCGCGGGCGGTTAATAAAGGCGCACAGCAGTCAGCCACGGACCAGGTGATACCAGCACGGATGTGCCGCACGGACCGGAAGTGGCGATTCACTCACGTCCGCGGCCATGCTCGAGGCCATCGACCAACCGTCGAATGCACGCATGACGTCCTCCTCCGAGACGCCGTGTGGCATCGGCCAACGGTGCCCCGGTCCGAATGCGAACATCACCATGGACGCTCCCGGTGCGGTGATCGCATTTACGGATCTCCCGTAGTCCCGCCGTTGATGATCGGTGAGCCCGTGAAAACAGCCGATGTCGAGCACCAGCATGTGCCCGCCGTCGACAGCAATGTGCAGGTCTGCCGCGTCCTCGTGAAGGAACCGGACGTCGACGTGTGCTTCACGCGCATGAATGCGCGCTTTGTCCAGCGGTTCCTGTTCGGCGTCGACGCCGGTGACGTGCCACCCGCGTTGCGCCAGCTCGATGGAATGGCGTCCGGTGCCGCAACCGATATCGAGTGCACGGCCACCTTCCGGGAGGGGAATCGCATCCAGAAGGCCGGACAGTTGAGCGTCGAAGCCGTGACCGGTGTGCTCCCATGGAGTGACGCCGACCTTGTAGGCGAGACGATATCCGAGATTCATCGCTCTCTCTTTTCTCGAGGCGATTCGATTACTTGTATTCCAAGGTAGACCGGCATTTCGGGTGCGACAAGGGTGCGAAGAGGAGGTTCGGTGGGGAATGCCTCCTGGCACCCGTGCGTTGGATCCACATATGACCGAGACCAACGATGTGACCTCTGTACCGACCATTGTTCTGAACGACGGTAAGACGATCCCCGCACTCGGATTCGGTGTGTTCCAGGTTCCGGACGACGAGACGCAGGAAGCCGTCTCCACAGCCCTGAAGACCGGCTACCGCAGTATCGACACCGCCAAGATCTACGGCAACGAGGTGGGCGTCGGCCGCGCGATCGCCGAATCCGGCATCGCCCGCGAAGACCTCTACATCACGACAAAACTGTGGAACGACGACCAAGGCTACGACTCGACGCTTGCGGCATTCGACGCGAGCCTCGACAAGTTGGGTCTCGAGTACCTCGACCTGTACCTGATCCACTGGCCGGTTCCGTCCAAGGACCTGTACGTCGAGACGTTCAAGGCATTCCAGAAGCTCAAGGCCGACGGACGGGTTCGATCCATCGGCGTTTCCAACTTCACCATCGAGAACCTCGAGCGCGTCATCGGCGAAACCGGTGAGGTGCCGGTCCTCAATCAGATCGAGCTCCATCCCAAGTTCAACCAGGCAGAACTGCGCGCCTTCCACACCGGCAAGGGAATCGCGACGGAAGCGTGGAGCCCGCTCGGCCAGGGAACCGTTCTCGGCGACCCCGTCATCACCGCTATCGCCGACGCTCATGGCGTCACCGCGGCTCAGGTGATCATTCGCTGGCACCTGCAGATCGGAAACGTGGTGATTCCGAAGTCGGTGACCCCCGAACGTATCGCCGCCAACTTCGATGTCTTCGGATTCGAACTGACACCGGAACAGATCAACGCGATCGGTGCTCTCGACGACCCGGCCGGCCGCATCGGCCCCGACCCGGTCACGCTCGGCAGCTAGTACTTCCGGCAGACCCACAAACGGCACTCCCACAATTGCGGGAGTGCCGTTTTGTCGTGCGAGGTCAGTTCAGGTGTGTGCGATGTTCTGCGGTGAATGCGATGTGCTCGTCCGCGCGTCCGGTGCGGAGCTTCTCGACCCACTCGGGATCGGCGAGCAGCGCGCGCCCGATGGCAACCATGTCGAATTCACCCCTCTCGTACTGAGCTTCGAGACGCTCCAGTCCGGTGACAGCAGATGCAGCTTCGCCGGTGAATGCCGTCGTGAACACGGAATCGAGTCCGACCGAACCGACGGTGATGGTCGGCAACCCGGTCAGCTTCTTCGTCCAACCGGCGAGGCCGAGTGTGCCGTCTTCACCGTCGAGTTCAGCGAATGCCGGTTCCCAATGACGCCTCGTGGACGGATGCAGAACGTCGACGCCGGCGTCGACCAGGGGAGTGAGGATGCGGCCGAGTTCTGCCGGGCTCTGGGCGATACGAGCGTCGTAATGGCCGGACTTCCACTGCGAGAATCGGTAGACGATCGCGAACTCGTCCCCGACGGCCTCTCGGATTGCGGCGACGACCTCGGCCGGGAAACGGGTGCGGGCATCGAGTGATCCGCCGTATCCGTCGGTTCGGACATTGGTTCCCGCCCAGAGAAATTCGTCGAGCAGGTAGCCATGTGCTCCGTGCAACTCGAGACCGTCGAAGCCGGTGTTCTTCGCGTTGAGTGCGGCGTCGACCCACGACTGCTTCAAGTTGTCGAGGTCAGAGGTGGTGAATTCTCGTCCCAGGCGGGTGCCGTCCAGTGCCAGGCCGGAGGGGCTGACGGTTTCGACCTCGGGGTTCAGGCGCGAGTTCTCGCCGCGTTCGACTCCGAGGTGCCACAGCTGAGGAATGATCGATCCGCCTTCGGCGTGGACGGCGTCGACGACCGACTTCCAGCCACCCAGGCTCGAATCGCCGTAGATGCGCGGTACGCGGGTGTGCGGGCCGGCTGCCGGGTCCGGGATGTACGTGCCTTCGGTGATGATCAAGCCGATACCACCTGCTGCGCGACGACGGTAGTACTCGGCTACGTCGGCGCCGGGGATTCCGTCCGGCGAGAAGGCGCGCGTCATCGGGGCCATGGCGAAACGGTTACGCAACGAGAGTGATTTGACCTCGAAAGGCTCGAAGAGGCCGCGCAACGCGGAGGCCTCGGGTGCTGTCGATGTGTCGGGAAGAGTCACGGGTTTGTTCAACGCGGCGGACCCTCGACCTATTCCGCCGCCTGACTTTATCTCACCGAAATCTGCAAAAGGTTGCGTACGTTCGGTTTTCGATAGATGCTCACGTCGACCACACTTAGTTTGTGCATTAACTATTAACATGCGATATGGTCGTGCGGAAAGTTCTTGAGGCGGTATCGAGCACGAAAGAGGACGCGCGAGCATGACGACAACGGTGCCGGACGAGCGGACCGGAGAGTTGGAGCCGATTCCGGAGCGGCCGTACCCGCAGCGCCGTGATCCCAAGGGGTCGTGGATGTTCGACATGATCAAGACCACCGATCACAAGAAGATCGGGATCATGTACATGATCACGGCTTTCGTGTTCTTCCTGATCGGCGGCCTGATGGCCCTGTTCATGCGTGCGGAACTGGCTGTCCCCGGGATGCAGTTCCTCTCGAACGAGCAGTTCAACCAGTTGTTCACCATGCACGGCACGATCATGTTGCTGCTGTACGCGACGCCCGTCGTTTTCGGCTTCGCGAACTACATACTTCCGCTGCAGATCGGTGCCCCGGACGTGGCGTTCCCGCGTCTGAACGCATTCGGGTTCTGGCTCTTCACTTTTGGTGGTCTCATCGTTCTCGGCGGATTCCTCACGCCGGGCGGCGCTGCCGACTTCGGTTGGACCGCGTACACCCCGTTGTCGGGTGCGGTGCACAGTCCCGGCGTCGGCGCCGACCTGTGGGTCTTCGGTCTGACGGTTGGTGGCCTCGGCACCATTCTCGGTGCGGTCAACATGATCACCACCGTGATCTGCCTGCGCGCACCAGGTATGACGATGTTTCGGATGTCCATCTTCACGTGGAACATCTTCATCACCAGCATTCTGATCTTGATGGCGTTCCCGTTGCTGACCGCTGCGTTCATGGGTCTGTTCGTCGACCGTCACCTCGGTGGACACATCTTCGACCCGGCGTCGGGTGGAGTTCTGTTGTGGCAGCACCTGTTCTGGTTCTTCGGTCACCCCGAGGTGTACATCATCGCGCTGCCGTTCTTCGGCATCGTCTCGGAGATCTTCCCGGTCTTCAGCCGTAAGCCGATCTTCGGGTACACCGGATTGGTCTATGCGACACTGGCGATTTCAGCTCTGTCGATCGCGGTGTGGGCTCACCACATGTACGCGACGGGTGCTGTTCTCCTGCCGTACTTCTCGTTCATGACGTTCCTGATCGCCGTGCCGACAGGCGTGAAGATCTTCAACTGGATCGGCACGATGTGGAAGGGGCAGTTGACCTTCGAGTCGCCGATGCTGTTCTCGGTCGGCTTCTTGATCACCTTCCTGTTCGGTGGTCTGTCGGGTGTCATTCTCGCGAGCCCGCCGATCGACTTCCATGTCACCGACACGTATTTTGTCGTCGCCCACTTCCATTACGTGGTCTTCGGTACGGTCGTGTTCGCCACGTACGCCGGTATCTACTTCTGGTTCCCGAAGATGACCGGTCGCATGATGGACGAGCGTCTCGGCAAGTGGCACTTCTGGACCACGTTCGTCGGTTTCCACGGCACGTTCCTCGTTCAGCACTGGCTCGGCGGCGAAGGTATGCCGCGTCGTTACGCCGACTACCTACCCTCGGACGGGTTCACGGTTCTGAACTCGGTGTCCACGATCTTTGCCTTCGTACTCGGTGCCTCGACGCTTCCGTTCATCTGGAACGTCTTCAAGAGCTACCGCTACGGCGAGGTGGTCACCGTCGACGATCCGTGGGGTTACGGAAACTCGCTGGAGTGGGCAACCACCTGCCCGCCGCCGCGTCACAACTTCACCGAGTTGCCGCGCATCCGCAGTGAGCGTCCGGCGTTCGAGCTGCACTACCCGCACATGGTGGAGCGAATGAGGGCGGAAGCGCACGTGGGTCTCACCGGGCAACCCACGTCGACGTTGGAGAAGAGTGACGATCGTCGCCAGATTGATTAGTGCAATAATAGTTGCTGCACTAATTAATCTGATAACATCGGATTCATGACGACGAAGGCTCCGCAGACGCAGATGGATGATCCGCTGGCTCTCGACCGGCAGGTGTGCTTTGCACTTGCGGTCGCGAACCGGGCGGTGCTGTCCGTCTACCGGCCACTGCTCGAGCCGATGGGCCTCACGCATCCCCAGTACCTGGTGATGCTGGCACTGTGGGGAAAGTCGCCGATGGCGGTCAAGGAAATCGGGCAGGCACTGCAACTCGATTCGCCGACGCTGTCGCCGCTCCTCAAGCGACTCGAGGCGTCCGGGCTGATCACGCGAACCCGTAGCCGCGCCGACGAACGGCAACTGGACGTGGACCTCACCGAAGCCGGTGTGGCACTGCGCGCGGAGGCGGAGAAGATCCCGCCGGCGGTTGTCGCGAAGCTCGGCGTCAGCCTCGCCGAACTCGAAGAACTCCACAATGTTCTGACGCGGGTCAACGAGGCCGCGCTCCGCGCCGGAGCCTTGGACCAATGAGAGAAATGTGATGACTGCATCCGAAAGAAACGTGATGACTGCGTCAGTACCGTCGATGCGTACCGAACAGGTGACTTCCGTGACTTCCAAAAAGCAACGTACGAGCCCGAATCCTCTTCAGTGGTTGGGTTATTCAGTGGGGCGCAAACTGCCCGATTCGATGCAGGACTGGGTACGAAACGACCTGATCGGTGACTGGGCCGTGCCGCGTCACCTGATCCGAAGCATGGTGCCGTTCATTCCAGTGTTCGCGGCCTTCATGCTCTTCCCCGGACCGTGGGCCCTGCGGGCATCGATGGTGCTGCTCGGAGTGCTTCTGGCACTGTTCTATTCGGTCTCCTACATGGCTCAGAACAGGTCGCGCCGCCTCGAGCGTCACGGTTTGCCTTCCGACCTCGAGAACCCGAAGAAGATCTCGCGCCACGACGCCGAGAAGGCCGCCTACGAGAAGTTGCACGGCGGCCCCGCGACGTAGACGCCTCGGTCACAAGCCGTGGAGGGCGCTGCCGCCGTTCAACTCGCAGACTCGTTGCTCCACGGTCGCCGAGAAGCCCCCTTCCGGCTCGGTCGAACGAAGAGCCGATTCGACATCTTGCTCGACCAGATATCCGTTGATCGCGATTGCCGCGGTCGAACCTGCCGCCGCAGCATTGATTACCTGGGCGCGAGGGTCGACGACGTTGCCGGCGCCCCAGATACCAGGAACACTGGTGGCGCCGGAACGATCGACAGCCACGAATCCCGTGGGGCTGGTTTTGCAGCCGAGTCGCGTCAGATGTGCGTCGTTCGGAACGAAACGCGGCGCAACGAACAGTGCTGAGCGCGCAACAAGTTGGCCGTTGTCGAGTTCGACGGCTTTCAGTTTGCTTTTCTCGCAGACCAATCCAGATACCGATCCGTCGGCAACCGTCACTCCTCGGGCAGCCAGTCGCGCGCGTTCGTCGGGGGTGAGCGAGATCTTGTCGGGGAAGAACGTCACATCCGACGACCACTGTCGGAGTAGAAACGCCTGGTGAAGTGACATCTCGCGAGCGTCGCCGCCGAGAACGCCGATCGGTTGGTCGCTGATCTCGTACGCATGGCAGTACGGGCAATGGAGCACGCTTTGTCCCCAAAGCTCCTGGATGCCTGGTATTTCCGGGAGTGAATCCCGTAGACCTGTGGCAACCAGCACAGTACGAGTTTCGAGCGTCGTGCCTCCTGACAGTTCGACGACAAAGCCGGGTTCGATACCGCGCCAGGAGATGTCGACTACGTCATCTTGTGTCAATTCCACTCCGTACGTCTGCAATTCGCTGCGTCCGACGGCGAGCAACTCACGTGGCGCCATGCCGTCTCGCGAGAGGAAACCGTGCATGTGTGCTGCCGGTGCGTTGCGCGGTTTGCCGGAATCGATGACGGCGACCGATCGCCGAGCACGACCCAACACCAGGGCTGCGCTGAGTCCGGCGGCGCCACCGCCGACGATCACGGCGTCGAGGATCTCTGTTTCAGTGTGTGTTCGCATGAGCACAGATTGCTCGCGGAGGGGGTTCTTCAGCAACTAATGTTGCCATTTCTGGGAATCGCCGTCAGACTCGGCACCATGAATGTCAACGGTCCGCACATCGATGCCGCCATCTCGCAGATCGGCGCGCGCCTCAAACGCATTCGTACCCAGAGGAACGTCACGCTCACAGCGCTGTCCGAGTCCACCGGTATTTCGAAGAGCACCCTGTCGAGGCTCGAAACGGGGGGGCGTCGCCCGAGCTTGGAGTTGCTGCTTCCGATCGCGCTTGCCCACCAAGTGCCGTTGGACCAACTGGTGGCGGCACCGCAGGTCGCCGATCCACGCATCCAGAGTGCGCCTCGAAGCGTCAGTGGGCGAACGGTATTGCCGCTGACTCGGCAACCGGGTGGGTTGCAGGCATTCAAGATGACCATCCCGGCAAGCCAGACGGAACCGGATCCCCAAGTGCACGACGGCTACGAATGGCTGTACGTGCTGTCGGGGAGGTTGCGGTTGGTGTTGGCCGATCACGACATCGTGATGGGTACGGGTGAAGCTGCTGAATTCGACACCCGAAACCCGCATTGGTTCGGCAGTGACGGGCGCGGCCCGGTCGAGGTACTGAGTCTGTTCGGCCCCCAAGGAGAACGCATCCACGTTCGGGCCAAGCCTTCGGCGAAGTGAAGGACAGTCATACTTTCATTCGGTACTGCCGGAAGCGAAGAGGACAGTGAGGATCTGTGCGAATCGAAATTGACGACCTGAGTCGGGATGCGGTCCGTGCTCTACTCACCGAACATCTCGCCGACATGCACGCGACCTCGCCCGCGGACAGCGTTCACGCGCTGGACGTCACGGGGCTGATGGATAGCTCTGTGACCATGTGGACGCTGTGGAGCGAAGGTGACGAGTTACTCGGTTGCGTCGCACTCAAGGAACGGTCGTCGGCGGGCGGCGAGATCAAGTCGATGCGAACGTCATCGGCAGCAAGGGGGCGTGGCGTGGGAACGCGACTTCTTCAACACGTCGTGGACGAGTCGAGACAACGAGGTTACCGGCAACTCGAATTGGAGACCGGTACGCAAGAGTTCTTCGATCCAGCTCGCCGGTTGTACGCGAAATTCGGGTTCGTGCCTTGTCCACCGTTCGGGAACTACCGCGAAGACCCGAACAGCGCATTCTTCGTTCTCACCTTGTGAGCAGCTCGCACGCTACAGCATCTTGGCTGTGATGCGTCGTACTGCACTGTCGGAGTCCATGATTGCGGTGTCGAGCACCAGCCGTTCCGTAGTCCACGGCTCGTAGTCTCGATCCAGAATTTCCTGCCACGTCGGTAGTACGAGATCCGGGATGTCGACGACTCGCCGTTCAGCGCGTCTGCGATGCTCGTCGGGATCCGAACAGATGACCTCGACACCGAGCAGGCGCGCCGAATTATGTTGTGCGGTAGCGGACCAGGCGTTTCGTGTCGCCTCGACGGGGTTGACGCATTCGACCACGACCGAAAGTCCCAGTCGCAATTGTTCGGCGGCGAGCGCGTACCCGGTGATGTATCCAGCGGTCCCGGACGCGTCAGCTATACCGCTGCGGATCAGCGCCTGTTCGATGGTATCGATCCGCACGAAGGGGATTTGGTGACGCTGCGCAAGCGCCCGCGCGATCGTCGACTTGCCGGTGGCCGGCAAACCACCGATCACGACGAGCGTTGCGCGGGTCGATGGCTGGGGGTTGTGTCCGGCATCCACCATCCCCGAAATGTACGGGGCGTTGTCGATTTACGTGAACTCGCCCCGTACTCTGCTCAGTTCGAGATCGCGAACTCTCGTGCTTCGAACGCCAGATCGTCGGCGGCGGATTCCATTCGTGCCGTCGCACGGTTGGGTGCTGTCAGCACTGCGACAATCGGAACTGCCAACGCCAGCAGGCCGAGAACGAAGACAGGGAAGAGGAATGAGAACACTTCGAGTCCCTGTGGCGCCGGGGCTGCCGCGTCGTGAACAACCTCGACAGCGGCCATTCCGGTGTAGTGCATACCGACGACAGCGATGCCCATGATGATTCCGGCGACGAAACGCAGAATCGTGGACTCGAGCACCATGGTGAACCACAGTGCAGCGGTTCCGGCGACGACTGCGATGAGAACCGACAGTGCAACGAAGAGCAGGTCGTAGTGGATCTCGCCCTGAAAGCGCAAGGCGCGCATACCCGTGTAATGCATGATGTTCACGGCGAGACCGGTTACCACGCCCCCGATCAGAAGCCGCGTCCAGCGAAATTCGGTCCCGATGATCAGCAGGCCGACAAACACGGCCCCTACTGAGATGATCGCGGAGATCACGGTCCATCCGAGGTTGTATCGAATGGGACTGCCGGGGACTGCGAAGCCGAGCATGGCGATGAAATGCATGAGCCAGATGGCGACGCCACCGATCGACAAGGCAGCCATGGCGAGCCATCGCATGCGTGTGGCGGTTGTCGTCGCCGACGCTGAATGCCTGGTGCACGCCAGGCCGACTACCGACCCGACCACGGACACGACGTAGGCGAGTCCGAGCAGCCAGATTCCCATCGAGAAATGGTGCATTTCATCCGACATGCCAGTTCCTTTCGGCGACGATTCGCATCTGGTGATTCATCTAGACGACTGCTTCAGCTGCAAGTCGTTCGAGGGAGTATTCGGTGACGGCGATCAGCGCGCGTTTGGCCGATTCGCGGTTTCGGGCGTCGATCTCGATCATGGGAACCCGGTTGGGTAGAGCCAACGCCTGGCGGAGATCGCTCGCCGAATGGATTGGTGCGCCGTCGAAACGGTTGACCGCCACGATGAACGGGAGGCCTCGCGCCTCGAAGAAGTCGACTGCGGCGAAGCTGTCTTCCAGGCGACGCGTGTCGACCAGAATGACCGCACCGATCGCACCGGTGATCAGGTCGTCCCACATGAACCAGAAGCGGCGCTGTCCCGGGGTTCCGAACAGATAGAGGACCAGGTCGTCGGCGAGAGTGATACGCCCGAAGTCCATCGCGACCGTCGTGGTGCTCTTGTCGGGAGTGGATCCGAGATTGTCGATACCGTCGCTGGCGTCGGTGACCATGGCCTCCGTGCGAAGGGGGACGATTTCGGAGACGGTCCCCACAAGTGTTGTCTTGCCAACACCGAAACCCCCGGCGATCACGATTTTTGTCGATTTCACGCGAGACGATGAGTCAGAGTGCCCGAAGTCCACTGAGGGTCCTTTCGATCAATTCGCGTCGCTCGACTCGAGATGCGTCGCTTCGCAGAGTGGCATGTATTTCCAGTGATCCGGCTACTACGAGGTCGGCGACCAGTACCCGCACGACTCCGATCGGAACACCCAGGTGGGCAGCGATCTCGGCAACCGAGATCCGCTGCTCGCAGAGTGCGACGATCGATGCACGAATATCCTGCGGTGCAAGATTGTTCGAGACCACGTCTTCGATCGTCGCGATGATCGCTTCGAGTGGGAGGTCGATGGACGGCAGGGTCCGACCTTCGGTGAGCGCGTACGGCCGGACCAAGCTCGGTTCGGCGTCGTCGTACTCGGATTGATGGTGAGGCATCGAACTCAAATACCCTGCGATGTTCTCGGGGCAATGTCCATGGTGGTCCCGACGCGATCGACGAGAGTCGCCATTTCGTAACCGATCTGGCCGATGTCGCATCCGGCGACAGCGAGGGCGGCAAGGTAAGCGCCACTACCGACGCCCATGAGAAGCAGGTAGCCGTTCTCCATCTCGACGACGGACTGCATGACGGCTCCACCGTCGAAGAGGCGTGACGCCCCCGCGGACAGGCTGGCGAGTCCGGAAGTGACAGCGGCTAATTGATCGGCCCGGTCGAGCGGAAGATGTGTGCTCGAGGCCGTCAACAACCCGTCGGCTGAGACGATGATCGCGTGACTCACACCCGGCACGTCTCGGGCAAAAGCCGATACCAGCCAGTCGAGTGCGCGGGGAGTCTCTTGGGCTCCGACAGTGTTCACTGTTCTCCTTCATCGTTGTGCAACATCGTGGACGCTTCGAAAGACTGTCCGCCATCGGGCTGATGGTCGGCAGCGCGCCGACGCCCTCGTTGTACTCCGGATTGGTAACTGCTCCAACCACGTTGGACGTCCGCCGGATTGGATGCATGGCGCTGTGTCGTTCCACCTCTCCCGACGGCACCGGGAACCAGGCGGGCTCCGCGGTCTCGAATGGGAAGTCCGGAATCGGCGATCTTGGTGACCGGCATCTCGAACGAGGTCCGAGCGGCCAGCCAGCCTTGATCCGCGTCGGTGGTCCACGCACTGCCGGTGGAAGCAGCTGACGTCTCCGCCGTCGGGTCCACGAGCCACTCGGACACCATCCGGGCGAAAATCGGCATCGTGGTCGGGACAGCGAGTACGCCGTTCGAGTTGCCGTCTCCCGCGCCGTCAGCGCGCGTCGATGCGCGAGCAGAGAGCCCGTCACGGGTGCGCGAGGAGAAGAACGCCGCAGTGTTTGTCGGCGTCGGGGGTGAGAGCCGGTGCCGTGGCGGCGGGGTTGTCGACGGGTGTGGACCCACCGGGATCTCGGGACCCTGTGCCGGCGAGGTGAATTCCGGCGAAGGAGTACGCACGGGAAGGGACGTCGATGCGCTTGTGCCTTCGGGATCGGGCAGAGGAGCGAAGGACGACACCGAGGTGGCGGGTGCAGCAGTGGTCGGAGTCGAGGTACTGACCGCCGGTACTCCACTTGTGCCCGGAGTGCGACGTGGTAACCCCGAAGGGGCTGTTGTCGTGGGAATGGATTGCGGTGTGATCGGGGCGAACGTCTCAGTCCGGTCGGTGCTGTTGCTGGGCGTTCGACGCGGGAGATCTGCGAAACTTCTGGTCGCAGGCCGCGGGGGTGCCAATTCGGTCGGAACGGGCTGTGACCAGGACGGTTCAGACGGTGCTGGCGGCGGAGTCCGATCGAGCGTGGGCACGGGTCCGGTTCGCGGCGTGCGGATCTCGGGTCCCCGAGAAGAATCGAGTATCGACGTCGGTAGGAGCACCGTTGCGGTGATGCCGCTGTGCGTCGACGACGTTGCCGTCGGGCGCAGGCGCACAGAGATGTTGTAGCGACGACTGATTCGGCTCACGACGAACAAACCCATGCGACGCGCTGTATCCGCGCTCATCTCGCCGCCGGCGGCGAGGCGCTCGTTGGCATCGAGGATATCGGCAGGCGACATGCCGATACCGAGATCTGCGATCTCGACGATCATGGAGCCGTCGATGGTGCGGGCAGCGTTGATGGAGACGGTGGTCTCCGGCGGGGAGTACCGCAGAGAATTGTCGAGCAGTTCAGCGATGAGGTGAACGACGTCCGGGGCAGCATGACCGGTGACGACTCCGGGCGGTATCTGCCCGAGTTCGACGCGTCGATATTCCTCGACGCCTGATACCGCCGCACGAAGGATATCGCCGAGAGCGACGGGGGCGGTTCTGGCGCGGCGTACATCGGTTCCGGCGAGAACCAACAAGTTGTCGCCGTTTCTACGCATTCTCGCGGCGATGTGGTCGAGCCGGAACAGATTCTCGAGGCGACGAGGGTCGTCTTCGTCCTGCTCCAACTGTTCGATCAAACCGAGTTGCTGGTCGACGAGGGACTTGTTACGCCTCGACAGCGTTTCGAACATGTCGTTGACCTGGCGCCGCAGGGTGGCCTGCTCGCCGGCCAGCGTGATGGCCTGACCGTGCATGTCGTCCACCGCGCGTGCAAGCTCGCCGATTTCCTCGTGGGTGCGGATCGGTACACGGGCGAAGTCGACGTCGTCGATACTGGCACCTGCGCGAATTCGTTCGATCGCGTCGGGGAGTCCGCGTCGTGCTGCTTGCAATGCGGCAAATCGCAGCCGACGGATCGGATCGATGAGCGATCGGCTGATGACGAGGGCGATGGCCAGTGCCAGCAGGACCGCGCCGAGCACGATTGCAGTGTCACGAAGTGCTGCGGTTCGTGCTGCATTGGATTCAGCGGTGACGGTATCGCCGAACTCGGTGACGGTGGTGTCGGTCAGGCTGTTGTACTGGTCGTTTCCGGATTTCAGATCGGTACCGACGCGGCTCCCCAGAGGAGAGGTCGACGGGGTTGATCCGAGTGCGTTGATCCGGTTCTGAGCGGAGTTGCTGAGGGTCCGGACGGTGTCGTTGCTCCCGTCGATGGCGAGAATGTTGTTCAGAGCGACCAGTTCGGCACCGGCGGCACTGACCATCGAGGTACGAGCCTGCTGGTCCGGATCACCTGAGCCGAAGAGGATTCGTTGTTCGGCCAGTGCTCGTCGCGCATCCCAGAGTGCTGAGAGTCGGCCACCCTCTTCGCGCAGCGCCGGACGCTGAGAATGCTCGACGACGCTGGTGAAGGTGCTCGAGAGTGCGCGCGAGACTTCGCCGACCCGCGAAACCAAGCGTGCGGGAGCCACCGCGCCGGCGGCGACCTCCTCCGTGATGGAACGGCTCTCTGCGAGCGCCGAAGTCACTTGGTCGTTGAGATCGTCGTCGGACTGGAACGCGCGCGCGGCGTCGACCAGTTGATCCATTGCGTCCGAAACCGCTTGTGTGGCGGGGCCGGTGTCAGTGCGTGCCGATGCGGCTTCGGCGAGCTCGTACAGCGCGGATTCGAGATTGATCGCGGCGGGCACAGCGAGGGCGCGCTCGGACGAGGAACTCAGCTGTGCGGCTTCTTCGAGTTCCGTCTGAACGCGAAGGGCTCCGAGGACGACGGCGACGATCATCGGCAATGCGAGAACGGCGATGACCTTCCATCCCAGGCGCCATTCGCCGATCGACCACCAAGAGGTTGTCGTGTGTGAATCGTGTTTCATGCGGAACATGGCCCCTTCACGTCAACCCCCCGTGGGTCATTGCCCGAACCCCTTCGATCCGGTTTGACCAGAAGGGGTAGTTAGCTGAACGGTAACAGACTGTTCGCTGGCTCGCTACATCCCAGTTGGCTTCTTGGATCGCCGATGACTATATCCGGATTGTAAGGCCAGGTGAAAGGGTAAACGGACAAGTGCGGCGAATGGGATAGCCGGAAAGTCCAATTTGGTAGCTCGGCGAGCGGTGCTGCCCGGGAATTCGTGGAACTCACGGCAAGCATCTGGCTCGTGTCCCGACATCGAGGACGCGTCCGAACGAGGCGCACACGCATGTCAGAATGTGGAAACCGCACCGATGACCGAATTGAACTTGGAGCCATAGTGAGTGGAACTGCTCGCGACGCGTTGCGCGCGATCGCCGAACTGCTCGCCCCTGCCAGCGCTGTTGTCATCGATCGTGTGACTCTCGCGATCGACCAACCGGAACGGTATGTCGAAGTACAGAACGAGTTGTACTCACAGACGCTCGAGAAGCCACACCCGGAAATGGCGTGGTTTGCTCTCGTCGACGCATTGCACGAACAAGAACGCCTGGTCTGGGTGGACTGGAACGAGGATGCTGCCGAGGTTCTGGGTCAGCTGCGAGTGCTCACGTCGGCGCCGGCGGGATCGTGGGAGTGGGCGGACAGTCTTGTCGTGGCCTTCGATCGAGCTGCTGGACTCGAATCGCTTCTCGCCCGTATCGGCGACAACATCACCGATACGGGCGTTTCACTTGCCTGGCTCGACAGCGACAGCGATACGTTTCTCCTCGCGCTCGTCCCGAGTGTTCACGGTGCAACGCTCGTCGAACTCGCGCTGGCAACCGGGCACTGCGTGCGCGTGTTCTAGAGTCTCAGCGTTTGCCGAGCAGGCGGCGCAATCCTTCGATTCGATCGCTCAGTCTGGGTGGCGTGTGCTCGGGATCCATCAGTGCATTTTCAGCGAGCACGTGGTCTTCGCCGTCGACTGTGTTCCGGTCGAATTCGCGCAGACTGCGAGCGTCGGAGGTCGCGAGAGCGCGAACCGTCGACAACAGTGACTGCTCGCCCAACGCGTCGTCGACTTCTTCCTCGGTGACGTCGAGGTGCTCGCTGAGTAGGCGGCGCCTCAATCCGATGATCGAGGCGCGCAACTCGACATCTGCGTCGTCGTCGGATTCGACGGCGATGTCGCACTCGGTGTCGAAGCCCATCGAACGGTTGTTGAGATTCGACGACCCGATTCGCAGGAGGCGATCGTCCATCACGAGAACCTTGGCGTGTACGTAAATAGTTGCGCCAGAAGAGGTCACGGGATAAAACGCACCGAAACGGTCGTGGATATCGGCCGACCACAGCAAATGCAGCAGGTCGTGGCGTGCCCCGTCCATCGCCTTTTGTTCGAGCCATCCATCGGCATTGCGGGGAATGACCAGAACGATTTCCGGCCCGTCGGCCTCACGTAGACGCGCGGCAATCGCCTCGGCCAGCGTGCGTGATGCGAGGTACTGGCTTTCGATGTACAGCGTGTGTTCGGCGCCGGCGATGGCCGCGAGATACAGCGCCTCGATCTCACGAACCTCCGCGCGCTCGCCGAGTTCCGGCAATGTTCTGGCGACGGCTACGTCGACCACCCGCAAGGTGGGAGCCAAATTGACGGGCCATGGAGTCGTAGTGCTCTTGACCGTTGTCAGATCCTCGCCGGTTGCGGATTTCCAGCGTGCCCGCGCCAATTCGCCGATGGCCGCAGCCGCATTGCCGTCGACCGCCGTGGTTGCGTCATGCCAAGGGCCGTAACGCCTTCCGCTCGGCGTGATTCGATAATCGTTTCGGTCGACGTGATCCGAGGTGTCCCAGCGGTCCACAGTCATGTCGATGCCGCCGCAGAACGCCAGAGCGTCGTCGATGACGATGATTTTCTGATGGTGCGCCGCACCAACCGGGTGGGCGCCGTCGATCTCGAACCGTAGGCGCTCGTCGGTCAGCCAGTTGGACACGAAGACGGGAGTCATGCCGCGGCCGATTGCGGTGAACGCGCCGATGTTCCATTTGAGTACGAGGATTTCGAGGTCGGGTTTCTCGCGGACGAGCCAGCGGAGGAACATTCCCAACCGGTTGGGGCCGTCGAGAGTCTGCTTGCCTGGTTCGAGTTTGATGCGCGTGTCGAAGTCCCAGCCGATCAACATGATTCGCTTCTCAGCTTGCAGCATTGCGGACTTCGCATGATGAAAGTAGTCAGCGGCGTCGACGATGCAGGCAAGATTGTCCGCCGGTTCGATGCGCCAGCAGGTTTCGCCCGGAACAAGGATTCTGTTCATTCGCCGATTCCCAGGTAAGCGGTCAGTTCGCGCGCTGCCGCTTGGCCGGCGCGGTTGGCTCCGATCGTCGACGACGACGGTCCGTATCCCACCAGGTGCACGCGAGGGTCGGCTTCGACCTGCGTGGCGAGGCGCCCGGTCATCGGGATTCCGCCACCCGGTCCGCGCAGGTGCAACGGCGCCAGGTGATCGAGTGAGCTACGAAAACCGGTGCACCACAAGATGACATCGGCGTCGACGACGGTACCGTCGGCCCACTTCACGCCGTTCGGAAGAATTTCGGAGAACATCGGCAGTCGATTCATCACACCACGGTCTCGCGCTGCCCGGATGGCAGGCGTCACGGGGAGGCCGGTCACCGAGACAACGGATCCCGGTGGCAGGCCGCGTCGTACACGATCTTCGACCATGGCAACCGCAGCGCGGCCGATGTCCGGCGTGAACGGCTCGTCGCGGAACTCGGGTTCGCGCCGCGTCACCCAGGTAGTGGTCGTGACGCGTGAGATCTCGTCGAGCAGTTGGACAGCCGAGATCCCGCCGCCGACCACGACGACATGTTTGCCTTCGAACTCGGCAGCGGTTCGATAGTCCTTCGTGTGCAGTTGTCGGCCACGGAACGACTCGGCCCCGCGATAGTGGGGGATGAAGGGCCGCTCCCAGGTCCCCGTCGCGTTGATCAAGCCTCGCGCCGCGAATACTCCCTGGTCGGTCTCGATCCGCAGGCGCTCTTCCCTCGGACACACCACTCGCGTGTGTACCGGGCGGTGGACGGGAAGTTCGAATTGCTTTTCGTACAGTTCGAAGTAGTGGGGGACCGCCACCGATGCAGGCACCTGTTCGGCGTCTGTACCGGTGGTTTCCGCGAAGGACATTCCCGGGAGGTCATGGACGCCGTTGACGGTGCTCAGTGTCAGGCTCGGCCAACGGAACTGCCACGCCCCGCCCGGCCCCGACGCATGATCGAGCACCACGAACCCCGATTCGGGCTCGATTCCGAACTTGCGCAGGTAGTACGCGGCGGAGAGTCCGGCCTGTCCGGCGCCGATCACCACCACGTCAACCGGGTGTGGTTGCTGTGCGGCAAGGTCGTCTGTACTCATCGGTAATCTAACCTCCTGATGTACAGAACTTAGCTGCAGAGAAGTATGCGGACGGTATCGGCGCCTCGGAACATCCCTGTGTCGAGCCTTCCAGAAACGAAAGTGAGCGGACATGATCGGGTTCTCCCGTGACGGCAACGTCGTGACCATCGAGTTGCAGCGTCACGAGCGTCGTAATGCGCTCAGCGCGGAACTCTGCATCGCAATACGGGACGCGATGAACGCGGCGGTAGCCGAGCACGCGCACGTCGTCGTCATCACCGGTGAGGGATCGGCGTTCTGTGCAGGCGCGGACCTCTCCGGCGACGTCTACATGGAGGGCTTCACCGATCGCCTGTTCGAGATGCTTCGCTCTATCGACACGGCGCCCATCCCGGTCATCGCTGCCGTCAACGGTCCGGCCATCGGCGCGGGCACGCAACTGGCCATCGCGTCGGATCTTCGCGTCGTAGCGCCGAGCGCTCGCTTCGGAATCCCGGCCGCCACCCTCGGTGTCTCGGTGGACAAGTGGACGATGCGTCGGCTCGCGTCGCTGGTCGGCGGCGGTCCCGCGCGCACCATTTTGCTCGGCATCGAACAGATCGGCGCCGAAGAAGCCTTCACTCGCGGCCTCGCCAACAAAATCGGAACCCTCGACGACGCTCAGGAATGGGCACACCGCATCGCGAATCTCGCACCGCTGTCGTTGCGGCACATGAAGATGGTTCTCAACGACGACGGCACCATGGAGGAGCAGTCTCCCGAGCAGTTCGACGCGCTTCACGCCGCCTGGCTCAGCGAGGACGTCCAGGAAGCCCGCGCTGCCCGCATCGAGAACCGCCCTCCCGTATTCAAGGGTAAGTAAAGCTGGTTGCAGGGAAAACAGGCGCCGGGCACGCAGGGCAGATAGTGGCTACGCTCGTCTGAATGAAGAAGACGACGGTTCTCGGAGTTGCTGCTGTTGCCGCGGCGACGGGGTGGGTGGCGCGAGCCGCATGGGGCATCCCGACGCAGATCGGGGCCTCGCGAAGCACGGTGCAACCGTATGCGGCGATGTCCCCGCGATACCGGGACCGCCAGTTCCACAACTCGGAGCCCAGCAGCACACTGGTTCCGGGCACCGATGTCGGAATGTTCAAGTCGATGGCCACGCGAGGGTCGACGGGTCGGCCGCGTCAGCCGATTCCGTTGGCCACTCCGCTGGCACCGGCGGCAGCCGGCGACGCGGCGGTGACGTGGTACGGCCATTCGAGCGTTCTCGTCGAGGTCGACGGCTACCGCGTTCTCGCCGATCCGGTGTGGAGTGAACGCGTATCACCCTCGGCCACAGTAGGTCCCGCACGCATGCACCCCACTCCGGTGGCTTTGACCGAACTGCCTGCAGTGGATGCGATAGTCATCTCTCACGATCACTACGACCATCTCGACATGGCTACGGTCAAGACCCTGACTCGTACACAGACCGCTCCGTTCGTCGTGCCGATCGGTATCGGTGCGCACCTGCGGCACTGGAAGGTGCCCGAGAACCGGATCGTGGAACTGGACTGGGACGAGTCGACCAAGATCGGCGACCTGGTCCTCACGTGCACGGAGGCTCGTCACTTCTCCGGTCGTGGCCTTGTCCGGAACACGACCCAGTGGGCGTCGTGGGTATTCGCCGGGCCGAAGCACCGGGTCTTCTTCGGTGGTGACAGCGGATACACATCACGTTTCGAACAGCTGGGTGAAACCTATGGGCCTTTCGATCTGACGCTTCTCCCCGTCGGTGCGTACGACGTGCGCTGGCCGGACATCCACATGAATCCGGAAGAGGCAGTGCAGACGCACATCGACCTCAACAAGGGCGACGGGTCGCGCGGTGTCTTCGTCCCGATTCACTGGGCGACGTTCAACCTCGCGTTTCACTCGTGGTCGGAGCCGATCATTCGCCTCGACGAGTCGGCTGCAGATGCGGGCACAACAGTGTCGGTCCCGATGCCGGGCGGCAGGATCGACGCGTTGTCACCGACACCGCCGTCGAAGTGGTGGATACCGCTGGGCTGAGCGGAGAAGTGTCGCGGACGTGGTTGCCTGTCGAGTCGCACCCTGATTAGTTGCTCCGGGTGCGTAATCTTTGACCATGGCTCACGAGCACACCAGTTCAGAAGAGACAGCAGTGGCGGTAGCCCCTGAGCGATTGCCGGACGACGTCGACGTCGCCCGCGGTCTGACCGCCGATCAGGTTGCGGCCCGGATCGCGTCGGGACAAACCAACGATGTACCGGACCGGGCGTCCCGCTCGGTCAAGGACATCATTCGCGGCAACGTCTTCACTCGCATCAACGCGATCCTGACCGTGTTGTTGGTGATCGTGCTCGCGACGGGTTCGATCATCGACGGCATGTTCGGACTGCTGATCATCGCGAACAGCGGTATCGGCATCATCCAGGAGATCCGCGCCAAGCGCACGCTCGACGCTCTGGCCATCGTGAGTCAGGCCAAGCCCATGGTCAGGCGTGACGGCGTCGCCGTGGCGATGGCGCCCAAAGATGTTGTGCTCGACGACATTATCGAACTCGGATCCGGTGACCAGATAGTCGTCGACGGTGAGGTGGTCAGTTCGGCCGCACTCGAGGTCGACGAATCGCTGCTCACCGGTGAAGCCGATCCGGTTCACAAGGCGAGTGGCCAGCAAGTGTTGTCGGGCAGTTTTGTTGCCGCGGGCAGCGGTGCATACCGCGCCACCAAGGTCGGCGGCGATGCATACGCGGCCAAGCTGGCCGAAGAGGCGAGCAAGTTCACCCTCGTGCATTCCGAACTGCGTAGCGGCATCGACAAGATCCTGAAGTTCATCACCTACCTGATGATTCCGGCGGGTGCGCTGATCATCTTCAATCAGCTCTTCACGATCGGCCTGCCGATCCGACCGGCACTCAACGGCATGGTGGCAGCTCTGGTTCCGATGGTTCCCGAAGGCCTTGTGCTCATGACGTCCATCGCATTTGCGGTCGGTGTGATCCGGTTGGGCAAGCGCCAGTGCCTCGTTCAGGAGTTGCCGGCGATCGAGGGTCTGGCTCGTGTCGACGTGGTGTGCGCGGACAAGACCGGAACGCTGACCGAGAACGGTATGCGCCTGTCCGAGGTCGACGTCGCACCGGGTGGATCGGGGGAGACTGCGGTCAAGTCCGCGTTGAGCGCGATGGCCGCGTCCGACCCTCGCCCCAACGCGAGTGTCCTGGCGATTCGCGAGTCTCTCTCCGACGACTCCGGGTGGGGCGAAGCGACAGCGGTAGCGCCGTTCTCCTCGGCGAAGAAGTGGAGCGGCCAGTCGTACGGCAGTCACGGCAACTGGGTACTCGGTGCCCCGGACGTGCTGCTCGATCCCGACTCGGAAATGGCCCGCAAGGCCGAGGAAGTGGGATCGAGCGGACTTCGTGTCCTCATGCTCGGCAGCAGCGACCTCCCCGTCGACGACGCCGACGCCCCTGGCACCGTCACCCCCGAAGCTCTGGTCGTGCTCGAGCAGAAAGTGCGCCCGGACGCCCAGGAGACGTTGGAGTACTTCGCCAGCCAGAAGGTCGCGGTCAAGGTCATTTCCGGCGACAACGCGGTTTCCGTCGGCGCCGTTGCCGGATCCCTCGGACTCGAAGGCGGCGACCGTCCCATCGACGCGCGAGAGCTGCCGAGCGATCAGGAAAAGCTGGCGGACACTCTCGACGGAGCAACGACGTTCGGTCGAGTGCGACCGGATCAGAAGCGGGAAATGGTCGCGGCCTTGCAGTCTCGCGGACATACCGTCGCGATGACCGGTGACGGCGTCAACGACGTGCTCGCACTCAAGGACGCCGACATCGGAGTCTCGATGGGTTCGGGCAGCCCGGCTACTCGAGCCGTGGCCCAGATCGTGCTGCTGGACAACAAGTTCGCGACGCTCCCGTACGTCGTCGCGGAAGGCCGCCGAGTGATCGGCAACATCGAGCGTGTGTCGAATCTGTTCCTGACCAAGACCGTCTACTCGGTGGTGCTTGCGTTCCTGATCGGCATCACCGGCGTCCTGTCCCAGGTCTTCGACTTCGAACCGCTGCCGTACCCGTTCCTGCCCCGCCACGTCACGATCGCAGCGTGGTTCACGATCGGTATCCCGGCCTTCATCTTGTCTCTGGCACCCAACAACGAGCGCGCGCGAACCGGTTTCGTCTCGCGCGTGATGCGTCTGGCGTTGCCGTCGGGCCTGATCATCGGCATCACCACGTTCATCTCCTACGTATTGGCTTACCAAGGCCCGGACCAGACGGAAACCCAGAAGATCCAGGCCGGAACCAGTGCGCTCATCACGTTGATCATGATCGCCGTGTGGGTTCTGGCCGTCGTGGCTCGGCCGTACGTCTGGTGGAAGCTCGTTCTGATCGGCGGATCGGTGGCCGGATACCTCATCCTGTTCGCGCTGCCGTTCACCCGCGAGTTCTTCAAACTGGATCCGAGCAACGTCGCTGCGACGACGCTCGCGATCACCCTCGGCGCGATCGGCGTTGTACTCGTGGAACTCTCGTGGTGGATCAGCGCACGCCTGCACGGGGAGAAACGAAAGATGTTCGCGACACCCGACGACCTGCCCGGCGAGCATCACCATGCCCACAGTGAGTGAGTAGTTTCAGCGCCTGAACATCTGCACCCAGGCAATGCGATCGCCGCCGCGCTTCTTGGCTCGGTACATCGCATTGTCTGCGTGCTCGATCAGTTCGTTGACAGCTCGATCCGGTAAGTCCGTCTCGGGACTCAGATAGACGCTGACGCCGGTACTGGCGGACACAGGATAGGGATCGGAGTCGGACGAGACCGCCGAATGTATCTCGGTGGCGACCTGCTCGATATCTCCTCGATCGACTCCGCGCAGGACGACGAACTCGTCTCCACCGATTCGAGCCACCACCGCATCGGGGCCGGCGGCAGCGATGAGGCGGTCGGCGACAGCGGTCAACGCGTCGTCGCCCGCGACGTGCCCGTGCGTGTCGTTGAGGTTTTTGAACGAGTCGACGTCGATGAGTAGTGCGATCAGAGCCTGCGTTCGATCACTGCGCAGCAGATGCTGTGCCTCGTCCTGGAGTCCGCGGCGATTGAGTGTCGCGGTGAGGTAGTCCCGGTGGGCGTTGCGTGCGTCGTCGGTCAGGCGCAGCCAGACGATCTGCAGAATCCACGCGGTGGAGAAAACCACACCGGCAACCATCAGATAGAGATTCACGACCACCCAGTCGTCGTTGACCGGCTCGGACATCGCCATGGCAGCGAGCGTCGTGCAGACAGCAAGAGCCCAACCGATGTGGCTGATGGCAACGCGAGGGCTGTGAACTATCGCCGCATAGAAGCCGATCATGATGAACAAGATGCAGCCGATGGTTCCGACGAAAGCGGTGCGCACGGCGAAGAAGAGAGTGACGGCGAGCCACAGGTCGGCCCAGACGACAAAGGCCACGGATTGTCGCCAAGTTGGCCACGATTCATTACGCGCCCAGCGGTAGCCCGCATAGGCGCCACTGATAGTTCCGAGGGCGAAGATCGACCGCGCCAGGGCGGTGTCGGAACCGAAGCGGCTCAACTGCATGGTCGCCGCGATCAGGGCGAAGAGAAAACACCACACCGCGACTAATTTGCGTCCGGGAACGGTCAGCCCGCGAGTGTCGAGGAATCGGGGGAGCCAGGTGTAATCGGTGCGATCCGACCACCACCGGGACAGCAGTTCACGCGTGGGGTAGGGGTCGCTCCCCGTCCCGCGCAGTCCTGCATTCAAACCGGGCACCTGTCGATGTCGATGGGTGGTCAATCAGCTATTGGCGGGTTAACGCTACCTCGAGTTGCGCACGGCTCGAACGCACGGACCTGCTTTCTGGCGCAGAGGCCGTCGACCTGTGAGAATCGAAGGGCGCGGAGGAACGATTCCGCCGAAGGATGTGCGTCAGCACCGGGAGAGGACACGGACATGGGTTTCTTGGACAACGTCAAGGGATTGGTCGAAAAGGGCCAGGAGCTCGCAGCGGAGAACTCCGACAAGGTTCACGACGCTATCGACAAGGTCGCCGACATCGCCGACGACAAGACCGGCAACAAGTACGGCGATCAGATCGACAAGGCAGCTGAGGCCGCCAAGAAGGCTGTTCCCGAAAAGCAGTAATACCGGATTCGGCATACCGTTTTTCGGTAGCACCGTTGCTCAGGGGCCCGTCACCGAAAAGGTTGCGGGCTTCTGTGCGTCCGCTGGGTGAACTCCCAGGGTCGGCAGGCAGAATGAACGCGTGAACTTCACCTGGATTCTGCTGGTCGTCATTGCCGCCATCGCAGTCACCGGGCTGTCCAATCGACGAAACCTGCAGGCTCCGCTGGTTTTGGTGACGGTAGGTTCGGTCGCATCCTTCATACCCGGTATGCCGCGGCCGGAACTCGATCCCCACGTCATTCTCGGTGTGGTCCTGCCGCCGCTTCTCTACTCGGCCGCTCTGAAATTCTCGGTGGCGACCTTCAAACGCAACTTGGCCCCGATCTTGCGCCTCGGCGTCGGAATGGTGTTGGTGACGGCGTTCGTGGTTGCCTTCTTCTCCGAATGGATGGTGCCCGAGTTCACGATCGGCGCCGCCCTGGTGCTCGGGGCCGTGATCGCGCCGACCGACGCCGTCAGCGCGGTGGCGGTCGGTCAGAAGCTCGGGCTCCCGAAACGGGTGATCGCCATCCTGACGGGCGAGGGGCTCGTCAACGACGCCACCGCGCTCACGCTCTTCACCGTCGCCGTCGCAGCAGTGACCGGAACGCGAATTGCCACCGATTCGCCCCTGTTGTTCTTCGCGTACGAAGTGATCGGCGGCGTTGTCGTCGGCTTGGTGCTCGCGTTTGTCGTCAAGTTCGTTCGTGCCCGCATGTACGACTCTCCACTGGAAACCGGCTTGGGGTTGGTGCTTCCGTTCGCTGCCTACCTGGCCGCTGAAGAACTACACGCGTCCGGTGTTCTGGCCGTTGTGGTCGCTGGTCTGGTGATCGGGCACTATTCGACGGACGCGTCGATCATGACGCGATTGCAGGAGCGCTCGGTGTGGTCGAGCCTGGACACTCTTCTCGAGATGTTCGTCTTCGCGTACATGGGGCTCCAGCTGAGCTTCGTGATCGACGATGTTGTCGCCGACGGACTTCCGGTGCTTCACGTGTTCGCGTACGGTCTCGCAGTCCTGGCCGTTGTCATCGTGATTCGGCCGGTGTGGCTGTTCCTGAGCTACTCGCGTGTGCGATTCGGTGTAACCCTGCGCCGTGATCGCGAGAATCAACTGACGTGGAAACAGAATCTGGTGGTCTCGTGGGCGGGAATGCGCGGCGTCGTCACTCTTGCTGCGGCCGGCGGTATCCCGTTTGCACTCTCGTCCGGCGAGCCGTTCCCCGGACGCGGCGTCATCCAGGCGATCGCGTTCATCGTCGCGGTCGGGACATTGCTCATCCAGGGATCTACCTTGCCGTTCATGATCCGTCGCCTCGACGTCGCGGATCCTTACGAGCAGTTGCGCACGCAGGAACAGATGGAGTTGGCCCGCAACATTTCTCGCAAGGCGGGAGAGAAGGCGTTGGCAGACGCGGCCGCGCACCCTCCGCCGGGGATCGACGGGAAGGAACTGCAGGCGATCGTCGAACGCGTACGACGCTCGATGCAGGCGAGGCTTCAACTCCAGGAGGTCGACGAGGACGCCGATCGCGAGGCCGCCTTGTGGAATGCGGGAGCTCTGTTCGACAAGTTCAGGCATCAGTCACTGCGCTCGCAACGAGTTGCGCTGATCGCCGCACGTGACGACGGAGATCTCGACGACGAGGTATTGCGTACCGTATTGGAAGGACTCGACATCGAAGAGGCCGCAGCAGAGGAACGTGTCAGGCGTCGCCGAGCAGGTAGCGGTGCAGGCAAATAGAGGGGAACACTGCGTATGACTGTTCGGAGTTCGCGGGTTCGCGCAGTCTGGGGAGTCGTGGTGGCGAGCGCACTTCTCGTGAGCGTCGGCTGCGGATCGGATGCCTCGCCGGATGTCTCCGTCACCGACACCTCGACCACGACAACCCCGTCGGTCGAGAGCAGTGCGCAACGTGGCGTCGTGTTCGACAGTGAACCCTTCACCAGCACAGCCGAAGTGGCGGCGTCCGGAGCAAGCGCGGTGAAAATCCTGTACGGCTCCACCTCCGGTATCGACGGCCGAGAGACTCAGGTGTCGGGAACGGTGTTCACGCCGCCTGGAACTCCGCCGGAGGGCGGTTGGCCGATCGTCTCCATCGGCCATGGCACGACGGGTATTTCGGACGACTGCGCGCCGTCGGCCTCGCCGACCCTGTTCGGCACGATCGGCCTGGTCGCGCCGTTCCTCGACTCGGGATACGTGGTCGCTGTCTCCGACTTCGAGGGCCTCGGCACTCCGGACCCGCATCCTTACCTGCAACCGGACACCGCGGCGTTCAACGTCATCGACGCGGTTCGAGCGGCGCGCAACGTCGTTCCGGACACCTCGACTCGTTGGGCAACTCTGGGGCTGTCCCAAGGCGGGCAGGCATCCTGGGCGGCAGCCGAGGAAGCCGACACCTACGGCGACGGACTCGAATTCGTCGGTGCAGCAAACCTGTCCCCGGCAGCGGACATCTCGCCGATCATCTCGAGTGATTCCGAGGTGAATCTGTCACTGCCTCAGCAACTGCTGCTGCCCTATGTACTCGAAGGGCTGTCCCTCACCCATCCGGACCTCGAACGAACCGACTACGTGCGCGGCGCATTCGAGCAGAACTACGACCTGCTCACCTCGTGCCTGACCTCTCGGGCGACGGAGAAGTTGGGTCTGGTCGGAAAGGTGACGCCCGCCGACACGCGGCCGGCTACCGCCGAGGATGCGGACCGAATTCACGCGTGGCTCAGCGACGTTGCTCTTCCCCGTCAACGCGCGAGCGGTCCGATGTACGTAGTCGTCGGTACCAATGACAACCTGATCCGTCCGGAATGGACCGAGGCGGCAGTCGAACGCGCCTGCGCCGACGGTGACGTCATCGAATTCCAGGCGCGACCGCGTGAAGGTCATGCGGACGGCGCCGCTGTGCCGGGAGCTGTCGCGTGGGTGAAGGATCGATTTGCAGGTGTTCCGGCACCGAATACCTGCGGGTCGTGAATCGATGACGCCGTTGGAGCGAATCCGCGCTCTTGCACTGGCATTGCCGGAGGCGACCGAGCGGGTCAGCCACGGTGAAGCGTCGTGGTTCGTGCGCAAGGCGCCGCAGTTCGTCACCATGGCAGATCACCACCACGACGATCGCGTCGCGATCTGGGCCGCGGCCCCACCTGGGGCGCAGGCAGATTGGGTCAGTCGTGACCCGTCGAGGTTCTTCGTCCCTCCGTACGTGGGTGGCCGGGGATGGATCGGCGTGTACCTCGACGTTCCGAGTGCCGACGAGACCGAGGACGAGAAATTCTGGAACGACGTAGCCGACGTCGTCGAAGATGCGTACCGCACGGTGGCTCCGAAAACACTGATACGGAAACTGGACGAGGACTCGCGTTGAGTCCGGCCGTGGTCGCGCTTCTCAGCGTGCTGATTCTCGCAGTGGCCGGGGCGCTGACGGCTGTGTGGATGCGCACCAGACGTGAGGTGACCACCCCCACCGAACGTGCCGTCCATGCCGCTCTCCACACGGCTTCGCTTGCCGCGCGGCCACTTCGGCGTGGACTCGACGAGAATTCGGCCGCCGAGGCGGCGCCTCACCTACGCGAGCTGACCGGCGGCTCCGGTCTGGGCCTGGCAGACGCGTCGGGAAACCTGTTGGCGTGGGACGGCCGTCACGAAGCGTTGTCCGAACAATTCCATGACGCCGCCATTCGTGCGATCGAAGGCGAACGCCGGGTACTCGTCACGCACTCGGACCTGGTGCGCGGACCGAGCGATCACCATGTGCGAGCGCTGATCGCTCAGCCCCTGCTGATCGAGGACATCGGCGTGGTCGGCGTACTGGGAATCGTCACCAGCGAGGACCCGTGGCCGGGAATGCTCGGAGCGGTCACCGAGGTGGCACGATATGCCTGCAGTCAGATCGAACTAGCCGACCTCGACGCGTCCAGAGCCCTGTTGGATCGAGCCGAAGTGCGTGCCCTGCGCGCACAGATCAGTCCTCATTTCATCTACAACGCGCTCAACACGGTCGCATCGTTTGTTCGAACCGATCCGGCGCGGGCCAGAGAACTGATCCTCGAGTTCGCGGACTTCACGCGGTACTCGTTCCGATCTGCGGGTGAGTTCACCCTGCTCGCCGACGAGCTGCGCAACATCGATCGTTACCTGACCCTCGAACGCGCGCGATTCGGGGAGGCTCTGAACGTCCGCCTTCAGATAGCACCCGAAGTGCTCAACGTGGTTCTTCCTTTCCTTGCCCTCCAGCCGCTGGTCGAGAACGCGGTTCGTCACGGCATTTCGAGTAAGCCGGAGGGCGGGACCGTGAGCATCGTGGCTGCGGACGAGGGACCGGACTGCATCATCAGCGTCGAGGACGACGGTGTGGGGATGGACCCCGAACTACTGCGCTCCGGTTCGCTCGACGCCATCGAGTCGGGATCGGGGCGACCCAGCGCACGAGAAGCTGCTCACGTCGGTTTGGCCAACGTCGACGACAGACTTCGTGCCGCGTTCGGCAACGACTACGGACTCGTGGTGGAGACAGCGCCGGGTGCCGGTACGAAGGTCAGCATGCGTGTTCCCAAGTTCAAGCAGGGTATTCACGTCTGATTCTCGCCTTCGATGATCAGGCTGAAACCGTCGTGGGAACATGGACCTGTTGTGAACGAGACTGACACTGATGCCCAGCTGACCGTCCTTGCCGTCGACGACGAGAAACCAGCCCTCGACGAGCTGGCCTTCTTGCTGCGCGCCGAGGACTCGGTGGCGCACGTTCACACGGCATCGGATGCGACGACAGCGTTGCGGATACTGCGCGGTGGAAGCATCGACGCGGTGTTTCTCGACATCAACATGCCCGGACTCGACGGTCTCGAACTGGCCGGCATCCTCTCCAATTTCGCGACGCCACCGCCCGTGGTGTTCGTGACAGCGCACGACGATCGAGCGGTTGACGCATTCGATCTCGGCGCCGTCGACTACCTACTCAAACCGCTCCGGGAGGAGCGTCTCGCTCAGGCCGTTCAGCGGATCGTGGGGCTGGCCGGGCGCACCAAGAGTGAGAGCAAATCCGAAGCTGCGCCCACGGACGAGGTGATCCCGGTGGAACTGGGCGGTGTCACGACGCTCGTTCAGCGTTCCTCGGTGGAGTGGGTGGAAGCCGACGGGGACTACGCGCGTTTGCACACCGCTGGAAAGTCGCACCTGGTGCGCATCCCGATCTCGACGCTCGAATCACGCTGGGCCGACGCGGGCTTCTTGCGTGTGCACCGCTCCTACCTGGTGTCGCTGGCGCTGGTCACCGGCATCCGAACAGTAGGCAGTGGATTGGTGGTCTGTCTGCGCCCGCACGGCGACAAGTCTCCCGTCGAGCTTCCGGTCAGTCGCAGACACACCCGTGAACTCAAGGATCGACTGGTTCGTGCGCCCAAGCAGAGTTGGTTGTCGCGGTGACGTCGCAGTCCGATCCTCCGCAGCGTGAGCGCGTTGTGTTGGCGCAACGTAGTGGCGCACGGATCGTGCGAACACGGGTGGAGGTGCAGGAACAGACCGAAGTCGGTGACGCCATGATCCGCGGTCTCGTTCGCGCGCAGTTGGGACTGGCGATTCGCCTTGCCGTCGTCGCAGCCGGGCTCCTGTGTGCGGTGCCGCTGCTGACGCATCTCTTCCCGACGCTGTCGGAGGTCGCGGTCCTTGGCATCCGGTTGCCGTGGCTCGTGATGGGCGGCGCCGTGTATCCCTTGCTGTTGACGACCGGTTGGGTGTTCGTGCGTCGTGCGGAGCGAAACGAGCAGGACTTCAACGACATCGTGGACGACTGAGCGCGGCACTGTGGGAGGACAACCTATCCCGGTGTTGACGGTGCTCGGCATCGTGGCAGCAGCTGTCGCGACGGTGGCTATCGGAATCTACGGCGTTCGGCTCGCTCGTACCACCTCGGACTTTCTCGTCGCGTCCAGAACCGTCAGTGCGCGGTGGAATGCGACGGCCATCTCCGGCGAGTACCTCTCTGCTGCTTCGTTTCTCGGTGTTGCGGGGCTGGTCGCCAAGTACGGCGCCGACGCACTCTGGTATCCCATCGGCTTCACCGCCGGATACCTCGCCCTGCTGCTGTTCGTCGCAGCGCCGCTTCGGCGTTCCGGTGCGTATACCGTCCCCGATTTCGCCGAGTTCCGTCTCGGCTCACCGCGATTGCGCAAGCTCGCGATGCTCGTGGTCGCGATGGTGTGCATCCTGTATTTGATTCCACAGTTCCAAGGCGCGGGACTGACGCTCAATATCTTGCTCGGGGTTCCCAGTTGGATCGGCGGCGTAGCGGTCGGGGTCATCGTCATCGCCAACGTCGTCGGCGGCGGGATGCGCTCGATCACCTTCGTTCAGGCCTTCCAGTACTGGCTGAAACTGACTGCCGTCGCGATTCCCGCTGTGGCACTGACCTTCTACTTCTTCGGCGATCACCACGACGTCGGCGCGTCGATGCCGCCGACGGTCACCACTGCGACGACCGTCGACATCACCACCGACGTCGTCGTCCAGGTGTCCGAGCCGGTGACGGTCAGCGGCGGCACAGTCGACGGGCGAGCGGTCGAAGGCACGATGACCCTGGGGCCGGGGGAGCACACTCTCGGTGAAGGCATGTCCATGGTCCTCGACGCGGGAGCCGCCGTCCCTGTCGTCGCCGGAGCGCCCGCGCAGAACTCTGACTGGATCACCCCGGGTTGGGGTTTCGGTGGGCCGCACCCGATGTACCAGGTGTACTCGCTGATGCTCGCGACCTTCCTCGGAACGCTCGGCCTTCCTCATGTTCTCGTCCGGTTCTACACCAACCCCGACGGCCGGGCAGCCCGTCTGACGTCGCTCGCCGTTGTCGGTCTGGTCAGCGTGTTCTACCTGTTTCCGACACTCCTCGGTGTTTTCGCTCGACTGTACGTCCCGCAACTTCTGATCACCGGCACCTCTGACGCGGCGGTGCTGCTGTTGCCGGGCTCGGTGTTCTCGGGGTGGGGCGGACAACTGCTGGCAGCCCTCGTGGCGTCCGGTGCCATCGCCGCTTTCCTGTCGACGTCGTCCGGATTGCTCGTCAGCATCGCCGGCGTCGTCAGTACCGATGTTCTCCGTGGTCGAGTTCGAGACTTCCGTATTGCAGCGCTACTGGCCGGGGTCGTTCCTCTCGTGCTGTCGCTGGCGGTGGTGTCGGTCGACCTCTCGAGAACCGTCGGTTTGGTGTTCGCAGTCGCTGCGTCGACGCTCTGCCCACTGCTCGTACTGGGTATCTGGTGGCGCGGTCTGACTGCCGTCGGCGCGGGGGCGGGGATGGTTGTCGGTGGATGTGTTGCGGGCACTGCCGCTACTGTCGCCGTCCTGGGTGGTTTGTCGGAGGACGTCCTCGGTGGCTGGCCGGCAGCCATTTTCGCGTTCCCGGCCGCGGTGAGCGTGCCGCTGGCGTTCCTCACGATGATCGTCGTGAGCAAGGTGTCGTCGAAGCAGATACCGGCAGATATTGCGCGAATCTTCACGCGGATGCACGCCCCGGAACGTCTCGGAATGGGCTCCGATCGCGAAGACGATCTCCGCCAACCCTGACTTTCACCGCCCGAACCCTCTGCCGTTGGTCGCGCCTGCCTGACCGTTCGGCGCAGCGCGCGACTGCTCACCGTGTGACTGGCGCCACAGCGTCTTCATGTGACTCCGATCTCACTAACGTCTGTGCGTAGTTCACTTCACACGCGAGGCGAGGAGCCGGCAGTGTCCACAGCAGAAATCAGTGAGGGGTCGCCGCAAGAGCGACGCACCCCGGATGCCCAGGCATTCATAGACATGCAAGCGAGTCCCGAATTCCAGGAACTCCGAACGCGTCTGCGCAAGTTCGTTTTCCCCATCACTGCATTCTTCCTGCTCTGGTATGCGGTGTACGTCGTCCTGGCTACCTATGCCCACGACTTCATGGCCACCAAGGTCCTCGGCAACATCAATCTCGGCATCATCCTCGGCCTCGGGCAATTCGTCACGACCTTCGCCATCACCGCGTGGTACGTGAAGTTCGCCGGTCGTGAGCTCGATCCCCGCTCCGCCGCCATCCGTGAAGAACTGGAAGGTCCCGCACAGTGATCACCACACTCGCCGCGTCCGGAACGGACGTAGGAAACCCAGCCTTCAACATCGCGATCTTCCTCGCTTTTGTCGTCGTGACCATGACGCTGGTGATCCGCGCCAGCCGGACCACCAAGAAGGCGTCCGACTTCTACACCGGCGGTGGGCAGTTCACCGGCCCGCAGAACGGGTTCGCCATCGCCGGTGACTACCTCTCGGCGGCATCGTTCCTCGGTATCGCAGGTGCGATCGCCGTGTACGGCTACGACGGCTTCCTGTACTCCATCGGCTTCCTTGTCGCCTGGTTGGTTGCACTGCTCCTGGTCGCCGAATTGCTCAGGAACACAGGCAGATTCACGATGGCCGACGTCCTGAGCTTCAGGCTCAAGCAGCGTCCGGTGCGCATGGCGGCAGCCCTGTCCACTCTGGCCGTTTCCCTCTTCTACCTTCTTGCCCAGATGGCCGGCGCCGGTGGACTTGTCGCCCTGTTGCTCAACATCGACGGCAAGGTGGGACAGTCGATCGTCGTCGCGATCGTGGGTGTGCTGATGATCGTGTACGTCTTGGTCGGCGGCATGAAGGGCACCACCTACGTACAGATGGTCAAGGCAGTTCTGCTGGTTGCCGGAGCCGGAATCATGTTCGTACTCGTTCTGTGGGCAGTGCGCGGCAACTTCTCTCAGTTGCTCGCCAATGCGCAGGACATGGTCAACAGTTCCACCACCAAGGGTGTGCAGGGACGCGACATCCTCGGCCCCGGTGCCAAGTACGGTCTTTCCGGAATGACGAAGCTCGACTTCATCTCTCTCGGAATCGCTTTGGTGCTCGGCACGGCGGGCCTGCCGCACGTGCTGATGCGCTTCTACACGGTGCCCACTGCCAAGGAAGCTCGCCGCTCGGTGACCTGGGCGATCGCGCTGATCGGTGCCTTCTACCTGTTCACACTGGTTCTCGGCTACGGCGCGGCCAGCATGGTCGGACCGGACAAGATCTTGGCAGCGCCTGGTAAGGAGAACGCGGCCGCTCCGCTTCTCGCCTTCGAGCTCGGTGGCACCATCTTCCTCGGCATCATCTCCGCGGTGGCGTTCGCGACCATCCTCGCCGTCGTTGCCGGTCTCGCGATCACTGCTTCGGCGTCGTTCGCTCACGACATCTACGCCAGTGTCATCAAGCGCGGCAACGCAACCGAGGAGCAGCAGGTTCGAGTTTCTCGAATCACCGTCGTGGTCATCGGACTCGTCTCCATCGTTCTCGGCATCATGGCGATGGGGCAGAACATCGCCTTCCTGGTGGCCCTCGCCTTCGCAGTGGCGGCCTCGGCGAACCTGCCCACCCTGCTGTACTCGCTGTTCTGGAAGAAGTTCAACACCACCGGTGCGCTCTTCAGCATCTACGGCGGTTTGGTCAGCTGCTTGACGCTGATCGTGTTCTCCCCGGCAGTGTCGGGCAAGCCGTCGTCGATGTTCCCGAACTCCGACTTCGCCTGGTTCCCGCTCTCGAACCCCGGCATCGTCTCGATTCCGCTGGCATTCGTCCTCGGCATCGTCGGTACGTACATCGGACGCAACAAGATCGAAGATCCGGCAAAGCAGGCGGAGATGGAAGTTCGCTCCCTCACCGGCGTCGGCGTCGAAAAGGCTGTCAGCCACTAAGAGGGGCAAAGCCCCGTGCGTCTTTCTGGTACCTCTGGTTACGGAAAAGGCGCACGGGGCTTATTGTTCTGCCATGGCAAAGCTCACAGTGAAAATCGACGTTCCGCTTCCTCCTCAGGAAGTGTGGGACAAGGCGTCCGATCTCAGTGGATACGAAAACTGGCTCGTGGTTCACGACGGATGGCGCAGTGAACTTCCCGAACAACTGGGTGTCGGCACCGAGATCAGCTCGGTCGTGACCGTGAAGGGCCTGCGCAACCGCGTTCGGTGGACCATCAAGAAGTACGACGTTCCGAAGGCGATCTCGCTCAAGGGAGACGGCAAGGGCGGGGTCAAGCTCGGTCTCGAACTCGACGTGAAGGCAAAGGGCGACGGGTCGGAACTCGCGCTGACAGTCGAGTTGGGCGGCGCGCCGTTGTTCGGCCCGATCGGTTCGAGTGTGGCGCGGGCGCTCAAAGGCGATGTGGAGAAGTCGCTGGCCCAGTTTGTCCAGATCTACACCTAGTTGTGGAGATTTCCACATCGAGCTACTTCACCGCTAACGTGAGTTAGGATTCTTTTCGGCGGGATAAACCGGGCATCGGTTGGTTATTGATGCGGGTCCCGCCGGAAAGGATTCGATCAATGTCGTCTCGTCATGGGTACGGCGCACCACCTGCGTCCATGCCTCGATCCGTGCAGGTTCTGATCGGACTCTTGGCAGTAGTCGCAGTCGGTGGAACCGCAGCATTCGCCGTGACGTTCAAAAGCGTCAGCGACAAGGGAGAACTCGGTGCGAGTGCTGTCACAGCTGCGACGGCAACCAGCTGTGAGAACCCGGAAACCGTGACCGTGGCCGCCGATCCGTCGATCGCCTCGGGACTCGAAGCTGTCGCCGCTGCCATCCCCGCTACGGAACTCGGGTGCAGCTCGCTCAGTGTGACGCCGCAAGATCCCGTGCTCACCGTCGCGGCGATCGCCGACGGTTCGGCGCCCGCATTATGGATCCCTGATTCGAGCGAATGGTTGGACAAGGTTTCGGCTAGCGGGCAGGAGATTCGCCGGATCAGCAACTCGGTCGCGTCCACCCCTGTTGTCACTGTCTCGGCGCCGGGTAGCGAGGCACCCACCGCTTGGACGGATGTCCTCGGCGCTCCAGCACTGCACATCGGCGATCCCCTCACCAGTGCCGTCTCCAGCGCACCGATCGTGGCAGCCTTTGCCGAGGCCCAGTCGCGGGGCGGGGACCTCACGTCCATTTCGGCAGCCCTGGTCCCGGTGGCGCAAGCGCAGTACGGAAATCTGAAGGAAACCGGTTCGACCGGACGCATCCAAACCGTGGACGCGTCCGGCGGGACCGCGGTGACGACCGAGCAGACCTTCGAGGCTTATCTTGCCGCACATGCGGACAGTCGACTCACCGCGTCGGTACCGTCGTCCGGTTCGGTCTTCATGGACTACCCGATGGCAAGTGTGGGTGCAGACTCGTCGGCGGCGGTCGACGCCGGCAAACTGCTGGCGGCAGCGCTGACATCGGACACCGGGCGCTCCGTACTTGCCGGCCTCGGGTTCCGCGGCGCGGATCAGGCCCCGCCGGTCGCCGGTGGAGTGGGAAAAGTTGGCTCGCTGGTGCCGTCCGATCCGACTGTGGTCACCAAAGCGCTTGCGCGGTACGAGATTCTGTCCAGGCCTTCCCGTGCACTGGCAGTTGTCGACGTCTCGGGGTCCATGGACTACATGCAGGACGGGGTCACTCGAATGGCCGCGACTGCACAGGCTGGTGACATTGCGATCCGAATGTTTCCCGCCAACGCACAATTGGGTCTCTGGGCATTCTCCGTAGACCTCGGCGAGGGCACGGACTACCGCGAACTCGAACCTGTCGCCCGTATGGATGCAACTGAAGGCGACACGGATCATCGGAGCAAACTGCTGTCTCGGATCGACAGCCTCTCTTCGATCGTCGGCGGCGGAACAGGTTTGTACGACAGCGTTCTCGCCGCGTATCGGTCCATGCAACAGACTTACGATCCGGCCTCGATCAATTCGGTGATTCTACTGACCGACGGTGCGAACGATGATCCGTCGAGTATCTCGCTGCAGGAACTTCTCGACACCCTGACTCGCGAGCAGGACCCGACGCGGCCGGTACCGATCATCACCATCGGTGTCACCGATGACGCCGATACCGATGTGCTCGAGCAGATTTCGGCTCTCACCGGCGGCAACAGCCACTTCGCTCCGACACCGGCAGACATCCCGAAGGTCTTCGTCGGCGCGATCAGTGGGCGCGCCGGCTGAACTACTCGAGGACTGGCGCGTCGGCGCTGTCCGTGATCCATTCGGTTGCGAGTCTCTCGAGGGTGCCGTCGGCGTAGAGCGCATCCACGGCGGCAGAGACGCACGCCGTCAGAGGACTGTTCTTCTCGAGCACGAACCCGAAGAATTCGGTGACCGCGTTGGGCCGCGGAAACTGACCCACGATGACCGACCCGGGCAGTTCGTTCTCGGTGATGTGAAATCCGGTCGGGATGTCGACGACCAATGCGTCGATCTCGCCCGCGGCCAGCGCAGCTTTCGCGTCGTCGGTGGTCGCGAACTCGCGTGGCGCAGTGGTCGGAACAATCGTGTCGGTGATCGCCGCGAGGCTGGTGGAACCGGTTTGAGCGCCCAAACGGTAGCCGGCCAGATCCGCAAGATTCTTTGCCTCAGCGGCTTTGCTCCCGCGCGAGGCGATCACCGACTGCGCCACTGCGTAATACGGCGAGCTGAAGTCGACGTTCTCGCGGCGATCCCCGGAAACCGTGAACTGATTGACGTCGAAGTCGAAATCCTTGGGGCCTGGTTTCAGTGCGTCGTTGAAGGCGACCGTGGTGAAGCGAACCTGATCGGCGTTGTACCCGAGTTTGTCGACGACGGCCCGGGCCACCGCTCCCTCGAAGCCCTTGCCGTTGGACGGAGTGTTGTCGACGAACCACGGCGCGTACGCCGGCGAATCGGTGGCGATGGTCAAGACACCGTCTTCGAGGGTGGTCCCGCTCTGGGGTCCGCACTTGTCCACGGCGGTGGTCGAGGGCAGTTTGGTGAATGCCTCGGGAACCGTGGTCGTGGTGTCCGCTGCCGCAGGTGCCTCCGGCTGCGACGAACACGAGCCCAACAAGATCGAGCAAGCGAAGATCGCGGTCACGGCAACAGCGCGTCGTGTCATAGGCACAAGGCCATCTTGCCTGTTTGTCCGGTACGGACGTGACGGGGGTCTCGTGTGAGCGGAGTTCACGCAGCTGAGCGTCGTAGTGCAAGGCGCTCCGACGGTGTCGTCCCACCCCATACTCCGTGTGGTTCAGCGGTGTCGAGTGCAAAGGTCAGGCAGTCCCGAATGACCGGGCAGCGGAAGCACACCTGCTTCGCGGAACTCTCCCGTGCAGCCCGATTGCGTCCGCGCTCTTCACCCGGCGAATAGAACACGGCGGGGTCCACCGTCTTACAGGTGGCGAACATCCGCCAGTTGTTGTCCACCAACGGCTCCACGGAACTGCGAACTGTCATCGTGGTCTCCTCTCCCATCGAGAATCCAGTCTTGCCCGTGGACTGGCGCAGCGGCAGGTTTCCGATCCACCAGATTTCTACTGCCAGATGCAGCACTATCCAGCACAATGAGGAAATGGCAACGACGGATCGGGGTCAGATCACGCTCGACGGCACAACGGTGTCCGTGACCAATCTGGGCAAGATCCTCTACCCCGAGAGCGGCACCACGAAGGCCGAAGTCATCGACTACTACACCCGTATCGCCGCAGTCATGCTTCCGCATGTCGTCGGTAGACCGGGCACTCGTAAGCGTTGGCCCAATGGCGTGGACGGTCAGTCCTTCTTCGAGAAGAACCTTGCGTCGTCTGCCCCGCAGTGGCTCACGCGTGCGTCGCTGCAACATTCTGATCGTGTCGTCACTTACCCGGTCTTCGATTCCGTTGCATCCCTGGCGTGGCTGGGGCAGCAGGCCGCACTCGAATTGCACGTTCCCCAATGGCGATTCGACGGTTCCGAGCGTGGTCCGGCGACACGACTGGTATTCGATCTCGACCCGGGCGAAGGCGTCGGATTGACCGAGTGCGCCGAGGTGGCGAGGTCGATTCGAGATCTGGTCGCAACTCTGGGGTGGACTGCCTATCCGGTAACCAGTGGTAGCAAGGGAATTCACCTCTACGTTCCACTGGATCGAGCCTTGGACGGCAGCGGTGCGTCGACTGTCGCCAAGCAGATCGCCACCGGACTCGAGAAGCTTCACCCGGATCTCGTCACCGCGACGATGGCTCGAAATGTGCGGGCAGGCAAGATTTTCGTGGACTGGAGTCAGAACAACGCAGCCAAGACAACCATTGCGCCGTACTCGATGCGCGGTCGCGATCAACCCTATGTTGCCGCGCCGCGCAGTTGGGACGAACTCGACGATCCGAAACTACGACATCTGTTGTTCGACGAGGTTCTGGAGCGCGTCGAATCCGATGGTGATCTGCTGGGCGATCTGGATCCGCCGGTCTCGGCGGCTGTAGCCGACACGTTGACGCACTATCGCAACAAGCGGTCGGCCGACCGGACGCCGGAGCCGATCCCTGCTGCGGTGACCAAGGAGACAGCGGGCAATACCTTTGTGATTCAGGAACATCACGCCAGACGATTGCATTACGACGTTCGGCTGGAGCGGGATGGTGTGCTCGTGTCCTGGGCTGTTCCGAAGGGCGTGCCGACCAGTGCCGGAGAGAATCGGTTGGCCGTGCACACCGAGGATCACCCGCTCGAGTACGCCACGTTCTCGGGCACGATTCCGAAGGGGGAGTACGGCGGCGGTTCGATGACGATTTGGGATTCCGGGACGTACGAGACCGAGAAGTGGCGTGAAGACGAGGTGATCGTGCGCCTCAGTGGGAAACGGGTGCAGGGACGCTTCGCGCTGATCCGGACGAAGGGTGACCAGTGGTTGATGCATCTGATGAAGGATCAGAACGCGAGTTTCGGAACGGAGTTTCCCAAGAATCTCAAGCCGATGCTTGCCACCGCTGGAACGCTCGAAGGTCTCGACTCGCAGGAGTGGGCTTTCGAAGGTAAGTGGGACGGGATCCGAGTGATTCTCGAATATCATTCGGGCACAATGTCACTTCGCAGTCGCGCGGGTAACGACAAGACCGGGGACTATCCCGCCCTTGCCGGGTTGGCCGAGGTGCTGGACGGTCATGACGTGGTTCTCGACGGTGAAGTGGTGGCGTACAACGACGCGGGGGTCACCGATTTCGGTCTTCTCCAGCGAGGTGGGGAGCCGGTGTTCCTGGCCTTCGATCTTCTGTACCTCGACGGAGTGTCTTTGCTGCGGAAATCCTACTCGGACCGGCGCACCGTGTTGAATGCGTTGGCGGGCAAGGTCGGTGAGCTCGAGGTACCTCCACAGATCGAGGGCACGGCGGAGAACGCGTTGGAGGTGAGTACCGATGCCGGATGGGAAGGGATTGTCGCCAAACGTCGTGCATCGGTCTACCTTCCGGGGCGGCGTGGGTCGAGTTGGATCAAGGTGAAGAACTGGCGCACTCAAGAGGTGGTGATCGGAGGGTGGCGCACTGGGCAGGGCAATCGAGCACAGGGGATCGGGGCGCTGCTCATGGGAATTCCGGGTGAGGATGGATTGACCTACGTGGGGCGCGTCGGTACCGGCTTCAGTGATCGCGACTTGGAGTCTTTACTTGCGACACTGGAACCGCTGCGTCAGAAGGAAAGTCCGTTCGGGGAGGAACTTCCAGCAGATGACCGCAAGGGTGCGGTGTGGGTGAGGCCGGAACTCGTCGGTGAGGCGCGGTTCATGGATTGGACGGGGACCGGACGCCTTCGCCATCCGAGTTGGCGGGGTCTGCGGGAGGACAAGAAGCCGGGCGACGTGGTGCGGGAAACAAGGCAATAACGGCCAACGCGCCGAGGAACGCTGCTGCGGCACAGATCTGGATTCCCATGCACATCGCCGAAGTGTAAGCCTGATTCGCTGCTTCCGCCACAATGCTCACCGGGGGAGCGTCGGCGTGGATCTGCGCCAGATCGACTGTGGAAGTGCCGACTCCGGGTTCGAAGCGGGACCGGAAAACCGTTGCTACGACTGTCCCGACGACGGCGACGCCCAGAACTCCACCCAATTCCCTTACGACACTGTTGATCGAACTTGCCATCGCAGCCTGCTGGGGCGCAACCGACGACATCGACGCAGTTGTTGCCGGAGCCATGACCAGCCCCATCCCGGCGCCAACCAGTGCCATGATCGCAGCCAGGACCCCGAACGGTGCGTACCTACCCGCGGCGATCGACAAGACCAACAGTCCCACGGACATGACCGCGAGGCCGCCCGCGATCGAACTGCGCACCCCGAGTCGGCCAACCACACGATCGCTGCTGGAGGCGACAGCCGCCATCACCAGTGCAAACGGAACTGCACCGACGCCGGCAACCAATGGACCGTAACCGCGAACGAATTGGAGGTATTGCGTGTACGTGAAGAGAACACCGAACAAGGCGAAGAACGTTGCGGCCAAGATGGCATTGGAGATGCTGAACACTCGGCTGGTGAAGATGCGCACGTCTGTCATCGGCGCCGAGGCCCGCAGCTCCCACCAGACGAATCCGGCGAGAAGTGCTGTTGCGCTGACGATCTCCACTAGCGTGACGGGCGACGACCATCCGCGAAGGCTTGCCTGGGTGAGGGCATCCACGATCAAAGCCAGTCCGCCGGCGGACAACAGGAGCCCGGGGATGTCGAACGAACCCTTCGTGATTCCTCTTGCCGGGGGCACAAGAGAAACCGTCGCGGCGATCACACCGGCGACCAGTGGGACGTTTATCCAGAAGACGCTTCCCCAACTGAAATGTTCGAGTAGTACGCCACCGGCTACGGGGCCGATCGCGATTCCCAGTCCGGCGGTTGCAGACCAGATTCCTATCGCCCGGCCTCTCTCGTGCGGGGCGAACATCGAGACGACAAGTGACAGCGTCGCCGGCATGACCAGTGCGGCGGCTGCCCCCATCACTGTTCTCCAGCCGATCAGCTGCAACGACGTGTGAGAGAGGGCAGCGAAGGCTGACCCGAGAGCGAACACGGTGAGGCCGGTCAGAAGTATCCGACGGTGACCGAATCTCGCGCCGAGTCCACCTGCCGTGATGAGCAAGGCGGCGAACGCCAATGTGTATGCGTTGGTGATCCATTGCAGGTCGACGGTGGTCGCCCGCAGTTCGCGGGCAAGGGTCGGGATAGCGGTGTTGAGGATGGTGTTGTCGATCGTGACTACGACGAGGGATGTGCAGAGGGCGCCCAGTGCTGCCCATCGTCGCCGGTCAGTGGGTTCGAGGGAATTCATCATGTCCTTACGAATGTAACCTTACGAATGTTTAGTGATGAGAACGTACCCCTTCGCCTTACATGTGTAAAGTTTGTCGGGTGAGTGATGTTTCCGAAGATGCCGATGAAACTGGGACGAGTGGTTCTCGGAGTACTCGCGCCCGAAATCCGAGAGGAAGCGGCGCACGGCTCCGCGGAGAGATCGTCGCCGCAGCGGCGACGCTCATCGCCCGCACCGGATCGGATCAGGCGGTGACGCTCCGATCAGTCGCTCGCGAAGTCGGGATATCCGCACCATCTATCTACGGACACTTTTCCGATCGCGATGCCATTGTCGAAGCGGTGGTCTCCGAATCGCTGGAGCAGTTGCATCTCGCCGTGGCCGACGCCGTTTCCGCACACCCCGACCCGGTCGAGGGTCTGTATGCCGGGTGCTCGGCATACGTCGAGTTCGGCATTTCCGAGCCCGCTCGGTATCGGGTCTTGTTCGGGTGGTCCAGGCCGAAAGGTCAGTCACCACAATCGGATACGCGAGGACTGGCCGCCTTCAACACACTGGTGACCAACCTCGACGCGTGCGTCGCCGCTGGGAGGTCGGCCAGCACAGACACTTTTGTCGATGCGGTATCGATCTGGACTTCGCTGCACGGACAGGTGATGTTGCGGGCCGATCTCCCGGAATTCCCGTGGCCGTCGACCGACACCGTCGGTGAGATGGTGAGGAGCCTTGCGCGGCTTGTGAACTGACGCCTCAACCGTTTGCTGATCGGCAACCAGGCGAGGTCTGATCCAGCATCGTGAGATAGGCATCGAGCTGAGCTGCGCCGGCGAGATGGTTGCGACTGCGTGTGGTCAGCCGGTCTTGCCAGGATTCGAGGAACGCTGACAATGCGTCTGCTCCGCCGGCCTCGCGCAGCGAATCGAGAAACTGAGCGACTTGCGACAGCCGATAGCCACCGCGCCGCAGCTGCCGTGCGATCTCGGCGTCGCGCACACACTCCGGACCGTATTCGCGATAACCCGTTGCTCGTTCGCGCTCGGGGCGCAGGATGCCGTGCTCTTCCCATGTGCGCAGTGTCGCCGGGTGAACGCCGAGACGGCGCGCCAGCTCACCCACCGTCAGCGCTGGACCGTGCACCAGTGCCGGTGCCATGGTGGACAGAGTCCCCAGCGCTGTGGCTACCTCGGTGCGAGTTCCTCGCTCGGCGAGCAGCGTCATGTGCGCACTGTCGATCAGGCGATAGGCGGACTCGGTGTCGCCCTGGTTGGTCGCCCGCATGATTTCCGTGGCCCGCTGGTGCCCGTGACCGCCGCGCAATGCGAGGAAAGTGCGCAGGGCTTGCGCGTGCACTGGGGTGTATCGCCGGTAGCCGTAAGTGCTGCGCTCGGTCGGAGGGAGGATGCCGGCATCGTCGTAGTTGCGGATCGCCTGTGCGGACAACCCGTGTTCACGGGCAAGGTCTATGGGCCGCACTGATCACCTCCGATTGAGGCTTTTCACGGTATACCCCAGGTAATTGCCGGTGAAAGTTTCACTCGAATCTTCAACGATACTGTCGAAGGCAGTCCACCTTCGAAAGGGATGATCATGTCCACTGCCCCAGCGCTGAGTGAGTTCGGCCGCCAACTCGAAGACGCGGCAAGTCTTGGTCGTGCCGTCGACGAACTGCTCGCAGCGCGAACCGAGGTGCCGGCTCTGCTCGCTCTCGGCGAGCCGACTCATGGGATCAAGGCTTTTCCGTTGCTGCGCAACGAACTTCTCGGCCAACTGGTCGAACGAGGATATCGGTCGATCGTGCTCGAAACAGATGTCTTTGCGGCTTTGCTTGTCGACGACTACGGAAACGGGGGAGAGGCGGACATCGAGAAGGTGCTCGCCACAGGCTTCAGCCACGGATTCGGTGCGGTACCGGGTAACCGCGAACTCGTCGAATGGCTACGCGAGTACAACCACGGCCGCGCTCCGGCCGACCGAGTTCGCTTCTACGGCTTCGACGCTCCGGTGGAGTATTCCGGCGCACCGAGCCCACGTGGCGCGCTGTCTGCAGCAGGTGACTTCCTGCCCGCTGCGATGCGGCCGCACTCGTTCGACGACATCGACCTTCTGCTCGGGCAGGACACCGACTGGACCAACCCGGCGGCGATGTTCGAACCGGCTGCGTCCGTCGGCAACTCCGATCAGGCTCGTGCCCTGCGCATCATTGCGGACGACCTCGCCAGCGTCCTGCGGCGCGCCGCACCTGTGCTGCGGCCCGCCGACCCGGCCGGGTACGACCTGGCCCTTGCACATTCACGCACCGCTCTGGGGCTCTTGCGCTATCACTCCGCGATGGCGAGTTCCGCTCCTGATCGCATCGGCACTCTGCTCAGTCTGCGTGCCGAGATGATGGCCGAGAACCTGTTGGCGGTCGTCGTCCAGGAGCAGCGACGCGGGCCGATCCTGCTCTTCGCACACAATGCCCATCTCCTGCGAGTGCCGTCCGACATGCCCGTCAACGGCGACGTGGTCAGCTGGGGGAGCGCCGGCTCACTTGTCGGACTTGTCCTCGGGGAGCGCTACGTATTCGTGGCAACCGACGCCAACCCCGACAGTGATCCGGGCACTCTGCAGGGAGCGTTGGCCGATGCGACCAGTCGGCGTGCCCTGTTTCTGGCGCCCGCACTTCGCGCAGCACTTGACCCGTCCGTCACCGCGGGAGAGGCGATCCTGCCCGGCCACCTGCCGCTGAAACCTTCGGAGTTGGACGGCGCCGACGCGGTCATTTTCGTCGCGGACACTGATGGAAAACGTTATCAATACTGGTAACAGCGTCAGGGGCAGAGTGCGTGCGAGAGTATCGCGACGGTGTCCGGCTGGTCCTTCGGCGTCGACGTCAGCGTCACAGTGAACGCGCGGTCCGGCGTCGCGCCGGACAGTGTGTAGTACCCGTAGATCCCACCACTGTGGCCGGTATAGGTGACGCCGCAGGGAAGTTCGGTGGCGCCGACGCCCATCCCGTACCCGAGTCCCTCGGCTTCGGTGGCGGCGACCTGAGGGGTGGTCATCTCGGCAAGCTGCTCGGCCGGCACCACCCGCCCGTCGAGTAGTGCACGCCAGAAGGTGTTCAGGTCTGTGCCCGTCGAGACCATCGCTCCGGCAGCCCAGGGGATCGACGGTTCCGTGCGGGAAACGTCGGTCAGGCCACCGTCGAGATCCTGATAGCCCGTCAGGTGATCGCCCCTGATGTCGAGCTCACCGGCCGGCGGGAGGTACGTGTCTTCCAAGTCCAGCGGATCGAGTATCCGAGACCGGAGTTCATCGGCGTAGCTGCGGCCGCTCACGGATTCGACGAGCATTCCGAGAACGATGTAGTTGGTGTTGGTGTAGACGAACGACGTTCCGGGGACGAATTGCGCCGGTTTGCCGAGGGCGATGGCGACCGCGGCGGACGGCGTCAGCGTTCTGTTCTCGTTAGCGGCAATCCATTCGTCGGCGCCGGGTTCTCCGGCGAACTCGGGAAGGCCGCTGCGATGTTGCAGCAGTTGCCGCACGGTGATCGCGCTACCGTCGATGCCACTGCCGTCCATGTCACTGCTGTGCAGTAGGCCCGGGAGATACCGCTCGATCGGTGCGTCGAGGTCGACCTTGCCCTCGGCGACCAACTGCAGAACGAGTGAAGCTGTGAATGTCTTTGTCACACTTCCGATCCGGACGCGATCATTCTTGCCGATCGAATCGCCGTTGGTCCGGTTGGGCACGCCGCTGGTCATGACAGCCGTCGTGGTGCCGTCGTCGAGTGTTGCGATCGACCCGACGACACCCGACCTGGTGAGTCCGTCGAGATCCGATTGAATCTCCACTGCGCGCTGGAGCGTCGAGCAACCGACGAGTGCCGTGGTGGCTCCGATGATGACCGCGGCGACGAGCAGGTATGGGCGCATGAGTCGAATCTATGGACCTTGTCGTGCCGCGGGATCCAGGAAATCCCCCATCATTCCCTGATCTTCTGCCAGCCCGGGACGTAAGGCCCGTTTGTTCAAAACCGACAAATCGGATCAATCATTCCTGTCCGAACACCACGTCCACGCCGTTAACATCCGAACGAAGTGTTTGTTTTCACGTGTCTTACCAGTTCACGGCTATCGAGGTGCGCTGCCGCGCGCCGAAACGACTCCCACGAAGGACGGATGCATGAAGAAGTCGACACTCCGCACGGGAACGGTCGCGGCTTTGCTGACCGGAAGTGTCCTGTTGCTTTCCGCTGCCCCTGCCTCAGCCGACCCGGGAAGCCTCGGTAGCGGTGGCAGTAGCGGGAGTTCCGGAAGCGTGGGAAGCACGGGCAGCATCAGCAGCGGATCAGCCGCCCTTCCGATTCCGAGTCCGGCAGGGCTGATCGCGCTGGCAGCGGCGAGCACTCAGACCGGAAAGCCCTACCAGTGGGGCGGCGTCGGGCCGAACTCGTGGGACTGCTCCGGGCTGGTGCAATGGGCGTTTCGGCAGGCCGGCGTGAATCTGCCACGGACCAGCCAACAGCAGGCCAACGTCGGACAGCCGGTTCCCCGGTGGGCCCTCGCCCCCGGCGACGTCATCACCTTCTACCCCGGTGCGACGCACGTCGGCATCTACGCTGGGTTCGGAATGGTGTTCAACGCCTACGGAGTTGGTGTTCCGACCGGACTGACGCCCCTGGCGGATCTGCCGATCAACAACATCCGCAGGTTCTAGAACCTGCACAGAACCTTCACAAGTCCTCCCAGGTTCATCCACGAGGGCCGAATACAGTCAGTTCCATGAGTCAGCGAAGAGTGCTCGTGGTCGACGACGAGGTCAGCATCTGCGAGTCCATCGCGGCGAGGCTGCGTGCCGAGGGCTACGACGTCGAGCTGGCGTTCGACGGTCCCAGCGCGGTGGCCCGCTGCGAGCAGATGGACGCAGACCTGGTGGTACTCGACGTGATGATGCCGGGATTCGACGGACTCGAAGTCTGCCGCCGCATCCAGGCCGTGCGCCCGGTGCCTGTGCTGATGCTGACCGCTCGCGCCGATGAAACGGACATGCTGATCGGTCTCGGCGTCGGGGCCGACGACTATCTGAGCAAGCCGTTCAGCATGCGTGTGCTCGTCGCCCGGGTGCAGGCTCTGCTTCGGCGTGCGGATCGCGCGGAGCACGCTGCTCGCCCGGTGGCCGACCTCCTCGAGTTCGGTGACGTCGTGATCGACCTGACCGAACGTCGAGTGCGCCGTGATGCGCAAGAAGTTCACCTGACTCGCACCGAATTCGATCTCATCGCCTATCTGGCGGAGCGGCCGCGAGCCGCGATCCCGCGGGAGTCGCTGCTCGAGGAGATCTGGGGCTGGGGTGAGGGAGCGGGCAGTCGGACCGTCGACAGCCACGTCAAGGCACTGCGACGCAAGCTCGGACCTTCCGTGATCCGGACCGTTCACGGCGTCGGGTACGCCTGGGACGTGCCGCGATGAGCGTCGTCGACCGTCTTTTTGCACGGTGGCCGCGGCCGCTGGACCCGATGCGGTCCTTCAAGGTGAAGGTCGGCCTCCTGGTTGTCGCAGCACTGGTGTTCGCCGCCGGTGGTTTCTGGCTGACGTCGCAACAACCGTTTCGTTTTGCTCTACTGACGGCGTTGGTTGTCGCTCTCGGCGTTACGCAGGTGCTCGCACACGGGATGACGTCACCGCTTCGCGAGATGACGGCCGCGGCGAAGGCGATGGCGCGCGGCGACTATTCGCGGCGAGTACGAGCGACTTCCAGAGACGAAGTAGGCGAACTCGCCCATGCGTTCAATCGGATGGCCGAGGACCTCGGGGCCGACGACCGGTACCGCCGCGAGTTGATCGGCAACGTCTCCCATGAACTGCGCACGCCCATCACCGCTTTGCAAGCCATGCTCGAGAACGTCGTCGACGGTGTCGAAGAACCGGATCCGGCGATGATGAAATCGGCGCTGCGGCAAACGGAACGACTGGGCGCGCTGGTAGCCGACCTTCTCGATCTCTCGAAACTCGAGGGTGGCGCAATGCCGTTGAAACGCCGCCGTTTCGAGGTCGAGCCGTTCCTACGCGAGCTGTCGAGTGTGAGTGCGGGCGACATCGAGATAGACGTCAAGCCTCCACAATTGTCCGTGGTCGCCGATCCGGATCGCCTCCACCAGGTGGTGACCAACCTGGTGGACAATGCGGTTCAGCACGGGAACGTCGACACCAAAGTTGTCATCCGAGTACGTACCGGCAGCGCGGGGGAGTTGGTGCTCGACGTCCACGACGACGGCCCCGGCATCGAACCACAGGCCCGTGAGCGAGTGTTCGACCGCTTCATCCGCGGCGGCTCGACCGACGGGGGCACCGGACTCGGCCTCGCGATCGCGAAGTGGGCGGTCGAATTACATGACGGCAGGATTGCCGTCGTCGATGCCCCGTCGGGTTGTTGCATTCGAGTAGTGCTGCCGCAGAACTGAATCAAAGTCCCTGACGAGATCGAGAGATCTCGCGATGGCGCATGTCTTCATCGGCATTCGTCTGTACTTCCGACCCTGAAAATTGAACCAGACACATAGGAGATCACATGAGCGCTCCGATAGTAATTCCACCGAAACCGCCGATGCCGGCCGTAAAACCCAAGCGTCCCAGCCGGTTCTGGCGTCCCGATCGCACGTCGATGGCCACCCGCTCGATGCTCCTCGGCGCGGCCGCAGTAGGGGTGCTTGCGGCCCTGATCCTCGACCCAGGGTTCGCGAGTATCGCGTACGTGATCGTGGGTGCCGGTGTGGTGATCGTCTTCGGGATTCTGACGCCGCCGCGGATGACCCTGACGCAGTGGGCCGCCGCGATGGGGATGCTCGCACTTCTGGGCGTTGCCGCCGTTCGCGGTGCGGAGTGGTTGGTGTTCCTCTGCGTCGTAGCTGCGTGGGTTCTGTTCACGTGGACTCTGATCGGCGGGCGGACGTGGACCGGAATACTTCTGGGAACGTTCGCTCCCTGGCGGGCACCCCACCGGACGGTCAACTTCGTTCGTCGTCGAAAACTCGCTACCCGCTCTGCTCCGCGGGTGCCGGCGGCGCGAGTTGTCGTCGTGAGCGCAGTGTCGATTCTTCTCCTGCTGATTTTCGGATCTTTGTTCGTGAGTGCGGATCCGGAGTTCGCGAAGATCTTCGGCGGCTTCGCTCCTGCCATCTCGGTGTCGAACCCGGGGGCACGGATCTTTGCCGGCGTCGTGATGGCGTTCGGCACACTGGTTGCGGTGTACCTGCGCCGCAGAACGCCGACGGTGGACGCGTTTGCACCTGCGCCCGCGACGCCGTTGCCGATGTGGGAGTGGGCGGTTCCGCTCGGAGTGCTCAACGTGCTGTTCCTCGGTTTTGTTGCAGTACAGACGAAGACGCTGTTCGGGGGAGACGAGCACGTACAGGTGACCGACGGACTGACTTATGCGGACTACGCGCGTGAGGGTTTCTGGCAGCTCATGGCGGTTACCGTGCTGACGCTGCTCGTCATCGCCGTCGCAGTGCGGTACATCGACCGCCGGGACGCTGGATCGAGGCGTCTTGCCCGCGGACTGTTGGGTGCACTGTGTGTCTTCAGCCTGGTGATCGTGGCGTCCGCTGTGCACCGGATGTGGTTGTACGAGAATCAGTACGGTTTCACGGTGCTCCGGGTCAGCGTCTTCGCGACCGAGCTGCTTCTTGGCTTCGTGTTCGTGTTGTTGCTCGTCGCAGGTATTCGGATGTCCGGGAAGTGGCTGCCCACAGCTGTTCTCGCCACTTCGGCCGTCGCGCTGCTGGCCTTCGCGGTGTTCAACCCCGACGCGTACATCGCGCAAAAGAACGTGGAACGGTTCGAGGGCGGCAAGAGCATCGACGTTTCCTACTTACGCGGGCTCTCCGTCGACGCGGTACCCGCCTTGGATCGTCTACCGGAACCGCAGCGTTCGTGTGCCTTGAGCAGATATCGATTCGGAGTGCCGGGCACCACTGCGCCCTGGGAGTTCAACGCAGCGCGTGAGAAGGCCCGCGACGTCCTGGAAGCTCGCCCGGTGGGGCCGTGCCTGCAGATGTACACGGTCGGATAGACGCAGGGCGATTGTGCAGCCGCACGGCAGATATCGCGCGCGGCTGCACAATCGGCGAGCGTCGCCTGGTCGATCAGTGCACGGCGAGTGAGATTTTCTCCCGTTCCTCTGCGGACACCACGTCTCGGGTGGATCGTAAGTCGACGGTCACGCTGTGGAGTTTGCCGCCGTAGCGGAACGTGCCCTTCTCCGCAAACTCCTCCGCCACCGGGCTTCCCCGGTTGATGCCGACGTCGAGCTGTTCGTTCATGCTGAAGGTCGCCCGAGTGGTCTTCTCGATCCGGCCTTCGGAGATCACCTCGCCGTCGACAATCAGGGTGGCGGTTCCGCCCTTGCCGATTCCGCCGCCGTCGTACTCGAAGTGGACGGACACCTCGCACGCATCGGGTGCCAGCGGGTTGCGCCCACGCACGAAGGTCCGACCACCGCCGCTGAAGTTGTAGCAGTAGACGGGAACGGAATCGATGATGTACAAAGCGAATCCGCCGAACCGGCCACCGAGGCTGACCAGCATGCCGTCGGCGACGCTACCCAGACTCGCGGTCAGCGTGTACGAGCGGTTGAAGAACGTCGGTGCGGCTTTCTCGACCAGACCGTTCATGTGTGGGTACAGCGTGAGGGTCTTGCGGCCCATCATCGGATGCGGGGGTCGTGATTCCGCGGTGGCGTGGCGACCGACCGTTCTGTCGTCCAGCGGCAACACCTGATATTTGGCAGCCTCGACGAGGAACTTTTCCTTGAGCCGGGCCAGGATCTCGGGATGCTCGTCCGCGAGATCGCGGGCCTGCGACCAGTCGACCGAGGTGTCGTACAGCTCCCAACGGTCTTCGCTCATCGGTGTGAGCTCGAGGCCGTGAGTGGCCATCAGCCAGGGTGCGCGGTGGGCCGTGACTGCGGTCCAACCGTGATCGTAGATTCCGCGGTTGCCGAAGATCTCGAAATACTGTGTGGTGTGGCGCTCTTCGGCGTCGGGCTCGGCGAAGGTGTAGTTCATCGCCACGCCTTCCATCGGTTTCTGGGTCACCCCGTCGACGCTGGTCGGTGCCGGAATGCCGGCAGCTTCCAGGATTGTCGGCGTGATGTCGACGCAGTGATGCCACTGCTCCCTGATTCCTGGCTTGTTGATCCCCTTGGGCCAGTGGGCGATCAGACCGTTTCGGGTACCGCCGTAGTGGGACGCAACCTGCTTGGCCCACTGGTAAGGGGTGTCGAGAGCCAGAGCCCACGACGCCGGATAGTGCGGGTAGCTGGTTTCGGTCCCCAATTCGTCGTAGCGCGCCAGTACGTCGGATGTCGCACTCTTGTAACCGTTGAGGCCGGCGAGGTAGTTGAACGAACCCTCCATTCCGCCTTCCGCGGAAGCGCCGTTGTCACCCATCATGTAGAGCACCAGAGTGTTGTCGAGTACACCCATGTCCTGCAACCGGTCGACGAGTCTGCCTACCTCGTCGTCGGTGTGCTCGAGAAACGCCGCGTACAACTCCATCAAACGGGCCGAGACCTTCTTCTGGTCGTCGTCGAGTTCGTCCCAGTGTGGGAGCCCTGGAGCCCAGGGGGCCAATTCGGTGTCAGGAGCGACGACGCCCAGTTCCTTCTGCTTTTGGAGGGTGATCTCGCGTTGGCGATCCCACCCATGATCGAATTCGCCGACGTACTTGTTCAGGTATCGGTCCGGAACCTGCAGTGGAGCGTGGCACGCGCCGAAGGGGAGATAGCAGAACCACGGCTTGTCGGGGTCCATCGTGTTGACGCCCTCGACCCATTCGATCGCGTGGTCGACGAGATCTTCGGACAGGTGGTAACCCTCCTGTGGCGTCTTGGGTAAGTCGACCATCGTGAAGTCCTCGTAGAGAACCGGGGTGAACTGGTCGGACTCGGCACCGAGAAAACCGTAGAACTTGTCGAAACCCTCACGGACCGGCCACCGATCGAACGGCCCGGCAGCGGTGGTCTCCCACGTCGGGGTCTGGTGCATCTTACCGAAAGCACCTGTCGCATAGCCGTTTCCCTGCAGGACGCGTGCGACCGTGGCTGCAGAGGCGGGTCGGGTTCCGTTGTATCCCGGTGCCGCGTTGGCCATTTCGGAGATGACACCCATACCGACACTGTGGTGGTTGCGCCCGGTCAGTGTGGCGGCACGCGTCGGCGAGCACAGAGCCGTGGTGTGGAATCGGCTGTATTTCACGCCGGTTTCGGCCAAACGCTCGGCGGTGGGGGTGCGGCACGGGCCACCGAACGCGGAGGGTGCGCCGAATCCGACGTCGTCGATCATGATCAGCAGCACGTTCGGGGCCCCGACCGGCGGGCGAAGCGGTTCCGGGCGGGTGTACGGGGGATTCTGATCGGGGTAGTACACGGCGGCCGCGACGTTCGGCGTCTCGGGAATGATCGGAATGGAATGGCGATTCACCAGCAGGCTCCTTGGCGTGTGCAAAACCGGGTGGATTAAGCGGTCGTCTTAATCTGGAGCGTATCGAGCGGAATTGAGTTGGCGGCGTATGTCTCGTTGACTGGGACAACTACCCCCGTGAGTGGTTGAGGAGTCCCTGCACTCTCTAACCGCGCACAGGGGATGGGGCTTGCGGAATTAAGACAGTGACTTATATGGTCGGTGTATGCCCGCCTCGTTGGATGCCAAGAACGCCATGATCGCCGTCGCCGAGCGGATGTTCGCCGAGCAAGGTATTCACGAGGTGTCCATGCGGGACGTGGCGACTGCGGCCGGGCAGCGCAACAACTCTGCAGTTCAGTATCACTTCGGTGGGCGAGACGGTCTGGTGCTGGCCGTATTCCGGCATCGGATGGATCAGATAAACGCAGCAAGACTGTCGTGTCTCGACGACATCGACGCCCGTGGGCGGACCGACTTGGTCCGTGCTTTGGTCGAAGCCTTTCTGTACCCGCTGGCAGATTATCTGGCGACGGTCGACGGTTCCAACTATGCGAGGTTCATTGCCCGAATCTCACCGTCGGTGGATACGCAGAGTGCTGAGTTCCGCGAGGTCAGCGAGGGGATCAACGAAGTTGTCGTCAGGTTGACGCGGGCATTGCCACATCTGCCCCGCCGCGTCGCGGTGGAACGGATCGATCTGACGTTCAACATGAGCGTCTCCGCTCTGGCAATCTTCGAGCAGCGCCGCGAAGACGAAAACCCGGTTGTGCAGGCAGATTTCGATACGACGGTGGATCATCTGGTCGATCTCGCGGTAGGAGCACTGACCGCGCCCCGAAGCGCACACAAACGCACACGAGCAAAGCGGGTGCACGCGTCGACTGACGTGTGACCCCGCGACACGACACGACAGGACGGAGTCATTCGATGGCTACCCTTACATCCTCACGAACAGTCCAAATCGGCAATCACACAATCGAATTCGGACCACGCGGAATGAGGCGCAATGCGGAAGGCGTTGAATCGAGGCCGTACGAGCGGTTCACTCTGACACCCGTCACACCGTTCATCGGTGCCGAGATCAGCGATATCGACTTGCGTGATCCGTCGGAGGAGCAGATCGAGGACGTGCGCCGGGCCCTCCTCGAATGGAAGGTCGTGTTCTTTCGGGACCAGCCGATTTCGAGCGTGAATCATCGTGACTTCGCGGCCCATTGGGGTGAACTCGAGGTCCATCCACTTCTCCCACAGGGAGAGGTCCCGGCAGTCGTCAGATTCGAACGCGGAGAGGACAGTCCAGGAACCGAGAACATCTGGCACGTCGACGTCACCTGGACGAAGACGCCGCCGCTCGGTTCAGTACTTCGGGCGATCGACGTACCGCCTGCCGGTGGTGACACGCTCTGGGCTGATATGGGTAACGCCTTCGACTGCCTCCCCGACGAGATCAAGGAATTGATCGACGGCAAGGACGCCATCCACGATTTCGTGCCGTCCTTCGGACGCGGCATGAGCCCGGAGAAGTTGGAACAGATGAAGGAGCAGTACCCGCCGGTCCTGCACCCGATGGTGCGTAAGCATCCGGAGACCGGGCGTAAGACTCTGTTCGTCAACAGCCTTTTCACCACCCACATTCCGGACATGGATCCTGTCGAAGGCAACGATCTGCTCAACCTGCTGTTCGCGCAGGTCAAGGTCCCGGACTTCCAGTGCCGCTTCAAGTGGGCGCCGAATTCCATTGCCTTCTGGGACAACCGGGCTACCCAGCACTACGCAGCGAGTGATTACTTCCCTCATCGCCGCGTCATGGAGCGGGTGGCCATCCTGGGGGACGTGCCCTTCTGATCTACTCCTGCGGAATGCGGATGATGCACCGGAAGCCGACGTGGCAGGTCGAGGACTCCTCGGATTCGCCCTGCCGCGCGGCGGGGCGGTAGCGCAAGCAGTAGTTCGGTGCACACAGATGTGAGCCGCCCTTGATCACCCGTCGCGCGTAGGGTTCGCCCACCAACGCCTCCGTGGCGAACTCCGCTCGGGGATTACGAGGAATGCAGCACGACGAGGCCGGGGCGACGTTCTTGGAACTGTGGGCGTGGTCCGATGTGTAGTGATCGGCCGTCCATTCCCACACGTTCCCGGCCATGTCGAACAGTCCGTAGCCGTTGGGCCGGAACTTTCCGACCGGAGCGGTGCGCTCGTACCCGTCCTCGAGCAGATTCTCCCAGGGGAACTGGCCCTGCCACACGTTGCCACCGGGCCGCCCGCCCGGAGAGTCGTGATCGCCCCACACGTACGCCTGGCGATCGAGTCCACCGCGGGCGGCAAACTCCCACTCGGCCTCGGTCGGGAGTTCCTTGCCGGCCCACGCGGCGTAGGCCTGGGCGTCGAAGTACGACACGTGGGTGACGGGGTGCCGTTCACGTCCCCCGATGTTGCTGTCGGCGCCCTCGGGATGGCGCCAATCGGCGCCGGGAGTGAACGACCACCACTGGGTGTAGTCGTCAAGTGAAACCGGGCCGGGTGGCGAATTGAAGACCAACGATCCCGGGACGAGGAGGGCTGGATCGGCGTCGGGATAGTCGGCGGCGTCCGGGGCGATTTCAGCAGTGGTGACGTGGCCGGTTGCCTTCACGAAGCGTCGGAACTCGGCGACCGTCACCGCCGTCGTGTCCATCCAGAATCCGTCGACTGTGACCTGGTGAACTGGGCGTTCTTCCGGATAGAAATCTTCGGAGCCCATCCAGTACGTCCCACCCGGGATCAAAGACATGTTCTTCGGGGGAGTAGCCGTGGAGTGAGGCGTCGTCATGAATTCAAGAATGGCACGTTGGTCACGCCGATGTGGGGAGAGTCCCACCTGGTGCCCTCGGCAGGATTCGAACCTGCGACCCTTCCTTTAGGAGAGGAATGCTCTATCCCCTGAGCTACGAGGGCGGGGAGCGTACCGACAAGCACTGAAAACCCTGTGCTGCCGGGGTTTTCGCTTCTCGATACTGCTGTTGCATCCGCTCGACCTGTCGGCACGAAGCCTCGGGCGTCACAGCTGCGCTAGTCAGTGTAGCGGCCCGCCGACGAGGTCGCGAAGTCGACGGTATCGCCGGGTGCAAGCAGGAGCCGAACCGATCGCACTGATCGCAATGGTGTTCACCGCGGAGCAGGCACGGCATCGTGCGGGAATGACCCGCAGAATCCGATTCAACGCCTTTGCCATGAACTGCGTCGCCCACCAATCGCCAGGTCTGTGGCGCCACCCGGAGGACCAGTCGTCCAGGTACACGGATCTGAGGTACTGGACGGAATTGGCGAAGCTCCTCGAGCGTGGACGATTCGACGGGCTGTTCCTGGCTGACGTGTTGGGAACGTACGACGTGTACGGCGGCAATCACGACGCAGCGCTGCGGCAGGGCGCGCAGGTACCGGTCTCGGACCCGCTACTGCTGGCGTCGGCGATGGCTGCCGTGACCGAGCACTTGGGCTTCGGGATCACCGCAGGTACAGCTTTCGAGCATCCCTACCCGTTCGCTCGGCGCTTGAGCACCCTCGACCACCTGACGAACGGGCGAATCGGGTGGAACGTGGTCACCGGATACCTCCCCTCGGCCGCACGGAACATGGGCGAGGACGACCAACTCCAGCACGACGATCGCTACGACCACGCGGACGAGTACCTCGAAGTTCTCTACAAGTTGTGGGAAACGTCGTGGGAAGACGACGCGGTGGTGCGTGACAGAACCACCGGGGTCTACACAGACCCCGCCAAGGTTCATCCGATCGAGCACGAAGGCAAGCACTTCACCGTTCCGGGCATCCACATCTCCGAACCTTCTCCGCAGCGGACGCCGGTCATCTTCCAGGCCGGCGCGTCGCCTCGTGGGGTGCGGTTCGCCGCTGAGAATGCCGAAGCAATTTTTGTCGGTGCACCGACAAAGGCGATTCTCAAAGACACCGTTGCCCGAATCCGAAACGAACTGACGAAGGTCGGGCGAGATCCGTACTCGGCCCGCATCTACACACTGTTGACGATCATCACCGACCGAACCCCTGAGTTGGCCCAGGCGAAACTCGAGGACTACCGCAGCTACGCGAGTAGTGAAGGCGCGCTCGTTTTCACCTCGGGGTGGATGGGAATCGACCTCTCCGGATACCGAGCGGACGAGCCGATCGGGAACGTCGAGAGCAATGCCATTCAATCCGCGGTCGCATCGTTTCGTCAGGCCGACGAGAAAGGCGGCGAATGGACGGTGGGGGACATCGCGGAGTGGGCGGGCATCGGCGGGCTCGGCCCGATCGTTGTCGGTTCCGGCGCGGAGGTCGCCGACGAGTTGCAGGAGTGGGTGTCCGAGACCGACGTCGACGGTTTCAATCTCGCGTACGCGGTGACTCCCGGAACCTTCGAAGACATTGTGGAGCATGTGATTCCGGAGCTGACCAAACGAGGTGCCTACCAGGGCGACTACGACGAGGGAACGCTGCGCAACAAACTGTTCGGGCGAGGGGACAGGCTGCCGCTCGAACACCGAGGCCGGAGCTTCGACCGGATCCGCACTGCCGGCTGAGCGGGGACCTCAGGACCAACCGGACCCGGGTACGTGAACCGAGGTGGTGAGGTCGACGGCCTCGATGTCCGAAGACCTCAACTCTTCACCACACACACTGCAACCCAAGCGCGCTTCGAACCGTTTACCGCAGGCCTTGTGATGGAGAACGATGTCCGGTCCGTCCGCGGATCTGAACCAACGCTGACCCCAGGAGATCATGCACATCACCACGGGGAAATACGCCGTGCCCTTGGCGGTGAGTCGATACTCCGACCACTGTGGGCGATCCGGAAGCGGACGCGTTTCCATCACACCGATCTCGGTGAGGTGCTTCAAGCGATCCGCGACTATCGCCGGTGGTGCACCGGTGATCTCGGCGAACTCTCCGTAGCGGCGAGCGCCTCGGAAAGCTGCACCGATGATCGCCGCTGACCAGCGATTGCCGACAAGTTCCATCGTGTGAGCCAGAATTTCCGGACGGCGTTCGGACTTGGTGGAGCGTCGCCGCGATGTTGCTTCCGGGACACTGCGTGAGAAGTCCCCACTCGGACCCATTTGGGAGTCCAGGGATCGTACGTCCACGTCCTCGCCGCACTCCTTGCAGCGCAGGATCGGGGTGAAGTCGTTTCCGCAGGTGCTGTGCCGCAGTGGTGGAAGCGGCTGGGTTTCATTGGGCGCCCACTGCTTCTCCCACGACCACATGGTGATGAGGACGGGCCAGATCGACTGCCCTTTGCGGGTGACCGAGTATTCGTGCCTGGGCGGGTTCTGCTGATACTCACGACGCTCGAGCATTCCGCCGGCCGTCAGGACCGCCAACCGTGAGGACAATACGGAGTTGGAGATTCCCCCGAGGGCGAGCCAGTCGTTGTATCGCCGCGACCCCAACAGGGCGAATCGCAGAATCCAGAGGTTCCACTCGTCCCCCAACAACCCGAGCGTGACGGCCAGTGCGTTCGGACCGCCGGCAGGCAACTCGGTGACGCCCGCCGACGCGGTGGGTGTCGAAGATCCGGCTGCATTCACTCGTACCACCCCGAAATCATAGGCCGCGCACCCTGCGGCACCGCGAGACCGTACCGAATGGTCTGCAGAAAGAGTCGGGAATCACTCGGTGCGGGCATGAGTAACGCTTCCTGAGTGATCTGGCAGATCTGGAGTCCGGATCGATCGAAGGCCGCCGCATTCACGACTGCTCTGCCGGCGTGAGCTGTGGGGGTCGCGTGCTCGAAGAGCAGCCACTCGTCCGCTCGCACAGGGCGTTGAAACCACATCGTGTGATCGAGGGACACACCAATCCAGTCCGTGTCGAGCGAGTGCTCCTGCCCGATGTCGTAGCCGTGCGGAGTCAGTGCGGTTGCCATCAGCATCAGATCACTGGCATAAGCGAGAGCAGCCACGTGAATCAGTGGATCGTCGCTCAGCCGCTGAGCCGAACGCATCCAGATGTTGCGCGGAGGCGCCGCCGAATGCGCGGTGGGGGAGTGCGAATCAAGGGGGGAAACACGAATCTCGATGGCGGAGAACTCCTCCCACACCTCACCCAACCCACCGTCTGCCTCGGCCAACTCTTGCAACGTCACGCACTCAGTGGGCGGGAGTGCGGTAGGTACTGCGCGACTGTGAGTGATGCCCTCGTCGATCGAGGAGGCAGAGACCGTCGAACGGCAGACGAGTCGTCCGTCCTGGTGGACGTCGACGCCTCTGGTGGACAGGCGTTTTCCGTCCCGAAGGCGATCTACCGAGAACTCGGTCGCGCGATTCGTCGACCCCGGGCGAAGGAAGTGGGTGTGGACGGAACTGATCGCTTTGCCGTCGGTAACCGTGTGCCCGGCTGCGAGAATCGACTGGGCTACCAGTTGGCCGCCGAACAGCTGAGGCAGCCGAACACCGTCGTTCGACCCTTGCCACCGGTCCGGGCCGGTCGATTCCAGATCGAAGACGTCGGCGAGACCACTCGTGGGGGCGCTCACGACGCGTGGTTTCGTGCCGGACGGGGTGGACGAGGTAAGAATCCGCTGGTCCGGGCGACGTAGTCGTCGTAGGCCTGCCCCTTGCTCTTGCGCATGCCGCGTTCGAGAAGGGCCTTACCGCTGTAGCTCACCAGCAGTTTGATCATGACGATCGGAGAGACGATCGTGATCAGCGCCAATGGATCACCAAGCGCGAGGATGAACAGTCCGACCCAGACGCATGCATCACCGAAGTAGTTGGGATGGCGGGTCCAGGCCCAGAGCCCACGGTCCATCACCTTCCCGGCATTGGCCGGATCAGCTTTGAAGCGGGAAAGTTGGTAGTCTCCAACCGATTCGAAGACGAAGCCGACGGTCCAGACCGCGATGCCGATCGCGCCGAGGACTCCGAGGGCGCGAAACTCGTACATCGCGAACTGGACGGGCAGCGACACCACGAGAATGAGAACGCCCTGGAGGCCGTAGATATTGCGAATCAGGAACGGAACCAGCGGTCCCTGTTGATGTTTGAGCAGGGCAGTGTAGCGCTTGTCCTGCCCGTGCCCACGGTTTCGGAAGCCGATGTAGAGGCCGAGTCGCATTCCCCACACCACGGTCAGAGCCAGCACGACGAGGCGACGCAGATCGTTGCCGTCCGACCCGATGGACGTCAGGTACGAGACGACGGCGACGACGGCAAAGCCAGGCCCCCAGCAGATGTCGATGATCGAGTGATTGTTCATCCGGATGGCGACGGCCATCACGACTGCGATGAAGACGAGGACGGCGAGTGCGCTCACACCGAAGTTCAGTGCAAGGTCGCCCAGTGGGATGTCGGTCATGCGCGCGCTTTCCGATTGTGGTGGTCGAGCAGTTCGGAAGCGAAGTCCGCGAAGGCTTCCTGTGCGCTCGGATAGGTGTGAGGAGCGCCGAGTCGGCTGGTCACGAGTAGCGCGTCGAGCGCTTTGGCATCGAGTTCTGTGGTGGTGGGCAAGAACTCGGTCGAGCCCTCGACGGCGTCGGCCGAACGCACCCCGTTACCTGCCGTGACGATCACCTGCCCGTTGGTCGTGGACTCGGGATCGACGAGGACGGTGACCACCGGGGCTACCAGGTCGGCACCCATGATGTCGATGAATCGTGGATCCATTCCGGACTCGGTCATCTGCGTAGTGGCATAGGGCAGTACGACATTGGTGAACACATTGCGACTCGCACCTTCGCCGGCTGCGGTGCGTCCCAATGCGATGACGGCACCCTTGCTGGCGGCGTAGGCGGACACGGTGGGTTCCCCGTGCAGTCCTGCGGTCGAGGCAATCATCACGATGCGCCCGAATCCGGCTTCGCGCATCACTCGGGAGGCTTCGGCGGCGACCAGTGCGGTTCCGACGACGTTTGTCGTGATGACGGTGCTGAGGTTCTCGGCGGTAGTGCGATGAAGCATCTGTGGACCGCTGACCGCGGCGCTGGTGATGCAGAAATCGAGTCGTCCGAACCGAGTGAGAGCGTCGTCCACCAACTTTCGGCCGACCTCGGGGTCGGTGACGTCGTCGTGGTTGGCGACGGCCTGTCCACCGGTTTCGAGGATTTCGTCGACGACCTGATCTGCAGGGCCTCGGCCGCTCGAATCGAGTGTGCGATTCCGATTGTTCACGATCACCGTGACCCCTCGGCTCGCGAGATGCAATGCGACGGCACGGCCGAGGCCCTTACCCCCTCCCGTGACGACGGCAACGCGGCCCGAGAGTGAACTGACGGTCATGAGGCGACCCGTTCGACGAGCACCGCGACTCCGACACCGGCGGCGCCGCTGACCGCGGCCACACCGTAGCGTCCGTCGCTCCGTACCAGTTCGTCGACGCACGCGCCGACGAGAATTGCTCCGGTGGCGCCGAATGCATGGCCCATCGCCATCGTGCCGCCGTTGGGGTTCATGCGGTCCGGCCCGGCGTCAAGATCGCGGCGGAACCGTAGGCAGAGCGCGGAGAAGGCCTCTGCGAACTCGAACACGTCGATGTCCCGTGGACGAAGCCCGGCTCGAGCGATGACTGCCTCCACGGCGCTCTGACCCGCCGTGAGCATGAGAACCGGATTCACCGAAGTCGAGGCGGATCCGATGATCCGTGCGCGAGGGGTCAGGCCGGCTCTGGCCGCGGCTTTCTCGGATCCGAGGAGTAGGAGCGCTGCGCCGTCGGCCATGGCGGGAGAGGATCCGACGGTGTGCAGGTGTTCGATCTTTCCTATCTCGGGATAGGCAGCGAGCGCGAGTGCATCCTGACCGGCGGCGCCGAGCCCTTCGAAGGCGGCAGGCAGCGCTGCGAGTCCCTCTGCCGTCGTCTCTGCCCTGACCAGTTCGTCGTGAGCTGTTCCCGCTTCTCCGTTTCTGCCGGGGACAGGCACAACGGACCGCTCGAATGCGCCGTTGCGCCAGGCCTCGGCAGCCTTGTGCTGGGTTTCGACGCCGTAGGCATCCAACTCGTCGCGGGAGTACCCCTCGATCGTGGCATTCAAGTCGGCGGCAACACCCATGTGGATGGAACCGATCTGCGCGATAGTTGCCGGGTCGATCCACAGCGGTCCTCGATCACTGAACATCGGAGTCCGGGAGACACTTTCGACGCCACCGGCCACGACGAGGGACACGTCGTCGCCGCGAATGCGGGCCGCGCTCTGGCCGACTGCGTCGACGCCGGATGCGCAGAAACGATTGAGGGTCGCGCCGGGAACGGAATCGCCCCAACCGGCAAGGAGTGCGGCAGTTCTCGCGATGTTCGCGCCCTGCTCGTCCACCTGCGATGCGCAACCGAGAACGACGTCGTCGATCTGTTCTGCGGCGAGGTTCGTTCGACCCTGCAAAGCCTTGGCCAGGTGGACGACAAGATCGACTGGGCTGTGTTCGTGGAGGGCACCTCGCGTCGATGCTCGGCCGCGCGGTGTGCGCACGTAGTCGAGGACAAAAGCATCAGTCATTTTCAACCCTTCAATTAGTAGAGTTACTCTGCTAGTTGTAGTACGGTTGCGGTGAAATTACAACCGCCGTTGCACGGGTATCTCGGTGACGTCACCGAGGCCGGATCGGCAAGGGGAGAGGTCATGACTGTTTCGAACATTTGGATTCTCGGCGGGTATCAATCCGACTTCGCACGAAACTTCACCCGTGAGGAACTCGATTTCGCGAACCTTGCCGAAGAGGTGGTGAACCACACCCTGGACGCGGCGAAGGTTCCTGCCACCGACATAGAGGTGATCCACGTCGGTAATGCCTTCGGGCAATTGTTTGCCGGCCAAGGTCAGCTGGGCGCGATGCCCGCCACCGTGCATCCAGACCTGTGGGGTGTGCCCTCGTCTCGGCACGAGGCGGCGTGCGCATCGGGCAGTATCGCTGTACTTGCAGCGATGGCAGACCTGCGCGCCGGCAACTACGACGCGGCTCTGGTGATGGGTATCGAACTGGAGAAGACGGTTCCGGGTGATGACGCGGCCGGCCATCTGGGCGCCGCAGCCTGGGTCGGACACGAAGGTCAGGAAGCAAAATTCATGTGGCCGTACATGTTCGACCGTGTGTCGAAGGAGTACGGGCGGCGTTACGGGATCGACGAATCTCACCTTCGCGCGATCTCGCAGATCAACTTCGCAAACGCGAAGAACAACCCCAACGCGCAGACACGCGGTTGGGCGGTGCCCGATCTACTCGGAAATGCGGGTGGTGACGACACCACCAATCCCGTTGTGGAAGGTGGTGTTCGACGATTCGATTGCAGCCAGGTGACCGACGGTGGCGCCGGGATGGTGCTGGTGACGGACAAGTACCTGCGTGAACACCCTGGCGCCACGGCGACTCCGCTGGCCCACATCGCGGGCTGGGGTCATCGAACTGTCGGTTTAGGTCTCGAGCAGAAGCTTGCCCGCGACGCCGATAATCCCTACGTGATGCCACACGTTCGGGATGCGGTGATGGGTGCCTTCTCCCGGGCCGGAGTCGACCTGGCCGGGATAGACGGGATCGAAACACATGATTGTTTCACGGCGAGTGAGTATCTCGCGATCGACCACATCGGTCTGACCGCGCCCGGCGAGTCGTGGAAAGCCATCGAGAGTGGTGACATCGCCATGGGCGGCAAGCTACCGATCAACCCCAGCGGCGGTCTGATCGGCGGTGGTCATCCGGTGGGTGCCAGTGGTGTTCGAATGCTTCTCGACGCGGCCCATCAGGTGACGGGAACGGCCGGCGGTTTCCAAGTCGAGGGTGCGAGCCGCTTTGCGACGCTCAACTTCGGTGGAAGTACGGCCACCACCGTCAGTTTTGTCGTCGACGCAGTTTCCTGAAAGTGCAGCCCAACCCAGCCCTTCCCCATCAGTCGAAAAGAGAATTCCATGGACGTCGAAATCGTAGGCAAGTTGTTGTCCACCCTTCCCGCCGATGACGATCACCCGTATCGCACCGGCCCGTGGCAACCCCAGACCACCGAGTTCAAAGCGGACAACCTCGAAGTCGTATTCGGTGAGGTTCCGAAAGACCTCGACGGTGTCTACCTGCGTAACACCGAGAATCCGCTCCATCCCTCGATGAAGGCGTATCACCCCTTCGACGGTGACGGCATGATTCACATCGTGGGCTTTCGCGACGGAGAGTCGTTCTACCGCAACCGATTCGTACGTACCGACGGCTTGGCGGCAGAGCAGGATGCCGGCGCTGCGTTGTGGGCCGGGCTTGCCGAGTCTCCCAAACTCAGTCGCCCCGAGGGCGGCAAGGGTGCGCGCACCCGGATGAAGGACGCGTCCAGCACCGACGTCGTCGTTCACCGTGGGACTGCTCTCACCAGCTTCTACCAGTGCGGAGATCTGTATCGTCTCGATCCGATGTCGGCGGAGACACTCGGAAAGGAAAGCTGGAACGGCAAGTTCCCCTTCGAATGGGGTGTGTCCGCGCATCCGAAGGTGGACGACAAGACCGGAGAAATGCTGTTCTTCAACTACAGCAAGGAAGCGCCGTACATGCACTACGGCGTCGTGGACTCGGCCAACGAGTTGGTCCACTACGTCGACGTCCCACTTCCCGGTCCGCGCTTGCCGCACGACATGGCCTTCACGGAGAACTACGCGATCCTCAACGACTGCCCCTTGTTCTGGGATCCGGTTCTGCTGGAGAAGGGCGCGCACGTCGCGAATTTCCATCCCGATATCCCGCTGCGTCTCGGAGTCATCCCACGCCGCGGAAATACCTCTGACATCAAGTGGTTCGAAGCCGATTCGACCTACGTCCTGCACTTCGTGAACGCCTACGAAGAGGGCGACGAGATTGTTCTGGACGGTTTCTACCAGGGTGATCCGGAACCGTCGGACAACGGTATGGGCAATCAGTGGGAACGCGCCTTCCGTTTCCTCGCTCTCGATCGCATGCAGACCCGGCTTCACCGCTGGCGTTTGAACCTGGCCACCGGAGCCACGCGTGAAGAGCAACTCAGTGACTCGATCACTGAATTCGGCATGATGAACAGCAATTTCGCGGGCGAGAAGTACCGATACGCCTATGCGGCTTCGGGTAAACCGTCGTGGTTCCTGTTCGACGGCTTGGTCAAACACGACCTGCTGACGGGGAACGAGGAACGATTCTCCTTCGGTGACGGCGTGTATGGAAGCGAGACCTCGATGGCGCCGCGCGTGGGTGGTACCGCCGAAGACGACGGCTATCTCATCACGTTGACCACCGACATGAACGAGGACGCGTCCTTCTGCCTGATCTTCGACGCTGCCCGCGTCGGAGACGGACCGTTGTGCAAACTTCGCCTTCCCGAACGAATTTCGAGTGGCACCCACTCGACGTGGGCGCCGGGCGCCGAGCTCCGACGCTGGCAGAGTACCGACACAGCCGCCGAAGCGGTCGGACTGTGACGGGCACGCACGACGCGGGCACGTGGGAGATCCTGCGGCAGGTTGTGATCGGTGCACGAGACCTGGACAAGACCGGTCAACAATTGCGTGAAGCATTGAATCTGGCACCAGGATTCGCGGATCCACTGCTCGAAGACATCGGTTTGGCCGACGAGACCCTAGCCGTCGGGCCGCAGACTTTTCTCGAGATCGTCGCACCGCTCGACGAGACGGTCTCGCTGGCGAGATGGATCCGCAAGGGCGGAGGGGAGGGCGGCTATGCACTCTCGATCCAGGTTTCGAACATCGAGCCCTATCTGGAACGTGCAGCTGCGGCCGATGTTCGGACGGTGGCCGATCTCGAGGCCTACGGTCACCGGATCGTCCAACTTCATCCCGGTGATCTCGGACTGCTCGTAGAACTCGACGAGATTCCCGACGCCGACGAGTGGTTCTGGGATGAGACGGAGAAGGAGGTTTCCCTCGATCCCTGGGTCGACGACATCCTCGGCGTCGACGTGTCCTCGCCCGATCCGGCCAGGACGGCGACGCTGTGGGCCGAAGTGTTCGGAAAGAAACCGGTCTCGGCGCAACCACTCTCGATCAGGCTGGGATCACGCGTCGTGTCGTTCGTTCCGGGGGAGCGGTCGATGCTCACTGCAATCGATCTGGCGGCGTCGAGCGGCGCGTCTGCCGTCGAGCCCGGGCTGAGTGTCGGCGGCGTGGAATTCCGGATTCACCCACGCTGAGCGTGCTTCACATCGAACGACAGAAATCGGGGCCGATCGCTCGAAGCGACCGGCCCCGAATTCGTGTCATGGACTCAAGCGAAGTCCTGTCGCAAACGAGTCTTGAGCAGCTTCCCGCTAGCGTTGCGTGGCAGCTCCTCGATGAACCGAACCGCACTGGGGCACTTGAAGTGAGCCAGTCGCTCGCGTGACCACTCGATGATCTCCGCTTCGGTTGCATCCGAATCAGCAGCTCGAACGACCACGGCAAGGGGAGTCTCACCCCACCGATCGGAGTGAACGCCGACTACCGCGACCTCGCGGATGCCGGGGTGCCCGGAGAGAACACTCTCCACCTCGGCCGGATAGACGTTCTCACCGCCGGAGACGATCATGTCCTTGAGGCGGTCGTGGAGGTAGAGATAGCCGTCCTCGTCGAACGATCCGCCGTCTCCGGTGCGAAGCCAGTCGCCGTCCAACATGGTGGCCGCAGTTGCTGCTTCGTTACGCCAGTAACGCTTCATGACGTGAGCGCCGCCGATGACGACCTCGCCGCGGGTACCGACCGGGACGTCTTCGAGCGTCACGGGATCGACGATGCGGATGGGCACTCCGAACATCGGCTGCCCGACGGACTTCAACCGATGCGCGGTCGACTCGTCGGTCGCCCGATGATCTTCCGGGGTCAGCATGGTGACGCCGCCGGTCGACTCGGTGAGTCCGTATGCCTGCAGGAAACTACACCCGAAGACCTCGGTCGCGTCTTGCAACAGGGGCAGTGGCATCGGCGCGGCTCCGTAGACCAGGAACTGCAGGGCACTCCAATCTGCCTCGCGCACAGCCGGAAGGGAGGTCAGGACGCTGATCACCGCGGGAACGGCGACCGCATGCGTGACTTTGTACTCCTGCATCAGCGCGACGAGTTCGAGAGGTCCGGCGATGGTTTCGAGCAGTAGAGCGCCACCGCCGAGCGTCGTGACCAGGGCGAGACCCAGTCCGGCCACATGGAAGAACGGAACCGGGCACATAGCCACGGAGTCGGTGTCGAGATCGAGCAGGTGATACATGGTGGCGAGGGCACGGCCGAGGTTGGCGCCGGTGAGTTCGATTCCCTTGGGGTGACCGGTGGTTCCCGACGAGTAGAAGATCAGCGCTGTGTCGTCGGGGCGGCGCGACGACCCCGGATCGTCGTCGCCGACACCGGAAAGCCAGTCGTTCCACGAGATCGAGTTTCCGACGCCATCCACCGTGACGACGGTACGGACGCTACCGACCGCCGCGGCGACGTCGGAGAGGCCCTCATCGCCTGCTCCGAGTACGACGACGGTCGGCTCGCTGTTGCTCAGGATGTAGTCGACCTCGCCCGGTGCCAGCCGATTGTTGACGGCCGTCAGGATCGAGCCCATCTTCGAAGATCCGTACAGGACGGAGAGGAAAGACGGTGCATTGGCCCCGATGTACGCCACCCGGTCGCCGGGTCGAACACCATCGCGCAGAAGTGCATTCGCGACACGATTTGTTTCGATGTCGAGTTCGCGGAAACTGGTACGCCCGTCATCGGAGATGACGGCGGTGCTCTCCGGACTGGCAATCGCCCGGCTGCGCAGCAAGTCTTCCAGATTCTGCACGGGGCGACCGTCGGGCAGGAGCGCGTTCACGGAAGGTTCACGGACGGCAGGTTCACGGGTAGCAGGTTCACGGGTGGCAGTCGAACCTACGGCCGTCGGCTGAGTTGTCATGCTGAATGCTCCAATCTGAAGGGGGCAAAGACAGGGGGTTCGAAAATGCCGGCGGGAGCAGCGAGTACATGCTCGACGGCGCGTAGTGCCGGGCCTGCAGTGATGAACTGACCGGCTGTCGTGCGACTGTTCGGATCTTGTGGTTCGACCAGGTTGACGGTCATCACGATCTCGGGTTTGCCGAAGAGGTGGACTTCCCATTGGTCCCGTCCCGCGTATTCGTCGCGATCAGGTTCCATGGTCCAGATGATGGCGAGGGTGAGGAACTGCTTTCCGTCGACTATTGCGTGCCAGCGCCATTCGGTGGTTCCGACGGTTCCCGCGGCGATGCGTCCGGCGGCGACGTCGAGATCCGTACGTGCCGGAACGACCCTGTGATCGGACACGACCTCGTCGTAGGTGACGCCCAGGCGCTCGCACATGAACGCGATGGTCTCGAGGTACAGCGACGCGTACAGCGAGGGCAACGGCCCGGTTCCGTCCAGTTCCTCCGGGGGCGAACCCATTCCCATGACGGTGAACGCGAAGTCGGGGTCAGGCATGCCGCGAGCGTCGAGCACCTCGTCGATCGTAATTCGGTCGAGTTCGATCGATGTTCCCGTCAGCGCCAACGCCAATCGCTCGCCGATGACACCTGGGCTCACGCCGACCCCGTAGAGCGTCGAATCGCCTTCCTTGCATGCTTGGGCGAACATGTGCTCGCGTTCGGTGCCGTGTGCGCGGGGGAAGTGCTGCCCGGCCGTCGTGATCACGTTGATCCCGGCGCGAAGCAGACGGCACAGATCGTCGTCGTGGCGTTCGTACGGAATCTGCAACCGCGGACTGTGGATGAGAACCTGTGGGCGCGAGCGGATGATCTCGTCCACGTCGCGTGTAGCGATCACCCCCGTCGGTGCTCGTCTGGCGATGTCACCGGCGTCTCGACCCGCCTTGGCGTCGCTGTACACGTAGAGGCCGACCAACTCGAGGTCGGGACGATCGATGATTCCGCGTAGCGCGGTCTTGCCGATGGCGCCGGTCGCCCACTGGGCAACACGAATCGGATCGCTCATGATCGGGTGGTCAGTTCGCCGGCGAAGAGGAGCTTGCCCAGTCCGCGTTCGTACCGAATCGGATCGCGGGCCAGGCGCGCACGCGCGTCGATTGCCATGAAATCGGTGTCGCACGTCCACTCGCCGCGTTGCATGGCGGCGAGTCCGGTTGCCGCGATGTCGAGAGGGTTTTCCTTGTGGCCCTGCACATGTGACGCCATGCGGGTGTCGACGCTGCCGACGATCAACGACGTGACGGTGATGCCGTGCGGTTCGAGTTCGGCGCGAGCGATGCCGCCGAGCGACAGAGCAGCCGCCTTGGCCGGTGAATAGCCACCCATGAAGGCGGTCGGAGCGATTGCGGCCACCGACAGGACGTTGACTATCGATCCTCCGCCGCGGGCGGCGAGTACCGGCGCGAAGGCGCGGATCATCGTCAGAGGCCCGAAGTAGTTGACCTCCATCTCGGCTCGCGCAGCCGCTTGGTCGTCGGCCTCGATCAACCGATTCCCGGTGAACAGTCCGGCATTGTTGACGACCACTGTGGTGTCACCGCACGCCCTGGCCGCTGCATCGACGAGTCCTGGATCGGTCACGTCGAGTTCGACGATGTGTGCTCCGGTGGATCGCAGCTCGGCGGGCGCCTCGTCGGGATTTCTCACCCCTGCATAAATTTTGGCGGCACCCATCGACTTCGCCTGTTGGACGAAGGCCAAGCCGAGCCCTCGATTGGCGCCGGTGACGAGGACAGTCGCGCCCTCTATCGGCGTTCCGCGAAACCTTGTCATGAGTGCTCCTGTGTCTGCCGTGTGTAGATGAGGTCGTCGGGAAATTTCTTGCTCTTCTTCAAAGACGTTTCAGGCGCGAGCATCCCGAAGATCCAGCCTTCGGCTGTGGCCATGTCGTGGTTCCAGTCCCACCGCAGTGCGCGGTGGCGGATTCCCCACCTGCCGTCCTCGTAGCCGAAGCGGTCGATCAGGCGCGCCGAGGTGAGTGTGTCGGCTATGCCGTCCGAGTGCTTGATTCGCGCGAAGGCAAGCACGTAGGACTCGACGTGTGCTGTGTCCCCGTCGAGTTCGACCAAGACGTTGGTCATCGCGTGGGTGGTCAGTGACCGTGGGTGGGTGATGGCCCCGGCGATGTGGTCGATGTAGTCGTCGGCGGTGCCGGTGAAGACACCCCCGTGGTCTTCGGTTGCGCCGGGCAGATAACACCGCCTGGCGTCCTCGACGTCGCCGCGGTCTGCGGCTCGGAGGAAACGAGCCAGTACCTCGTAGATTTCCTGCTTGGCGACGAGCGCGTCGACCGGGCTGTAGTCCCTGACGTCTGGGCCCCCGCCGCTGTCGACTGCGTGAATGTTGTTGGACCTCACGATGATGTCCCTTCTCGGCTCCGGATCGGGGGCCGCACGTTGACGAAGTGCCTCTGTTTACTGTAGTAATCTCTATCACACTGTTAATTGAAGTGTCACGAGGAGGTGAAACCAATGCTTGGAAACACACCACCCGCACAACCTGCGAATGACCCGGTCGTACTCACGCTCTCCGATGTATCGATCGAATTCGGCGGAGTCACGGCTCTCGACGACGTCGGCTTCGACGTCCACGCCGGCCAGATCTGCGGACTCATCGGGCCGAACGGCGCTGGTAAGACCACGCTGTTCAACTGCATCACAAGGATTTACGAACCGAGTCGCGGTGTCATCACCTGGCAAGGAACCGACCTCTTGGGATTGCGGCCCTATGCATTGGCATCTGCAGGGATCGCTCGGACCTTCCAGAATCTCGCACTGTTCAGCGGCATGAGCGTCTTCGACAACACCATGGTCGGCGGATCGTCTCGGGGCCGCTTCGGACTGGCGAGCGGGCTTCTCGGCTGGCCTCCAGCGCGCGCCCGAGTCCGAGAACTGCGAGAGAAGGCCTGGTACCTGCTCGAACGCCTCGAACTCGTCGACGTCGCGAACGCGCCGGCAGCAGGCCTTCCGTTCGGAACACTCAAGCGCGTCGAACTGGCACGAGCATTGATGTCCGAGCCTTCGCTGCTTCTGCTCGACGAGCCCGCCGGCGGGCTCACACACAGCGAAGTCAAGGAGTTGGGAGAACTGATCGTCTCGCTCCGCGACGACTTCGGCTTCGGAGCGCTTCTGGTCGAACACCACATGGGATTGGTGCTGGGTATCTCCGATCACGTTGTCGCACTGAACTTCGGCCACAAGATCGCTGAAGGTACTCCGGCGGAGATCCAGCAGAACGACGCCGTGATCAATGCTTATCTGGGGCGAGCGGCATGAGCCTGCTGAGCGTCGATGATCTGCATGCCGGTTACGGGCGAGGCAATGTACTGCACGGGGTGTCGCTCGACGTGGAACCCGGCGGGGTCGCTGTTGTTCTCGGCGCGAACGGTGCCGGCAAGACCACCATGATGCGCGCGCTTGCCGGATTGATTCCGCACCAGGGAACGATCACCTTCAACGGTTCGCCGCTCGGATCCAAACCTGAACGCGCCGTGGCCGCCGGCGTCAGCCTTGTCCCACAGGGCCGTGGAACTCTCGGTCAACTGTCGGTACGTGACAACCTGCTCGTCGGCGCTGCGCTTCGCAACGACAAGGCGGAGATCGAGGCCGACATCGAGCGGTGGTGTGAGACATTTCCGGTGCTCGCGAGGAGGTCCACACAGTTGGCCGGTTCGCTGTCAGGCGGTGAACAGCAGATGCTCGCGGTCGCGCGGGCATTGATGAGCCGTCCCACCCTGCTTTTGTGCGACGAACCGAGCCTGGGTCTGGCGCCCATCGTCATCGCCGAATTGTTCGACACGCTCGGTGCGATCAACCGGAGCGACGGAACTGCACTGCTGATCGTGGAACAGAATGCCGATCTCGCGATGAAACTCGCGTCGAAGGTCTTCCTGCTCGACGTAGGCACCATCGTCGCTGCCGGCACGCCCGAGGAATTTCGTTCGGACGACGTCGTGCGCAGCGCCTATCTCGGGTACCAGGAGTAAACGGTGACACTCTTTCTCGAACGACTCATCTCCGGATTGACCAACGGCTCGATCTACGCAATTCTCGCGCTGGCACTCGTGGTGGTGTTCCGTGCCACCGGCACGATCAACTTCGCTCAGGGCGAGTTGGCCCTGTTCACAACCTTCGTGGCGTGGTGGCTCACAACGATGTCCTGGCCGATCTGGGCCGCGATCGGAGCGGCTCTCGCTCTCGGCTTCCTGCTCGGGGCGTTGATGGAGCGTCTGCTCATCCGGCCGGTTCAACGTAGAAGTGACATGGCAGTGCTGATAGTGGCACTGGGATTGTTCACCGGGCTCAACTCGTTGGCCGGAATGCTGTGGGGGAGCGAAACGAAGATCATGCCGAGCCCGTTTCCCAACGGTCCCACCGACTACATCTCGGTGGGCGGCGCGCGCGTGTACGGCGACGCACTGGGCGTACTGGTTGCGCTCGTTGTCCTACTTGTGTTGATGTCCTTGCTCTTTCGCAAGACGAGAGTCGGTCTGCACATGCGTGCCGTCGCGGACAATGCCGAATCTGCCACTCTCGCCGGAGTTCCGACCAGCCGGATACTCGCAATCGGCTGGGGTGTTGCGGCAGCGATCGGCGCACTGGCCGGTGTCCTGGTCACTCCGCTCTCGCCGCAACAACTCGGCCTCACGACCATGTTCCCGATCTTCATCGCAGCATCTGCGGCAGCGCTGTTCGGCGGTCTGGACAGTCTTGTCGGCGCAGTTGTGGGTGGGTTGACGATCGGTGTTCTGGAATCGATGCTCAGCGGCTACATTTCGGTCATCGGCGGTTCGCTGCAGCAGACATCCGCGCTACTGATCATCGTGGTGATCCTCTTCGTCAGACCCAATGGACTGTTCGGTACCAAGAAACTGGAGCGGGTATGACGACGCTTGCCGAGAGAAATGAACCCGCGGTCGCCGAAAAGGCAGTCAGGCAGCCGCGTGTGGTGGTTGCCGGATCGACGTCGTACCGGATACTCCAACTGGTTCTGCTGGTGGCTGCCGTCTGTGCCCTGCTCCTCGTGTCGCAGAGCGCGCCGTTTCGCGTGGGGCAATTCACGAGTGTCTTCATCATCGCGATTGCCATCGCCGGACTGAATATCGTCAGCGGGTACACCGGACTTCTGTCGATCGGCCATTCTGCCTTCTTCGGCCTCGGCGCGTACACGACCGGCGTTCTGATCGTCGATCGCGGATACTCGCCGTTGACCACAATCCCGATGGCCGTCGTATTGTGTTTCGTACTAGGACTTCTCGTCGGGCTTCCCTCGTTGCGGATCAAGGGGCTGTATCTGGCTCTCGTTACCCTCGCCGTCGCTGTGGCGTTTCCCGAAGTGATCCGCAAGACCGGGGATCTCACCGGTGGCGCGGCCGGCATGGTCGTTCGTGCGAATCTTCTGGTCCCGCCGAAATGGACGGGTTTGACCCGCGCGGACACCTATCTCTGGATCTTCTGGGTTTCGGTAGTGACGCTGGCAGTGGTCATGCTCCTGATCCGCAATCTCGTCAAGAGTCGATTCGGTCTGGCAATGGTTGCGGTGCGCGACAACGAGATTGCGGCGAGTGCAAACGGCATCAACGTCGCGCGGGTCAAGATTCTCGCTTTCGGACTTTCCGGCGCGATCACCGGTCTGGCAGGTTCGCTGTTCACGATGTACATCGGCGCGCTCTCACCCGAGTCCTTTTCGCTGATGAAGTCGATCGAGTTCATCACCGGACTGGTGTTGGGCGGAATCGCAACGCAATTCGGCCCGATCGTCGGGGCGACGGCAGTGGTGTTCCTGCCGTACTACACCGGAAGCGTCACCGACGGCCCCGTGTCGGGAGTGGTGTTCGGCGCGGTGCTGATCGTGATCGTGTTCTTGATGCCGGACGGAATCGTCGGCCGGATCAACAGCGTTCTCCGACGGTTTGTCCTCGTGGTTCCCGCAGATCATCCCAGGTATCGCGAGGGTGAACCCCGCACCTGAGCGCCGTCTCCCTCGCCCACTCTCGTTTCTCTCAACTCACAGCAAGGAACTGGACGATATGAAAAGGCAGACCACGATTCCCGCAGTCATCGCCGCTGCGGCACTACTCCTTTCGGCCTGCGGAGGTAACTCCGACGCAGAGAGCAACACGTCGACCTCGGCCGGAGCAGTATCGGTCGACGACTGCAGCGATCCCAGTGGTGCCGCGGCGCCGATCACCGACAAACTCACGGTGGGGTGGAGTGGGCCGACGTCCGGCCCGCTCGCCGACGCGGTCGGCAACGTGATCGAAGGAATGCGAGCACGGTTCGAGGTCGAGAACGCGGCCGGCGGCGTCGGCGGCGTCAAGCTCGACGTCGTGGTCAAGGACGATGCCTTCTCCCCGGAGCGCGCCAAAGCCAATGTCGGAGAGTTCATTCAGAAGGACAAGGTCGACGTTCTGGGCACGTTCGGAGCAGGCCAGTTGAACGCCATCGCGGACGACCAGACCACTGCCTGTGTTCCGCTGCTCTTCGCGCAGGCAGGCATGCCCGAGTTCCGGGTGATCGAAGACTTTCCGTGGACCACGGAGTATCTACCGGATCCGGGCGTCGAGATGGAGGTAGTGGTCGAAAGCCTGAAGAAGAAGTATCCGAGCGGCGCCAAGGTTGCCTTGGCCACGAACCAGACCGAGTCCGGACAAGGGATCGCCAACGGCTTCAAGTCCGCGATCGAAGGAACGAACTTCGAGATCGCAGCCGAAGAGGCGCTGACCGACCCCAAGACGGCGGCATCGACCCTCAAAGCCAGTGGCGCCGAGGTATTGGTGGTGGCCGGTGTCACCACCGATTGCCTCGCGATCACTCAGGCGATCGGACGTGTCGGATGGAAGCCCGACACCGTGATTCAACCGTCGAACTGCGTCGACGGTGCGACGCTGTATGCGCCCGCCGGTGATGCTGCCGACGGGCAGCAGGTGATGGTGTGGCTCAAGGATCCCAACAACGCCCTCTACAAGGACGACGCGGCGGTACGTGACTACCTGGCCGGTGCGGCTGCTCACGGTGCCGATTCCCCGACCAACAGCTACACCGTGAACGGCTGGGCCATCGGTGACCTGTTGGTGGACAACTTCACTCGGGCCTCTGAGTCGTCTGACGGACTCTCACGCGCCAGCATCATGAGTGCCGCACGAACGCAGGACTACCACCCGCCGATGTTCATCGACGGAATCAAATTCACGATGACCGCGGACCATGCATTGGGAATCCTGGCATTCCAGCCGTTCGAATGGAACGCCGCTACCCAGGCGTTCGAGAAGCAGGGCGACGTGATCGACATTTCCGGCCGTTACGAGAACTGAAACGAGTACGCGAATGAACAAGGCACACAGGGGATTGCATCCTCGCGTCAAGGTGGACGAATACACCTCGAAAGGGTGGTGGTCCGACGAGACGATCGATCAGGTGTTCCGGGCGCAGGTGCGGGTACGCGGTGACGAACTTGCCGTGGTTGATCCGGCGAACCGGAGCGAGTTGTCCGGCGGAGATTCGCGACGCCTCAGTTGGAACCAACTGGAGAGCGAAGTCATCGCGCTCGCTGCCGGCTTCTCCGAGGTGGGTTTGGGCCGGGGAGATGTTCTGGGCGTGCAGATGCCCAATACCGTCGAATTGGTCGAGGTCTACCTTGCAGCGTGGTCTCTGGGGATCGTGGTCTCGCCGTTGCCCATGCAGTACCGCGAACGTGAAGTGGAAGGAATGGCAAACCAGGCGGCGTTTGCAGCATTTGTCACCGTACCCAGTTTTGGTGACAGACTCCCTGCTACGGAGATCGCTGCAATCAGATCCCGGATTCCTTCTCTGAGATCGGTGTTCGCCTACGCTCCCGAATCAGAGCTTCCGGCTGAGCTTCCTACCGGCGTCGTGGGGCTGAGTCCTCGGGCGGCCACCGAAACACAGCGCAGTGAATTGGATGTACGAATCACCGAAGATCCCAACGACCCCAACGATGCGATGACGATCTGTTGGACCTCCGGGACCGAAAGCGAACCGAAGGGGGTCCCACGTTCGCACTACGAGTGGCTGGCCATCTGCTGGGCCACGATCGACGCTCCCGACATCGTCGTCGGCGACGTCTTGTTGAACCCGTTCCCGATGGTCAACATGGCCGGAATCAACGGAATGTTCCTGCCGTGGATCCGCACGGGATGTGTACTGGTACAGCACCACCCGTTCGATCTTCGAGTATTCCTCGGGCAGATCGAGGCCGAGCGCGTGACGTACACGGTAGCGCCGCCTGCGCTGTTGTGGATGCTGCTCGCCGACGAGTCGATGCTCGCGGCGGTCGACCTGTCGAGCTTGACTCGGATCGGTTCGGGTTCGGTGCCACTGCAACCTCCGATGGTCCGGGGATGGCAGGAGCGATACGGAATCGGAGTCATCAACTTCTTCGGATCCAACGAAGGCATCAGTCTGCTCTCCTCGCCTGCGGACATGCCGGATCCGGACGACCGCGCACGGTACTTCCCCCGCTTCGGTGTCGAGAACTTTCGCTGGAGCACCAGAATCTCCGACTGGATGGACGTGCGCTTGGTCGACGTGGTCACCGGCGAGGACATCACCGAAGTCGGGCACCCGGGTGAGTTGCGAATCAGCGGACCGACGGTCTTTGCCGGCTATCTCGGCGATCGGCCGTCTCCGTTCGACGAGCGCGGATTCCTCTGCACCGGCGACATCTTCGAGATTGCCGGTGATCACGGACAATTCCTACGCTACCTGGATCGAGGCAAGGACCTGGTGATCCGCGGTGGAATGAACATCGCCCCAGCCGAACTGGAGGGATTGATCGCCGAGCATCCGGCCGTTGCGGATGTGGCCGTCATCGGCGACCCCGACGAAGTACTCGGTGAGCGCGTCGCAGCAGTGGTGACACTTCGACCCGAGACGGAACTCGAACTCGATGCTCTGGTTGCGTTCCTGAAGGACAAGCGCATCGCGTCGTACAAACTTCCCGAGCGGCTGGAGATTCGGAAAGAACTGCCGCGCAATTCGACCGGAAAGATCCTCAAGCGTGAGCTTCGACAGAAGAGTGTGGCATGAGTGTGATGAACGACAGTGACAAGCTTGCGTTGGCGCGTGAGATGTTCCAGGCGTGGGACGTCATGGACTGGACACGCGTCGTCGACTTGTTCGCCGAGGACGGTGTGCTCCACAGTGTCATGCAGGAACCTCTTGTCGGCAAGGAGGCCGTTGCGGGCCGAATTGCGTTACTGGCAAGCAAGTGTGAACGGATCACACTGAAGATCGAGTCTCTCGGCGTGATCGACGGAAGGGTATTTGTGCAGCGAGTGGACGACTTCCACTTCGACGGTACCCATGGCGTCGTTCCTGTTGTCGGAATCCTCAGCATGGCAGACGGACGGATCACCGAGTGGCTCGAGTACTACGACCGTCCGACACTGTTGAAGGGAATGGGTCTTGTCTCCGACTTCGAGTAGAGGTTTGCCGACCATCGACATCTCCCTGGGGTTGTGGCAGGACCGTCCGCCGCGGGAGGTGACCACTACCGCGCGCCTCGCCGACAAACTCGGGTTCGGCCGAGTGTGGGTGGGGGAGATGGCGACGTACGACGCCTTTGCTCTGGCGACGTCGGTCGGCGTCGGCTTCGAGTACTCCGAACTGGTGGTCGGCCCACTCGCGGTGACGGTTCGTGATCCGGCGATGATCGCGATCGGGGCGGCGTCGGTGGCCGATCTCACCGGGCGCCACGTGTCGATCGCCTTGGGTACGTCCAGCACTGTCGTGGTCGAAAAATGGCATGGACGAAGCAGGTCCGGGGCAGCTCGGGCGCTCGCGGAGTCCGCCCGCGGTGTGCGAGCGCTCATGAACGGCGAGCGGGGTGAAGTCGCCGGCACGGTGATGCGGACCAGTGGATACCGGCTGCGACTTCAACCGCCGGGCGGCCGGCTGATCGTTGCGGCATTCGGGGACAAGGCGCTTCGGGCCGCGGTGGAGTTGGGCGACGAACTGGTGCTCAATCTGGTCAGCCCGGAGCAAGCGGGGCGCCTGATCACACGGTGCAAGGAAATCGCTGCCGAGTTGGAAACCGGCATGCCTTTCGTGTCGGTGTGGGCACCGGCTGCCGTCGCCGAGAATGGACCGTCACAGGTGTCGATCGATCAACTTCGACGCGGGCTCGTACCGTATCTGGCTGCTCCGGGGTACTCGGACATGTTCGTCCGCGCGGGCTTCGCTGATGTGATCGAGGCAGCCAGGGCCGGGGCCGCGCCGCGCGAGCTCTTGAGCCAGGTCTCGGACGCGATGGTGGCAACGGTGGGAATCGTCGGGACTCCGGCCGATGCCCGCGAGCAACTCGAGGCGTACCGAGCGGCGGGAGTGGACTCCGTCGTGGCCGTGCCTTCATCCACTGATTCGGATCCTGCCGGCAAAGTGACCATGGAACTTCTTGCGGAGATGGCATGACGGACCCCCGACGAACTTACTCTCAGGTAAGTTCGTCGGGGGTCCGTCTAACCGAAGGAGTAGCCGTGAGTGATCGCGTTCGTGTCGAGGTAGTGCAGTCGGTGGCGTACGTGACGCTCAGCCGACCGGAGAAACTCAACGGTCTCGATCTGGACATGCTCGACGCCCTGGTGGACGCCGCTCGAACTATCGAAGCTGATCGTTCGATCCGGGGCGTGATTCTTCAAGGCGCGGGTGACGCGTTCTCGGCCGGGTTGGACTTCGCCTCTGCGGGTAAGCAACCGAGGCGCATGGCGAAGGCCTTCGCGAAGTTTCCCGGTCAGAAGACCAACCTCTTTCAACGCGCGTGCTGGGTGTGGCGCGAATTGCCCGTTCCGGTCATCGCGGTCATTCACGGGCACTGCTTCGGTGGTGGACTGCAATTGGCGCTCGCCGCAGACTTTCGATTCTCCACGCCCGATTGCACGTTCTCGGTGATGGAGGCGAAGTGGGGATTGATCCCCGACATGACCGGAACGGTCACGATGCGCGAACTCGCGACGATGGACGTCGTGAAGCGCCTTGCCATGACTGCTGAACTGTTCGACGGAAATCAGGCTCTCGAGTGGGGATTCGTGAGCGGAGTCAGCGACGATCCGATCAAACCGGCACAGGAACTGTTGTCGCAGATCACGACTCGCTCGCCGGATGCCGTCGCAGCAACGAAGACCTTGCTGCACAAGACCTGGAACCGCTCGCCTCGCGGTGCGTTCTGGATCGAGTCGCGGATTCAGTTGGCGCTGATGCGAGGCAAGAACCACAAGATCGTGCGTACAGCGAATGCTGCGAAGAAGTTGCCGGAGTTCGCCATTCGAAAGTTCGGCTGACAAACTCCGGCATCGCGACGCCGTTGGGCGTCCACATTCAGGTCGATCACACCATCAGGTCTCGTCCTGATCGATCCTTGATGAGCATCGTGGCGACGAACGAGACCGCGGCCAGCAGGGCGAGGTAGATCGAGATGGCAAGGGTGCCACCGGTCTTGCCGAGGAGCCACTGTGCGACGGTGGGAGCAAAGGCGCCGCCGAAGATGGTGCCTACCGCGTAGGAGATCGACGCACCGCTGTAACGGATCGAAGCCGGGAACAGTTCGGCGAACAACGCGGGTTGAGGTCCGTACGACAGCCCGAGTCCGACCGAGAACAGGATCATCGCCACGTAGATCCAGCCGAGATTCCCGGTGTCGACGAGGAGGAAGAACGGCACCGCGAAGAGGACCATTGCGAGGTTGCCCACGTTCATCACCGTGGTGCGGCCGCGTCGATCCGACCAGTAGGCACCGATCATGGTGAAAACGCCCCACGTGACGGCACTTGCGAGCGTGGCAATCAGGAGTTCGGTCTTACCCAGGCCATAGGTCTTGGTTGCGTACGCGACGATGAATCCGCCGATCACCATGTAGCCGTTGCCGTTTGTGCCGATGAAGGACAGCGCAGCGAGTACGACCTGCTTCGGGTGTTTCTTGAACAGAGTTCGGATAGGCGTGTTGCTCTCGGTGCGGCGTTCCTTGAGTTCGGCGAATACGGGTGACTCGCTGACCTTGCTTCGAATGTAGAAGCCGACGCCGATCAACACGACGCTGAGCAGGAACGGCACTCGCCATCCCCAGGTGGTGAACTGTTCGTCCGTGAGGGTGAACGTGCACAGTGCCAAAACGCCGGTGGCGAGCAACATTCCGAGCGGTACTCCCATCTGTACGAACGCTCCGAAGAATCCTCGACGCTTGGTGGGTGCGTGTTCGACGGCAAGAAGAGCGGCCCCGCCCCATTCGCCGCCCGTCGAGAATCCTTGGACGACGCGAAGCAGGATCAACAGGATCGGTGCCCAGATTCCGATCGATGCATACGTCGGCAGCACACCGATGAGAACCGTCGCGGCACCCATCATCGCCAACGTCGCGACCAGGACACGTTTGCGGCCGAGCCTGTCGCCGAGATAGCCGGCCACGATGGCACCGAGCGGACGGAAGACAAAGCTGATGCCGACCGTGACGTAGGAGACGATCTGGCCGGCCGAGCCCATCGGCTTGAAGAACAGGTCGGCAAAGATCAGGGCGGCAGCTTGGGCGTAGATGAAGAAGTCGTACCACTCGACGGTGGTGCCGACCATCGACGCCATCGCGGCGCGGTCGTATTCCTTCGCGGCGGGCTTGGTGCCAGTTCTGGTTGTGGTCATCGAGCTACTTTCTGCCAGTCACGTGGTTCACCGACACGGTGAAACTGCGAAGTCGGAACAGGGGAGAAACGCTGTTCGATCTGCGACGTTGCCGGTGTGCTCGGTGCATGCTTTTGGCTGACTCGGAGCGTTCCTGCGCGATCTCATCGTCGATATCGGCAACCGAATGATCGGTAGGTAATGAATTATGCAGAAGTGTGAGCGTCAACACAAGCGATGCCGGAAAAGTCTGATTGTTTGATGCGGAGCGTGCGAGAAGTCAGCGACTCACGTGTGGAGTGACGCCGCGATCCGCAGATCGATTTCCCTGGCGCTGAGCAGATGGTCGAGGACGAGAACCGCACAACCGAGGATGCCGGATTGTGCGCCGTGGCTGACCGAAGCGATCTGAAGCTTTCGGGTGGCAAGCGCCGTTGCGTTGCCGTAGACGGACTCCCGAAGCCCGGCGAGGAAGAGTTCGTCCGCCTCGGCCATGTCGCCGCCGATGATCAGGACCTCGGGATTGAGGAGATTGACCGCGCCGGAAATGACGTCGCCGATCAGTCGGCCGCTGCTTCTGATGAGCCGGCGGGCTTCGCTGTCGCCGTCCAGGGCGAGGCGGACGACATCACGCACGTGACCGACGCTTCGGCCCTGATCTCGGAGGGCGTGCACGAGAGCCCAACCGCTGGCGACGGTTTCGACGCAGCCGACGTCGCCGCAGCGACACTTCATGCCCCGCGCTGCAGCGGTTTTGGTATGCCCGATCTCGCCGGACGCTCCGAGTGAACCGCGTTGGAGGACTCCGCCCATGACGATTCCTGCGCCGAGGCCGGTTGACGCCTTGATCATCAGGAGGTTGGGCGCACTCTCGCGTCGCTCGCTCAATTCGGCCAGAGCCATCACGTTGGCATCGTTGTCCGCGAACAGCGGAGCCGTGGTCACCGATGCCAGATAGGGGGCAAGCGCGACTCCGTCCCACCCCGCCATCATCGGAGAGTCGAGGCTTGCTCCCGCGGCGACGTCGACCGTTCCGGGAATGCTCAGTCCGATTCCGATGACCTCGGTAGACGCGCGGTGGACCTGGGCCAGTAGTGACGAAAGATGCTCGGCAATTTCGGGCATCAGTTCGTCGGGGCCGACCCCGACCGACTTGTCGATGTCTTCTGCCGCGAGGATCGTGCCCGCCAGGTCGGTGACGGCAAGTTGTGCCCGCGATCGACCGATTGCCACGACGAGAACCACGCCGGACGAGTTCGCGAAGGTGAGAGTGGACGGCGGCCGGCCGCCCGTCGACGGGCCCTCGTCGTCATCGGCAATCAAACCAAGCGATTGAAGTGCTGCAACCCTGGCCGATACCGCCGTCCTGGACAGGCCGGTGAGCTTCCCGATCTCGCTGCGCGTGGTCGCGGAACCGCTGCGTATCAGCGTGAATACCTCTCCCGCGGTGGCCGGAGTCGTGGACGGTCGGGTCATTGTCCTATTCAAGCATTCCTCGTCGGTAACTTCAGCGTGCGAAAGTTCGCATACTTTGTCCACAAAAAGACGTAAGTAGGTCTTGTGAAAAAGCAGAAGTAGGCATAGTCTGTGTCTTGACTCACTGCCACGGGCGTCCGAGGAGACGAGTCGCAGTTTCTGTGAAGCAGGGCGCACAAACAGGGGAGAACCTGATGAGCCGCACCGATACACAAGAGATCGTCGAGTTCGCACGTAAGTGGCAGCAGTTCGACGGTGGACCTGACGAAGAGATCTTTGTAACCTTCGGCCTCGCCCCGGACGAGTATTTCCGCAGGCTGCAGGCAATTCTCGACGACGGCGTCGTAGCGCTGACTCCGCCGGTCACCGGCGAACTCGCAACGGTCTGTGCACATCGACTCGGCCAATCGGCCAGGCGTCGATAAGTCCGACCCGGCGTCAGCCCAGAGTCACCCGAATCCGTGTCACCCGAGTAAGGAATTGAGGTCGCCATCATGCACAAGCACCTTCCGATGCCGTACCCGACCGCCGAAGTGTGGGACTGGCAGCTGCAGGGAGCGTGCCGCGGGCACGATTCCGCGGTGTACTTCCATCCGGACGGCGAGCGTGGACACGCCCGCGAGAACCGTGAACGCAACGCCAAGAAGGTCTGCGCGACGTGCCCTGTACTCCAGCAGTGCCGCGAACACGCACTCTCCGTCCACGAGCCGTACGGCATCTGGGGTGGAATGACGGAGACCGAGCGCGCAGAATATGTGCGATCGCTGCGTAAGCGCAGCAACCGGATGCCCGCGGTCGCCAACGCGAGCTGACGGTCCTTCGGAAAGGACGCCAGTGTGACCCTCGTAGCCGGTATCGATTCGTCTACCCAGTCGTGCAAAGTCATTGTCCGTGATGCCGATTCGGGAGAGCTGGTACGAGAAGGGCGGGCGGCGCATCCCGTCGGTACCGAGATAGATCCGGCATGCTGGCTCGAGGCGATGGACAGTGCAATCGCCGCAGCGGGTGGGCTCGGCGACGTCGCAGCCGTATCGGTCGGAGCTCAACAGCACGGCATGGTGTGTATGGACAGTGGCGGCGAGGTCGTCAGACCGGCGTTGCTGTGGAACGACACTCGGTCGGCGAAGGCCGCGACCGATCTGGTCGAAGAGCTCGGCGGACCCAAGGCGTGGGCCGACGCAGTTGGTGTAGTTCCGGTCGCCGCGGTCACGGCAAGCAAGCTTCGATGGCTGGCAGATCACGAACCCGGCAACGCCGATCGCACTGCCGCGGTGTGTCTTCCGCATGACTGGTTGTCCTGGAAGTTGGGTGGGTCCGGCTCGATCGAGGAGCTTGCCACCGACGCGGGCGACGCCAGTGGAACCGGCTATTATGCTGCCTCGACGCGCGAATATCGTAAAGATTTGCTGGCGTTGGCATTTCGCGGTCGAACCCCGCATGTTCCCCGAGTTGCATCGCCGAACGAAAAGATCGGAAGTACACGTTCCGGAGGTATTGTCGGGCCTGGCACCGGTGACAATGCCGCAGCCGCACTGGGTTTGGGGGCAGTTCCCGGTGACGTGATCATCTCGATCGGAACATCCGGCGTCGTCTCGGCTGTATCGGCCACCCCCACGCATGATCCCGGCGGGAACGTGGCAGGATTCGCGGACGCAACCGGCCTGCACTTGCCGCTGGTGTGCACTCTCAACGGCGCGCGCATTCTTGATGCGACGGCGTCCATTCTCGGTGTCGATCACGCCGAACTGTCGCGGTTGGCGTTGAAGGCGCCCCTCGGAAACGACGGGCTGGTCATGATTCCGTACTTCGAGGGTGAACGGACGCCCAACCGCCCTGACGCCACGGGGGCCATGCACGGATTCCGGCTGCAGAACTCGACGCCTGCGCACTTTGCACGAGCCGCAATCGAAGGGCTCCTGTGCGGCTTGGCCGACGGCGTCGACGACCTGGTTCGTCAAGGCGTCGAGGTGAAGCGAGTTCTCCTCGTGGGAGGCGGAGCGAAGTCGCGCGCTCTCTGTGAGATCGCGCCGGCAATTCTCGGAGTGCCGGTCGTGATCCCTGCTCCGGGTGAGTACGTCGCCGAAGGGGCATGCAGGCAAGCAGCATGGGCACTGTCCGGGGACACGCAGCCGCCGGTGTGGCCGAAACCGGAAGAGCGACGATTCGACGCCGAACCAGCTCCCCACGTGCGCGAGCGCTACGCGGCGTTGCGCGAACTCACCGAAGGTGTCTGAGCGCTCCTTACAGAAGCCCGAACTTCCGCACTGCGTCGAGTAGCGCGTGCGGGCGTTCGGTCGTCGGCAGGGGATCGACGAGTGCGAACTGGCAACCGACGTCTCGGGCAGCGCCGTCGGCGATCTCGCTGTCACCGACCATCAGGGTCTGCGCCGCATCCACATCGAGTTGTGCGAGGGCGTACTCGAAGATCGCCGGTTCGGGCTTGACTGCACCTACCTCGAACGAGAGGACGAACTCGTCGACCCAGACGTCCCAGCCGCGGTCGGCGAACGCCGGACGGATGTCGAAGGCGATGTTGCTCAAGACGGCAGTGCGTATGCCCTTCTCCGACAGTGACTTCAGGACCTCGCCGGTATCCGGGTACGGCGACCACTGATCCGGATCGACCAGCAGGGCGTAGAAAGCTTCGGCCCGAACCGGATCGGGCACCCCGGACTTACTCAACACGTCGAGGTAAGCCTGACGATGCAACTTCGGATCCCGGTCGCGGTTCTCCCACGCGTAGATCCCCGCTTCGTCCATCTCCACGGTTCTGCCCACCGGCGCGGTCATCCGACGCATCAGCTCGGCTTGAGCGTGCACGTCGAGCGGATCGCCTTGGTGATCGACGAGGTGCTCGGTCCAATCGTCGCTCTCCTCCAAACGGAAGAGGGTTCCGGAGAAATCGAACAGCGTCGCGGCGATATGTCCGTCTTGATGGGCCGTGCTGTCAGTGTTCACCTCGACAGGTTATCGGCGTCCGCTTTCCGATGCGTGATGTGAGCCAGTGCACGCGTACTTTGAGAGAGCACATTTTCCGAGGTTCCCCCGACGGGCACGATTTCGATGCCCCGGATGAACCGTATGACGAGGGGGATCCTCCGTGTCCGACCACGCGAATACACCAGACCTGACGAAGCCGTCCGGCGAAGACCCCCACCTCTCACGTCAGCTGTCCAACCGGCATATCCAGCTGATCGCCATCGGTGGTGCCATCGGCACCGGACTGTTCATGGGATCGGGCAAGACGATCTCGCTCGCCGGGCCCTCCGTGATCTTCGTGTACATGATCATCGGATTCATGCTCTTCTTCGTCATGCGGGCGATGGGGGAGCTGCTGCTCTCGAACATGGCGTACAAGTCGTTCTCCGACTTCGCCGCGGATCTGCTGGGCCCCTGGGCGGGATTCTTCACCGGCTGGACCTACTGGTTCTGTTGGATCGTCACCGGCATCGCGGACGTCATCGCGATTTCCGGGTACTTCAAGTACTGGTGGCCAGGGCTCGCGGCGTGGATTCCTGCTTTGCTGACGATCGCGGCGCTGTTGCTCCTCAATCTCCCGACCGTTCGCGCCTTCGGTGAAACCGAGTTCTGGTTCGCGCTGATCAAGATCATCGCCATCGTCAGCCTGATCGTCGTCGGCATCGTCATGGTCGTCTCCGGGTTCACGGCGCCGAACGGTGCCACCTCGGGTATCGACAACCTCTGGAACGACGGCGGGATGTTCCCGACCGGATTCATGGGCTTCGTCGCCGGCTTCCAGATCGCCGTGTTCGCCTTCGTGGGTATCGAGCTCGTCGGCACGACGGCAGCCGAGGCGAAGGACCCGGAGAAGAACCTGCCGAAGGCCATCAACTCCATCCCCATTCGTGTCCTGCTGTTCTACGTCGTTGCACTGACCGTGATCATCGCGGTGACTCCGTGGCGTGAAATCAGCGCAGACAAGAGTCCGTTCGTCGCCATGTTCACACTCGCCGGCCTCGGCATCGCTGCTTCTGTCATCAACTTCGTCGTGCTGACCTCCGCTGCATCTTCGGCCAACTCGGGTATCTACTCCACCTCGCGCATGGTGTTCGGCCTTGCGCAGGAAGGCGACGCACCGAGGGCCCTCGGCAAGCTGAACTCACGCAAGGTCCCCGCGAACGCCCTGATGTTCTCGTGCATCTTCCTGCTGGCGTCGTTGATCCTGCTGTTCTCGGGCGATTCCGTGATCGAGGCCTTCACCGTCGTCACGACCATTTCGGCGCTGCTGTTCATGTTCGTATGGACGATCATCCTGGCGAGCTACATGGTGTACCGGAAGCGTCGTCCGCACCTGCACGAGGCGTCGAAGTTCAAGATGCCCGGCGGCATCGTGATGTGCTGGGTCGTGCTCGCGTTCTTCGTCTTCATTCTCTGGGCACTGACAACCAAGGACGACACCCTGCAGGCACTTCTCGTCACGCCGATCTGGTTCGTGGTTCTGGGCATCGCGTGGGCGATCATCCGGCGTCGACCCGCTCACCGGGCACGATACGACGCATTCAAGTCAGAACTGGACGCCAGCCGACAGAACGGCGACAAATAGTTTTGGTCAAGATCGGGTAACGGTGGCGGCCGCCTTGATCAAACTGTTACATTCTTCGGCAGACAGAGGAGCGGGCTTCATCAGAAGGACGCTGCACGCCGACGACTGACGGAGTACACACTGTGGGAAACCACCACCGCACGGGCAATGACGATGTTGTCTTCGAGATCGATCCCGAGGCAGCAAGCGGCCGCCACCGCACCCCGTCGGCTGGCCCTGGTGCCGGTGTCAAGGCAGGTGTCGTAGCTGCGGCTACCGGTGCACTCCTCGTCGGTGCAGGCCAGATGGGCGCAGGAACCGCTGCTGCGGCGCCGGCAACACAGACCATCGCCGGCATCGAAATCCCGCAGGGTCTGCTCCCCGAGGGCGTTGTCGTTCCGGCTGAATTGGCGGCACTTCCGGCTCTCGACATCCCCGAGCTTCCCGATTTTGCTGCCGACCTCAACACGCAGGCACAGCAGTTCCTCGCTGGGATCAACCCCGGCACCTCAGCTCGTACCGTGCAGCCGGTGTCCGGAACGCTGACCTCCACCTTCGGTTCGCGCTGGGGAGCACACCACGGCGGCCTCGACATCGCGGCTCCGATCGGTACGCCGATTCTGGCTGCAGCCGACGGCCAGGTCATCGACGCCGGCCCGGCGTCAGGTTTCGGCCTCTGGGTCCGCGTCCAGCACGACGACGGCACGGTCACCACGTACGGCCACGTCAACGACTACCAGGTCAACGTCGGCCAGCGCGTCAACGCCGGCCAGCAGATCGCCACCGTGGGTAACCGTGGCCAGTCCACCGGCCCGCACCTGCACTTCGAGGTTGCCGAGAACGGCGCAAAGGTCGATCCCGCAGCGTGGCTGCAGGCTCGCGGCGTAGCTGTCACCTGGGTCGACAACTCGTAGAAGAAACTTTCGGAGAACTGCGGTGGCGTCGGGAAATTCTTCCCGGTGCCACCGCAGTTCTCGTTTGTCGGTGACACCGGACGGATAGCCTTCAGTGACGTTGATCGTCGAAGGGGGAATGCGCAATGGGTGCAGAGGTCACGGCGCGAGAATTCACCAGAGCCGACCGTAGGCTCTTTCGTAAGAAGGTGCGCTCGTGCGTCGACGCCATGAAGCAGATGCTCGACGGTGGTGACTTCCGAGACGCCGTCGACAAGCCCGCTCCGCTGTTGGGCATGGAGATCGAGTTCAACCTCGTGACCGGCGACATGAGGCCCGCGATGTCCAACCGTGAAGTGCTCGAATCCATCGACGACTCTGCGGTTTTCCAAACCGAGCTCGGACAGTTCAACGTCGAGATGAACGTCGAGCCCGGCCCACTCACCGGTGATGCGACTTTCGAATTGGAGAAGAAACTGCGGGCGTCCCTCGACGTCGCAGACGCGCGAATCCACGCGCACGACGCCGAGATGGTGATGATCGGGATGCTGCCGACACTGCAGCTCGAGCATCTCGATCGTGAGTGGATCACCGCCAACCCGCGCTACGAATTGCTCAACGAGCAAATTTTTGCCGCGCGAGGAGAGGACATCGAACTCGACGTCGAAGGTGTCGCGCTACCCGGCGGCGACGTGGAAATCCTTCGGGCCGACACCAATTCGGTAGTCCCGGAGGCGGCATGTACGTCCATGCAGTTGCACCTGCGCGTCGCGCCGGAAGAATTCGCAGCGCACTGGAATGCCGCGCAGTGTCTGGCCGGAGTGCAGGTGGCGCTTGCTGCCAATTCTCCTTTCCTGGCAGGCAAGGCACTTTGGCACGAATCGCGCATTCCGATCTTCGAACAGGCAACGGACACCCGAACTTTCGAGCTCAAGAACCAAGGTGTGCGACCGCGAGTGTGGTTCGGTGAGCGGTGGATCCATTCGGTTCTCGACCTGTTCGAGGAGAATTCACGGTACTTCCCGGCGCTGCTCCCTGATGTCTCGGACACCGATCCGCTGGAAGTGCTCGCGGCGGGCGGGGTTCCGGAGTTGAGCGAGCTTCAGATGCACAACGGCACGGTCTATCGCTGGAATCGGCCCGTCTACGACTGCTCGGATGGCAAGCCGCACTTGCGTATCGAGAATCGGGTGTTGCCGGCCGGGCCGACCGTCGTCGACATCATGGCCAATGCGGCCTTCTACTACGGAACCGTCCGCGCATTGGTGAACGCGGAGCGGCCACTGTGGTCGCACATGTCGTTCCATGCGGCAGAAGAGAACCTGCACATCGGCGCCAAGTACGGACTCGACGCCACCCTGTACTGGCCGGAGATCGGTTGGGTCGGTGCCGACGAGTTGGTCCTGCGAAGGCTGCTGCCGTTGGCGGACGAGGGTTTGGCCGACTTCGGATTGTCCGCCGCGGCCCGCGATCGGTACCTCGGCGTGATCGAAGGGCGGTGCATGAATCGGCAGACCGGTGCCGCCTGGCAACGCGAGCAAGTGGCGCACGCGGAGGCCTCGGGCGCGGACCGCTCGACTGCGCTCACCGGAATGCTCCGCGGTTACGTGGAGAACATGCGGACGGGAGATCCTGTTCACACCTGGTCCTGATTGCTCTGCTAATTCTCCTATCCGTCAACAGTTTCGGGGACCTAAGTCCCCGAAATGAAGAGGGGGCGACCCCAAAAAAGCCGGACAAGTGGGATGGTTAGAGTGAAAGTGGCTCGGTTACTTCTTCAGGAAGGTGGGCACATGAGTTCACGCGAACATAACAGTGTTGTTGTCGGAGTCGAGGGTTCGGACACTGCGTCCACAGCGCTCCGCGAGGCCGCGAAAATCGCCGCCCAGCGCGAATTGCGACTCGACATCATCCACGCTCTCGACTTCGCGCCTTACGGTTTCGGCGGACCGTACGTCGACGCGGGTGGGGTGTACGAATGGGTCGAAGAGGCCGGAAAAGCGATCTTGGCGGAGGCGGAACAGTTCGCCCGTGAGATCGATCCGAAACTCGAAGTTCACACCGAAATCGCCATCGGCAGCGCAACTCAGTGGCTGATCGAGAGTTCGGCACAAGCCAGGCGGGTAGTCGTCGGAGCGTCGGCGTCAGGCAAGGCGGCGACAGCAGTCCTCGGCAATACCGCGGTCGGTGTGGCCAGTCACGGCAAGTGTCCGGTCATCGTCGTCCGAGACCGCGATGGTGCGGTGCCCTCGGAAGGACCCGTAGTGGTCGGCGTCGACGGCAGCGCGTTGAGCGCCCAGGCCGTCGGTGCGGCTTTCGAGGAAGCGTCGTTCCGCGGAGTCGAGTTGGTGGCGTTGCACGTGTGGAGTGACCTCGGCAGTGCGGCATTCGAAGACCCGAGGGCCGCTGCGCTTGCCCCGCAGTCTCTCGAAGAGGAAGAGCACGCGGTACTCAGCGAGAGCTTGGCCGGATGGTCCGAGCAATACCCGGACGTGAAGGTCCGGCGCGAGGTATACCTCGACAACCCACGCGGACGGCTGCTGGACTGGTCGGCAAAAGCGCAGCTCGTCGTAGTCGGCAGCCGTGGCCGTGGTGGATTCCGCGGCATGTTGCTCGGCTCGACCAGCAACACCCTGATCGCTTCGGCCAAGTGCCCCGTCATGGTGGTTCGCCCCGAAGAATCCTGACCCTCGACAGGCTCTCCCACTGCCCCGTTCATTTCGGTCATCGAATATGAACGGGGTAGTCACATGAATGCGGACTCAGGTTCCGTAGTGTTCGATGTGAGTTAAGTGTTCGATGGGAGTACCACTGCTCGTGTGCGCGTCGCACACGGCAGCAATCGTCAGGATTGGGGTTACAACGTGCGTATCGGTATGGGTTTGAACTACAGCGGCGGGTTCGCCGAAACCGTCGAAGAGGTCGGTGACCTGGAGAAGGCGGGCCTCGACATCGCCTTCGTCCCGGAGGCGTATTCCTTCGACGCCGTCAGCCAGCTCGGTTACCTGGCGGCCAAGACGTCGACCATCGAACTCGCTTCGGGAATCTTTCAGATCTACACCCGTACCCCTTCGTTGACCGCCATGACGGCGGCTGGCCTGGACTTCGTCTCCAACGGTCGCTTCGTGATGGGACTGGGCGCTTCCGGACCGCAGGTGATCGAGGGGTTCCACGGCGTCAAGTACGACGCTCCGCTGGGACGCACACGTGAGGTCGTCGAGATCTGCCGTCAGGTATGGCGCCGCGAGAAGGTCGAGTACCAGGGCAAGTACTACCAGGTTCCCCTCCCCGCCGAGAAGGGCACCGGACTCGGAAAGCCGCTCAAGCTGATCAATCATCCTGTGCGTGAGCGCATCCCGATCCTGATCGCTTCGCTCGGACCCAAGAACGTCGAGCTGACGGCGGAAATCGCCGAAGGCTGGGAACCTATCTTCTTCCATCCGGAGAAGGCAGCAAGCGTGTGGGGTGAGCCGATCGCCAAGGGCAAGGCCAAGCGCGATCCGAGCCTCGGTGAGCTTCAGGTGTACGCGTCGCCGGCACTGGCCATCGGTGACGACGTCGACCACATGCTCGACTGGGTACGCCCGAGCCTTGCGCTCTACATCGGTGGCATGGGCGCCAAGGGCAAGAACTTCTACAACGATCTCGCGGTGCGCTACGGCTACGAAGAGGCCGCCGAGAAGATCCAGGATCTCTACCTCGCGGGCAAGAAGGACGAAGCCGCAGCAGCAGTGCCGGACGAACTGGTTCGCGCAGTGTCGTTGATCGGTCCCGAGAGCTACGTCAAGGAACGCGTCGCAGCCTTCGCCGAAGCCGGTGTCACGACGCTCAACGTCACGCCGTTGGCGGCCGACCGCAACGGCCGAGTGCAGCTGATCGAGAAGTTCCGCAAGATTTGTGACTGATCCTGCTGTGCGCCTTTATTAACCGCCGGCGGTTAACAAAGGCGCACAGCAGAGCAGGTGGTTCGGGATCTCCTGCGTACGAAACCCGATTTTGGGCGCTTGTTGACAGGACTTTTTTCACTTCTGACCGGTCGGGTTCTTCACCTAACGTGGATCGAGTAGCCAGGGTTTGCGTGCGAATCCGGCACCGGTGGCCTCGTTGACGCCCGAAAGGGATGTTGGCGGGGCCGTTGCCGCAGTCCACCCGAACACCCAATGTCCGATTCGGGACTCGCGTCGGCTGATGAATCCTTTTTGCCGTCATTGGGCAATAGTGTGAGGGCGAAGAGATTCTGTGGTCGATTGTGGAGGGACGAACATGAGTGCAACCAAACCCGTCGTCGTAGCGGTAGACGGTTCGGAATCGGCGTCGTCGGCTGTCGTCTGGGCGGCGAGGACCGCGGTGGCGCTCGGTCGACCGCTCCACATCGCGACGGTGGTGCACATCCCAGCCTTCTACTACTCCGAGCCTTACCTCGCCGAGAGCTTCAAGGACGAACTGCGGCGCACTGCCACCGCTCGTCTGGACAGCGCACAGATCCTCGCGCGGCAAAGCATCGACGACGACCTCGAGATCGTCACCGAACTACTCGACGGCAGCGTCTCCGATCGCCTGATCGAATTGTCCAAGGGCGCGTACATCATTGCGCTCGGCCCTCGCGGGCACGGCGAATTCACCGGATTGGTCGTCGGTTCTGCGACGGTCTCGGTTGTCTCGCACGGCGAATCTCCGGTTGCAGTTGTCCGAGGACGGACGCTCGACGGTCGGCCGCCGACCGAGGGCCCCGTCGTCGTCGGTGTCGATGGATCCGAAAGCAGCATCGAGGCAGTCGAGCACGCTTTCGAGCAGGCCTCCGCGCGGGGCGCCACCTTGATTGCCGTCAACGTGTGGAGCGACGTGAGTGTGCAGCCCTCGTTGGGCGCCACCCCCGACGACCCACTGTGGAGCAGCATCCAGACGGGTGAGGAAGTTGTCCTCGCGGAGCAATTGGCCGGATTCACCGAGCGTTACCCGGACGTCGTCGTCGAAAGAGTCGTCGCGCGTGACCGTCCCGTCCGAGTCCTGAGCGAATACGCGGAGACGGCGCAGTTGATAGTCGTCGGCAGTCGCGGGCGCGGCGGATTCGCAGGAATGCTCCTCGGATCGACCAGTCGGGCGCTCCTGCACACCGCGGATTGCCCGGTTCTCATCGTCCGGCACGTCAACAAGTGAAGAGAATGCATTCCATGAGTTCTGAGTCCACCGTCTCCGGTACCGTTCGACGTGAGATGTCTTTTGGAGGGGTTCGATGACAACGCGGATATTCCTGGTCGACGATCACGAGATCGTCAGACGCGGATTGTTCGACCTACTCGGTGGGGTCGAGGACTTCGTGGTGGTGGGCGAGGCGGCGTCCGTGGGGGAAGCGCTGGCTGCGGTACCGCAGACCAACGCCGACGTCGCTGTTCTGGACGTACGCCTGCCTGACGGCAACGGCGTCGAACTGTGCCGAGAACTCCGCTCGATGCTTCCCGACCTCCGCTGCCTGATGCTCACGTCGTACGCCGACGACGAGGCGTTGCTCGACGCGATCATGGCGGGCGCCTCGGGATTCGTCCTCAAGCAGATTCTCGGAACCGATCTGGTCGCTGCAGTCCGCACAGTCGGGCGCGGCGGTTCACTGCTCGACAGTCGTGCAACCGAGGCGCTGATGCAGCGGATCCGCAGCGACCGTACAGCTGATCCGTTGGCCGAACTTTCCGATCAGGAGCGAGCAGTCTTCGATCTCATCGGAGAGGGGCTCACCAACCGGGAGATCGGCGCGCGATTGTTCCTCGCGGAGAAGACGGTCAAGAACTACGTGACGCGTCTGCTCTCGAAGCTGGGCATGCAGCGTCGTACTCAGGCTGCGGTGCTGGCGACCGAAATCCGTAGCGGCAGTCGCTAGGATCTAACGACCGGATTTCGGTCGATTCGAGTTGGTGCGACCGAGCGGTACTCGCCAGAGCAGGCGTGCACCGCTCGGATCGTGATTGACGATCGTGCACGTACCGCCGCAATGTTCGGCGCGGCGCTCCAGATTGTGCAGTCCACTCTTGTGGAAGTCGGAGGGGAGTCCGACGCCGTCGTCCTCGATCGTGATCGCAAATTCGACGTCCGCGGTGACAGCGATGGTGATGTGGCGTGCGTGTGCATGCCGAAGGACGTTGCTCAACCCCTCACGCAGCACGGCTTCGGCGTGCTGGTGGATCCCGGGATTCACCAGAGTGTCGATGGCGCCGGAGAATTGGACGCTCGGGGTCACAGCGGACTGTGCGGTGGCGTCGCCGATGACATCGAGGAGGCGCCGGCGCAGGCTCGACGAATCGGTGGCCGTCGGAGTCTGCAGATCGAAGATGGTTGTCCGAATCTCGCGGACGGTCTTGTCGAGCTGTTCGAGAGATCGTTTGACAATCGCGCGCGCCGACTCCGGGAGGGTCTCGTCCGGAAGCGTGCTCTGCAGGCTCATTCCGCTCGCGAACAGTCGCTGGATGACGTTGTCGTGCAGGTCTCGTGCGATGCGGTCGCGGTCGGCGAGCACGGACAACAGGCGTTGCGCCTTTTGTTTCTCGTCGAACTCGATTGCAACGGAGCCGAGTTCGGCCATCGACTCGATCCGGGTCAGTTCGTCGTGATCCCAGTGTGTGTTGGTGGAATTCGACGCCACGATGACCGCGCCGACTACACCCGAGGCAACGCACATCGGTGCCACGACAGCACTCCCAGCGGACGGCACCAGTTCGGTGAGTGCGCCTAAAGTGGTGAGTACCTGTAGCTTTCGAGTGCTCCGCACCACGTCGAACGGATAGGTGGTCGCCGGAATTCTGACTCCACGTGACGTGGTCCGGGCGCTGGCCGCGGCGTGAACCTGTGCGTAGCCGTTCTCGCAGATCACCACGATCACGTCGTCGACGCCGGTCAGGTCCCGAACGCGACTGGCAAGAAGTTGCAGACCGTCCTCGAGCGAGTCACCGGCCAGCAACCGCGAGCGGATGGCAGATGTTGCGGTGAGCCATCTTTCACGAGTTCGTGACTGCTCGAACAGTCGGGCGTTTTCCACAGCGATACCGGCTGCGATGGCGAGGGCTTCGAGAATGACCTCGTCTTCCTGGGTGAACTCGGCCTGTCCCCGTTTCTCGGTCAGGTAGATGCTTCCGAACACCTTTCCCCGCATCATGATCGGCGCTCCGAGGAAGCTCTCCATCGGTGGATGATTTGCGGGGAATCCCACCGATTCGGGATGGTCGCCGAGATGGGCCACACGCAAAGTCTGCGGGTGATTCATCAGAACACCCAGCACGCCATGACCTTCGGGGAAATGTCCCATGGTCGCGCGTTGGGACCCGGAGATTCCCTCGTACACGAATTCCGAGAGCCCGCCCCCCGGCGCCGCGACCCCCAGGGCGCCGTAGCGGCAATCCAGAACCGTTGTCGCAGAGGTGATGATCCGTTGAAGCGTCAGGTCGAGGTCCAGGCCGGAGCCGACCACCAGGACCGCCTCGAGCAGGCGGTGGAGTGTCGGTATGTCGGCATTGGAATCGCCCAGGCGGTCGAGCAACTCGCCGAACGTACGTGCCGGACTGTGACCCGAAGCTTCGACCATGGTCGAAGCATATCGCCTCACCGAACGTCAGCTCTCCTGGCGGCGACCTTCCCACCACGACGACCAGTGATGCTTGATCTCGTCGAACTCGTCATCGCTCAGGTCGTAGGTGGTCAGCAGGATGGACATGCCTCCGTCGGGCCGCTGCGCCGTCACCGACTGGGTGGCGACAGACAGCAGGCCAGGGCCGAGATCCTCGACTGTCAACCCGAATTGGTGGTCGGTGACGTAGTCGACGACGCCTTCGAAATAGTCGCCGGGAGCGATTGTCACCGCGTACCGACTTCCCGCTTCCAATTCGATTTCGGTGAGCCCGAGGACGCTTGCCACGTTCTCACCGGGGAGCAGAAGGCCGTCGAGATAAATGGTTCTACGCTCGGCCAGTCCGTGGTGCTCCACTGCGAATCTGAGCAGCTGGAGGAATGTCGTCCAGCCCTCGGTGATGTCGTTGTACCAGTCGTCGTCGGCAGATTTGGCCGGTCGGTCGATGCGGACGACCGTCTTGCCGTCCTGTTCGCGAAGTGAGAAACGGTCGCCGTTTCCGAGTTTCAGCGTCAACGCTTCGGGGTCGGCCTCAGCGGTGGAGTAGATCTGGGTGATTTCGTCGTCGAGTCCGTCGTACTCCCAGCCGAACCAACGTCGAATCAGCGACGGGTCGCGCAGCGCGGGCCAGAGTACGGACGGGGCTGCGACGATGGACACTTCGATCACGGTTTCGCTCACGCGGAAGACGCTACCGATTTCAGCCCTTCATGGCGACGGTCAGTAGAAATGCAACGTCTTCGAGCGCTTCGACGCTGTGCCGGTCGGCCGGGACGGTCAGGAAATCACCCGTGGATCCTTTCCACTGGTCACTCCCACACACAAGATTCAGCTTCCCGCTCAGGACCAACAACGTGGCTTCGCCCGGACTGTCGTGTTCGGCGAGGCTCTTGCCGGCGCTCAGCGCGATCACCGTCTGTCGCAGGCTGCGCTGGTGGCCACCGTAGACGGTTTGTGAACTGCGACCGCTGGTCGCCGAGCCCGCCAGTTTCAACTGTTGGCGAGCGAGAGCGGTCAGTGACTTCTTGTCCATCGAAGACCTCTCGGAAGCGGTGAATGTCCTTCTTGGAGTATGACCGACTCACTCGCGAGGTGCCTCGTTATCGGCGGAAGTCGGTCAGCGCGTGTACTCCAACCAGCGGAAGCGCAGGCCGCTCTTCTCCGAGGTCTGCCAGGGCTCGTCGGATTTCAGGTTCCATTCGGGGCCGATCTCGGGAGCAAAAGCATCACCGGCGATGTCGAGGTCGATCTCGGTCACCAGTAGATGCGTCGCGAATGGCAGTGCAGCCGAATAAATTTGCCCGCCACCGACGACGAAGACGTCACCGTCCGGCAACGCCAGGGCGTCGTCCAGACTGCGGACCACCTCGGCGCCTTCGGCGTGCCATTGCGGATCGCGTGTGACGACGATGTTCCGACGCCCGCTGAACGGACGGAACTTCGATGGAATGGAGTCCCAGGTGCGCCGCCCCATGATTACCGGATGGCCCATGGTGACGCGTTTGAAGTAAGCCATGTCCTCGGACACGCGCCACGGGATCGAGTTGTCGGCGCCGATGACGCCGCCGTGGGCCTGCGCCCAGATGAGGGTGACTGTGCGATCGGTCATCGTCAGACCGCTACCGGGGCTTTGATCGCGGGGTGGTGCTGGTAGTCGACGATCTCCACGTCCTCGAAGGTGTAGTCGAAGATGGAGTCGCGCTTGTTCAGCTTCAGGGTCGGCAACGGCAGCGGTTCGCGACCGAGCTGCTCGGTCACCTGGTCGACGTGATTGTCGTAGATGTGGCAGTCGCCGCCGGTCCAGACGAACTCACCGACGTCGAGTCCGGCCTGCTGGGCCATCATGTGGGTGAGCAGCGCGTAGCTGGCGATGTTGAACGGAACGCCGAGGAACATGTCGGCGCTGCGCTGGTACAGCTGGCAGGAGAGCTTGCCGTCGGCGACGTAGAACTGGAAGAAAGCGTGGCACGGCGCCAGGGCCATCTGTGGAATGTCGGCGACGTTCCACGCCGAAACGATGATCCGCCGCGAATCGGGGTTGGAGCGCAGGGTCTCGACGGTCTGCGTGATCTGGTCGATGTGCTCGCCCGAAGGGGTGGGCCAGCTACGCCACTGGACGCCGTAGACGGGGCCGAGTTCACCGTTCTCGTCGGCCCACTCGTCCCAGATGGAGACGCCGTGCTCGTGCAGCCACGCCACGTTGGAGTCGCCGCGCAGGAACCACAGGAGTTCGTTGACTATCGACTTGAGGTGGACCTTCTTGGTGGTGACGAGCGGAAAGCCGTCGGCAAGATCGAAACGCATCTGGTGACCGAAGATGCTGCGGGTGCCGGTTCCGGTTCGATCGGATTTGGCGGTACCCGTCTCCATGACGAGCCGGAGGAGGTCTTCGTAAGCAGTGGAGACAGTCACGGGAATCAGTCTAGGGCCTGCCCTGCTGTGCGCCTTTATTAACCTCCGGCGGTTAATAAAGGCGCACGGCAATATAGCCTCGGCACATGCGCGAACTCTTGGTGATCGGTATCGGTGCTGGTGATCCCGACCAGGTGACGGTTCAGGCGATCAAGGCCATGAACAGGGCCGATACCTTCTTCATCATCGGAAAGGGTGACGAGAAGCAGGCTCTGGTCGACTTGCGCACCGGCATCCTCGACGAGCACGTTCACCTCGACTACAAGGTGGTCGAGATCACGGACCCGCCGCGGGACCGAACTCCCACCGATTACGAGGGAGTCGTCGAGGACTGGCACGAGCGTCGGGCCGCGAAATTCGAAGCGGAATTCGCGGCCGAACCTGGCGTCGGAGCGATTCTCGTCTGGGGTGACCCTTCCCTCTACGACAGCACTCTGCGGATCGTCGAGCGCGTGCTCGCTCGCGGGAGAGTTTCGTTCGACTACTCCGTCATCCCGGGAATCACCAGCGTGCAGTCGCTGGCTGCACAACACCGGATCGTCCTGAACCGAATCGGCGAACCCATCCACATCACGACCGGCCGCAAACTGGCCGAGGGATTGCCCGACGGCGTGGACAATGCCGTCGTGATGCTCGACGCGCATTGCACCTTCACTCAGGTAAGCGAAAACGACGCCGAGATCTGGTGGGGCGCGTACCTCGGGACCCCGGACGAGGAGTTGATTTCCGGCAAACTGCGTGACGTCGAAGATCGGATCGTCGCTCGCCGGGCGGAGTTGCGTGAGAAGCACGGTTGGATCATGGATACGTACCTCGTTCGGCGCTGACAACCGACCCTGAATTTGCCGCCTCGATCCTGCACTCTTGGTCCCGAACGACGGTCCGCGCACCTATGATCTGCGCATGACATCGTTCGGGCAGGACCGACTGCAGTCGATTCTGCCCGCGCCGCGTGGCCGTGAAAAATCAGCTGTGAAGTCGGCTTTCGGCCTTCTGGTTCAGTGGTATCGGCGTCCTGATCAATTCGACAGTTTCAATCGATACCTCGCCACGAAGGGCCTGGAGCTAGCTGTCCGATTGCTGGTCATCGGCTCGCTGACGACGGTCATCATTGCGATGACTCTGCTGCGCTTCAGCGACGCGGGCGTGCACAACCACGTCACCAGCGTCGTCAACGCCGTTATCATCGCCGTCACGATTGCGGTGATCGTGCTCTTCTGCCTTCTGCCCGAAATCACGCGTCGGTGGTCGTACTTCTTTGTCGCCTACTGCGAGGTCGGCGTATTCGTCGGTGTGTTCTTGAACAACGACCCTTTCATCGGGTTGATCCAGTGTGTGCTCTTCGTACTGATCGGTGGTTACATCGCGTACTTTCACAACGCGAGACTCCAGGCGATCCACATCGCGCTGTCCATCGTGATTCTGGCAGTGGTCGGCCGAAAGGTCGCGGTCTACGCGGATCCTGCGTTGGCCACAGCACTGTGCCTGATCATCGCCACCGGGATCGTGGTCATCCCGTTCGCCTGCCAGTTCGTCCTCTCACTTCTCGGCTCCGACGCGGACAGTTCGGATGTGGATCCGTTGACAGGGCTTCTGAATCGGCGCGGGCTGCAGCGAGCTGTTGTCGAAATGGGGGCGACGGGGCATGCGTCGAGCAAGTCGTCGTATGTCGTCGCGATTGTCGATGTCGATTCGTTCAAGAGCGTCAACGACTCACAGGGGCACGAAGAAGGCGATCTCGTACTTCGCCAGATTGCTGATCGACTGCGGTGGTGCGGCGGCGAGAAGGCGCTCTTCGCCAGATTCGGTGGGGACGAGTTCGTGTTGGTAGACACGATAGACGTCGGCGCAGCGCCTGCGTTCGAAGACAATCTGCGAAGGCACTTGCGAATCGACGATCGTGATCCGGTAGTGACCACCAGCGTCGGAGTCGCGATCACCTCTGCCGAATGGTCGTCGATTATTTCCGACGAGGAGTTGACGGAACTGTTTCGAGTAGCCGATGCCTCGATGTACCGCGCGAAGGCCGCCGGCGGCGATCAGGTTGTGATGTGGGACGGCAAACAGTGAAAATTGTCTGATTGCGGGGAGTTGACTGGATTACCCTGACCCTATGGAATCTGCCGAGAGTGTTGAGCGTTCGGACGCCGCGGCGTCTCGACGACCGCTCTCGGGTCCCGCGTTCCGGCTGATCTCTTCTCAACTTGTCGATTGGTATCGGCGTCCGGACCAATTCGACACCTTCAATCGCTATCTCGCGGACAAAGGGTTGACCGTCGCCTCGCGGTTTCTCGTCGTCTGCTCGTTGGTGCTGGTCACCGTGATCATGTTCCTGACTCGCTTCAGTCCACAGGGGCCGACCACTTCGCACGCGCGCACCGCGAACGCAGTCATCATGGTCATAACCGTGATGATGGCCGTCGCCCTCTCGACGAGGCGCAATCTCTCCCGTTCCTGGTCTTACGCCTTTGTGCTCTATTCGGAAGTGGGAATAGCGGCCGCAATGCTGCTGTACTCCAATCCACTTGCAGCATTGGCACACGCCGTGATGTTCTCGGTGATCGGCGGATACATCGCGTTCTTCCACAATGCTCGAATACAGAGCCTTCACATGTTGTGGGTATTCGTCGTGGTCATCGGCATCGTGACACGTACGGCCGTGGTCGAAAACGATGTGGATATTCCGGTTCTGGTCGCGTTGGTAGTACTGGTCGGCGCGGCAATCTACGTGATTCCCTTTGCCTGTCAGTTCATTTTCTCCATCCTCGGCACCGACGCGTTGAACTCGCAATTGGACCCACTGACCGGACTGCTCAACAGGAGGGGACTGGCCGACGAAGTGCGACTGTTGCTGGAGCGGTCGTACACGCACTCGGCGCTCTTGGTAGTCGCCGCTGTCGACATCAATCGATTCAAGGCCATCAACGACGAGTACGGACATACCGTCGGTGACGCTGTGATCGAAAAAGTCGGATCGAGGCTGGTCGAATGCGCCGGCCCGGCGGCCTTGATCGCACGGATAGGCGGCGACGAGTTCGTCATCGTCGATTCGGTCGATCAACGCTCGTTCCATCGACTCGAATATGAACTACTCCGTTCGACGATCACCTCGCCCGATCATCCCGAGGTGGCGATGAGCGTCGGAATCGCGAAGATCGCAGGGCCTTTCGAATCAGCGGATGATGCGCTGGTCGCCTACCCGACTCTGCTGCGGCGAGCGGATCGGGCGATGTACTCCGCGAAGGCACGCGGTGGGCACTCGGTGGTGCTGCAGACGGAAACGGACTGAGCGCGCTGTGAGTGTCCGTGGTCGGCGTTAGTCTGTTGCCATGCCTGAACTACCCGAGGTGGAAGCGCTGGCAGGGTTCCTTCGTCAGCACGCGGTCGGCGCAGTGGTGGGACGCGTCGACATCGCTGCATTGAGTGTGCTCAAGACCTTCGATCCGCCGATCACTGCTCTGCAGGGGCGTGACGTCACGGGCGCCGCCCGCTTCGGGAAGCATCTGGCTCTGGATTGCGACGGGCTGTGGTTGGTCACGCATCTCTCCCGTGCCGGCTGGATGCGCTGGCTGGACAATCCATCGGCGACGCCGCCGAAGCCGGGGAAGGGGCCGTTGGCGCTGCGCGTTCATTTCTTCACACCCGAAGGTTCGACGCCGGCATTCGATCTCACCGAAGCCGGCACCAAGAAACGCCTCGCCGTCTGGGTCGTGAACGATCCGCAGGAGGTTCCGGGCATCGCCCGGTTGGGGCCGGACGCGATGGCTGTGACCGAAGCCGAGTTCGCACAGATTCTGGGCGGAACGTCGGCGCGGATCAAGAACTCGATAGTCGATCAGTCGTTGATCGCCGGTATCGGGAACGCCTACTCGGACGAGATCCTCCACACCGCGAAACTCTCGCCATTCGCGACCTCGTCGCGGCTGACGCCGGATCAGATTTCGACGCTGTATGCCGTGATGCGATCCACGCTGGCCGACGCGATCGAGCGTTCGGAAGGTCAGGACGCGGCCCGGCTCAAGGGTGAGAAACGCTCGGGGATGCGAGTACATGCTCGTACCGGACTTCCGTGCCCGGTGTGCGGTGACGTCGTACGCGAAGTGTCGTTCGCGGAGCGTTCTTTTCAATACTGCGCGACGTGCCAGACCGGCGGTAAGCCGTTGGCGGACAGGCGAATGTCGAAACTGCTCAAGTAGCGAACTGCGCTGCGAGTAGTTCGACGAACTCGCGGGCGAGTGCCGACGAATGGGTGGGTTCGGTGATTGCGTGGACGATCCGATGCGGCGCATCGGTGATCGGAATACAGACCAATTCGGAGTGCAGGGCGCTCATGGACTGGGGGAGCAAACCTACGCCCAGGCCGTTGGCGGTCAGTGAACAGATCAGGTCTACCGAGTTGGCTTCAAGTGTTTTTCCCCGAGGGACCTGTGATTCGGCGAAGGCTTGGTCGGTTTGGACCCGGGCCTCGCTGCCGGAGGCGAAGTCCACGAGAGTGTGATCGCGTAGGTCTTCGAGCCTGATCGACGAAGCCTGGGCAAAGGGATGGTCGGGAGCAACGAACGCTGCGGTGGGTTCACTCCACAGTGGCGCGGCGGCAAAGCTCTTGGGTAGGCGACCTGCGGCCAATCCGACAATGCCGACGTCGATTGCACCGGACCGGACTCCTTCGATAACTACTTCACTGCCGTACGGTCGCGCGGTGATGTTGATTGCAGGGTGGCGCCGTGTCAGATCTGCCAGCGCGCGTCCGACGTCGACGCGCCCCGCCGAGGTGATGGTGCCGACCGTCAACCGCACTTGCTCGTTGCTCCGTGCGGAGACATCACTGACGAGTCTCGACACGGCGCCGAGTACCTCGCGGGAGCGGGCGACAAAAACCTCGCCTGCAGCAGTCAGGCCGACGTTTCGGCTGTTCCGGTTGAACAATTCGACTCCCAGTTCCTTTTCGAGGTCTCTGACCTGGGCACTCAAGGCGGACTGGGAAACGTGCAACCGCGACGCTGCTCGGCTGAAGTGTCTGTCTTCCGCGACTGCCAGGGCGTAGCGGATGTGACGTAGTTCCATTGCACCAATCTATCGTTTCTGGAGATAGATCATGCATATCTATCTATTGGACGCGCGTCGGTGTAGGCGGTCATGCTTGACGACATGATTTCAAGCGACGCGCGTCCGAGGCTCGGACTACCGATAGTGCTGCTGATGGCTGCAGCGACGGGCCTGTGCGCGGGCGGTAACTATTTCAACCAGCCACTCCTCGATTCCATCGCAGATCACCTGAATGTGTCGGCCTCCGCAGCGGCCGCGACGGTGACCATCGCGCAGGTCGCGTATGCACTCGGATTGATACTTCTGGTTCCGGTGGGCGACATGGTGGACCGACGCAAGCTGACGGTAGGGCTCATGCTGCTGGCGGCGACCGGTCAAGCGGTCAGCGGATTTGCGCCCAACTTTGCCACGCTTGCAGTGGGAATCGCTGTCGCTGGAGTCTTTTCGGTCGCCGCCCAGGTGCTGATTCCGTTTGCCGCCTCACTGGCCGAACCTGAGAGGTCCGGTCAGGTGGTCGGCACGATCATGAGTGGACTGCTGATCGGAATCCTGCTGGCGCGCAGCGTTGCCGGCGTCCTCTCCGGACTGGGAGGTTGGTCGACGGTATACAAGGTTGCGGCGGTGCTGATGGTGGTGATGGCCGTGGCATTGTGGCGATCTCTGCCTTCCGATTCCGCAGATCGCCCGAAGGCAAGCTACCGCGCAACGCTCGCTTCGGTAGGGAAGTTGGCTGCGACCCTGCCGCGCCTGAGAACCCGATCGGCCATGGGCGGACTGGCTTTTGCTGCTGTCAGCACCGTCTTCACGACGATGGCCTTTCTTCTGTCCGGCGAATTCGGCTACAGCGACACTCAAATCGGCTTGGTCGGACTACTCGGTGTGGCGGGAGCTTTGATGGCGACGGTGGCGGGCAGGCTGGCCGATCGGGGATTGGGTCAGCTGGCGACCGGCGGCGCCATCGCGATTCTCTTGGTGTCGTGGCTTCCATTTGTCGCCGGTGCCACCCACGTGGTGTGGTTTCTCGTTGCCATCGTCCTTGCCGATCTCGCGCTGCAGGGAGTGCACGTCAGCAACCAGAACGTGATCTACGCCCTTGTCCCCGAAGCACGTTCGCGTGTGAATTCCGTGTACATGACCACCTACTTCGTCGGTGCTGCCGTGGGCTCGGCGGTGGGATCAGTGGTGTGGAAGTCGTACGGCTGGAACGGAGTATGCATCGCCGGGTTGGTCTTCTCCGTTGCAACGGCGATGGTGTGGGTGCATGATCGCCGACTGGAGACGGCTGAACTGCGAATCCCGGAATCCCCTGTTTCAGTGGGGTAGGCACCCACACCTTCTCGGCTCCAGCACCTTTCAGATTTCGGCACCGTCCACCAGGATCTTGCCGACGCGTTCGGGATAGAACGACATGTGGTCGTCGATCCCGGACGCTTCGGCGGTAGTGAACGGATAGAACCACGCCAGATCCTCGATCGGAGCGAGTTCGGTTGTGCCGGTGAACGACAGATACGACGCAGTGCCCTTGTAGGGGCAGGCCGTGGTGGTCGGGGACGGCGCAAAGTACTCGCTGCGAACGTCGATTCTCGGAATGTAGTACCGCGTGGGCAGTCCGGTTTCGAAGAGCAGTCTGGGTCGTCTCGTCTCGGCGACCAGTACGTCGCCGACAAAGACCTGGACGTGGCGGGACGAGGGGAGTGCGTCGATACGTACGTATGGATCGCGGGCGTGGACAAAGACCTGTTGATCCTCCTCGTACCAGGCGTCCATGCGATCCCAATAGAATGCGACGTACTCACTCAGATCCAGGGAACCGTCGAGCTGTTCAGGGTAGGTCCAGATGGCGTCCTCGGCCCGGCGGTCTCCGATCTCGATCGTCCAATAGGTGGCGTCACCTTTCCACGGGCAATGGGTGGTCGTCGACGTCGGGACGAGGAATTCGGTACGAACGTCCGCGAGGGGGATGTAGTACATCGGCAGGCGGCCGCGTTCGAAAAGGTATACCGAACGAGTGGTGTCTGCGACGGCGTGACCAGCGAAGAAGGCTCGAATTCGGCGGGGGTTCGGCTCCAGTGCGATCCGCCCGTTGGAAGCTGTGATCTGTGTGTCTTCTGCGTGAGTCAGTGCTGTGGACATTCGCGAATGCTCCTGAGATCGGCAGGGTGGTCCTTCCCATCCTGCGCCCGGCAGCAGTTATTTGACAGGTTGGAGTCGAAATACGCGGATCTGGCGCCCGAATGCTCGATCGGCGTAGGTTTCGTACGGCGGCCACGTGGTGGTCGCGAGCTCCCACAGCTTCTTACGCGTGGCGCCCTCCGCCAGACTCGCACCGACCGGTATTTCGACGCCCTTCACTGTCACGATCGCGGTGGGGTTTGCCATCAAATTGAGTGTCCATGCTGGATGCGTATCCTGCCCCCAGTTCGAACCGACGACGACAAACGCATCGCCGTCGGGTGCGTACAGGAGTGGCGTGGTGCGAGAACGGCCGGTCTTACGGCCCGTCGTGGTGAGCAGTAGCTGAGTCACGGTGTTCTCTCCGACCAGCGAGAGCTTGCCTCCCGACACTCTCTGCACTGCTCGATCGAGCGGAACCAGATCCTTGCCGAGATCCGAGAACCATTGTGTATGGCCGACATTGCGCATCAATGACCGGTAGATATTGCGCATCGGACCCCTCGCATTCTCGGCACTGTTTCGAGGCTGGTGCACCTCGACTCGGAAGAGTCTGCCACGTCAGGTCACAGATACCTGAGTCCCAAGGTCCCGAAAGGAATGAAGCGGTCAGCCGAATTCGGTTTTGGTGGAGTGGAATTGGGGCATACCGCCGAAACCGTTCGTTTGTGCGCGTTGGACGGTCGTTGGAAGATCAACCCTCCGAGGTCAAGACATCAGGCTCGAGCCACTCGACGCCGAGCAGTTCGGACAGCGACCGCAGACCGGATCGATCACCACCTTTCAGACCTGTGACCGAATTGAGATTGCGCAACATGACCGTGGCGACGTCCTCTTCCTTGGTGCCCACGCCGAAGGGTATGACCCACGGGCACGTCTGGTAGTCGCGATGCGACCGACCGAACGTCTGTTCTGCCGCGATCCCTGAGTAGCGCGGTTGATGAAATATTCCCGTCCGTGGCAACGGGGACGCGTGAGTGCCGTCCGGGAGTGCTTCGTTGGCATGGAGCGAGATCGAGGTCGTGACATTGAAGACGATGACCGGTGCGTCCCCGCGTTGAAACCGCAGACGTTGACCCTCCTTGTCCGGCACCGCACCGAACAGTTTTGCCACCGAGATCCCGGCGTCTTCGATCATCTCGACCAGTGGATCACCTGCCGTGGAGACGAATTCGACGGCCACCAACACCTGCTTGCCTGCCTTGACCTGCGCCTGCGCCCACTGGGCCGTCGACTCGGCGCGGATCATGCCCGCTTTCTGTCGGTAGCGCAGAACCAGCGCACGGCCGCGCGCGATGTTGCGACTCTTGCGGGCCAATCCCATTTCGTAGGCGTACTCGGCCCACTCCGTCTCGTACTCGGCGCGCTGGGCATGGGTGAGGTCGATCGGCATACCGTCGAGCGGAACGGGTCCCCACGGAGTCGGTCGATGAATCATCAAGGGCGGTTTGCTGTTCGACATCCACCCACGCACGGTCTCGAGCGCGCGAGATTGCAGCGCAGGTGATTCCTTCGCCTCTGCGCTCCACGTCCACTTCCCGTAGGACTTGTCCAGCGGAAGGCCGGACTCGACCAGCCTGGCGCCCAGGTCGGACCAGTACTCCGAAGGTTCTGAATGCAGCTGCGCGAAAAGCGGTGCCAGGTAACGCTGATCGGCCGGCGTGTGTCCCGGTGTTGCTGTCACGGACAGGACGAACGGCGCTTGCTCGTGAGCATTCGAAAAGCGCGCGACCTTCTCGAATGCGGCCGTGCGCTGTGTGTCGTTGCTGTATAGCTGGGCCTCGTCGGCAATCACCACACCGAACGTGTACTTGGGGCGGCCGTTTCGCGCGATCAGCTTCTTCAATTGGTCAGGCGACATGATCAACCAGCGGAATCCACCGTCGCCCACCGAGGCGATGGAATAGCGCCAATGCGGAATGGTGATCTGTGCGGGTCGATCGACGAGGACGAGGATGTTGGTTTCGCCGCGCTCCTCGGCAATCGTCTTGGCAGACATCACTGCGATCAGCGTCTTACCCAGGCCTGCATTGTCTGCCAACAGAAATCCGCGTTTGCCGGCGCGAGCGGCATCGACGACGGCTGCAGCCCCCGAAACCTGCTCGGGCCGAGGAATTTTGGGTGCAGCAACGGGACGTTCGCCGGTGCTGTCATTGATGTCGTCCTCTACCCACTGCTGATACGAGAAGGGGAGTGCCTTGAATGGAGCGAGTTCTACGGGCAACTCCGTACCGACCCACGCGTAGCTCTTCCATTTCTTGACGAACTGTGCACCAGGCGCCGGCGTCCGAAAGGGGACGTCGAGGAGCCAGACTCTCTCACCAGGGCCGGCAGTCGGCACATCCGGCATCGTCGCGCGTGAGCTCTTCTTTGCGACAGTCTTCTTCGGGGCGGTCTTTCTGGTCGTGTTCCTCTTGGGTGCAGCCTTCTTCGGTGCAGCCTTCTTTGCGGCAGCCTTGCGTGCCGTGGTTGCTTTGCGTGGTGGCATCAGGCGGTTTCTGCTGTGAGGAATTCACGCAGCGTGAGCGCAGGCCGGCCGACAAGGTCCTCCACGGTGCCCGTGATCAGCGCCAATTCACCCTGCGCGATTGCGGTGTACGTCGACACCCATGCGTCGAGTTCCCAAGCGGGTGCGTTGTACGACGCCCGCGATTCGTAAGCTTCCTCGAGCGTTTCCTCGACGTACGTGGTTCGCTTGCCGGTGACTTCGGTGATGATGCTCGCGGCCTCGAAGAGCGTCAGTGCCTCCCGTCCGGTCAGGTTGTACGTCTGTCCGACATGAGAATCCAGATCCTGCAGAACCGACACAGCGACGGCAGCAATGTCGGAGCGCGCTACCGCGCCGACGAGACCGTCCCCTGCGGGTCCGCGGATCACACCGTCTTCACCGGCGAGAGCGGGTAGGAAATCGAGGTAGAAGCTGTCGCGCAGGAAGGTGAATGCGAGCCCGGAAGCGCGGATATGTTCTTCGGTGACCCAGTGATCGCGAGCGAGCGTGAACGTCGCGTCCGGAGCAGCGCCGAGGAAAGACGTGTACACGATGTGCCTGACCCCGGCCTCCGCGGCGGCGTCGATGAAGGTGCGGTGCTGATCCAGGCGATCTGCGCTTTCGGCCGCCGAGACCATGAAGAGGGTGTCGATTCCGGCCAGAGCCGCGAGAGCGCGCTCCTGATCCCCGTACGTGGTCTCGGCCGAATCGGCACCGGGGAGCTGCGGTAATCGGTTGGCCGACCGTGCGATCAGCCGCTGCGGGACACCGGCGTCGGCCAACGACCGGGCCACCAGTCCGCCGATATGACCGGTCGCGCCGGTGACGGCGATCCTCGCAGACCGTGAATCTACGGACATGGTGCCCCTCCTTCGGTCGGTGTGCATCCCATCTTGCCGGAACCCACTCCCACGTCAGGTCACGACGCGACGATTACACCGCGAGCCACCGACAGAGCGTCGGACAAAGCTGTCCTGGTGTTGTCGTCGAGGGACAGCAGGGGCCGGCGGGGAAGGCCGGCGTCGACGCCGAGAGATTCCAACCCGGCTTTGACCGTCGACGGCAGTCCGCGACTGACGAGGACCTTCAGTAGCGGCTCGATCTGTTCGAACACAGCGGCGGCACCCGACCGATCACCGGATTCGAGTAGACGCCAGAAGTGCACCACCTGTTCGGGGGCCAGACACGGGGCTGCCGTGCACCATCCGCTTGCACCGGCAGAGAAAGATTGCAGTGCAAGAGGATTGCTGCCGTTGAAGAAGGGGATCGTGCCACCGCTCAGTTCGTTGATGCGGTTCATCCGGGTGATGTCGCCGGTGGATTCCTTGATCATCGTGATGCCGTCGACGGTGGAGACGAGATCGACGAGAAACTCCGGCGACATGTCGATCCCGGTGGTGGCCGGATTGTTGTAGATCATCGTGGGAATGTCGACGGAATCGGCCACCGCGGTGACGTGTTCACGAATCTCCTGCTCACCCAGATGCCAGTACGACGTGGGGAGGATCATCATTGCGTCGGCTCCGGCGTCTGCCGCGATCGATGCTCGGCGGAGTGCTCCCGCCGTAGTCAGATCCGACACTCCGACGACGGTGGAGACTCGGCGGTCGACGTAGTCGACAGTCTCCCGAGCGACCGTCTCCCACTCTGCATCGTCGAGATAGGCGCTCTCGCCGGTACTGCCGAGTGGGGCTATCGCGTCGACACCACTGCTGATCATGCTGTCGAGGAGCGTGTGTAGCGGCTTGGGGTCGAATGCTCCGGTGTCCCGGTCGAACGGGGTGATGGGATAGGCGACGATTCCCTTGATGGTGCTGCTCATGAGGCTCTCAGTTCTGTTGGTGGGAAACAAAAGTCAGTTGGTCAGTGTGTCGGGATGATTGCGGAGAGCGCGACGGGCGTAGTAAGCGAAGTTCGCCTCGCTGCGCCGAGGAGTCAGTGTCCAATCGTGTGCCTCCTTCGCCAGGCGAGGCGGTAGCGGCTTGATGTCTCCGGCAGCCATCGCCAGCAACTGCAGTCTGGCCGCTCGCTCGATCAGATGCCCGAGAGAGCATGCCTCTTCGACCGTGTTGCCGACGACGAGTTGGCCGTGGTGGGCGAGCAGAATTGCCCGCTTGTCGCCGAGTGCAGCCGAAATGATCTCGCCCTCCTCGTTTCCCACGGGAACCCCGGGCCAGTCGGCGAGAAATGCGCAGTCGTCGTAGAGCGGCGCGATGTCCATTTGGGAGACGACGAGGGGAATCTCGAGCATCGACAGCGCCGTCGCATGTAGTGGGTGTGTGTGGACGATGCAGTTGACGTCGGGTCGTGCGCGGTAGATCCAACTGTGGAACCTGTTGGCGGGGTTCGGCATGCCTTCCCCGTCGAGGACTTCGAGATCCTCGTTGACGAGCAGGAGGTTGTCCTCGGTGATCTCGTCGAACCCGAGGCCGAGTCGCTGTGTGACAAACGTTCCTGGCTGCCCACCGCGGGCGGAGATCTGTCCGGCAAGGCCGGAGTCGTGGCCGGCGTCCGACAGTGCCCGGCAGGTCAGTGCGATCTTCTGTCGAAGAGTCCAACTACCTGTCGTTACTTCGGTGAGCATCTTCGTCTCGGCGGTGGCCATGAGTTCCTGCTTGCTCGCATGCATCGTGTCGGTCATGGGGTGTGCCTTTCTCGGGACCCGGAAATCAATGACATTCAGTCACCTATAAGACACAAAGTGTCATATAGGACGGAAATGCGCAACCCTCGATTCCTGCATCGCTGATCGCCGCAGGTCAATGTATTGGTAGGGTGATGACACAAAGTCGCGTGAGGGGAACCGAATGGCAGCGTTTTTGCGAACACATCGGCGTCGCGCCGGTCTGACGCTCGAGGGCCTGGCCGAGCAGACCGGTCTGACGAAGAGCTATCTCTCCAAGGTCGAGCGGGGTATCAGTACCCCGTCGATCGCGGTGGCACTCAAGATTGCGCGTGTGCTCGACGCCGATGTGGGGCAACTGTTCTCGGACAGTATGGAGGGAAATGCCATGACGATCGTGCGCGCGAAGGACCGCGTGATCGACCCGGCCAACTCCGTGCAGTCTTCCGTCTACGATCCGATCGCGCCCTCACTGGTCGGAAAGGCCATGCAGCCGTTCGTGGTTCATCCGGCCTCGGTGATGGGTCCCAAGTTCATGGACCACACGGGAGAGGAGTTCGTGTTCGTGCATTCCGGATCCGTGGAATTCGAAATCCCCGGGCAGACGATGCACCTCGACGCCGGCGACAGCTTGTACTTCGACGCGAATACGCCGCACCGGATGCGGTCGGTGTCGGCGGATCGTGCGGTGGTGCTGGTTGTCGTCTACGACAAGCCTTCGGCTGGATCACCCAGCGGTGACTCGCTGGAAACGCACTGCGGGGTGGGCAGATGACGCTGGGGATCGACACGACACTGACGCTTCTCACGGCCGGTCTGATCTTCCTTCTCTCCCTGTGCCTGGGAATCTGGAAATACCGACAGATGGCCACTTCGGACAATCACCTCGCCCATCCGTATGTCGACATCGCACACCGCGCTGCCCTGATGTACTCGTTTGCGACGCTGCTGATCGCGGTGTTCGTCGAACTCAGTGCGTGGCCGACGTGGATCAACCTGACCAGTGCCGCAGTGGTCGTGTTCTTCTTTCTCGCAGCGATATTCAGCTACATCGCTCACGGTGCGATGAAGGACACCGACAATCAGTTCGAGTCCGCCGGTCCGCCCCTGCACCTCGGGATGTTTCTGCTGATCCTCGGTGAGGTGGGCGGATTTGCCGTACTACTCGCAGGTTTCGTGAAAGGTCAGTTCTTCTGATCGGGCTTCAGCGCCTGTGCTCGTAGCCGATCCAAGCCCGTCGACGCTCACCCATCGGGTCGTTCTCCACTCGGGACGTCTCGTCGAAGATCATTGTTTGCCGCTCCGGTACGGAGTAGGCGGGCCAATCCCGGTCCGGCACTCCGTGGCGGGCGAAATGGATCCAGTGGCGCTGCATGGTGGAGGTCACCGCAGTCAGTCCGCGGCGCCCACCGACCGCTGTCAAGGCCGCGGTGAGTGCATCCGAACGCCCGAAGACCGCAAGCAATTCGGTGGCGTGGGTAGCGCCCATGCCGACGAGTCTGAGCAGGCGAGGCGCAAAATCGTAGCGGTAACTGTAGGTAGGAGCTACCTGGCAATGACCCTGTGCGCAGAGTATCGCGGGCTCCCAGAACGTGATGTCGCCGCCGAGATCTGCGGCAGCAAACCGGTGCGGATACGTGGGATACGCCGCGAGCGCACGTGCTTTCACTTCAGGGGTGGTGTGGGAGAACATCTTCTCGATCCGAACCGGGTCGGTAGGCAAGATGTCGAGAACGCGCGGGAAGATTCTTCCCTCGTGGAGATTCGAACCGACGAGCAGCGGAACGGGGTGGGCGCGTCCGGCGGCGAACACGTCGAGCGGGTGTTCGGGAAGGACGTCGTCACCCACCACGGGGGCAAATGCCCGCGTTCCGGGTTCTTCGTCCGCGCCGCGGCGCGCAAGTTCTTCGCCGGCAGCGACCAGGTCCTTCACCGAAGCGGAGCGCAGCCACGATCCCGGATCGGTATCCGGAGCCTGTGCGATCTCGAGGAACTCGCGTGCCCAACCGTGCGCTCGCTCTTTTCCGTATGCCGAAGCAGCCGGCGGACTTTGAGCGATGGCCCGGGCGAACAGTCCTCGTGCCGCCGGCGTTGCCATCAGAGTGGTGACCGCGTTGGCGCCGGACGATTCACCGAAGACGGTGACGGCGTTCGGGTCGCCGCCGAAAGCGGCGATGTTGCGTTGGACCCACGTCATCGCGGCGATCTGATCGCGCAATCCGAGGTTCGTCTCGAACGATCTTTCCGCAGTGGAATATTCACTGAAATCGAGGTAGCCCAACGCGCCGAGACGATATTGGATCGAGACGTAGACGATGTCGCCACGTTCGACCAGGCTCGTTCCGCGGTACATGGGCGTCGACGGATTCCCGCCGTTGTACGCGCCGCCGTGAATGAAGACCATGACCGGTCGCAACGAATCCGACGGTACCTGCGGGGCCACGACATTGACGAAGAGTGAGTTCTCGTCGAAGTTGCTCTTGCGCTGCGGAGACGGAGAGCCGAATGCTTCCGCCGGGCGGACACCATTCCAAGCCTCGACCGGCTGTGGTGCGCGAAATCTCCAAGGACCGGTCGGGGCCGCTGCGTAGGGGATAGCTCGCCAGGTGCGCAGTCCTCGATCGAGGCGCCCGCGCACGACTCCGGAATCGAGAGTGATCTCGAGAGGGCTCGTCACGGTAGGGAGATGTCGGTGCCGTGACTGCGGTAACCGCTGTATCCCGCCCAGGCCAAGCGTTGTTCACGTCTGGGATCGTTCTCGACGCGGACGATCTCGTCGAAGATCATGGTCCGACGCTCCTGCCCCTCGTAGCGCGGCCAGGATCCGCGCGGCGAGCCGTGCTCGGCGAAGTGAAGCCAGTGTCCCTGAACAGATTCGGTGACTGCGCGCAGTCCGCGTCGACCGCCGGGAAGGGTGAGGCCGCGCCCGACAAGGGTGTCACCGATGCCGAAGACTGCAAACATCTCGAATCCGTGGGTGGCGTCGAGGCCGAGCCAGCGCATCATCGTCGGCGCGAAGTCGAATCGGTAGGCGTATGTCGGCGCCGATTGTGCGTGCGCTTGCATCAACTCCACGGACGGGTGCCAGAACGTGACGTCTCCGCCGACGTCGATCGCGGACTGCTCGTCCGGGTAGCCGGGATAGGTTGCGAGGATGCGCTTCCCGGCCTCGGGATCGGTGAGGGCAAACATGGTGTCGATGCGTGACGGGTTGGTCGGAAGTGCGTCGAGCACCTTCGGGAACAGCGTCCCCTCCCGTCTGTTGGTGCCGATGATCATCGGCACCTGGTGTGCCGATCCTTCTTTGAATGCGTCCAAGGGGGAGCGCGGGAGGAAGTCGCCGTCGACGACCGGTCCGAAGGGATGTAGTCCAGGTGTGTTCGCGAGTACCTCGGCGCCCAGTCTGCTTCCGGCTCTGCCCAATTCGACGGCTGTCGCCGAGGTCAGGGCCTTCGCGGGTGGTAGGCCGGAATTGAGGATCTCGACGAAACGCGCGCCCCAGGCATGCGATCGCTGCGTGCTCGAGACCAGATCCGGAGCCGAACTCTCGGCGATAGCGCCGGCGAAGAGTCCCTTGGCGGCCGGAGTCGCCATCAGGGTGGTGACGGCGGTGGCTCCGGCGGATTCACCGAAAATCGTGACTTTTTCTGGATCCCCACCGAATGCGGCGATGTTGCGTTGCACCCACTGCAGGGCCGCGACCTGATCGCGCAGTCCGAGGTTGGAGTCGAATACGCGCTCGGATGTGGAGAAGGGTGTGAAATCGAGGTAGCCCAGAGCGCCGAGCCGGTAGTTGATCGAGACGTAGACGACGTCGCCGCGTTCGACGAGGGACACGCCCGAGTACAAGCCGGTGGCCGAGGTCCCGATGGTGTTTGCCCCACCGTGGATGAAAACCATGACGGGACGCGGAGTATTGCCGGTGTTCGCGGGGGCGAGCACGTTGAGCGTCAGGCAGTCCTCGCTGCTCGGCTGGTACTTCCCGGGCGCGAGCAACAGCCCCTTCTTGTGTTGGACAGACGCGTCGCCGAACCTGGTCGCGTCGCGTTCTCCGGTCCACGGCGTGACCGGCTGGGGTCGCGTCAGACGCAGTGTTCCGACCGGCGGCCGGGCGTAGGGAATTCCGCGCCAGGCACGAAGTTTTCCCACCCGGCGGCCGCGCAGGGTGCCGTCGGCCGTGGTCACAAGTATGTCGGACGCCATGTCGCGACTATACGTACTTCGGGAGCGCGTCAGCGGCGAGCCTCCAGCAATCGAAGCCAGACTTCACTGACCGTCGGATACGAGGGCACCGCATGCCAGAGAGTTTCCAGTGGTACGGCGCCGACGACCGCGATTGTCGCCGCATGCACCAGCTCGGATACTTCGGGCCCGGCGAAGGTAGCGCCGAGGATCACGTCGGTGGCCTTGTCGATCACCAACTTCGCGCGCCCCGAGTAGTCGTCGCGCAGCAGCGAAGATCCCGCGACGGCGAGTTCGATCTCCACGACTTCGACGTCGTAGCCGTCGTCGCGAGCTTTCTTCTCGGTGCGTCCCACCCAGGCGATCTCGGGTGAGGTGAACACCACCTGGGGGACCTGTCCGTTGTCCGCCGACGCGGTGTATCGAGGTCCACTGAGCCCGCGACTCTCGGCCCGCGCGGCGATGACGTCTCCGCAGACTCTCGCCTGATACTTGCCCATGTGGGTGAGGGGAGAACGACCGTTGATGTCGCCGACTGCGTAGAGCCATTCACCTTGGGCGCAGAGGTGATCGTCGGTCGTGACGTACTTGCCGTCCTCGAGGCCGATGACAGACAAGCCGAGATCGGCAGATGTCGGCCCGCGGCCCGCCGCGACGATGACCTCGTCGACTTCGATCACGCCGGACGATGTCTCGATGCTGACGGGTCCACCGTGGATGTGACCTTCGCCGGTGGCCTTGGCATCGGGGCGTGAGACCGAGTTGACGGCAGTGCTCAGTCGAACGTCCACACCGCGGGCGCCGAGTGCTTCGGCCACCATCGTTCCGGCAAACGGTTCTGCTGATTTCAACAGAGCATCGCCCCTCACGAGCAACGTCACGTGAGCGCCGAACGACGACAACCACGTTGCGCACTCCGTTGCGACCACTCCGCCGCCGATGACCGCCACTCGCGACGGAACCTCGTGCAGGTTGGTGGCGTCGCGCGAGGTCCACGGGAGTGCCTCGCGCAATCCCGGTGTCTTCGGGACGGTGGCGGTCGTTCCCGTGGCTAGTACGACGGCCTGGCGGGCACGGAGCTTACGGGTCCCGTCGACGGTCACTGCTCGCTCGCCGTCGATGACCCCGTGGCCTTTGATCACGGTGATGCCCGCGGAGGTTGCCCAGTCGACCTGGGACGAGTCGTCGTGGTTGTGGGTGAACGAGTCGCGCCGTTTCAGAACGGCATCGACGTCCAGCGGTCCGGCCGGGATCCCGGGCAAGGCGTCGGCCGCCTCGAGGACCTGCCCCGGGCGCAGTAGTGCCTTGCTGGGCATACAGGCCCAATACGAGCATTCACCGCCGACCAGTTCGTGTTCCACGATTGCGGCGGTGCGATTACTTCCGGCGATGGCGTATGCGGCGGCGTTCTCGCCGGCGGGTCCACCGCCGATCACGATGACATCGAATTCGTCGGTCATTGCTCCACGGTATGCCGGATCGGTCCGAGTTCGCTCGGTTACTGCCGGGTACGAGAGCTCGATGATGGCTACAGTTGCACCCATGACGCGGCAGAAGATTTTGATCACCGGTGCCAGTTCGGGTCTGGGGGAGGAGATGGCCAGGAGATTCGCCGCGGCCGGTCGCGACCTCGCGCTGTGTGCCCGGCGGACGGATCGTCTCGACACGCTGCGAGGGGAGTTGGTGGCGCAGTACCCGTCGATCAGCGTCGCAGTGCGCGAACTCGATGTGACCGAACACGATTCCGTCGTCCGGGTTTTCGGTGAGCTGCGCGACGAGTTGGGTGGCCTGGACCGGGTGATCGTGAACGCCGGGCTCGGCAAGGGCGCCAAGATCGGAACCGGAAAAGCGCACGCGAATCTTGCAACAGCGCAGACGAATTTTGTCGGCGCGCTGTCGCAGTGTGAAGCTGCGCTCGAGATCTTCCGCGCGCAGGACGCCGGACACCTGGTTCTCGTGTCCTCGATAAGCGCGGATCGGGGGCTACCCGGGCCAAAAGCGGCCTATTCGGCAAGCAAGGCCGGGGTAGCGGCTCTGGGTGAGGCGCTCAGTATCGAGTTGGCGCGCACACCTATTCGGGTCACCACCCTGCTGCCGGGCTTCATCAAGACCGACATGTCCGCCGGCGCCGGCGACGACGCAGCGCTCATGGCCAGTCTGGACGAAGGCGTCAGTGCCATGGTCGACGCCATCGAGAAGGAAACCACCCGAGCGGCGCTACCAGGCCTCAAGTGGCAAGGGATAGATGCGGCCCTACGATTCCTGCCCAACTCCGTGACAGCGAGGTTTGTCTGATGAGCATCCACATCTCGAACGGTAAGCCCCGCGTAGTGATCGTCGGTGGCGGCTTCGGTGGACTGTACGCAGCGAGACGGCTCAAGAAGGCCGACGTCGAGGTGGTTCTGATCGACCGAGGGACCAGCCACGTCTTCCAGCCCCTGCTATACCAGTGCGCCACGGGTCTGCTCTCCGAAGGGCAGATCGCAAGTCCGCTGCGACATCTGCTCGAGGACAACAAGAACACGAACGTCGTTCTGGGCGAGGCCAAGTCGGTGGACGCCGACGCCGGGATACTGACTGCCAGTCGCTTCGACGGGTCGACCTTCGAATTGCCGTACGACTACCTGATCGTGGCGGCTGGAATGCGCCAGTCGTACCACGGCCAGGACGAGTTCATCAAATGGGCGCCTGGCATGAAAACCCTCGACGACGCTTTGGCGATCAGGCGCAGTCTCATTGCTGCGTTCGAGATGGCCGAATCGCTCCCGACGGCGGAAGAACGTCGGCCGTGGCTGACCTTCGCCGTGGCGGGCGGTGGACCCACCGGCGTCGAATTAGCCGGGCAGATCCGCGAATTGGCGATGCACGCGCTGACCAACGAGTTCCGGTCCATAGACCCGGACGAGGCAAGGGTGCTGCTCTTCCACGGCGACGATCGGGTGCTCCCTTCGTTCAGTCGCAAGCTCTCGGCCGCCGCCAAACGTACTCTCGACGGGATCGGCGTCGAGACTCACCTCGGCGTGCACGTCACCGACGTGTGCGAGACCAGCATCGAGACGACGGACAAGAAGACAAAAGAGAAGCGGCAGTACGAGACCCGCACGATTCTGTGGACCGCGGGCGTCGAAGCAGTGCCGTTCGCCGAGGCACTGGCCACGGCGCTGGGTGTGAAGCAGGTCGGCGGTGGCCGCATCGAGGTGGAAGCCGATCTGACCGTTCCCGGCCACCCGAACGTCTACGTGGTGGGCGACCTCATGTCGCGGGACAAACTTGCCGGGGTGGCCGAGGTCGCGATGCAGGGTGGTCGGCACGCCGGTGCCCGGATCGCGGCAACCGTGGAAAACGGAGTGCCCAGCCGAAAACCGTTCAAGTACCGCGATCTTGGAACCGCGGCCTACATTTCGCGACGCCACGCGTTGCTTCAGGCAGGGCCGGTCCAGTTGTCCGGGTTCATCGGATGGGTGTCATGGGGAATCATCCACATCGCATTCCTCGCCGGTTTCCGCAATCGCGCCAGCACGGTGCTGAACTGGGGCGCAACCCTGGCGTCGAAAACGCGTCGGGAACGGGCAATCACGTACGGCGACCCCGAAACCGCTCGGCAGCCGTACAACTGAGGGTTACTCAGTCTTGAACACGGGGTTTCCGGCGGCGTCGATCATCCACCACAGGCTGCCGACGCTCTGTCCGAGCATGTCTCCGGGAACCTTGTCGTCGAGGTACCGATAGACGGGCTTGCCGTTGACGGTGATCTGGAAAGATCCTTCAGGCCCGTCGACAGTGTCGATGACGGCGTCGATTCCTTCGACGATCGGCGAATCCGTGACCGAGGTGACCGCCGGCCAGTAATGCAGGCACGCTTCGTCGCACGACCCGGCTTGTGAGTTCTCCTCGTCCGGGTTGTAGACGTAGACGGTCATGCCTTCGCCGTCGACGGCGATCGTCCCGAGTGGGGAGTCGGCGGTCTTCAGCAGGGGTGCATCAGCGGCGGCGGGTGGCGACAGCGACGTCGCAATGGCAGTGACGTTGTCTGCGCTGTCCCCGGAATCGAGGGCGTCGGGCGAGCAACCGGTGAGGATCAGGGCGGTACTCGCAACCGTCGCGAACAACCACTGTCTGCGCATGACGTCTCCGTTCTGGGCGGGAGTGCTCGGGACAAGCAACCGGGGATACCCGTTGCGGACGAGCTGAAAACGCCGGGCGTCCGGATTCCTCGACAATAGCTCTGTTACAGAGCTATTGTGAGGTTGTGGATGGAAGCGGAGCAGATCTTGCGGATGACGTCCTGGAGACGCTCGGACAATTGCGCCGGGGCACGAGGAAGGCATCGGGGCGGCCGTTTGCGGAACGACCGCTCGCCGGCGCCCAGATCGAACTCGTCAGGCTGCTACGACGCAACCCGGGTCTGTCGGTGGCCGAGGCCGCCGGGCGATTGGGTGTCGCGGCAAACACGGTGTCCACCTTGGTGCGGCAGCTCGTCGACGATGGAGTGATCGAACGCGTTGCCGACGAGGCCGACCGCCGCGTCGCGCGATTGGTACTCGCGGACGAGGCGCGCGCCCGCGTCGAGGTGTGGCGTGATCGCCGGAGTGTGATTGTCGGTCAGGCATTGTCGAGTCTGACCGGAGAAGACAGAGCGAGGATCGAGGCTGCGCTACCAGCCCTGTCGCGATTGGCGAGCGCTCTGGCAGCAGCCGGATCAGAAGGTGAGGGGTAGTGAGATGCTGACACAGTGGTGGAAGAGCCGAGCGGCAGGTTCACCCGACCCCGGCGCACACGCGGTCGAGATCGACTCGGTTACATACAAGTTCGGCGACCACCGCGCGGTGGACAACCTGAGTCTGGTCATCAATGCGGGGGAGTGTTTCGGCCTGCTCGGTCCCAACGGCGCAGGAAAGACTACGACGATCAGGTTGCTCAACACGTTACTTCCTCTGCAAGACGGTGACATTCGGATTCTCGGTCGCTCAGTTCGTACCGAGGCGATGACCATTCGGCGCTACCTCGGGTACGTGCCACAACAGCTCTCGATCGAAAGCGCATTGACCGCACGCGAGAACGTGACCTGGTTCGCGCGACTGTACGACGTTCCGCGGTCCGAACGACGCGAGCGCGTCGACCAGGCGCTCGAGATGGTGGACCTACTCGATTCAGGTGATCGTCTGGCGTCGGGTTTCTCCGGCGGTATGGTGCGACGTCTCGAACTTGCGCAGGCGCTGGTGAACCGACCGTCGTTGCTGGTGCTCGACGAACCGACGGTGGGGCTGGATCCCATTGCCCGCGAATCCGTCTGGCAGCGAGTGGCGGAGATGCAGAAGCAGTACGGCATGACTGTGCTGCTCACGACGCACTACATGGAAGAAGCCGAGGAGTTGTGTGATCGTGTTGCGTTGATGCATCACGGTGAACTTCGTGCAGTGGGCGAGCCGAGCGCGTTGGCCGCCGAACTGGGGCCGGAGGCCACTCTAGAAGACGTGTTCCGTCACTACACCGGCGACGACCTCACCGGCGGCAAGTCAGGAGGTCTCCGCGATGTCCGCAGTGCCCGTCGCACAGCGCGCCGCTTGGGCTGATCCCACTACCAACGGTTTTGCTCGATTGCTCTCGAGAATTTACACATTCTGCCTCGTGGAGGTTCAGAAGTTGCGGCACGACCGATCTGAATTGGTCACGCGCGCAATCCAGCCGATCCTCTGGTTGGTGATCTTCGGTCAGACGTTCAGTCATATCCGAGCGATCCCGACTGGCGACGTACCGTATCTCGACTTTCTCGCGCCGGGCATCATTGCGCAGTCCGCACTCTTTGTTGCGATCTTCTACGGAATCCAGATCATCTGGGAGCGTGACGCGGGGGTCCTCACCAAACTCATGGTGACGCCGACGCCACGAGCCGCGCTGGTCACCGGAAAGGCATTTGCAGCCGGTATCCGTGCGGTCGCCCAGGCCGTGGTCGTAGTCGTTGTAGCGGCGCTGCTGGGCGTGAGCATGACGTGGAACCCGATAAAGCTGCTCGGCGTCGTGGGCGTCGTTGTCCTCGGCTCGGCGTTCTTCGCCTGTCTGTCGGTTGCGATCGCGGGGATCGTGCTCAAACGAGATCGATTGATGGGCATCGGCCAGGCGATCACCATGCCGTTGTTCTTCGCGTCCAACGCTCTGTACCCGGTCGAACTCATGCCGACGTGGGTTCAGTGGCTCAGTCGCATCAATCCGCTGAGCTACGAGGTGTCAGCGCTGCGCGGTCTGCTGATCGGAATGCCGACCGATTACCTCGTCGACTTCGGCGTGCTGATCGGGGCCGCGCTGCTCGGAATCATCACAGCTTCGGCACTATTAGGCCGCTTGACTCGCTGATCTGACTCGCTGATCTTCGCTCCGGACTAGTCGCGAGTGAACGGTGGGGTGTAGGTGCTGCAATCCGGAGGGACGGCCGGGAGTCCTTCGGACGAGCGAAGTTTCTCCGCAATCGATGAGAGCAAGTCCTGCGATTCAGGGGAGAGATCGACCGCTTTTATGGCCAGAGAACGTAATTCGCTGTCGTGGAACTCTTCGACAACCGAACGGTCTTCTTCCGGAATCAGTTCGGGATCTTGGCGAGGTGTCGGGCCGAAGAAGTACTCTGCTGCTACGCCGAAGTAATCGGCCAATGCCAAAACGACTTGCTCCGACGGATTTGTGCGCACACCGCTCCGGAGTTGCGAGAGGTACGGTGTCGAAATCTTGCATCCACGTTGCGAAAGGGCTTCCACAACTTGTGCGTTGGTGAGTCTCGGTGCTGTGGCCGGGTACAAGGCGTTCAAACGGTCCTTGAATGAATCGGTCACAATTCCTCCCTCGAGCGTGACCCAGCGTCACAGCTACTTCGCAGTTTTCACATAGTAGACGACACGGTTATTCTGGACTCCGGTCGAAAGTCCTTTCACCTGCGGATATTTGGCGCGGAGAGTTTCCAAAGACTTTGTAAAGTATGTGATTTACACCGCGTACTGACCGTTCGTTTTGCCAACGGGCGTGTGGGTGGCGTATAAGCAAAATGCCGGTGGTTACGCCGTTGCGCTGCAGGTTCTTTCGGCCGGTCCTATGTAGCTGCGTCGATGCATTGTGGCCCTGTCTGTAACGTGCGAGCACTGCCGCCGGGCGCCGGGCGTCACTCTCTCCGGCGGTTGGCGAGCCGCGTGTTCGGAACTCTTTCTCGGTGCTCTGCTCGACGCTCGCGCGTAGTGATGGGCGCGTATTTTTCTCGGCAGTCGAGAGTGAGCGGGCAGGTGTGTCGACCTGTCGAAAGTGGCGCGCGTCGAAAGCGGCCGATTGGTATGTCATCGACGTTGGAACACAGTGCTTCTCGTCAGTCGCCGCTATCTCCTGCGGTGATATCGGCGTCGCCCGGACGTGTTTTGCGGCAGACCGAGCTCGAGGCGCAGCGTCCCGGCACGACATGTCGACCGTCGCCTTTGCGTCTTTCGGATCGGAATAGCCCGCTGCGCCGGTAGTAGTCGACGTCAGTCGCAGTCGGGTGCGGTCAGGACCCTTCGAAGGAATACGCGGCTTGCACACGGAGGGCGACAGTCCGGGCGGCAATTCTGTCGCACAGATCTACCATCAGCCCCTGCCGTGGGCTGCTCCTCCTGCAGGATGCGTGCCTCGGCCTCGGAAGCGGCTTATGGCACGGGGCTTGCTGACCGGCGCATACTGGTTACAACGCGGTGTGTTCGAAGGGCAGGACTGACATGGTCAGTGTCGAGAAGTGGGCGATGTGGGATTCCGCCGTGGAGGTGGATGTCACCGAAGGCGCTGCGCTGCCCACTGCGCACGCGTTGATCGCAGCTGCCATCGACGAAACCGAAGCGGTCTGCGACCTTCGCCGGGGTGACGCCGAGATTCACGCCGTCAACCTCGCTCAGGGAACTCCGGTCAAAGTGACTCGGCGTATGTCTGCTCTCTTGCGGTCGGCGCTGTGGGCGGCTCGTATGACCGGCGGCGCAGTCAATCCGCTTGCCGACAATTACTCCGAGGACGAGTCCATCCCTCCGGTCCACCCGACCCCGACGTTCGAGGACGTACAGCTCGACGGCGACGTGGTGTACGCGCCCTGGGGTGCGTCGTTCGACATCACCGGAGTTGCCAAGGCCGACACCGTCGATCGCGCCGCGCAGATCGTCGCCGCCGAATTACAATGCGGCGTTGCTGTGCGGATCGGCGACGTGATCGCCACGGCCGGCCATGCACCGGCTGGTGGCTGGCAGATTCCGGTGCCGGACAGCGAAGAAGTCGAACTGATCAACGGAACCGCGATGGCGACGGCGCGGGCGCTGGAGCTGCCCTCCTGGGAGCCGAACCAGGAGCGGCCCTCCACGGAATGGGCACAGGTCTCGGTGATTGCTGACGACGCGGTGTGGGCGTACGCCGCGAGCGAGGCTGCGTTGATCCGGGGGATAAGCGCCATCAAATGGGTTGAACAGCAAGAGCTTCGCGCTCGGCTCGTCGACCGATCCGGACGCGTGTACACAACGGAAAGTTGGTTCGGCCCGGCCGCCGCGTGAGTCAGGCCCGTCCGCGCTCTCTGCGGTACCACTGCACCAGAGCATCTGTGGATGTGTCGCCGAGGTCGCCGGGTGCTGCTTCGGAAGAGAGCGCAGGCCCCAGTTCCAGTGCCTGCGTCTTGCCGAGTTCGACGCCCCACTGATCGAACGGATTGACACCCCAGACAGCACCTTCGACAAATACCTGGTGCTCGTAAAGCGCGATCAGCTGACCGACGACCGAGGGGGTCAGCTCCTTCGCCAAGATAGTGCTCGACGGTCGGTTGCCTGGCATCACCTTGTGCGGCACCAACTCCGGAGCAGTGCCCTCTGACGCGATCTCTTCGGCAGTCTTGCCGAACGCGAGAACCTTTGTCTGAGCGAAGAAGTTACTCATGAGCAGATCGTGCATTGATCCCGTGCCGTCCGCAGTAGGCAGATCGTCGGTGGATTCCGCGAAGCCGATGAAATCGGCGGGCACGAGCCACGTGCCCTGATGCAGGAGCTGATAGAACGCGTGTTGGCCGTTGGTCCCCGGCTCGCCCCAGAAGATCTCACCGGTGGACGTGGTCACCGGTGAGCCGTCGGCGCGAACCGATTTGCCGTTGGACTCCATGGTCAGCTGCTGCAGGTACGCGGGAAAGCGCAGCAAGTCGTTGGAGTAGGGCAGCACTGCGCGGGACTGAGCGCCGAAGAAGTTGGAGTACCAGAGCCCGATGAGGCCGAGGAGGACCGGCGCGTTCTGCTCGAGCGGTTGGTTTCGGAAGTGCGTGTCGATCTGGTGGAAACCGTCGAGAAACTCCGCAAAACGAACGGGTCCGACGGCACACATGACCGACAAGCCGATCGCCGAGTCGACGGAGTAGCGCCCGCCGACCCAATCCCAGAACCCGAACATGTTCGCGGTGTCGATGCCGAACTCCGCCACGCGGTCACCGTGGGTGGAGACTGCGACGAAATGCTTGGCTACGGCCGAGACGTCTTCGCTGCCCAGACCGGCGAACAGCCAACGCTTTGCCGCTGTCGCGTTGGTGAGGGTCTCGAGGGTGGAGAACGTCTTGGATGCGACGATGAAGAGCGTCGTCTCCGGATCGAGGTCGTCGAGCTGTCCGACCAGATCGACAGGGTCGATGTTGGAGACGAACCGGACGCTGATTCCGGCGTCGGCGTAATGCCGTAGTGCGCGGTAGACCATCACCGGCCCGAGGTCGGAACCGCCGATGCCGATGTTGACGATGGTGCGGATGCGCTTGCCGGTAGCTCCGGTCCACTCGCCGCTGCGCACACGATCGGCAAAAGCGCCCATCGCGTCCAGAACTTCGTGAACGTCCGCGACGACGTCTTGACCGTCGACGGTCAGAGCAGAATCCTTGGGCAGACGCAGTGCTGTGTGCAGTACGGCGCGGTCTTCGGAAGTGTTGATGTGATCGCCCGCGAACATCGCGTCGCGTCGTGCCTCGACGCCGGCCTCGCGGGCCAGTTCGACGAGTAGCGCGAGAGTTTCGCGGCTGACGCGATGCTTGCTGTAGTCGATGTGAAGATCACCGGCGTCGATCGTCAGCTCTCGCCCGCGGGCTGGATCGTCCTGGAAGAGTTCTCGCAGGTGAACGCCTTCGATGTCGGCGTAATGAGCGCGCAGTTTCTGCCAGGCTGAGGTTCCGGTGATGTCAGTGCTCACGATCATCGACTTTAGTGGCACAAGCTGGAAACTTCCGCGTGAGTCTCGCTCGCGGGCAGACGGACGCGGCTCCGACGAGCATCATGGAACCCATGGACACATTCGAATTCATTCGATCAGTTCCCACCCAGTTGTTCGTCGGCGGTCGGTTCGTGCCCGCGGAGAACAACGCGACCTTCGCGGTGGCGGATCCGGCGACCGGGAAATCGTTGACCGATGTCGCCGATGCGAGCCCCGCGGACGCGCTGCGCGCTCTCGACGAAGCCGTCGCCGTCTCGTCGAAGTGGGCGAGCACACCTGCGCGCGAGCGTGGTGAAATCCTGCGAGCCGTCTTCGAGAAGATCACCGAGCGAGCCGAGGACGTGGCGCTGCTGATGACCCTCGAAATGGGCAAGGCACTCGCCGAAAGTCGCGCCGAGGTGAAGTACGGGGCGGAGTTCTTCCGGTGGTTCAGCGAGGAGGCCGTTCGCATCGGCGGGCGCTACACGCCGGCCCCGGCGGGCAACGGCCGGATCCTTGTCACCAAGGCGCCGGTCGGACCGTGTCTGGCCATCACTCCCTGGAATTTCCCGTTGGCGATGGGTACCCGCAAGATCGGCCCGGCATTGGCCGCCGGCTGCACGATCATCGTCAAGCCCGCCTCGGAGACCCCGTTGACGATGTTGTTGCTTGCTCAGCTCATGGCCGAAGCCGGGTTGCCCGACGGAGTCCTCTCGGTGTTGCCGACATCGAAATCCGGTGAAGTGACCGGCCCTCTCATCGACGACCCTCGACTGCGCAAGCTCACCTTCACCGGGTCCACCGGCGTCGGCAAGATGCTGGTGGAGAAGTCCGCGAAGCGATTGCTCCGCACGTCGATGGAATTGGGTGGCAACGCACCCTTCGTGGTGTTCGACGACGCGGACGTCGACAAGGCAGTCGAGGGCGCGGTACTGGCGAAGCTTCGCAACGGAGGCGAAGCATGCACCGCCGCCAACCGGTTCCACGTCGCCAACGCCGTGCGTGAAGAGTTCACGACCAAGCTGACCGAGAAGATGGCGACTTTCACGATGGGACCCGGTACCGACCCGGAGACGAAGCTCGGCCCGCTGATCAACCAGAACCAACTCGACACGGTCGCGGAGTTGGTTGCAGATGCGGTGGATGCCGGGGCGAAGGTGCGACTGGGCGGCGAAGCGCCGGGTGGTGAAGGGTACTTCTATCCAGCCACGGTGTTGGCAGACGTTCCGGCCAGCGCGCGGATTCTGAAAGAAGAGGTGTTCGGACCCGTCGCCGCGATCACCGGCTTCGACACCGAAGCCGAGGGAATCGCAGCCGCCAACGACACCGAGTTCGGACTGGCCGCGTACATCTTCACGAGGGATCTCGACCGTGCGCTTCGGGTTTCCGACGCACTGGAATCAGGAATGATCGGCGTCAACCGCGGAGTGATCTCGGACGCGGCAGCGCCGTTCGGTGGCGTGAAGGAATCCGGATTCGGCCGCGAGGGCGGGACCGAGGGGATCGAGGAATACCTGAACACGAAGTACATCGCGCTCGAGAGCTGATACACACGCGAACGGCCACATCGGGACTGCCAGAGGCATCCGATGTGGCCGTTCGCAAGTGATCTGGGTGTGCGCTAGTGGCCCAGGCGTCCGCGGCCCAGGCGCAGGAGCAGCATCGCGAGAGTGTGGCCTTCCTGGCCCAGCTCGTTGAATCGTTCTAGGACCTTCATCTCGCGGCTGTGCACCAGACGCGGACCACCCGATGCCATCCGGGTACGGCCGATGATCTGGGAGACCTCGGAGCGGCGTTTGATGGCCGCGAGGATCTCGGCGTCGAGACGGTCGATTTCTTTCCGTAGTTCGTCGATCTCCGCCTCACTCTGGGGGATCTCGACGTCTGTCGGAGCAGTTTTTACAGTATCGACAGTATTTCCATGGGGGGCTGCAGCCTGGGTGCTCATTGCTATTCGTCTCCTCTTCCTACTGCGTGGATCGTGGTCTCGGCTCGGGTCGTTACCGATCCAGGCACACTGACGAAAATGCCCCGGATCCGATTCGGACCAGGGGCGGGTGAGCTGTTCAGATCACGTGCACCGAGGTCCGGGGCACGTAAAGTAACGCCACAGCGGGCCGACGGGGTCGGCCGTGTTGTCGCGAACGGAAATGCTGAACATAGCGTCCAGTTTGCCATGCTCGACACAGGTAATCCAAGTGCCTCTACCAGCAGGTGGACGCACTGACGACCGTGTCGGTGGACGCCGGTAGCGTGGACAGGCGATGAACACGTACCCAGCACTCGGTGAGCACGACGGACATTCCCAGCACGACGGGGGCGGCGCGCGGGGACACGACGCGGGTTCGGACGCCCTCCTCGAGGGTCTCAACCCGCAACAGCGCGAGGCCGTGGTCCATGCCGGTTCGCCGTTGCTGATAGTCGCGGGCGCCGGCTCGGGCAAGACTGCAGTGCTGACGCGTCGCATCGCCTATCTGTTGGCCGAACGGGGTGTCACCCCCGGTCAGATCCTGGCCATCACGTTCACCAACAAGGCTGCGGCCGAGATGCGCGAGCGTGTGGCAGCTCTTGTCGGACCGCGTGCCAACGCCATGTGGGTCTCGACGTTCCACTCCAGTTGCGTGCGGATCCTGCGAGCACAGGCGGCGCTCCTGCCCGGTTTGAACTCGAATTTCTCGATCTACGATTCCGACGATTCGCGTCGACTGCTGACGATGATCTCGAAGGACCTCGAGCTCGACACCAAACGATTCTCCGCGCGGCTTCTCGCTACGCATATCTCCAATCTGAAGAACGAACTCGTCGGACCGGAAGAGGCGGTTGTCGCAGCCGATCAGGATCCGGCCGAACTTCCGCGACTGATCGCCAAGGTCTACGGCCACTACCAACAGCGGTTGCGTGCGGCGAACGCACTAGACTTCGACGATCTCATCGGTGAGACCGTCGCGCTTCTCCAGGCGTTTCCCCAGATCGCCGAGTACTACCGCCGCCGCTTCCGTCACGTGCTCGTCGACGAGTACCAGGACACCAACCACGCGCAGTACATGCTTGTGCGTGAACTGGTCGGCGGAGCCGGAGAGTCCGACCACGCCGTTGCCCCGGCCGAACTGTGCGTCGTCGGTGACGCCGATCAGTCGATCTACGCATTCCGCGGAGCCACTATCCGCAACATCGAAGAGTTCGAACGCGACTACCCGGATGCTCGGACCATCCTTCTCGAACAGAACTACCGTTCGACGCAGAACATTCTGTCTGCGGCCAACTCCGTGATTTCCAAGAACACCGGCCGACGAGAAAAGCGTCTGTGGACCGATTCGGGTGAAGGCGAACTGATCGTCGGCTACGTTGCAGACAACGAGCACGACGAAGCATCGTTTGTCGCCTCGGAGATCGATCGGCTGGTGGACCAGGGCGAGACCAAGTTCGCCGACATCGCGGTGTTCTACCGGACCAACAACTCCTCGCGCGCGCTCGAGGAGATCTTCATTCGACTCGGAGTGCCGTACAAGGTGGTCGGCGGCGTTCGCTTCTACGAGCGCAAGGAAGTTCGGGACATCGTCGCGTATCTGCGCGTCCTCGCCAACGAGGACGACACCGTGAGCCTGCGACGCATTCTCAACACGCCCCGACGCGGTATCGGTGATCGAGCCGAAGCCTGCGTCGCCGTGCACTCCGAGCATCGCAACATCAGCTTCGCCGCCGCTCTCCGTGACGGCGCGGAAGGCAAAGTGGCGCTGCTCAATACGCGGTCACAGAAGGCCATCGCGTCGTTCCTCGAGATGATGGACGGGCTGCGGGCCCTGCTACCGACAGCGGCCGCCGACGAGGACGAACCGTTCGAGCTCGGTGACATCGGTGAGGTTGCCGAGGCGGTGCTCGAGCGCACCGGCTACCGCGCCGAGCTTGCGGCGAGCAGCGATCCGCAGGATGGCGCGCGACTCGACAACTTGAACGAACTCGTCAGCGTGGCAAGGGAATTCAGTTCCGACGCGCGAAACGCGGCCGGGCTGATCGATCCGGACGACGAGGAAACCGCAGCAATGCGTGAAGGTGAACCCGATCCGGGTTCGCTTGCCGCCTTCCTCGAACGGGTATCGCTTGTCGCCGACGCCGATCAACTGCCGGACTCCGACGACGGCGTCGTGACCATGATGACGCTTCACACCGCCAAGGGCCTCGAGTTCCCGGTCGTCTTCGTCACCGGTTGGGAGGACGGGCAGTTCCCGCACATGCGCGCCCTCGGTGATCCGGCGGAGCTGTCCGAAGAGCGTCGACTTGCTTACGTCGGCATCACCCGTGCCAGGCAGCGCCTGTACCTGACGCGCGCGATCATGCGTTCGGCGTGGGGGCAACCGATCCAGAACCCGGCGTCGCGGTTCATCCAGGAGATCCCGGAGGACCTGATCAACTGGCGCCGTGAGGATCCGGGCACCGGTGGCGGATTCGGAAGCGGCAGGCCGGGTTACGGCAGCGGAAGCCGCTACGGCAGCCAGGGCGGCCAGGGATACGGCGGCGGGCAGAACTACGGGGGAGGGTCCGGCAAGGCCGCGTCGACTCCCAGTTTCGGTGCCGCGCGTGGCCGCAACAACGTTCTGGTCCTCGCCACGGGTGACCGCGTCAGTCACGACAAGTACGGTCTGGGCACCGTGTTGGAAACCAAGGGCACTGGCCCCACCGCGACGGTCACCATCGACTTCGGTAGCGCGGGCAAGGTGCGGTTGATGCTCATCGGCGGTGTGCCGATGGTCAAGCTGTAGAAGACAGGCGAAAACTTCCGGCCCGTACCTGGAAAGGTGCGGGCCGGAAGTTTTTCATCAGAAGCGTTGGGCTTGCGATCAGTCCTGCTCGACGCCGAGGCTGATGCCGCGTGAGGCGAGCCAGGGGAGGGGATCGATCTTGTTCTCGCCGGCGAGATGAACCTCGAAGTGAAGGTGAGGGCCGGTGGAGAAGCCGCGGTTGCCGACAGTGGCGATCTGGTCTCCGGCCATGACCTGCTGACCGACCGTGACGGTGGACGTGTCGATGTGGCCGTAGACGGTGATCGTTCCGTCTGCGTGCTGTAGGCGTACCCACATGCCGAACCCGGAAGCCGGACCTGAATCGATGACCTTGCCGTCGGCGACGGCGACGATGGGCGTCCCGATCGGGGCGGCGATGTCGACGCCGGCGTGCAGGGTGCCCCAGCGGGTGCCGAAGTTGGACGTGAACGTGCCCACTGCCGGCAGGACGAACAGCGGGCGACGGGCAGCGGCTTCGCGTGCTGCGCGCTCGTCACTGAAACGCTGGCCCTTGGCAAGCAGGTTGCTGAACTGGGAGAGGTCGGTCGGCGCTGCGACGTTGAGGACCTGCGGAGCGTCGGCCTCGGTGGTGGCTGCCGTGGAGGTGGCCGGAGCGAACTGAGCGGCCTGCGGTTCTGCGGTGGTACCGATCGCGGAGGACTCGTTGGCGAGTGCAACTTCCGAGTGGTCGGCGGCAGAAGAGGAACCGTCGTTGACAACTGCCTGGCCCGCGGCGACAACCGCGCCGGCTGCAACTGCCAGAACGGCGGCGCGGCCCTTGAGAGCGGAGGGAGGGGTGGGGAGTCGGTGAGCACCGCTGCGGCGAACCGGAGATTCGACATCGACTGTCGGTGCGGAGGTGGCGTAAGTGGGGGTGCTGATCACGTCGGACTCGACGAACTCGTGAGAGTCGGAATCTGACGACGTGGGGGATGAATTTCGAGTGAACATATCGGTAGAGATCTCAGAACTTTTGGTCTCGGTGTAACGCCTGGCCGAGTGCGTTGGATAAGTGGTCGTGACCTCGTCTGGAGCTGAGTTCGAGAACCTACTAGCGGTGAACTGGCTGCGGTGATGCATATGCCGGTTCTCTCCTCGAGTTCGTGATCAGCCCGTGACTTAGACCGACTGACGGTAACGAAATGATTGCGATGGGCGCAAGCCGTAGCGGAAACCTGTCCGATTATGTGACGTGCCTCACAGCTTGACCTGGGAATATGTCGATCCGGGCAAAACGGACGAATCATCTCGTTTCGTGATCACGCGTGTCACAACCGGATCACCGGTCCATTCAGGCACTACCGTCGATCGAGTGTCCACAACACCTGGAACTACGTCGCAGGCGCGTTTCGACGACCCCGGAGTGAAGTCCGGGGCGCCACTCGCGGCGGTAATCGGACTGCTCGGTGCCGTCGGAGTGGCAGCCAGTCCCGTCGTCGGAGTCGGGAGTGCCCGCGGGGTCGACACGACGGGGGCTCTTGCTTCCGCCGCTCTCTTCGCTGCCGTCTGCACGATCGTCGTGCCGCTGGTTGCGGTGCTCACCTCGGGGCGCAGGCCCGCCTTCGCAGGTGGACTCCTGGCAGGTATCGGCGCGGTGTCCCTCGGCGCGGCGATCCTCGACGTTCAGTTGTTCGTCGACGCAATCGATGCAAACCGCTTGGACCTTTTCCGTCCGATTTCGGCGGGTTCGATCGATGCGGGTCCGGGCGCTTATCTCGCGCTCGCGGGCCACGGACTTCTTGTGGTGTCTGGTGTCCTCGGCTTCATGGTCGTCCACCGTGAATCGGAGCGGGACGGATACGGCAGCGCTCGCGCCGCGGAATTCGACGGGCGATCGGTTGGCGGGCGGATCGGTGGGTGGCCGACAGCGCTGCTGATTCTGGCCGCGGTGGTGTTCGTGCTCTCCCTGTTCGGTCCTTCCTTCAGTTCGCAGGATCCGATCTTTCTGGTCAAACCGCTCGTCGACTCGGCGGCGGCTACCGCCGTCGGTACGGGATTGGTCGGCGTCGCGGTACTCGTTGCGGTCGCGGCGGCATTGACGTCCATCTCGCTACCGGTGGGCTGCGGCGCCCTGATCGGTGTCGGTCTCGGCGCACTCGCAGTCAGTGGAACCAGGGTGATGGCTGGGTTCGCGGCCGGCGATCGGATCGGCGTCGGTTCGGGATCGGTGGTCGGGGCACTGGCCGCCGTGGTCATCGCCGTGATCGGAGTTTCAGCTCCCTACCTCGCTTCCAGGCGTGAAACAGATGGGATTCCCGCTGAAAGTGTGGTTCGCGCACCCGCGAAGACGACAAAGGGTGCGCTGAAAGCGGCGATGGTGGCTCAGTCCCGGGCGGCGCAAGCGCGGGTGAACAGACTTCACCGCGTTGCCGGTATCGGCGCAGTTGTCACCGCAGCAGTGGCAGCCCTGGGCGTGGCACTTCCGGTCCTGTCGTTGCCGGAGAACATCCCCGAACCGTCCATGCTCTCGTCTCGAGTTGTCCTGCTCGCGGCTGCTGTACTGATGGTCGCCGGTCTGGGCTTGTTCGCCCCGGGCCGCGCCGCGGTGGTGCGGCCGGCCGTCGGCGTGTTGTGGACCACGGTCGTGATGGGAGTCGCCGCTGTCATGCAGTCGGCTGTCATCGCCACGGACGTACCGGGCGTCGGGTTGGGGGCCGGTGCCTTCGTGCTCTGCGGCGCGGCTTTCCTCGCTGCGGCGACGGGACTGCTCGTCTGGCTGGCGGGAAGCGCCGAGCGTGAGGATGTCGACACGTCGGTAGGTGGCGGTTCGAGAGGGCTGGTGCTTCTCGTCGGTGGGATCGGCGCCGTCGCTGTCCTGATCGGAACCGCGCTTCCCCTCTATCAGGGCGACACCTATACGGCGGCCTCAGTTCTGGAGTGGCCGTGGGGAATTGACGTCTGGGGTCAACTGCTCGTCGGCGTCACCGTCGTGATCGCCGCTGTGATCGCAGCGTCCGCGCGGCCGTCGCGGGGCGCGGCATTGCTGATCGGATCTGCCGTGGCAGCTCTGGTGTACGTCGGTGAGTGGCCACTCACGTCATCGCGCATATCGGACGCAACCGTGGGGGTGGGTGCGATCACAGCGGCCACGGGCATAGTGTTGCTTCTCGTTGCAGCGTTCTCGAGCGCAAGAATCAGTGAGACTGATGCTTGACAAATTCGGTGTGGCCACCTTGCCGAATCGGTGAGGCGTGCCTCATCGGGCAATTGCGCGTGACTTGGGCCACATAGCATCAATGCGGGCGCAAACCGAACGCGGCAACTGGTTAAAGTCCAGAACAGACCCGCTCCTACCCCTCGAGCGGGTGACAACGCAGACGAGACGGTGAGCAGATGGATCTCTTCGAATACCAGGCGAAGGAACTCTTCGCCAAGCACGGAGTGCCGACTTCGGCTGGACGTGTTACAGACACAGTCGCCGGCGCACGCGAGATTGCCGAAGAAATCGGTAAGCCCGTGATGGTGAAGGCACAGGTCAAGGTAGGCGGCCGCGGCAAGGCCGGTGGCGTCAAGTACTCGCCCGACGTGGATGCCGCAGTGGCAAACGCCGAGGCAATCCTGGGCCTGGACATCAAGGGCCATGTCGTCAAGAAGCTGCTGGTCGCAGAGGCAAGTGACATTGCCGAGGAGTACTACATCTCCTTCCTGCTCGACCGCACCAACCGCACCTACCTGGCCATGTGCTCGGTAGAGGGTGGCGTCGAGATCGAGGTCACCGCCGAGGAGAACCCCGACGCTCTCGCCAAGATCCCCGTCGACGCAGTCAAGGGCGTCGACCTCGCGTTCGCGCGCAGCATCGCCGAGGCAGGAAAGCTGCCCGCAGAGGTGCTCGACGCAGCGGCCGTGACGATCCAGAAGCTGTGGGAGGTCTTCATCGGCGAAGACGCACTCCTCGTCGAGGTCAACCCCCTCGTTCGTACGCCTGACGATCAGATCCTCGCCCTCGACGGCAAGGTCACCCTCGACGAGAACGCAGCGTTCCGTCAGCCCGGCCACGAGGCATTCGAGGATCGCGACGCTACCGATCCCCTCGAGCTCAAGGCCAAGGAAAACGACCTCAACTACGTCAAGCTCGATGGTGAGGTCGGAATCATCGGCAACGGCGCAGGCCTGGTCATGTCCACGCTGGACGTCGTCGCATACGCCGGCGAGAACCACGGTGGCGTCAAGCCCGCCAACTTCCTCGACATCGGCGGCGGAGCTTCCGCTGCAGTCATGGCTGCCGGCCTGGATGTCATCCTCAACGATGCACAGGTCAAGAGCGTGTTCGTCAACGTCTTCGGCGGCATCACCGCGTGTGACGCAGTTGCCAACGGCATCGTCGGCGCACTGAAGACCCTGGGTGACGAGGCCAACAAGCCGCTCGTCGTTCGCCTGGACGGAAACAACGTCGAAGAGGGTCGTCGCATCCTCGCCGAGGCCAACCACCCGCTGGTCACGGTCGTCGCAACCATGGACGAGGCCGCCGACAAGGCCGCCGAACTCGCTCACGCAGCGAAGTAAGGGACTCACAGAACAATGGCAATCTTCCTCACCAAGGATTCAAAGGTCATCGTCCAGGGCATCACCGGCGGCGAGGGCACCAAGCACACCGCTCTGATGCTCAAGGCCGGCACCCAGGTCGTCGGCGGCGTCAACGCTCGCAAGGCCGGCACCACGGTCTCGCACGTTGCAGCTGACGGTTCCCCTGTCGAGCTCCCCGTCTTCGCGACGGTCGAAGAGGCAATCAAGGAGACCGGCGCAGACGTCTCCATCGCATTCGTTCCCCCGGCCTTCTCGAAGGACGCCATCGTCGAGGCCATCGACGCGGAGATCCCGCTCCTCGTGGTCATCACCGAGGGCATCCCGGTTCAGGACTCCGCTTACGCTTGGGCGTACAACGAGTCCAAGGGCAAGAAGACGCGCATCATCGGACCGAACTGCCCCGGCATCATCACCCCGGGTGAGGCCCTCGTCGGCATCACGCCCGCCAACATTGCAGGCACCGGCCCCATCGGCCTGGTCTCCAAGTCGGGCACCCTGACCTACCAGATGATGTACGAACTCCGTGACTTCGGCTTCTCCACCGCCATCGGCATCGGCGGCGACCCGGTCATCGGAACCACCCACATCGACGCCATCGAGGCGTTCGAGAAGGATCCCGAGACCAAGGTCATCGTGATGATCGGTGAAATCGGTGGCGACGCCGAAGAGCGTGCAGCCGATTACATCAAGGCCAACGTCACCAAGCCGGTCGTCGGCTACGTGGCAGGCTTCACCGCTCCCGAAGGCAAGACCATGGGCCACGCCGGTGCCATCGTCTCCGGTTCCTCGGGAACTGCTCAGGCAAAGCAGGAAGCTCTCGAAGCTGCAGGCGTGAAGGTCGGCAAGACGCCGTCCGCTACCGCTGCTCTCGCTCGCGAGATTCTTCAGTCCCTGTAAGGGGCTTCGTCCCCGTGCGTGGTTAGGGAGTCTCCGGACTCCTTAACCACGCACAGTGGTATCGACCCACATCGACCCGGCAGGTTCCAACTGCCCGGCACCGGATGTGATGGATGCGACGATCGAATCGAGATCGTCGGCGTCACCGGCGGCGAGCGTCATCACCGCCTTCGATCCATACGTAGTTCCGAGCACCGAGACGCCCCGCGCTCTCAGCTCCGCTTCCACCCGACCGGCCTCTGAGTGCCGGATCGCCAAAGTGCGCAGGACCTTTCTCTCCCTGGCCACAAGCTCGGCCGAATCGAGAGCCACCGAGACCGCTCCCGAATACGCGCGGACCAATCCACCGGCGCCGAGCTTGATTCCGCCGAAATAGCGCGTGACGACAACAATCACATCGACCAGATCTCGAGACTTGAGAACTTGAAGCATCGGCACCCCGGCAGTGCCGCCCGGTTCACCGTCGTCGTGTGCACGCTCGACGCGTGAGTTCGCCTCGTATCCGATCACGAAAGCCGAACAATGATGGCGCGCATCGGGATACAGCGATTTCTGCTCCGCGACGAACTCCGTGGCGGCTTCGGCGTCGTCTACCCGGTGAAGCGCGGCGATGAATCGTGAGTGCTTCACCTCGGTTTCGACGACGTGGTCGGCGCCGGGCGCGAGGGTGAAGGGCATCTGCCCATTGTCTCCTGTCGGTGTTAGCGTGCGAAGTCGAGACACATACGCTGGTAACCATCGAAGACCGTCTACGAGGAGAAGTCATGACGTTCACGCCGCAAGGGCCCAGCTTCGGGCCACCGAATCAGCCGGCAGCGGGCGGTGGAACCAAGAATCTCGGATTCATCCTGCTCATCGCCGTCGCGGCACTCGGCCTGATCAATTTCCTGCTCGGTTTTGCGCCCTTCACGTCGATCAGTGGAAGCAGCAGCGGCATCGGTAGCGGCCTGGATACCAGTTCGAGTTTCTTCGAATCGAGCATCTACGGCCTCGGATTCGTTTTCGCCGGCGGTGTGGTCGCAGGCGTCTCGCTGCTCCCGAAGCAGTCGTATGCAGGCATTGCCGCAGCGCTCACCCTCACGGGTTTCTTCGCTTTGGTGTTCGCCGCGTTCTCCGTCGGTACCAGCGACTACGTCGACATCAGCCTCGGTTGGGGCCTGATCATCGTGCTGATCCTCTCGTTCGTGCAGACCGTCGTCGCAGTCGCCGCGTTGTTGTTCGAGATCGGAATTCTGAAGGCGCCCGCGCCCCGACCGGTAGCTCAGCAGTACGGTCAGCAGCAGCCTTACGGCCAGCCCCAGGGCCAGGCGCCGGGGCAGGCGCCCGGTCAGCCACAGGGATACGGACAGGCTCAGTACGGCCAGCCTCAGCAGGCTCAGCAGCCGGGCCAGTACCAGCAGAATCCGCAGTACGGGCAGGCGCAGCAGCAGGGATACGGGGGAGCGCACGCCGCCCCCACAGACCCGACCGCTTCGCAGCCTTACGGCCAGACTGCGCCTCCCTACGGTCAGAACCCTGTGCAGAATCCCGGACAGACCGACTCGTCGGCCGCGACGACGTCGTCTTACTATCCGCTGACCTCTCAGCCCGCGAGTCAGCCGAACCCGAGTTACTCGTCGGATCAGTTCACCGCTCCACGCGGTTACGGCCAGCCGTACAACCAGCAGCAGACTGGCTCGACCGAGCAGCCGACGGGCTTCGAGCCGCCTACCTTCGAAGCGCCGACGCCGTCTGCGGAACCTGACCAGGGCAGCAGCGATTCCGCGGCCGAGACCAAGGTCTTCGGCTCGCAGAACCCCGACGAGCGTCAGCAGTAGTACTTCTTCGTTTCACGAACATGAATGTGGCCTCCGACCCGCTGCGGGTGGAGGCCACATTCCGTGAGCCCGACGGCGCGCCTGAGTGCGCGGCGCACTGTCGAGTGAAACCCTCGAGGGGATGAGTTCTTTGATTGATGGCACCCGGTCCCGTCCCACGTCCTCACGACCCGGACGTGGTCGTACTGGCAGCGGCCGCGTCGGCGGCGGTCGCCCGGGACCGAACCCGGACCTGGCGCGCAAGCTGCTGACCGTCGCCTTCCGACCGTCGGGCCTGACGATGCTGCTGATCGCGGCTGTCGTCGTGGTCACTTTGGTATCGGCGAGCAGCGACCTGACCGGAACCTTCGGCGCCATTGCCACCACCTGGTTGGTCATCCACCAGGTGCCGGCGACTATCAGCGGCGTCCAACTCGGTGTACTGCCATTGCTTCCGACGGCCGTCATGATGTGGGTGGTTGCACGCCGATGCGCGTCGACTGCGGTGCACACCGACTCCCGTGACGACACCCTCCGCCTGGTGGGGGCGGCAGTAGCCGGGCCGTTGACTATCACGGCAATCGCTCTCGCCGTTGTCGCCGACGCCTCCGCGGCAATTCCGCTGTCGAGCCCCAACACGTTGGCCGCTTTCGGCTGGGTCGCCGGGATTCACCTGATCGCCGCGTCCGTCGGTGTTGCTGCTGCGCACTGGGATCGCGTCGTCGCCGAGATTCCGCCGTGGGCATCTGCCGCTGTTCGTCCGGCCGCGGCCGCGTCGGCAGCGCTGCTGGCTGCGGGCGCCGTGGCCGTCGTGGTGTCACTACTCGTGTCGTGGTCGACGGTCGGTGACCTACTCGCACGAGGCAACGGGTTTGTCGGCGTGCTGGGATTGACGGTGTTGTCGCTGCTCTATCTGCCGAACCTCGTGGTCGGTGCAGCCGCGGTGATGACGGGATCGACGGCCGATTTCGGCAACGTCTCCATCAGCGTGTTCGGCAACATCGGTGGAGATCTGCCACCGTTGCCCCTTCTCGGAGCGGTTCCGGAAGGCGTCGCCGGCGGAATCTGGCCGGTGCTGTTGATCGTTCCGGCTGCGGTGGGTGTGATGCTCGGCCGTGATTGCGCTCGACGCATCGCCGGGCAGGACAGTGTGCTCGCGGTGCTGACGGCAGCTGCCGGTGCCGGCGTCGTCATGGCTCTGCTTGCCCTTGCTGCGGGGGGAGACCTCGGGCAGTTCGGCACCGTCGAGGTCCTGTGGTGGGGCTTCGGTCTTCTGACTTTTGCGTGGCTGGGATTGTTCGGAACCGTCTCGGCGCTGTTCGCGATGTGGTTCTCACACCGCGGACACATGAAGGACGAGGTTGCGCCGCCGACGGCTGAACCGGCTCGAGCATCCGAGCCCGAACTTGCGATCACGGCCGCGGCCACAACGGATGGCGAGGACGACGAAAACGCCGACGAAGTGCTCGCCCAGGAATCTGCGGTGGTAGTGACCAAGGTCGTCGAAGCCGAGTTTGTCGAAGAATCAGGCGAACCCGTGCAGGTAGTGACAGAGGAAACCGTCGAGATCGAAGTAGTCGACGCGGAGGTTGTCGCGGCACCCGAGGCGGACCCCACAGCCGGGGCCGAGCCGGAGACCGACCTGCCCTCGAAGCCGCAGGAGTCCAGCGACTAGGCTGTCATGCGGCCGATACTCCGGCCGCATCATCTTCCAGTTCTCAGGAGTAGTGCGCTGACTGCCTCGGCCGACAATCCGCAGCCGACAATGCCCGACAGGGTCCAATTTCGCGACTCGGTCGCGCGGGTAGTCGTACTCGCTTCCGGCGCGGGAACCCTGCTGACTTCGCTGATCGACGCTTCGCATGCCGAGGGATACCCCGCCGAGATCGTTGCCGTCGGTGTAGATCGTGACTGCCTCGCCGCCGAGCACGCTGCGGATTCGAAGATCCCGTCCTTCAAGGTCTCGATCAAGACCTACGAAAATCGTGCCGCCTGGGACGAGGCGCTGACAGCAGCAGTGGCCGAGTACGAACCCGATCTCGTGGTCAGTGCAGGCTTCATGAAAATCCTCGGCCCCAGCTTTCTCGCGCGTTTCGGCGGCCGAATCATCAACACTCATCCCGCGTTGCTGCCTGCCTTTCCCGGCGCGCACGCGGTTCCCGACGCTCTGGCGTACGGCGTGAAGGTCACCGGTTCCACGGTGCATCTCGTCGACGGCGGAGTTGATACCGGGCCGATCTTGGCGCAGGAAGCTGTGCCGGTGCATGACGACGACACCGAGTCTTCGTTGCATGAACGCATCAAAATTGTGGAGCGACGGTTGTTGGCGGACGTCATCGCCGCTGTTGCTACGCGCGGAGTGGTTTCCGATGGACGAAAGGCCGTGATCCCCAGTGAGTGAACGCAAGGCTGTGCGCCGTGCACTTGTCAGCGTCTACGACAAGAGTGGTCTGATCGAGCTGGCCACGGGCCTGCACGAGGCCGGTGTCGAGTTGGTCTCGACCGGTTCGACCGCGTCGAAGATCGCCGACGCCGGAATCCCCGTGACCCCGGTCGAGGCTCTGACCGGATTCCCGGAATGCCTCGAAGGCCGTGTGAAGACGCTGCATCCGCGCGTCCACGCCGGCGTTCTCGCCGATACCCGCAAGCCGGATCACCTCGCTCAGCTCGAGGAACTCGGCATCGCGACCTTCGAATTGGTCGTCGTGAACCTGTACCCCTTCACCGAGACGGTTGCCTCGGGCGCTAGCCCGGACGAGTGCGTCGAGCAGATCGACATCGGCGGCCCGTCGATGGTGCGTGCTGCAGCCAAGAACCATCCGTCGGTTGCCGTCGTGGTCGATCCGGCTCGGTACGCCGACGTCCTGACTGCCGTTGCCGGTGGCGGATTCACCTTGCGTGAGCGCACTGTGCTTGCAGCGCAGGCTTTCCAGCACACTGCGTCGTACGACGTCGCGGTTGCGAGCTGGATGACGAGCACGATCGCCGCTGACGAGGACGGTTCGCTGTTCCCGGCCTGGGTCGGTGCGACCTGGAACCGCAGCGCTGTTCTTCGCTACGGCGAGAACCCGCACCAGGACGCTGCGCTGTACGAAAACCCGGCTGCGCCTGCAGGTTTGGCTCAGGCGGAGCAGTTGCACGGCAAGGAGATGTCGTACAACAACTACACGGACTCCGACGCAGCGTGGCGCGCAGCGTACGACTTCACTGATCCGGCCGTCGCAATCATCAAGCACGCCAACCCGTGTGGCATCGCCATCGGCACCGACATCGCCGACGCCCACCGCAAGGCGCATGCATGCGATCCGGTCAGTGCTTTCGGTGGTGTGATCGCTGCCAACCGCGAGGTCACCGTCGAACTGGCCGAGCAGATCGCCGACATCTTCACCGAGGTCGTCATCGCGCCCTCGTACGAAGACGGAGCTGTCGAGGTTCTGCAGCGTAAGAAGAACATTCGTGTTCTGAAGGCAGCCGCTCCGACCGCTACCGGAATCGAACTGCGTCCGATCTCCGGCGGTACCTTGCTCCAGCAGCGCGACGTCCTGGACGCCGACGGCGACAACCCGGCCAACTGGACCCTCGCCAACGGTGAGGCTGCCGATGCCGAGACTCTCGCTGACCTCGAATTTGCTTGGCGCGCCAGCCGTTCGGTGAAGTCCAACGCGATCCTGCTGGCCTCCGGCGGTGCCTCTGTCGGCGTCGGCATGGGCCAGGTCAACCGCGTCGACGCAGCGCATCTGGCTGTTCAGCGAGCCGGTGACCGCGTCGTAGGTTCGGTTGCAGCTTCGGACGCGTTCTTCCCGTTCCCTGACGGTCTGCAGGTGCTGCTCAACGCCGGCGTCAAGGCTGTTGTGCAGCCGGGTGGTTCGGTTCGCGACAACGAAGTGATTGCCGCAGCCAAGGAAGCCGGTGTCACTCTCTATCTGACCGGTGCGCGCCACTTCGCGCACTGACTCCTACGTCGGTAGCGGGCCTCGACTCCTCAACGGGAGTTCGGGGCCCGTTCTGCATTCAGGCCGCCCGGGTCTTTCAGGCGGCGCTGCTGTGGGTGCCCTGGAGTTCGCGCGGTGAGCCGGTGATGACGACGCGTGAGGCTCCGCGACTGCGGATCTCGCTGATCAATGCGCCGAGGGTAGCTTCGTGGGCCGCATCGGAGTGTGAAAGATCCAGGGTGACGGCGTATCCGGTGAGGTCACCGGGCAGATCGACATACGGCGGCGCGATGGACAGTTGGTTGACTCGAAGTTTCATGTGGTGCTCCTGCGTGTGAAAGGTAAAAGAAAAGGCACCCGAGGCGTTTGCCCTGGGTGCCCGAGAACGAATCCGGTGAAACTGGGGATCATTCTCGGGGTACACCGCGCTTGTTGCCCATGTGCTTGGCCGACATTGCGGCCGAAAAAATGTGCTTGTCTGCGGTGCAGCTGCGCCACGAAGGTACGGATACGACGTGCGGGTGTAGCGACATGATGTCCGTTCCTTTCTGTGTGGCGTTGCTGGTTAATGGATGACCGTACAGCACGGATCGAGGGTTCGCACCAATAAAAAGCGCCGCGAACGTAAACTCCGGGTGACTTCTGTCCCCAGGTTCGCCGGATTGAAAGAGTCTTCATTGCAGGTCAGGCGTAGAAAGCAGAATTCCCTCCGCGATGGTTCGCGGAGGGAACTTTCTACCTGAAAAAGAGGACGTTCGGTCTGTACGTGATCAGGAGAACGAGCGGACCCACGCTGTGAAGGGCTCCGAGAACTCTGCCGAGTACGGGAGCGGCGCGACGTAGTCGGCCCCGGTGGACTGTTCGTCGCCGATGTCCTTGAGTACGAAGTTGGCGTTGCGCATCCGCACGGAAGTCAGCGCTGTATGTGAGAGCGCGGCGTCGAGTGCCGCGACATCGGCGGGAATGACTTGGATGTCTTTGTCCGAGCAGCTCGTGAGAACGGGCATGCCCGCCGGTAGCGCCGCCACGAGCGCAACCGGGTCCAATGCGTCTTCCTCGGCGAGTGCCTTGGCGTTGGCGTGTACGAGTCCCGCATTCTGCAGCGGCTCGGGCAGGTCATCCGGAACAGTGCCTTCGGATCGCAGCGACTCGACGGCATCGGCGAGCGCGACGCGCAGTTCGTCAGCCAGTTCGACCGGCAACTGACCGGCGCCGACGACCGCATCGAGCTGACGGTGAATCTGCGTCGTGAGTAGATCGAGAAGTCTGACGCTCAGTGGCTCGAGCAGTGCGAGGGCACTGACTCTGGCGCCCTCCTTCGCGGTGGCAAGTGCTAGCGCGACTACGGCGCCGTCGCTGTGTCCGACCATGAACAAGCGCTCGGGATCGACACCGGGTTGCCCGGCGAGGTAGTCAAGTCCGTCGGAGGCGGCGTCGAAAAAAGTGTTGAAGCCGAGATCGGCGATGTCCTCGATCTCGTAGTCGCCGAGTGCGGTTTCGCCGCTGCCGAGCTTGTCGTAACGCAGACTTGAAATGCCCTGATTCTCAAGGAGATCCGCGATGAAACGGAGGGTTCCGATATCGCCTTCGAGGAGTGCGCTGTCGCCGTTTCGGTCGGTGGGGCCACTGCCGGCCAGAATCAGCGCGGCCGGCGCCGGGGAGTCGGGTGAGGCTGCCAGGCGAAGACTCCCGTACAGGGTGACGTCGCCGGATTGGAACGAGATCTCGGTGTCGGACATGACGACTTGTCTACCAGGTCGATGCGGTCAGGCGGTGCGCAGACTCCGGACACGACGCCAGCCACGCCAGCTGAACCACAAGAGCGCGGCGAGCAGGGGAATGATCAGGAGCGGCAAGATCATCGCGATCAAGGAAGTGAAGAAAGTCAGCACATCCTCGATGACGGAAACGACGGGATTTGCCAGCCCACCGGTAGTGGCCGTACTGGCCGCGCGAGTGCCGGTCTGCGCGGCGCTGAACGTCAACGCCGTCGGCGCTCCGACGATGATGCCCGCCAACGCGGCCATCGCAGGGTCGAGATGACTGAATGCCGCCCAGGCGGCGATCACTCCGGCGATCGGCCCCGTGACGTTCCCGATCACCGAGAGTGCGTTGTCCACGAACGGAATGAGGTCGGCACCCAGTTCGACCACCGCGGCGATTGCCAATGCCACCAGCGCGCCGGTCGATCCGATCCACCGCATCGACTCGCCGACGGTGATCCCGAACAGTTCGAAGTGGACGGCAGCGCTGAGCATCAGCAGGGGCAGGAAGGTTCGCATTCCGGACGCTGCGGCGAGTCCGAGGCCGAGCATGGCGGGCAACACCCAGGTATCCATGGGTGGAGTTTAGGTCTACTGTGCGCCTTTATTAACCGCCGGCGGTTAATAAAGGCGCACAGCAAAGTCTCGGAAAGGACCTTTCATGGCGACAAACCCGCAGCCGATGTTCTTCCTCAACCTGCCCGTCAAGGACCTCGGCAAGGCCACCACCTTCTACGAGGGCCTCGGATACTCCAAGAACACGCAGTTCTCCGACGAGAATGCGTCGTCGATGGTCATCAGTGACACCATCGTCGTGATGCTGTTGGCCGAGCCCTTCTTCAAGACCTTCACCGCCAAGGGCATCGCCGACACCTCGACGTCGACGGAAGCGCTGCTCGGTCTCTCGGCCGAGACCCGTGAGGCCGTCGACGCCCTCGTCGACAAGGCGCTCGAGACCGGCGGTTCCGAAGGAAACGCGACGCAGGATCACGGCTTCATGTACAGCCGCAGCTTCCAGGATCCCGATGGCCACATCTGGGAAATCATCTGGATGAATCCCGAGAACATCGAGGGCTGAGCGACCGAACTTCCTCGGCGAGAGGCGAAACCCCGAAAACACTCGTAGCGTGGAGTGGTGACTGTCGCAAAAACCCTCGGAGAGCTACGCGCCTCCGGACACGTACAGCGAAGTGTCAAGGAAGAACTACGAGAGAATCTTCTCGCCGCGTTGCGGGACGGCCGTGACCCCTGGCCCGGGATAGTCGGGTTCGAGGACACGGTCGCCCCGCAACTCGAGCGGGCGCTGATCGCCGGCCACGACGTGGTTCTGCTCGGCGAACGAGGTCAGGGAAAGACGAGGCTGCTTCGCACTCTCGGGCTCCTGCTCGACGAGTGGACGCCCGTCATCGAAGGCTCGGAACTGGGGGAGCACCCGTACGAGCCGATCACCCCGGCTTCGATACGTCGAGCCAAGGAACTGGGCGACGACCTCCCGATCGCCTGGCGCCATCGCAGCGAGCGGTACTCCGAGAAGTTGGCGACGCCGGACACCTCGGTCGCCGACCTGATCGGAGATGTCGACCCGGTCAAGGTGGCCGAAGGTAGGAGCCTCGGTGATCCGGAGACCATTCACTTCGGTCTCGTGCCCCGCGCGCATCGCGGAATCGTGGCCATCAACGAGCTTCCCGACCTCGCCGAGCGCATCCAGGTCTCCTTGCTCAACGTGATGGAAGAGCGGGACATCCAGGTCCGCGGGTACACGCTTCGGCTTCCGTTGGACGTTCTTCTGGTCGCGAGCGCCAACCCCGAGGACTACACCAACCGCGGGCGCATCATCACACCGCTCAAGGACCGCTTCGGCGCAGAAATCCGCACTCACTACCCCGTCGAGTTGGCGGGCGAGATCGCGGTGATCGAGCAGGAGGCGCACCTGGCCGCGGAGGTGCCTGACTACCTTCTCGAAATTCTTGCCAGGTTCACGCGCTTGCTACGCGAATCCACCTCGGTGGACCAGCGATCGGGTGTGTCGGCACGCTTTGCCGTCGCCGGCGCGGAAACCGTCAGTGCCGCCGCGGTACGACGGGCAGCGGTGCTCGGCGAAGCCGATCCTGTTGCACGGCCCGTCGATCTCGAGTCCGTGGTCGAGGTTCTTCGCGGCAAGGTCGAGTTCGAATCCGGTGAAGAGGGACGAGAACTGGAGGTGCTCGAGCACCTGCTGCGTCGCGCGACGGCCGATACGGTTCGGGTACGTCTCGGCGGGATCGACCTGGGGATGCTGGTTGCTGCGGTGGAGATGGGCAACACGATCGTCACCGGTGAATCTGTCACGGCCAAGGCATTTCTCGACGAGCTTCCGGACCTCGAGGTCCTGGACGAAGTAGCCGAACGCCTCGGCGCGCAATCCGACGGCGAGCGTGCCGCCGGTGCCGAACTTGCCCTCGAAGGGCTTTACCTCGCGCGCCGGATCTCCAAAGATCAAGGCCCGGGCGGCCGCTCGGTGTATTCGTAAGGGGCAGTGATGATCCACAATCCGCGGTACGGGCCTTACGACGGTGGTCCCGATCCGCTGGCGCCTCCCGTGGATCTGCGCGAGGCCCTGGCAGCAATCGGCGACGACGTGTTGTCGGGCACGTCGCCGCGCCATGCCCTCCGAGAGCTCCTGCGCCGAGGCAACCGGGACATGCGCGGGCTCGACGACCTTGCCGCCCAGGCGAACCGGCGTCGACGCGAGTTGCTGCGCCGCAACAATCTCGACGGAACTCTCGACGAGGTTCGCAAGCTTCTCGACAAGGCGGTGCTCGAAGAGCGCAAAGAACTGGCACGTGCTCTCGACGACGACGCACGATTCAACGAAATGCGGATCGAGGAGTTACCGCCGTCGACAGCTCAGGCCGTGCAAGATCTGGCCGACTACAACTGGCGCAGCGAACAGGCGCGCGCGGATTACGAGAAGATTCGTGATCTGCTCGGGCGAGAGGTCCTCGATCAACGCTTCTCGGGAATGAAGCAGGCACTCGAGGGCGCCACCGACGAGGATCGTGAGCAGATACGCCAGATGCTGGCTGATCTGAATCACTTGCTCGACGCGCACTCTCGGGGCGTCGACACTGCGGAGCAGTTCGCGGACTTCATAGACAAGCACGGGCAGTATTTCCCGGACAACCCGCGCAACGTCGACGAACTTCTGGATTCTTTGGCGCAGCGCGCGGCGGCTGCACAACGATTGCGGAACTCGCTCTCGCAGGAGCAGCGTGACGAGTTGGATGCGTTGGCGCAGCAGGCGTTCGGTGATCCGAGCCTGATGAGTGAGCTGAGTCAACTCGACCAGTTCCTTCAGGCGGCTCGGCCGGGTGAGGACTGGGAAGGTTCGCAACAGTTCCGCGGCGACAACGGAATGGGGTTGGGTGAGGGGACCGGTGCCCTGCAGGACATCGCCGAGCTGGAATCCTTGGCGGATCAACTGTCGCAGCAATACGCGGGCGCGGCGCTCGACGACATCGACCCCGAGCTACTCGCGCGGCAACTCGGCGACGAAGCCGCCGCTGATGCTCGCACCCTGGCCGATCTCGAAAAGGCTTTGCAGGAACAGGGTTTCTTCGATCGTTCACCGGATGGTCAATGGCGCTTGTCGCCCAAAGCCATGCGACAGCTCGGGCAGACTGCTCTGCGCGATGTCGCCGGGCAACTGTCGTCGCGAACCGGCCAACGCGATACGCGTCGGGCCGGTGCGATGGGCGAACCGACCGGAGCTTCCCGCGAATGGGAGTTCGGGGACACCGAACCGTGGGACGTCACGAGAACCATCACCAACGCCGTCCTACGTGACCCGGGCCGAATGCCGGTGCGGCTGAGCGTCGTCGATGTCGAGGTGGCCGAAACCGAGCAGCGTAGTCAGGCTGCTGTGGCTCTGTTGGTGGACACGTCGTTCTCGATGGTGATGGAGGATCGCTGGGTGCCGATGAAGCGCACCGCTCTGGCACTCAATCATCTGGTGAGCACGCGGTTTCGCAGCGACGAACTCCAGTTGATCGCCTTCGGACGCCACGCGCACGTACTGAGCCCGTCGGAGCTCGCCGGTTTGGACGGCGCGTGGGACCAGGGAACCAACCTGCACCACGCACTGTTGTTGGCGGCCAGACACCTTCGACGCCATTCCAATGCACAGCCGGTGGTATTGATCGTCACGGACGGTGAGCCGACGGCTCATCTCGAAGCGGACGGAGAAGCCAGGTTCGACTACCCGCCGAGTGCGCGAACCCTCGGTTTGACGGTTCGAGCACTCGACGCGGTGGCCAGGCTGGGCGCCAAGGTCACGTTCTTCCGCCTCGGTGAGGATCCAGGTCTGGCCAGGGTGGTCGACCGGATGGCGCACCGTGTGGGTGGACGCGTCATCGCGCCGGACCTGGACGGCCTCGGCGCCGCGGTCGTGAGTGACTACATGCGAGGTCGCCGCTGATTCCGGCCGTCAGTCTTGTTCAGCGGGCTGGTGCTGGGTGATGCAGTGGATGCCGCCGCCACGTTCGAACAGCGGTCTGGCGTCGACGGTGACGACGGTGCGCCCGGGGTAGGCGGCCGCAAGGATCCGGGCCGCTTCGGCGTCGGCCGGATCGTCGAAGCTGCAGGCAATCACTCCGCGATTGACCACGAGATGGTTGATGTAGCTGTAGTCGACGAATCCCTCGTCGTCGCGCAGGATTTCGGGAGCGGGTACCCGAATGACCTTCCACGGCCGGCCGCCGACGTCCGTCGAGCTTTCGAACAACTCGATGATCGTCTTGCTGACGGCGTAGTCGGGGTGCACCGGATTGCGTTGGTCATGGACGAGTACCACTCCGGGGGAAGAGATGGCAGCGACGATGTCGACGTGTCCGCGCGTTCCGTAGGTCTCCTGATCGCGGGTCAACCCGCGGGGAAGCCAGATCACGTGCTTGGCGCCGATGGTGCGGGCGAGTTCGGCCTCGATGTCGGCCTTCGTCAGGTCGGGGTTTCGTCCCGGATCGAGTTGGACGGTTTCGGTGACCAAGACGGTGCCGAGACCGTCGACTTGAATACCGCCGCCCTCGTTGACGATTGGTGAGTCGATCAACTGGGCACCGGATTGTTCGACGACAAATGCGCCGATCTTCGAGTCCTTGTCCCACTGCGCCCAATCCTGTGCACCCCAGCCGTTGAACACCCAGTCGACTCCGCCGAGACGGCCTTCGTCGGACAGGACGAACGTCGGCCCGATGTCGCGCATCCACGCGTCGTCGAGAGGTGCCTCGACGATGTCGACCTTCTCGGACAGGTACTTTCGTGCTTCTTCGACTTCGGCGGGATCGACGACGACGGTGACCGGCTCGAATTCGGCGACGGCGTGGGCGACGGCCGCCCACGTCGAGCGCGCTTCGTGCTGTTCTTCCGCGGTGTCCCCGAGAGAGTATCCGGCGCTCGGGTACGCCATCCAGGTACGTTCGTGCGGCTCACTTTCCGCGGGCATGCGCCAGGTCATCGGTTGGCTCCTGCAGTGTTCACCGGTGCGGTCAGGGCCGAGTAGGTGTCGGGTCGGCGAGTGGCCAGGAACGGGAACAGCGCAAGCCAGTCTTCACGGTGCTGCAGGTCGAGATCTGCGACCAGGACGGCTGATTCGTCGCGCGGAGCCTGAACGAGGATGCGTCCGTACGGGTCCGAGATGAACGACGAACCGTAGAAGGTGATGAGACCTTCACTGCCGTGGCGATTGGGGACAACCATGAAAGTGCCGTTGGCGATACCGTTTCCGACGATCACTTGCTGCCACAGCGGTTGGGTGTCGAAGTTCGGGTGATCGGGTTCCGAGCCGATCGCCGTCGGGTACACGAGGACCTGGGCACCGGCGAGGGAGTATGCACGTGCGACCTCGGGGAACCACTCGTCCCAGCATGTCGGGAGTCCGAACTTGGCGCCGAGTGCCTCGTGAACGGGGTATGCGTCCACGGACGGACCGCCGCGAAAGTACGTGTCCTCGTAGTACCCGGCCGTCACCGGAATGTGGAGCTTGCGGGTACGACCGAGAAGTTCACCCCCGGGCGAGACCAGGATCGCGGTGTTGAAACCCAGGCCGTCCTCGGCGTCGCTGCGCTCGTACAACGACGCGTGAACGAGAACCTGGTTCTCCGCGGCGGCCTTGGTGGCGAAGGCGAAAGTGGGTCCGGTGAGCAGGTCTTCCGCCGCGCGTCCGGGATTGTCGCCGGCCGGGGTGGAAGCGGGGTAGCGGCTGAGCGTCAGCTCCGGAAGAAAGACCACGGAAGCGCCCAGCTTCGCTGCGGACGCAATGCCTTCGCTCAATTCAGCGTGGAGGTCGTCTTGGTCCTCGTGCCAGCGATGTTGGACGAGACCTACACGCAGAGGGGTGGACGTGGACGGCGAAGTCGCGGCCGGTGACTCGGGTGGGGTGAGGGCGGTGATCGTCAGCATGGGGTTTCCTCGGTGCTCGGGTATTCGACGTTCAACGTAAAACGAATGTGATTCGTTAAGTATGGTGGGTGAGCGCTGATTGATCAAGGACTTTCGAGGAATTGTTTTTTGCAGCGCCCCGAACGGTATGGATCACTACAGGAGGACATATGCCGCGGCCATCGCAACGACTGCTCTCACCGGCGATCATCACCGAGGCAGCGATCGAGTCGGTGGACGAATCCGGCGACTTCACCATGCCGGGACTCGCCGCAAGACTGAAGGTTCGACCGTCCTCGCTCTACAACCACGTTTCCGGACGAGCCGAGATCGTCGAACTGATGAGGGCGCAGTTGATGGCAGGAATCGACGTCGAGTCGGCCTCGGGGACCTGGAGTGAGACCGTCGCGGCGCTGGCAGCCGAGTACCGGCGAAGCTACGCCGCGCATCCTCGTCTGATTCCGCTCTTCACGGCCCAGACGGTGCAGGCCGGTGTGGCGTTCACCCTCTACAACGCATTGGCGCAGGCATTTGCCGATGGTGGCTTCGACCCGACCGAAACACTGCACGCGATCACGACCGTCGACAGTTTTGTTCTCGGTTCGGCCCTGGACCTGGCGGCGCCGGACGTCCAGTGGGCGTCGGGACCCGAAGCCAACGACGCGATGAAGGCGGCGTTGGCAACGTCCGGGAAAAATCCCGAACGTGCCGACGCCGCCTTCGAATTCGGCTTGCGCGTGTTGATGGCGGGCCTGATCGCGCAGGCCCCCGAATCTACTGTCTCCTAGGACACGCTGAGGTCGTTCTCGTCGCGCAGAGCCTCCGTGTCGCGGTTGAGGGTCTTGCCCTCGAAGAACTCGGGATTGCGCACTCGCATGACCATCATCAGGACCGCGCCGAGGATGAGGATTCCGAAGCCGAGGAAGAAGACCAGGCCGATTCCGCCGATGGATGCTCCGCTGGCATTGTCCGGATTCATACTCTCCTGGACCGAAATGACGAACACCGCAAGCAGCATGAGGCCACCGATGAGTGGGAACGCGAGCCGGAAGACGAAGTTTCGTACGCTCTCGAAAAGCGTCTTGCGGAAGTACCACACGCACGCGAATGCGGTGATGCCGTAGTACCAGCAGATCATGATGCCGAGTGCGGCGATCGTGTCGAGCAGAGCACTTTCGGACAGGAACGTGACGACGCTGTAGAACACTGCGGTTACCGCGCCTGCCACGACGGTCGCGTACGACGGCACCAGGAACCGAGGCGAGACCTCGGCGAGCTTCTTGGGGAAAGCTCCGTATGCACCCATGGCGAGCATGGTTCGTGCCGCGGGCAGGAACGTGGTCTGCAGGCTGGCGACTGAAGAGACGAAGACCGCGAGGAACAGAAGCATTCCGCCCCAGTTGCCCAGGACCGGGTCGGCCAGAGCGCCGAAGACGTTCTCGGAGTTGTCGGGATTGCCGAGGCCGAGGCCTTCCTCGCCGACGCCGGCGTACATCATCGCGGCAACGGCGACCAGCAGGTAGGTAAGGAGAATGGTTGCGACACAGAGCAAACCGGCGCGGCCGGGGGTCTTCTTGGGGTTCTTCGACTCCTCGCCCAGCGTGAGACAGGTATCCCAGCCCCAGAACGCGAAGATCGATCCGGTGAGTCCGATGACAAACGCACCGATGGCGAGTCCGCTGAACGGGTTGAACCAACTCAGGTCGAAGGACAATCCGGCCGGGGCGTCGCCGGCGCCGACGTGAACCAGTGCAACGACGGCGAAGACGACCAGCAGCACCATCTGGAAGCCGACGAGCGCGAACTGTACGCGCTCGCTGGTAGTGATTCCCCGACTGGCAATCCAGGTGGCCAACGCGATGAACACCAGTGTGGTGCCGACGTTGACGAATTTATTGCCCGGCAGATCGGCGATGGAGGGATTGTCGGCCACCCGCGCGATGAACAGATAGAAGAAGTCGACGGCAATTGCAGCGAGGTTCGAGAGCACGATGATGGTGGCGATCACCATGCCCCAGCCGCACATCCAGCCGACGTACGGTCCGAATGCCTTGGTGGACCACGTGAATGACGCTCCGCAGTCAGGAGTGTCGGAGTTCAGTTCGCGGTACGCGTACGCGGTGAGGAACATCGGGATGAAGCCGGCGATGAAGATGGCGGGCATCTTGAGACCGACCGCGGCGACGATCAATCCGATGCTGGCCGTCAGGGTGTAACCCGGTGCCACGGAGGAGATTCCGAGCACCGCGCCGGAGATCATGCCGATCTTGCCGGTGGCGAGGCCTTTGGAACTCAGTTCGGTGCTGGTCATGACAGTGCCTCCGGCTGGGTGAATTCGTGCTTGGGCACTACGACCATGGGTACGGGCAGTACGCGCAGCATCTTGGCGGCGGTCGAGCCCAGGAAAAGTTTGCGGGGCTGGGCGAGGCGACTTGAACCGACCATCACGAGATCGCCGTCCTGCCAGTCCAGTTGACGCACTGCCGATTCCACGGTAGACCCGTCGGCGATGATGACCTCGATGGGGAACTCCGCGGGGAGCGCGGCTCTTGCGACGTCGAGTGTGTCCTGAGCGTGATTTCGTGCACGCTCCCTGGCCGACTCGGCGGTGTCGCGATGATCGCGCAGATCGTTCTGGGGGTCGAGCGCTACCAGTGAGACCAGTCGCAGCGGAACCTGCATCAGTTCGCTGGCGCGCACGGCGGTGTTCAAGACGATGTCGGCGCCGACACGGGTGCCGAGTGCACAGGTGACCTCTCGTATAGCAGTGGCCGCCGAGTGCCGCGTTCCGCGAGGCGCCAGTGCTACCGGGACATGGGCGGAGTGAAGCAGTTCGGTCGAGACCGAACCTATCGCGTGACGGCCGAGCAAACCGTCGCCGGAAGCTCCCACCACGATCGCGAGCGCATTCAGTCGGTCCACTTCGTCGAGCAGGCCCTGAGCGAACGACTCGTGGAAGCTCAGGTGTACTTCCACCTGGATGTCCTCGGGCACCGACGCTTTCGCCTCGGCGAGCCAGTCGTGGGCACGCGCGGCGAGGATGTCGTCGTAGCCGGCTTCCGAGGGAACCTTGGCCGGCAGTGTCCGATCCGGTGGGAGGACCATGCAGATGTCGAGTTGCGCGCCGAGACTGCGCGCGAGCTGGGCCCCGAGGACCAGCCCGTCTTTACCGCTGGGTGTGGCGAGGTATCCGACGATAAGGCGCATGGTGGCTCTTTTCCGGATTGGAGGAATCTGCTGTGCGCCTTTATTAACCGCGGGGGGTTGATAAAGGCGCACAGCAGGAGGGGCGGCGACTCAGTCGTGCGAACTCATGACGTGCTTGAGACGGGTGTAGTCCTCGACTCCGTAGGCCGAGAGATCCTTGCCGTAACCGGAATACTTGAAGCCGCCGTGCGGCATTTCGGCGACGAGCGGGATGTGGCAGTTGATCCACACCGCACCGAAGTCGAGAGCAGCGGAGACGCGTTGCGTGACACCGTGATCCTTGGTCCAGATGCTCGAGGCCAGGCCGAACCGAACGTCGTTGGCAAGCGTGATCGCCTCCTTCTCGTCGGAGAAGCTCTGGACTGTGAGGATAGGACCGAAAGTCTCTTCCTGCACGATGTCGTCCGATTGCGCGACGCCGGTGATGACGGTCGGCTCGAAGAAGAATCCGGTTTCGCCCGAACGCTTTCCGCCGGTAACGATCTTGGCCGACGCCGGCAGGTTCGCGATCTTGTCGCTCACGGCGTTGAAGTGATTGATGTTGTTGAGCGGGCCGTAGAAGGCATCAGGATCGGAAGGCGCTCCGGGGCGCAGCTTCTCGGCGTTCCGGACGAGGGCTTCGACGAGCTGATCGTGGATGGACTCGTGAACGATCACGCGAGTGGCCGCGGTGCAATCCTGGCCGCCGTTGAAGAACGCTGCCTCGGCGATGCCGGTGGCGGTCTTCTCGATGTCGACGTCGCCGAAGACGATCGCCGGCGCTTTGCCGCCCAGTTCGAGGTGCGCGCGCTTGAGTTGCTGTGCTGCGGACACGGCGACAGCGATGCCCGCCCGCACCGAACCGGTGATCGAGACGAGACCGAGGGCCGGGTTCTCCACCAACGTCGCTCCGGTTCCGCCGTTGCCGAGCACGACGTTGAACACGCCGTCCGGCAGGATGCCCTTCGAGAGCTTCGCCAGGACCAGCGTGCTGCCCGGTGTGGTGTCGCTGGGCTTGAGGACGATCGTGTTGCCGGCCGCGAGGGCGGGCCCGATCTTCCACAGCGCCATCATGAACGGGTAGTTCCATGGAGTGACCTGACCGACGACGCCGATCGGCTCACGACGGACGTAGGAGGTGAAACCCTCCATGTACTCTCCGGCCGCCTTGCCTTCGAGAAGTCGTGCGGCTCCGGCGAAGAACCGCATCTGATCGGCTCCGACCTTGACCTCTTCGTCGGCGATCATCTGGTGAGCCTGGCCGGTGTTGGCGCTTTCGGCTGCGACGATTTCGTCGCTGTGCGCTTCGATGGCGTCGGCGAGCTTGAGGAGTGCAGCCTGCCGCACGCTCGGCGTCGTCTTGCCCCAGGTCTCGAATGCTCTCTGTGCGGCTTCGACGGCGGCGTCGACGTCTTCCTTCGTGGAGACCGGCGTACGCCCGACCACACTCTCGTCCACGGGGTTGATCAGGTCGAGTGTTTCCGTCGCGGCTGAGGCGACGAATTCACCGTTGATGTAGTTCTCGAGTACGACGATCGACATCGGTACCGGTTCCTCTCGAGGTCGAACGAGTTCCGGCCGAGGTGATCAGCACGGAACTCGCACTTTGTGGGGCGTGTGTGAGCAAGTGTGCGCTGACTCACAAGTAAAGGCAGCTGCCAAAAAGGTGAAATCTTTGATCGCCGACGCGCCGAGTTGTACAGTCCAGCCCATGACGATCGCTGTGCGGTGGATGTTGGCGCAGCCGGACCTCGCGCTGGAACTCAAAGGCGGCGCCCAGGGCGTCGGTCGCGAAATCACATTTGCGCACGCCACGGAGTTGCTCGACCCTTTCCGGTGGTTGACCGGCGGCGAATTCATCCTCACCACCGGCATCCGATTGCCGTCCACTCAGCAAAAGCGCGGCCGCTATCTCCGAATGCTCGACGCGGCAGGTGTGGCGGCGGTGGGATTCGGAACCGGGCTCTCGTACCCCGAGGTCCCGGCCGATCTGGTGGCCGTCGCCGACGAGATCGGACTCCCGCTGATCGAGGTGCCGCTGCCGACGCCTTTTGCTGCCGTCGTCAAGCGCGTAATGAGCCGGTTGGCAGAGCAGGAATATGAAGCTGTCCTCCGGGCGTCGCGGGCGCAACCGCGGATGACGCGTGCCGTCATTTCCGGCGGAACGGCTGCGACCGTGCGTGAACTGGCGATCGCGACTTCGGCGACGGTGCTTCTTCTCGACGTCGCCGGAAGAGTTCTCGAGAGCTCACCTCAACTGCCGACGGACGACGTGATCGACGAACTGCGAGCAACTCTCGGGGGCGGTGCCTCCAGTAGCGTGACGCTCGCAAGGTCTGGAGCGTCGATCGCGGTGCAGCAGATCAGCGTCGGGCGAACGCCGTACGGATACCTGGCGGTGATCAGTGCTTCGGCGCTCAGCTACGTCGATCAGATACTGCTCGGTCACGCGAACTCGTTGTTGGCATTGGACTTCGAGAAACCCGCGCGCCTGCGTGCTACTCAGGATCAGTTGAATTCGCACGCCCTCGGGCTGCTGCTCACCGAGGATCGCGACCCGGCGCCGGCGTGGCAACAGATCAGGCAGGCCGCCGACGGCGAGGGAATGATCCGAGGATTGACAGTTCTTGCCGACACGTCCGACGTAGCGGGACGCGTCGGAGCCGAGATTGCCGAGTTCATGAACAAGGCAGGGCGGCAGTTGTTCTCGCGGATCAACGACACTCGCGTCACGGTGCTGCTGCGTGGAACCGACGACGTCGAGTTCGCCCGAGAGCTGCTCGGCGGGGTATCGAGGTCGGATCTTCGCGCGCTTCGTGTCGGCTTGAGCGCGCGACGGGTGGTCGCTGCGCTGGCGGTCGCCGTCGAACAGTCCCAGCTGTGTGCGTCGGCGGCCGAAATCGGTGGCGAACCTTTGGAATTCGCGGCGCTGACCGGAAGTGTGCTGCTGTCTTTCGATTCGACGCGTGAAGTGCTCAACACGTTGGCGGAAACGATGATCACACCGATCGAGGACTACGACCGTGACAACGGCACCGAACTGCTGGCGTCGTTGCGGGCATTTCTCGAGGCCAACGGACACTGGGAAGCGGCCGCCATCACGATGGGCGTTCACCGGCACACACTGCGGAGCCGAATGGCGAAGGTGGAGAGCCTGATCGACTGTCGGCTGGAAGTGGCCAGGGTTCGGGCCGAACTACTGCTCTCGATCATTGCCCGGCAATCGTGACTGCCGGGCAATGATCGAGACTTGGCAAAGCGGCCGTCAGGCTTTGCTGCGAGCGATGATGTCGGCTGCGGTTCGCTGACCCATCCGAACGGCACCGTCGACGTGCTGGTACCCCTCGGCCGCAATGTCGGAGCACGAGAAGTGAATCGGGCCGACGGGCGTGCGGGAATCCGCGCCGTAGCGGTGCAGGCCTCCGAGGTCGAAGCTCGCTGCATACGCACCGCGGGTCCATTCCTCCGAGCCCCAGTCGGATTCGTAGTACACAACCGGCTCTTCGGCCTTCGGGCCGAGATAGCGGGCAAGTGAGGCCAGAATCGTGGCCTTACGCTCCTCGACGGAAAGCTCGAACATCGCGTCGGCCTTCTCGTCGGAGACGAACGCGACCAGGGTGCCGCGATCGTCCTCGTGGTTGGTGTTGTCGTACACCTCCTGCACTACCTCGGACGCGCCGAAGCCGGTGCCGGAGAGGCCGTCTTCGCGCCAGAAAGGCGTCTCGTACACCGCGTGAACCTTGATGACGAGGCCGAGGGACTGGTGCTGGTGCATCTGGTGCTGACGACGCGGCAGCGGGGGATCGTACGAGATTCGGGAGTAGAGGTTGGGCGGTACGGCCAGGATCACTCGGCTTGCCTCGACGCGAACATCGCCGTCCGCCAACACCGTTGCACCGGATTCGTTCCACTTCACCGTTCGCACGGGTGCGTTGAGGAAGACGTCGTCACCGAGGGCCTCCGCCATGCGGATCGATACCTGCTGCATTCCGCCGATCACTCGCTTGTCGAGAATGAAGTCCTCGTCGACAAGGTGGGAGAACGAACCTGCGGAAGCGGCCATGAGTACGGCCTGCAGGGCAGAGAACGAGTGGGCGGGCTTGGTGAGCATGCCACCGGCGATGAAGAGGCCGATGTTGTCACGTGCCTCGGCGTCGTCGGACTGATTGATCAGCCACTGCTTGAAGGAGACTGTGTCGAGATCGCGGGCGAGGGGATGTGCCCACGGTTCCTCGGCGCCGATCTGTGCTGCGAGATCGTCCATCTCGTCGATGAGACGGTCCATCTCCTTCTTCGTGGTGTCGTTCGTGGGGAAGGAATCACCCGTGTACTGCGTCCGCTCACCTGCCGACGAGATGTAGACGGACTCGCCCTCGCGGTAGCGCTCGAAAGTTTTCAGGCCGAGTTCGTCGAGCAAGGAGATCAGCGCGGTCTGGTCGGGGGAGACCCACTGGCCGCCGATTTCCAGAACTGCTCCGTCGATGGTGTCGGTCCACGTGCGGCCGCCGACGCGGTCGCGCGCTTCGATCACAGCGACGGTCAAACCGGCCTTGCGCAGCGCGGTTGCAGCTGCCAGGCCAGAGGGGCCGGCACCGACGATTGCAACGTCTCTCTGGAGAGTAGGCACTTGCGAGCTCCTTCATGTTGAGCACCGCTCGAGTCGAAAGCTGCCGACGAGCGAGTGAACGGGTGTCGGTTTTCAGTCTGTCCCGAGGAGACGCACACCACACCTGACGAAACGGCGTGTTCGATCGTCGAACTTGTGCCGTTTAGGCGCGCAGCTAGCCGTTGATGACGTGACGATCGCCGAGCGGTCGGCTCAGCGGGACATCCAAGCTGCCGAACACGGCAACCAGAATGCACATCTTGTCCGCGGCCTCGGGCAGTGCCCCGGTTCGGAGCGTGACGATCACCGTCGTATCGGTCTCTTCGACGGTTGCGTACGCGCCGTAGCACTCCGGAGTGCCGGTCACGAAGTGGACGGCCACCGTGTGATCGTCGACCTCGGACCACGATTCGAACATCGTGGCCGTCGCACCCACGATGTCGGTGCGGCTGTCGAACTCCGTGCCCATCTCGCTGTCGTCGACCTCGTCGGGAACGGGGGTTCCGAGCGACCAGTCGGCGGGACTTGCTTCGTTGGCCGCCATCGGATTCGGTGCGGCAACCGGCCCCGTGGTCTGGGCCCCGACGGAGCATCCGGCCACAGCAAGGCAGGCCAGAACGGCGAGGGTTAGTACACGCATGAATCCACCGTAACCCTGCTCAAGCGAGTAGCGCTGTGACCAGCGCAATTGCCGGAATTGACGCCAAAGTGGTGACAAAGGCACTGTCTCGGGCGAGGACCATTCCGCGCCGATAGCGGCTTGCGTAGATGAAGACGTTCTGCGCCGTCGGCAACGTCGAGACGACCACGATGGCGAACAACTGATGACCGTCGATGTCGAGGAGGAAATGCGCCATCAGATAGGCCAGCACAGGTTGGACCACGATCTTGAGCGTCGACGCCAGCGCGACGTCGCGGCGTGGACTCGAGCCTTTCTCCAGCACCCGCACGCCGTAGAGCGAGAGCCCGAATGCCAACAGCGCACCGGGTACGGACGTCGCGCCGATCAATTCGAAAGGCTGCATCAGCGGCCGGGGCGGTACCCAACCGATCAACGCGACAATCAACCCCGCAGCGCCCGCGAGCACGATCGGATTCTTGAACGGGGCGGTGACGGTGTCGATCAACGAGAGCTTCTCGGCATCCGCGCCGCGAAGGGCCGTCAGATCGAGGATCGTCAAGGCGATCGGGGAGTACACGACGATCTGGAAGAGCAGGAGCGGCGCGACGAACGTGGCATCGCCGAGCACGAACACCGCGATCGGGATTCCGAGGTTGGCTGAATTCACGTACGAAGCCGACAGCGCGCCGATGGTCAGTTCGGGTAGCGGCCGGTTGAGCCAGATCTTTGCGACGACGACGTACAGAGCGCCGACGGCAAAGGCAGTAGCCGACGCAACGGCGAGCGTCGGCGAGAAGATCACCGAAAGATCGGACGACGCGAGGGTGGTGAACAGCAGGGCAGGCGTCGCGACGAAGAAGACGAGTCGACCGAGAACGAACTGTCCTTGGCTACCGAGGGTGCCGAGACGGCCGAGGAGATACCCAACCGCGATGACAACAAAAATTACGGTGAAACCCGCAACAACTCCCGACACGCTGCGGGCACCTCTCGACTGGAATGAACGACTTCGGGAAAATCTTAGTCAGGGCAACAAAAAGGCCGCGCAGTCGAGTGACTGCGCGACCTCTTCGGTACTTCTACGTGTGACTACCGTGCGGCGGTGAAGGGGAGCAACGCCATTTCGCGTGCGTTCTTCACTGCAACGGCGACCTGACGCTGCTGCTGCGGGGTCAGGCCCGTGACGCGGCGGCTGCGGATCTTGCCGCGGTCCGAGATGAACGTGCGAAGCAAGTTGATGTCCTTGTAATCGACATGCGTGATCTTCGCTGCGAACAACGGGTTCTTCTTGGGCTTACGACCCTCTACGGGGCGTGGCTTCTTCGACGGTGAACGCTTGACTGCCATCCGACTTCCTTACCAGCTCGACTTGTGTACGCCAGGCAGTTCCCCACGGTGCGCCATTTCTCGCACGCGAATCCGGGAGAGCCCGAACTTCCGCAGGTGGCCGCGCGGACGTCCATCCGCAGCGTCTCGATTGCGCAATCGTACCGGACTGGCGTCGCGTGGTAGACGTTGCAGGGTCGCTTGGGCCTTCGCGCGCTCCTCTGCCGAGCTTTTCGGGGAGCGGATCGTCTCCTTGAGAGCGGACCGCTGCTCCGCGTACCGCTCGACGACGACCCGTCGATGGTTGTTCTTCGCGATCTTCGACTTCTTGGCCATGCCTACTTCTCTTCTCGGAAATCGACGTGCTTTCGCAGCACCGGGTCGTACTTCTTCAGTACGAGTCGATCGGGGTCGTTACGACGGTTCTTGCGGGTCACGTACGTGTACCCGGTGCCCGCGGTGGACTTGAGTTTCACGATCGGGCGGATCTCGTTGCGTGCCATCTGCTCAGACCTTCTCGCCGCGCGCGCGGATCCGGGCGACGACGGATTCGATGCCGTCGCGGTCGATCGTCTTGATGCCCTTGGTCGAGAGCGTGAGTGTGATGCGACGCCCCTCGCTGGGCAGGAGGTAGGTCTTGCGCTGGATGTTCGGGTTCCAGCGACGGTTCGAACGCTTGTGAGAGTGCGAGACGGATTTTCCGAACCCCGGCACACGTCCGGTCACTTGGCAGTGAGCCGACATGGGTGTTCCTTTCAACTTGCAGATGACAATCATTTTCGACAATGCGGTGAGATCAATGTACCGTTCAACCTCGGTAATGACAATCATTCCCAGAAAGGCCCGCTGTGAACACGATCTTGGACGGCAGGACTCCGCTGGTCCTGGTCGCCGGCATGAGCGAATCCACCCCACACACCGCACGAGCGTTGCTGCGGACCGGAACTGTTCTGGTCCACCACGACCTGAGCCACGTCCGTGAAGGGGTGGTCCGGCGGACGGTCACCTCGATGACCGGGAGTGCCGGGTCTGCCGGCACTGTGTCCGAGCGCGAGACGATCCTCGAGCTCGCGCACGGCTGCGTCTCCTGCACCCTGCGCGAAGACTTGCTGCCGCTCCTGCGCCGGCTTCACTCGCACAGTTCGGTGCAGCGGATCGTGTTGCTGTTGGACCGGCAACTCGAGCCCGAGGCGCTGTGCTGGGCGATCGAGCACGTCGTCGTAACCGGCGTCGTCGGCCAACTGGACGGACCGGCGCAGCGGGACGTCCGCGTCGACGCCGTCGTGACGTGCATCGACGCGGCGACCTGGCTGGCAGACGCCACCGGCGACGAAGCTCTCGACGACGACCGCACCCTGGCTCAGGTCGTCGTCGGGCAGGTCGACTTCGCCGACGCGCTCGTCCTACGCGGGTCCGATGCGCTCGACGGCTGGCAGCGGTCCCGCTTGAATGCGGTTCTCGCGCGCATCGCTCCACGGGTACCCGTCTTCGACGAGGGAGACGACATCGAGGCACTGCTCCTCGAGGTGCCTGCGGATGCGCGACGCGGTGAACTGGCCGACGCTCACTCACCGCTGTTGCGTCGCCAGCCGCCGCTCGACGACGACGGCGGAGTGATGCTCGTCGAGTTCACCGCGAACCGGCCGTTCCACCCCGGTCGTCTGCACGAGGCGATCGACGTCCTGCTCGAAGGCGTCGTGTACTCCCGCGGACGAGTCTGGGTGGCAACGCAACCGGGTGAAGCGCTCTGGCTCGAATCGGCGGGCGGTGGCCTGCGAGTTGCCAGCGCGGACACCTGGCTTGCCGCGATGACGCCGGAGGAACGAGACCACGTTCCAGCTGAACGCCGTGCACTCGCGGCCCTGAAATGGGACGAGCGTTTCGGTGATCGCGACACCTCGATGGTCGTTCTGACGTGCGGTGCGAACCCGCTCGAGATCGACCGAACACTGCAGCACGCCTTGGTCACCGACGACGAATTGGCGGACGAAGCGTCGTGGGCAACGTGGGAAGACCCGTTCGGCGAGTTTCACGAAGACCCGTGTGACGAATCCGAATCACCTTATGCCGAAACCGAATCAACGCGAGAGGGAAACGAATGAAGAAGCAGATGCACCCCGACTACCACCCGGTGGTCTTCCAGGACGCCAGCACCGGCAAGAGCTTCCTGACCCGATCGACCGTGACGAGTGAGCGCACCGTCGAATGGGAAGATGGTGGCACGTACCCGCTGCTGGTCGTCGACGTCACGAGCGACTCTCACCCGTTCTGGACCGGAGCGCAACGTGTGATGGACACCGCCGGACGCGTCGAGAAGTTCGAGCGGCGCTACGGAAAGCGCAAGGCACTCTGATGGCCGTTCCCAAGCGGAAGATGTCCCGTTCCAACACTCGCAGCCGTCGTGCCCAGTGGAAGGCGACGGCGCCCGATCTGGTCGAGGTCACGGCCTTCGGCCAGACCCACCGAGTCCCTCGGCGACTGGTCAAAGCAGTTCGACTCGGGGTGATCGACCCGAGCCGCATCTGACCGTGCGATCCTTGGCCGGTGCTGCTGAGGATCCTCGAACTGGTGGGCATCGTGGCGTTCGCGGCCTCGGGTGCCCTGGTGGGCGTCACCAAGCGACTCGACATCTTCGGGGTGTGCTCGGTGGGTGTGTTCACCGGCATCGGCGGCGGTATCGTCCGCGACGTTCTCCTCGGCGTCCATCCGCCCAGCTCTCTGAGCAGTTGGCCGTACTTCGGAACGGCCGCCGCCACCTCACTCGCCGTGTTCTACCTCCACGAGCCGCTCAATCGACTGCGTCGTGAAATCCTGGCGCTCGACGCACTGGGGATGGGCTTGTTCGCGAGCACCGGCGCCGTCATCGCGCTGGACAACAACGCCAGTTCGCTGGCGGCGACGTTGATCGGTGCGACCGCGGCGATCGGCGGCGGCGTGATCCGCGACGTTCTCGTCAACGAGGTGCCACTGCTCCTGCACAAGGACCTGTACGCGGTTCCCGCACTGCTCGGCGCTGCGTTGGTGGTCACAGTCTCGCAAGCCGGACTGTCCACCAACGCCGCGCTGGTGTGCGGCACAGCGTTCGCCGCGGTGTTCAGACTGCTTGCGTTATGGCGTCATTGGAGCCTGCCCGGGCCGAGGCGAACCCGGGACTGACCGCGACACGCCGGAGGCCGGAATCGGACCCTCTCAGCCGCATCTCAGCACTTCAGTCCAAACTGTCGGTATGCGTATTTTGGTGGTCGACGACGACCGGGCGGTTCGCGAGTCGCTTCGGCGGTCGCTCAGCTTCAACGGCTACACGGTCGAGCTCGCGGTCGACGGACTCGACGCACTCGAGAAGATCCTCGCCAACCGGCCCGACGCCGTCGTGCTCGACGTCATGATGCCGCGACTCGACGGACTCGAAGTGTGCCGTCGTCTTCGCAGTGCCGGCGACGACCTGCCCATCCTCGTGCTCACCGCCCGCGATTCGGTCAGCGAGCGAGTGGCCGGTCTCGATGCCGGAGCGGACGACTACCTGCCCAAGCCCTTCGCTTTGGAAGAGTTGCTTGCCAGGTTGCGTGCACTACTTCGCCGCACCGCGCCCGATCTGGACGCCGATTCCGAAATGATGGCGTTCGAGGACCTCACCCTCGACCCGGTCACCCGTGAGGTCAAGCGCGGCGAACGATCGATCAGCCTGACGCGCACCGAGTTCTCCCTCCTCGAAATGCTCATGGCCAACCCACGCCGCGTGCTGACCCGTGGACGCATTCTCGAAGAAGTGTGGGGATACGACTTCCCGACGTCCGGCAATGCCCTCGAGGTGTATGTCGGCTACCTGCGTCGCAAGACGGAAGCCGACGGCGAACCGAGGTTGATCCACACCGTCCGCGGAGTCGGCTACGTCCTGCGGGAGACGCCTCCGTGATCACCGCTCCGTTCGGCAAGAACGCCGAACCGAAGAAATCCTCCACCACCCAAGCGTCCGTCGAAATGCGCCCGCCGATGCCACTGACCCGTTCGGTGTCATTGCGTTGGCGTGTGACGCTGCTCGCCGCGTCGGTGGTGGCCATTGCCGTCGCAGTCATGGCGATCGCTGCCTACGCGGTGGTTTCGCGTGCGCTCTACGCGGACGTCGATCACCAGTTGCGTACCAGGGCAGCGGTGCTCATCGACAGCAATGTCGTGCGATTCGATCCTCGCTACATCTCCGGTGCGACGCTGTACACCACCGACATCAGTGTGGCCCTGATCTTCTCGGACCTGAGCACGTACCAGCCGCCCGGTTCCGACGTGCCGATCGGTGAAGCCGAAGACGCCGTAGCGCGTGGCGAATCGGATTCCTCGCTGCGAACCGTCGACGGTCAGCGAGTGCTGGCTCAACGAACCCATGACGGCAGCACTTTGGTGATCGGTCAGCGGCTCGCGCCGACCGTTGCGGTACTGGACCGTCTGGCCTGGGTGCTCTTCGTGGTCGGCGGGTGTGGCGTCATACTTGCGGCAGTGGCGGGTACTACCGTGGGCCGCACCGGTTTACGACCCATTGCCAGGCTGACGGCTGCCACCGAACGAGTCGCTCGGACCGACGATCTGACGCAGATCCCCGTTACCGGCAGCGACGAATTGGCGCGCCTGACAGAGAGTTTCAACACGATGCTGCGGGCGCTCGCCGAGTCCCGTGAGCGTCAGTCGCGCCTCGTTGCGGACGCCGGACACGAGTTGCGGACGCCGTTGACTTCGTTGCGCACCAACATGGAATTGCTGATCGCGTCCAGTCGCCCCGGTGCGCCGCAGATTCCCGACGAGGACATGGCAGAACTTCGTGCCGACGTCGTCGCGCAGATCGAGGAACTCTCGACTCTGGTCGGCGACCTCGTCGACCTGGCCCGTGAAGACGCACCCGAAACCGTGTACGAGCGCGTCGACGTCAGCGACGTCGTCGAGCGTGCGCTCGAACGAGCGCGGCGCAGGCGCAACGAAATCGAGTTCGAGGCGGTCACCACTCCGTGGTACGTCTACGGAGATCAAGCGGGCCTGTCGCGTGCCGTGCTGAACGTCCTCGACAACGCTGCGAAGTGGAGTCCGAAGGGCGAACAGGTACGCGTCGAAATGCGTCCGGTGGGTCAAGGATTGTTGGAATTGACCGTAAGTGATGCGGGACCTGGCATTCCGGAGGAGGATCGGGAGTTGGTGTTCGATCGTTTCTACCGGTCGACTGCGGCACGTTCGATGCCGGGATCGGGTCTGGGACTTGCGATTGTGCGTCAGGTCGTCGTCAAGCACGGCGGCACCATCGCGATCGACGAATCCGATCGTGGGGGAGCGCTTGTTCGTATCGTGCTTCCCGGTGAACCGGGGCCGAGTGCCGAGTAGCGTGTTCTGTAGACCCGTTGGTCCCTCGCTTCGGTGACTGACGTCACGGCTTAATGCGTTCGGCCCGAAAGTCTTTCGGGCCGAACCGACAACACCGGTTTTTCACGTCGAACTCTGGGTAAAGTGACAGGCACGTCTCAGCGCCTTCTCAGCAGCGCAAGGCAGCATTGTCGGCAGAACAGTTGTGACTGCCCGTCCGGTGGTCACCGTAGACGAAAGCGAGCCGATGACCGAGGACCGTAACGTCGGGCCGACCCGGCCCGAGCAGCCCAACAGCGAGCCCACCACCCAGGCGCAGCCGACAGCACCTCAAGCACAGCCGACAGCACCTCAGGCACAGCCTCCCGTGCCGCCGCAGCAGCCTCAGGGGCAGGCGCCTCAGCAGCCGTACCAGCCGACCGAGTCGTTCGCCCGACCCGCCGAAGCCTTCGGGCAGGCACAGCAGCAGCCCACGCAGGCTTTCGGCCACCCGCACGGTGCCCATGAGGCCGCGTACCAGCAGAGCGCCCCGTACGGCGCACCCAACCCTGGTGGCCCCGGCGGTCCGAACGGCCCGGGCGGCGGCCACAATCAGATCCCCGCACCGCTGCAGGGGCCGAACTCCGGTTCGACCACCACCAAGCCGAAGTCGGGACGCATGGCGCTGGTTGCCGGCGCTCTCGCCCTGGTCCTGGTCAGTGGCGGTGTCGGTGGCGTGGTCGGCGCCGTCGTCGCGGACCGCAACGGTGGAACCGCGACGGTCACCAACTCTCTGAACGCTCCGAAGCCCACTGCGACCAACACGTCCAACGCTCCCGCCGGCTCGGTTCAGGCCGTTGCCTCGAAGGTCGTGCCGAGCGTCGTGCAGATCGAGGTGGCCACCGCGCAGGGACAGGGCGGTGAGGGCTCCGGTGTCATCCTGTCCTCCGACGGTCTGATCCTGACCAACAACCACGTTGCCGGCGCACAGGGAGCGCAACTTCGCGTTGCGTTCTCCGACGGAACCAAGGCCTCGGCCACCCTTGTCGGTGCCGACCCCGTCTCCGACATCGCCGTCATCAAGGTCGACGGTCGAAACGACCTCACCCCCATCGATCTCGGCAACTCCGGCGACGTCCAGGTCGGACAGCAGGTGGTTGCCGTCGGGTCCCCACTCGGCCTGGCCGGCACGGTCACCGAAGGCATCATCTCCGCACTCGATCGCCCGGTGTCCACGAGCGGCGAGTCCGGCAACCAGAACACCGTCATCGACGCTCTGCAGACCGACGCAGCGATCAACCCCGGCAACTCCGGTGGCGCCCTCGTCAACATGGACGGCCAGCTGATCGGCATCAACACGGCGATCGCCTCGCTCGGAGCGTCGTCGGGTACCCAAGGCGGTTCGATCGGCCTCGGTTTCGCCATCCCGATCGATCAGGCACGCCGCGTCGCCGACGAACTGATCAAGACCGGCAAGGCGACTCAGGCCATGATCGGCGTGACCGTGCCGTCGCAGGACAACGCCGACGGCGCAACCGTCATGGATGTCACTGCTGACGGGCCGGCCGCCAAGGCCGGTATCCCGAAGGGTGCAGTCATCACCAAGGTCGACGATCGTGTTGTCGCAGATGGTGATTCGCTGATCGCGGCAGTGCGTTCACATGCTCCCGGCGACAAGGTCTCGATCACGTACAGCGACGGCGGGCAGACCAAGACCGTCGACGTCACGTTGGGAACCGCGGCAGCGCAGGGCGGTCGATGATGTTCGGCGATCAGCAGACGATCGACCCGATCTTCGGCCAGATCGCAACGGCGTCGGGATCGGACACTACGGTAGGAGTCATGGAACTCGAAGCCACATCGGCCGGCCGCGCTCTGGTCGTCATCGTCGACGATCGCACAGCCCACGGCGACAACACCGACTCCATCGGTCCACTGGTCACGGAACTGCTGAACGAAGCGGGTTTTCTCGTCGATGCGACGGTCGCCGTCGCCGCCGACGAAGTGGAGATCCGCAACGCTCTCAACACCGCAGTCATCGGTGGCGTCGACCTCGTCATCTCGGTCGGCGGTACCGGGGTATCCCCGCGTGACGTCACTCCTGACGTGACCGCTGAGGTTCTCGATCGCGAGATCCCGGGAATTGCCGAAGCACTTCGTGCTTCCGGTCTTTCGGCCGGATCGCTCGAAGCAGGCTTGTCCCGCGGCCTCGTCGGGGTTTCGGGAAGCACCGTGGTAGCCAATCTGGCGTCGACCAGGCCGGCAATTCGCGACGGCATGGCAACCCTGACGGCTTTGGCGAGTCACGTGATCGCCGAGCTTTCCAGCCTCGAGGGCTGAGACAGCTTGTCGGAGCAACCAGATACCCCGAAGAAGCCGTCAGTCGACAAGAAGCGCCTGGCGCGCATCTTCGGGGACGTCTTTCCCGAGACGACGTCGGACGAGCGGGGTCCCGAAGGATCCTCGCGGTCCTCGGACGACGACTGGCTGCGCAGTCAGCGGCCCCCGCACCACGGGGGTTGAGAAGTAAATCAGGCCCCCGGACAAATGTCCGAGGGCCTGATTTGATCTGTGGGCACTGCCTATTCGAGAGTCTTGGCGTGCGCTCCTGTGTCGGCGCCACCGGCATTGGCCGAGAGGATGTCGCGGATCTGGATGAGCAGATCGGTTTCGCTGGCTTCCTTGTCCTCGGGCTCGGAGACGAACTTCTTCTTCGCCGCATTCGCAGGGACGATCAGCACGAAGTAGACGACCGCTGCGATGATGATGAAGTTGATGATCGCGGTGACGACCGCACCGAAGTTCAGGAACGTCTCAGCGGAGTCACCCGTCAGCTGAATGCCCCACCCGTATTCGTTGGCTCCGCCAATCGAAGCGACAAGTGGGTTGATGATATTGCTGGTGAAGGCAGTCACGATGGCGGTGAAGGCCGCGCCGATGACCACTGCGACGGCCAGGTCGAGCACGTTTCCGCGAAGCAGGAAGTCCTTGAATCCCTTGAGCATGTCGGTGTCCCCTCGAGTCTCCGATGGCAAGTGCCAGATGGTCCGTTGATACCGAACCGACTGGAAAAATCCTAGAGGAGCTTCGGACGCTTTGTGCGGTCAGCGGAATGTCACGGTGATCGCATTGGACAGAGATGCCGCGGCTACGACGTTGGCTGCTGGTGTCGGCAGGGCCAGCAAAATCACCTGTTCCTGCTGGTTACGTGTACTTTCCGACGTGGTGACCAACGCGACTACCGCTCCTGCCGCAAGAATTTGTGGGGCCTTGTCTGCAACTGATTCGTTGGGTGTGTCGGGGTGGGGTGTGTCTGGGCGGGATGTGTCAGGGCCGACGGTCAGGACGTCGACGACGTCCCCGCTGCGCAACATGTCCGCGACGGCCGCATCGGCCAATCGGACGGGGACGATGCGGGCGTCGTCGGTTCCTACCGACAACCCGGCCAGCCGTGGGCTGAGAACGCGCACGTCGGTGACGGTTTCTCCGGAGCGAATCGGGCCGGCAACGGTTCTCCCGACTACCAGGTCGGTATCGGAGACAACTCCTTCGGGAAGTTGTTTCGAGTCGATCTCTCGCATCTCGACATCCGAATCCGCAATCACCTGCCCCGGAGTGAGATCGCGGCTCGAGACAACTACGGCGACGGTGTCGGTCGCGGGATCGCCTCGAAAGAAGAGAACAACGCCGAGTGTGGCCAGGACAACGGCTGCGATCTTACGGACTGTCGCCGTGCGGAATCGTGTGCCGCGTGTCAGTTCGACGACGCGATCGAAGGTGCTCGGGCTGAGATCGAGTTGGGCGCGCAGTGGATCGGAGCGCCTCGGCGAGCGAGAACGTGCTGACGGCATTCATGCACGTTAGGGCCGGAAGCGGTGCTTCCGGCCCTAACCATGTGAAACTGTGGACAACCCGGAGGTTGTGGAAATCAGCTCGCGGCAGCCTTTGCGGGCGCAGGCGTGCTGGTCGACGAACTCGATGTCGAAGAGGAGTCCGACTTGGACTCGGACTTCGCAGCGGGTGCCGAATCACTCTTGGCGGGCTCGCTCGCAGTCCCGGAGCCGCCGCGGCTGTCGGTGCGGTAGAAGCCGCTGCCCTTGAACACGATGCCAACAGAGTTGAACAGCTTGCGGAGCTTGCCTGAGCAAGCTGGGCAGACCGTCAGCGAATCTTCGCTGAAGGACTGGACGATGTCGAAACGGTTGTCACATTCCGTACATGCGTATGAGTAGGTGGGCACCGGGCTTCCTCCGCACTGTGATGTTCGAGCAGCCGCGTATTTACACCGCAGCCTTTAGCACTCTACAAGTGACAGTGCCAACAGCGCTAATCAGGGATCTATTCCCGCAGATCAATCGCCTTGGAGCGGCGTGAGACCGCCGCTTGGCGTCAATGCCCAGCCCATGGGAATGTCGTGGTCGTCGGCAGGCAAGGCCTCGACGAGTTCGGAGTCTCTGACAATTGCCACGAGCCGAGTCTGTGGTCCGACCGACCCGAGCGTCCGGTCGTAGAAGCCTGCGCCACGGCCGAGGCGTGTTCCGCGAAGATCCACCGCGAGAGCAGGGATCAGCATGCATTCCACGTCGGACAGGGCTTCCGGTGGCAAGACGGGTCCGACAGGCTCCCGAATGCCGTACTTCGCGGGGCGCAAACCGTTCGCGCCGTTGTACTCGACCCAGGACAACGGTCCCGGCTCCCCGGTGATCGGAAGTAGTACACGCTGAGCGATCTCGGCAACGGCGTCGAGCAAATCGGTGGATCCTGGTTCGGTGCGGGTGGGGACGTACGCACAGACGACCGAGCCGTCGACAATCACTGAACGTATGTGCGTGATCAACGCCGCAGTTTCCGTGTTTCGAGTGTGCTCGGAGACTGCATCACGTGCTGCGAGTGTGATTTGTCGCCATTGTGCTTTTGTCTGAGGTGTCACCCCGCAACGATATTCGTCGTGCTGACCGAGCGGTAACAAGCGGCGGCTAAGGTGTTGGCATGACAGACGTTGTCGCTAGCAGCACGAGGGCCTTCCGTACGGCCGTGGTTCCCGCAGCCGGACTTGGTACGCGTTTCCTGCCTGCCACCAAGACGGTTCCGAAAGAATTGCTGCCGGTCGTGGACACACCGGGTATCGAACTGGTGGCAGGTGAAGCTGCGGACTCGGGAGCCGAGCGGCTCGTCATCGTGACGTCCCCGGGCAAAGACGGCGTGGTTGCCCACTTCGTCGAGGATCTCGTGCTCGAAAGCAAGCTGGAAGCAAGCGGAAAACTCGCTGCCCTGGCGAAGGTGCGCAAAGCGCCGGGTTTGCTCGAAGTCGACTCCGTGATTCAGGAGCAGCCTCTCGGCCTCGGGCATGCAGTCGGTTGCGTCGAGTCGGTTCTCGACGACGACGAAGACGCCATCGCGGTCCTTCTGCCCGATGATCTCGTACTACCGCGTGGCGTCCTGGAGATCATGGCGCGAGTTCGGGCCAAGCGCGGCGGGTCCGTTCTCTGTGCAATCGACGTCCCGAAAGACGCAGTCAGCGCTTACGGCGTCTTCGACGTCGAGATCGTTCCCGACGCGGTCAATCCCGACGTCCTCAAGGTCGTCGGCATGGTCGAGAAGCCGGCTGTGGAAGACGCGCCGTCGACCTTTGCCGCTGCAGGTCGCTATCTGCTCGATCGTGCGATCTTCGACGCACTTCGTCGCATCGAGCCGGGAGCCGGCGGTGAGTTGCAACTCACCGACGCCATCGCTCTCCTGATTTCCGAGGGCCATCCGGTTCACGTGGTGGTGCACCGCGGAACGCGTCATGACCTGGGCAACCCCGGCGGGTACCTCCGCGCTTCGGTGGACCTGGCACTCGACAGTGACGATTACGGCCCGTCCTTGCGTAAGTGGCTCGCGGATCGGCTCGACCGCTGAGCGTGTCGCCACGGTGGTTGATCGCCCGATAACGCAGTATCAATGTGCTTGTCCCTTTTCGGCGGCAAGGCATCATGAGCTGACGGATATCACCGAATTTCCAGACACAGGAGGACGCGGACCAGATGCGGTCGGTTGAGGAGCAGCAGACCAGGGTTACCGCTGCTGCAGTGGCACCCCGTCCGGTTCGGGTCGCCATCTCGGAGGCGCAGGGACTGCTGTGTGCCGAGGAAGTGGTGACCGAACGCCCATTGCCGGGATTCGATCAAGCTGCCATCGACGGTTACGCGGTTCGCAGTGTCGATGTCGCCGGAGCTGGAGCCGACCTCCGCGGCGAGGACGGCGAGCCTACGGACCTCAGCTTGCCGGTGGTCGGCGAGGTGACGGCGGGCTCACGCCAACCGATCCGCTTGCAACCGCGTCAGGCCGTTCGAGTCGACACGGGCGCGCCGCTGCCCACGCTGGCCGACGCCGTGCTCCCGCTCGAAAACACCGACGGTGGTCGCGCTCGCGTTCGGATCTTCGAGCCGGTGCGTTCGGGCGATTACGTTCGCCGTGCAGGCGACGACGTCCAGCCGGGCGACGTGGCCGTTCGGGCAGGCACCATCATCGGAGCCGCACAGGTCGGGTTGCTCGCTGCGGTCGGCCGCGACAAAGTACTCGTCCATCCCCGTCCGCGCCTCTCCGTTATCAGCGTCGGTGGAGAACTCGTCGACGTGGATCGCACGCCGGGGCCAGGCCAGGTTTACGACGTCAATTCGTATGCCCTCGCCGCCGCAGCGCGCGATGCCGGCGCCGACGTCAACCGTGTGGGAATCGCAGGCAACGACTCTCGTCGTCTTCGCGAAGTAGTCGAGGGACAGCTGATTCGCTCGGAAATCGTTGTCATCGCCGGTGCCGTGGGCGGCGGAGCGTCCGACGAGGTTCGTGAGGCGCTTGCCGACCTGGGGACACTCGAGGTGGAGCGCGTTGCCATGCATCCGGGATCGGTGCAAGGCTTCGGAAAGCTGGGAAGGGACGAGGTTCCGACCTTTCTCCTACCGTCCAACCCGGTCAGCGCACTGGTGGTATTCGAAGTCATGGTTCGCCCGCTGATCAGAATCGCGCTCGGACGCCGCCAGCCGATGCGGCGAGTAGTGAAGGCGCGGACAGTGGGAACGATCACGTCGATTGCCGATCGCAAGGGTTTTCTGCGTGGTCAGCTGATGCGTGACGAAGCGACAGGGGAGTACCTGGTGCAGGCCCTCGGGGGTGCGCCCGGTGCGTCCTCACATCTCCTCGCGACCTTGGCGGAAGCCAATTGCTTGGTTCTGGTCGATCGAGACGTCACCGAAGTGCACATCGGTGAAGAAGTCGACGTAGCTTTTCTCGCCCAACGTGGGTAACGCCGACCCGAGTGGGGTGTGATGTCAGTCCATCCAGGATGGCCGGAAGATCTCGGCCCGCTGCGAGTGCCCGCGGGAGTGGTGACCGTCCGCCCCGTGAAGCTCCGTGACGCTGCTGTGTGGAGTCGTCTCCGCATTCGCGATCGCGAGCACCTCGAGCCGTGGGAGCCCACCGGAGAATCGCCCTGGGATGCTCGCCACCACATCACCGTCTGGCCGTCCCTGTGCGGAAACCTTCGCTCCGAAGCGCGCAAGGGCAGGATCCTTCCCCTGGTGATCGAACTCGACGGGAAGTACTGCGGGCAGGTCACCATCGGAAATGTGGTGCGCGGCGCTCTGCGGTCCGCCTGGGTGGGCTATTGGGTCGCCTCGCACGTGACCGGTGGGGGCGTAGCCACAGCTGCCGTTGCACTCACACTCGATCACGCATTCTCGAAGGTCGGTCTGCATCGAGTGGAGGCCACTGTTCGGCCGGAGAACGCGTCGAGTCGCGCAGTCCTACGAAATGTTGGGTTCCGGGAGGAAGGTCTTCTCAAGCGCTACCTCGATGTCGACGGCCAATGGCGTGATCATCTTCTGGTCGGAATGACCATCGAGGAAGTACCCACCACCGTCGTCGACAGATTGGTGCGGTCCGGACGCGCTTCGTGGGTGTGACGAAGACGGCGCCAGAAGCGTGAGAAACGCGAGCTAAACAGCAGTTACCGCTGAGTAGTCCTACTTTCGGGCGGGAAAATGTGGTTTTTGATTCAACCAGAACTCGAGACTTTTGGGACTGAACCGGAAGTTCAGTTCGGTACGCGTGTGACACATGAGTATGGTGGGGTTCGGCGCGTCGGCAACGATGCGAGGGCGTCGGCCGTTAACCTTGACTCGTCAACGGCTGGCATAGGTGCTGGTAGGTGATCGGGAGGAGGCCGCGGCATGCCTAGCTCATTCGTGTGGATCGGGCTGGTGGCCGTGTGGCTGTTCGTCCTGGTGCCGATGCTTGTCAACAAGCGCCCCAGGATCCGGCAGACGAGTGACGCGGCACTCGCGACTCGAGTACTCCACCGCGGCGACAGCAACCCTGTTCAGCGCGGGCCGGCAGCAGGACATCGAAGCGATCCGAACTGGCAACCAGAACCAGTGCGCAGCAGCTACGACGCGGAGGACCAGATGGACACTCACGCAGAAGACGACTACGCCGGCGGTCGTGCACCGGTCGGAGAATTTGTTCCGGTTCGGCGCGGCCGAGGCGGATTCGACCCCGAAGCGGATGCCATCGCCCGGGAGGCGCGGTATGCATTCCGTCAGCGGACATTGCTGGGACTTGCGTTCGTCGCGATTCTCTCGGGCGCTCTCGCATTGATCATCTCGCCGATGGTGTGGTGGTTGTTTGCGCTGACCGTCTGCGGCCTCGGCGGGTACATGGCGTACTTGCGTCGGCAGGTTCGGATCGAGCAAGAGATTCGCCGCCGTCGTACCGAACGCCTCAACCGATCGCGACTCGGAGTCGAATCGCACACCGACGAAGAGCTTCGCCTGATTCCGGCGCGACTGCGTCGGCCAGGAGCGGTTGTCCTCGAGGTCGACGACGAAGATCCGGTGTTCGATCACCTGGATCACTACGAAGAAGAGATCAGGCACACCGAGATGCGTCGCGCGTCCGGTCAGTGATCTTCTGGGCCGATCTTGTCGGGCCGAAAGTTCGTGTCGGGTGATTCCAACGGGAGTATTCGTTCCTGTTAGAGTTGCCGAGCACCGCTGAGGCGGTGGCACGGGGCTGTGGCGCAGTTGGTAGCGCGCTTCGTTCGCATCGAAGAGGTCAGGGGTTCGATTCCCCTCAGCTCCACCAAGAAGTACCAGCGAAAAGGGTCTTTCAACGAAAGTTGAACGACCCTTTCCTGCATTTTCAGGGCCTGCCCGAATTGCGAAGATTCGATCTGAGTGTGCGCCGTTTCATACGATTGCGACCGCTGATCCGGACCGTTGAGCTTCCAAGTGAGGGATGATCCTTGGGCTGATACATGTTTGCCGGAAATGTAACGAGGGTGTGTCCGGTGCGATAGGCACGGTGAGTCTGCCGCAGTTTTCCGCAGGTCGGACGTATGTGTCGGGGAGGAATGTCGATGAGCCAGCCACGACGGCTAGCGATGATGCTTGTTGCTGTGATGTGCCTGATGGGTATCGGCGTCCTTGCCGTATCGGTCTTCCCCGCCATCGTCGCCGCCCAACCTGGCGGCAACAGCGGTGGTGGCAACAACGGCAATGGAAACGGCAATTACGGCAACAACGGTGGCAATAACAACGGCAACGGTGGCGGTCACAACGGCAACAACGGCAACGGCGGCAACAACGGCAACGGCAACTATGGCTGGCATTGTCACCGTCACAACTGCGGCACGACCGTAATTCCGACACCGACACCGACCACGACTGAGCCGACGACGACGACTGAGCCCACGACGACTGAGCCGACGACCACGACTGAGCCGACGACCACGACTGAGCCGACGACCACGACTGAGCCGACCACGACTGAGCCGACCACGACTGAGCCGACCACGACGACTGAGCCGACCACGACTGAGCCGACCACGACTGAGCCCACGACGACTGAGCCGACCACGAC